>DAOUBU010000035.1:0-12801 GCA_034432395.1 Anaerolineae bacterium
GGGCTGCATTTCCTGGCTTTTGCCATGATTATGCTGCATCGCTTTGTCCATACGTTCGCTTTTTGTCTTTAAAGTGCCTAACACGCTCTAGCCCCGCCTGAGCACCGCTTCAACGGCATCGGCGGCGGCGTCATGGCCTCCCAGCGCATGGAACTGCGCGCTGACCTGTTCCACGCGCGCCCGCACCTTCTCATCGCGGATGATCGCCGCAACCCCCTGCATCAGCAGCCCCTGGCGGACGTCGTGCGCGCTCAGGTTCAGGCCGACGCGCGCCTGTGCGATGCGCCGGGCGTTGCCGCGCTGATCGGCGGCGTGCGGCACCGCGATCTGCGGGACGCCGTGCACGACGGCGGCGTGCGTCGTCCCCATGCCCCCGTGATGCACCAGCACCCGCGCGCGCGGCAGCACGTGAGCGAAATCGACGTAATTGACCAGGCGCGTGCCCTTCGGCAGCGCAGCGATCAGGCGGGCTTTCTCATCGGGCGGGATCGGCGTCCAGCCGACCGCCGCGATCGGGAGCAGCCCCGCGCGGGCGCAGGCCTGCGCCGCCCAGGCGTAAAAACCGTAATCCCCGGTGAAGGTCGTGCCCAGCGTCACCACACCGAGCGGCACCTCCTCCGGGATGGCCGCCAGCCAGTCCGGGGCGGGCTGGGCCGCCGGCGTGACGATCCCACCGACGAACTCGGTCTGATCGAGCAGGTTGTCGTCGTCGCTGATGTACCAGTCACGGGTGAAATAGCTGAGATGCAGGTGCGGGCTGAGGATGGCCGGGGCCGGGCCGCCGCTGAAATTCACCCCCGTGAGGCCGAACCGGGCGTACAACCGGGCCAGCCGCTCCCGGCTGTCGGCGCTCAACTGGCGCTGCACGGGGAACAGCGAGTCTTCGTTCAGCTCGCGCATGGCCGGCCAGCCCGCCACCACCAGCGGGACGGCCAGCTTCTCCGCCGCCAGCGCCGCCGCGGTCAGAAAGGGATCGGTCAGGATGAGATCGGGCGGGCCGTGGTCATCGGCCAGGGCCAGCAGCGCCTCCACCCCGGCGCTGACGCGATCCTCGCTCATCCAGGTATCGAGCGCGCGCCGGTAGCGCAGCATGACCGCTTCGGCGGGCGGCAGGGCGCTGAGGTCGGGCGCGGGCGGCGGCGGCCACAGCCATCCCGTGGCCGGGATGGAGGCGAAATCCAGCCCCGCCGCCGCGATCGCCCCGCGCAGCGCCTCCTCGCTCACCCAGGTCACGGCGTGGCCGCGGTCGTGCAGCGCGCAGGCCGTCTTGAGAAAGCCGCCCCAGTCGGTGTGGCTGTACAGGGGGGCGGAAACGCACCAGATCGCCGCCATGTCTCGCTCACCCGGCTTTCAGCCAGGCCGGGTTCCGTTTGGCCTGCGGCATACTCAGACGGGCGTACAGCCGCGCCGCCTCGTCCCAGGTCGCGGCGGCGGCGGCGGAATCGCCGAGGGCGGCCTGCTGCTGACTGCGGGCGGCCAGCGCCTCCGCCAGTGCGCGGCGCAGATCGGCCTGCCGCGCCCGCGCGATCGCCTCATCCAGCGGCGGGCCGGCTGCCTCCGGCGTGCCGCGCTTGATCGCGATCAACGCCTGGCCGATCAGGGCGTGGATCAGCGTCTCGACCGCGCTGGGGGCGTTACGGGCATAGGCCAGCGCCTCATCGAGCAGCGCTTCCGCCTGGTCGAGATAGCCAGCCGCGATCTGCGCATGCGCAAGGTTGACGCGGAACACCGCCGCCCACTGCGGATAGCGCTCAGCATCGATGATACTGAGCGCCCTGTGATGCCATATTAACGCCCCGCTGTATGAGTCCGCCTCAGCCAAACCGAGATTGTCATAGAGAACGGCCATATGCGGCTGCAGCTTGAGATCGCTGCACAGCTCAACAGCGCGATGCAGAGAGACGGCGGCCCGACGCGGTTTGCCGATCATTGTCAGGAACCAGGCGTAATTGTTGAGCCGGGTGATCTCCGCGATCCGATCGCCGCTCCGCTCCGCGATGGCGATCGCCTCGCTGAAAAAATTATCCGCCGACTCGGCATCGCCCTGCTCGGCATAGGCGACCGCGGCATTGGCCAGCACCAGGCCGCGGGTCTCGCGATCGTGCTCATCCAGCGAACTCAGCAGCATCAGCGCCTGCTCGTACTCGCGCAGTGCGCGCGCGTGCTGGCCCAGGGCGCGCCGGGCAGTGCCCAGATCGGTGCGCAGCCGGGCGACCTGGCTGAACGCTTTGCGATCTTCGAACAGCGGCAGCGCCGCCGTCCACTGTTCGATCGCTTCGGGCAGCCGGCCCGCCGCCTGAAGCGCGATGCCGTAATCGCGCCGCGCCTGGGCCTCGTCCAGCGGCGATCGCGCGGCCTGCGCCTGCGCGATCGCCTGTTCATAGGTGCGCACAGCGGCGGCATGATCGCCCGTCTGATCGTAAGCGGCGGCCAGATTGCGCAGCACCTCGACCGATGGGCTGGACTGCGCCGCTTCCAGCAGCGGCGGGATCGCCTCGGCTCCGCGCCCGGCGATGCGCAGGGCCATCCCCAGCAGGCCGCGCGCCCGCGATCGGGCAGCCGCGTCCCCGGCCTGATCGGCGAGCTGGCCGGCGCGTTCGGCATGGGCGATCGCCGTCGGGACATCCCGCGCATACAGCGCCGTGCGGGCCGCCAGCAGCAGCGCATCGCTGTACTCCCGGACAAACGCGGCGTCAGACCGCGGCGAATTGTCGAACAGGCGCAGCGCGCGTTCCAGATGAGCGCCGGCGTCGTAGTAGCGCCCATCCTTGATCGCCTGTTCCGCCAGCGCCAGCAGCCAGCGCCGCTCGTATTTGACGTACCCCGCAGCTTCGCTCAGCGTCAGGGCATTGCGCAGCATATCCAGCCCTTCCGCGGCCTGACCGGTCTCGATCAGTGCCAGACCGTACACGCCGATGAAGGCGCATCTCAGATCAGGATCGTTGAACGTTTGCAGCCGGGGCAGATTTTCGCGCAGCAGATGCACTGCGTAGGCCGCGTTGCCATCGAGCAGCACCACCTCCGCCAGATGACCGGCTGTGCTCATCTCCGCGGTGATGAGCTGCGCTTCCTTCGCCTGCGCCCGCGCTTCCTCGTAATGCGTGCGCGCGGCATCCAGATCACCGCGCGCCTGCGCCAGCAACCCGCGCGCCTGCGCCAGGTAGATGAGCTGTGCGGGATAATTGGCTGTGGCTGCGACCCGCTCGATCTGCGCTTCAGCGCTGGCGAAATCCCCGGCTTCGATCTGGACTTCACCGATGAACAGCTCGACAGCCGTGGCCAACAGGACATCATCCGGCTGGAGCTGGGCGCGCACGCTTTCGAACGCGGCCAGCGCCCCCGGGTAATCCTCGGCGAATTTGCGGCGGCGGCCTTCTTCCAGCGTCTCGCGCAGCGGATCGGCCTTCGGCTGCGGCTGCGGCCCGAACCAGATCGCCAGCCATTCCAGTAGTTTCATCGCGACTCCTGAGTCTGTGGTCGCCTAGTTGTAGCGCGCTTTCCCGGGCCTGAAAAGGTGCAGTTCGCCCCGTCTGGCATGGGGATAAAACAGCGGGCGCAGGCAGCGCCTGAAGCACACCGCCTGCGCCCGTCGTCCGCATCCGATCGGGTTGTTTTGCTACACCGTCTGCGTCTGCGGGATGGGCCGGCAGCACAGCACCAGCTCTTTGGCGGCGCGCACTTCATCCACCCGCCTGATCGGCGTGGTGTGCGGCGCGGACGTCAGCAGCGCGGGGTCGGTCTTCGCTTCCTCGGCAATGCGGTGCATCGCCTCGATGAACCGATCGAGCGTGGCCTTGTCCTCGGTCTCGGTCGGCTCGATCAGCAGCGCCTCGTGGACGATCAGCGGGAAGTAGTTCGTCGGCGGGTGGAAGCCGTAATCCATCAACCGCTTGCTGATATCGAGCGCGTGCACGCCCTCGACGCCGTCAAAACGCCCCTCCAGCACGAACTCATGGCCGCAGTAGCGATTGTACGGAATGGGATAGACATCGGTCAGCCGGGCGCGGACGTAGTTGGCGTTGAGCACGGCATGCCGGCTGACCTCGCGCAGATCCGTCCCGTAAGTGCGGATGTAGGCGTAGGCGCGCACATGCATACCGAAATTGCCCCAGAACGCCTTGAGCGGGCCGATCGACTGCTCCGGCATGACCAGCCCGTAGAGCGGCGCATCGTCCTCGGTGGGCGCGGGATCGACGACCTGCACCACCGGGCCGGGCAGGTACGGCTTGAGCCGTTCCGCCGCCGCCACCGCCCCGCAGCCCGGCCCCCCGCCGCCGTGCGGGGTGCTGAACGTCTTGTGCAGGTTGTAGTGCATGACGTCGAAGCCCAGTTCGCCCGGCTTGACGATGCCGAGCAGCGAATTCATATTCGCGCCGTCCATGTACATCAGGCCACCCGCCTGATGCACCAGACCGATGACATCGAGGATGTGCCCTTCGAACAGGCCGAGCGTGCTCGGCACCGTGATCATCATCCCGGCGATAGTGTGCGCGTTCGGGCCGGTGCACTCCGCGCGCAGCGCCTCCAGATCGACGTTGCCATCTTTGTCCGACGGCAGTTCAACCGCCGTGAACCCGGCCATCGAGACGGTGGCGGGGTTCGTGCCGTGGGCGCTGTTAGGCACGAGGATGCGCGTGCGCTGCGTCTCTCCACGCTGGACGTGATACTTGCGGATCATGAGGATGCCGGCCAGTTCGCCCTGCGCGCCCGCCGCCGGGACGAGGCTGCATGCGGCGAAGCCGGCGATCTCCGCCAGCCAGGTTTGCAGCGTGTGCATCAGCGCCAGCGCGCCCTGCGCGCCTTCCGCGTCCGTCAGCGGATGCAGGTGCGCGAAGCCGGGCAGCCGGGCCACGTCCTCGTTGATCTTGGGGTTGTACTTCATCGTGCACGACCCCAGCGGATAGAAGCCCTTGTCGATGGCGTGGTTGAAGCTGCTCAGATTGACGAAATGGCGGACGACCTGAAGTTCGCTCAGTTCGGGCAGATCGAGATCGGCGCGCAGCAGATCGTCAGGCAGCGGCGTCTCCGGCACGTCGCAGGCGGGCAGGCGCACGCCCTGGCGGCCCGGCACACTCAATTCGTAGATCAGCGGTTCCAGCGGCTGCTTGTCGTCCATGTTACGCCGTCCTCACTTCCTGCTTCAACACGCTCACCAGCGCGTCGATCTCATCCCTGCGATTCATCTCCGTCACCGCGATCAGCATGTGATCCTTGAGGTGCGGGTAGTCGCGGCCCAGGTCGTAGCCGCCGATGATGCCCTCGGCGATCAGCGCGTCGTTGATGTGCGCGACCGGGCGCGGGCATTTGACGATGAACTCATTGAAGAAGGGCAGCGACCGATCGACGCTGTAGCCGTCCAGCGCGGCGATCTGATCGGCGGCGTAGTGCGCCTTCTGGTAGCTCAGTGTCGCGGCCTGCTTCAGGCCGTGCTTACCCATCACCGAGAGATAGACCGTGGCGGCCAGCGCCATCAGCCCCTGATTGGTGCAGATGTTGCTCGTCGCTTTCTCGCGGCGGATATCCTGCTCGCGCGGGCGCAGCGTCATGACGTAGGCGCGGCGGCCCTCAGCATCGACCGTCTCGCCGATGATGCGCCCGGCGATGCGGCGCACATATTCCTCGCGCGTGGCGAAAAATCCCAGGTACGGCCCGCCGAAACTGAGCGGGATGCCGAGCGGCTGACCTTCCCCGACGACGATATCGGCCCCCAGTTCGCCCGGCGATCGATACAGCGCCAGCATCATCGGGTTGGCGACGACGACCGCCAGCGCCCCGACCTGGTGCGCCCGCTCGATCACGCTTGCCAGCGGCTCGATCTGGCCGAAAAAGTTGGGATAGCCGACGGCCACCATGGCCGTCCGCTCGTCGATCAGATCGAGGAGCTGTTCGGCGGTGCGCGGTTCCTCATCACCGACGAACTGAACGTTGTTCCCCTGATGGTAGGTGCGCGTCACAGCGCGGTACATCGGGTGCAGCGCCGGGCTGAGCACGATTTTTGTCCGTTTGCGCCGGGCCACCTCCAGCGCGACCGTCACCGCCTCAGCCAGCGAGGTCGCCCCATCGTAATGGCTGGCGTTGGCGGCATCCATGCCGGTCAGCCGGGCGATCAGAGTCTGGTACTCGAAGATCGCTTGCAGCGTGCCCTGGCTCATCTCGGGCTGGTAGGGGGTGTAGGCGGTGTAAAATTCGCCGCGCAGCAGGATGTGATTGACCACCGCCGGGATGTAGTGGTGGTACGCGCCCGCGCCGCGGAAGATGGCGTAATCCCCGGCGTGATCGTTGGCCTCGGCGAAGGCCTGCATCTCCGCCAGCACGTCCATTTCCGCCAGCGGTTCGGGCAGATCCAGCCTGGGGAACCGGTGGGTGGCCGGCACGGCATCGAACAGATCGTCAATGGTGGCGACGCCGATGGCCGCCAGCATCTGCTGACGTTCGGCGTCGGTATGCGGAATGTACGACATAGACAGCTTCAGCTTTCTCTAAAAACAACCGTTTTCGATCGCATGCCAGGGGTCAGCGCGTCTGGCAGTATTCGGCGTAGGCCGCGGCATCCATCAGCGTCTCGACGAAGCTGGCATCGCTGATCCGGATCCGGGCGATCCAGCCCGCGCCATACGGGTCGCTGTTGATCGTCTCCGGGGCGGATTCGAGCGCACCGTTGACCTCGGTCACTGTGCCGCTGACCAGCGCGGTGATCTCCGACGCCGCCTTGACCGACTCGACCGAGGCGAACGCCTCACCGGCGGTGACCGCATCGCCCACAGACGGCAGTTCGACGAAGACGATGTCGTTGAGCGCATCCTGCGCGTAATCGGTGATGCCGATCGTGGCGATCTCGCCCTCGATGCGCACCCATTCATCGCTCTTGGCATACTTGAGGTCGGCGGGGGTATTCCAGGATGTCATCGTGATCTTCTCCAGCAGTGTCTGATCGAGCGCGAATAAAAAAGAGCGCACAGGTGGCGGGCTGTGCGCTCTGTCGGTCACAGTCAGCGGCGCATCGCAGTCGCATGCGCGCCGGTGGACGCTTCAGAGAGATCCACGGGCGTGTGTCCCTTCAGCCTGAGAGTTTCGCGCCCGGCTCCGCCAGCCGTCCGCTTGCCCCTTCGGCGTCCGGTGCGGGCGCACCGGCACTCTCCACACGGGTGGAAGACTCATTGACAAGTACTTCGGATTGTACTGAAATCACCCCGGCGGCGCAACCACACAGGTGAAAAAAATCCACAGCGACAGCGCAGCCGCACAGGTACATCAGATCTAGCCGGGCATCAGGTTAGAAAAGCATTTCTTGCTGCGGCGGCACTGCCAGAAATTCATGATACCAGTCAAAAACAGCGGTCACCGGAAGATTACCGAGTTCATTTGGCTCGATCTTGTACAAGCCTCCGCCGTATACACGCCCCTCACTGACGAGCATGTCAGTCGTGATCGCTTGCAGGGATTTCCAGATCATCCGCTTCAAATCCGGTTTTTCTACCAGGGCGGCCGCCAGCATCCGTCGGGGGTAGATATTGAGATATACGTTTGGCGCAACCGCACGCGAATGATTCAGAATGAACCGAAACGGATTCACAGTATGCCCACCGGACGTTCTGCCCATGTATGTGCACAAAAACGGCGATGGCGCGCGTTTGTCCTGTGCATACCAGAGCGCCCGGTGCCGACACAGATAGCCATTCGAGACGCCTTGAGCAACGCCAGACTGGAGATAACTCCAGAGCGTCGGATACTGCTTCTGCACCCGATCTTCGGGCAAAGCGCAGTCAAGCAGAAAAAGCGGATTCTGGAGTAAAGGGTTTCCCTGAACATCCGCTTCGATCTCATCTATTTCAAGATAGCGCGGCCCGGGGAGGATCGGCGTGAGACACTCGTCAGGCAATCTATGCTGATGGACTTGTTCAGTATTCAGGATGAAGAATTTGTTCGCGCCAGTGGCAATGCCGCGCTTGATCTCGAACAGATCACGAAAACGCAGTTCCGTTTTCGTTTGACTGTTGGAACGCACAGTAGGCGTCAAAAAGCGCGTCCATTTCGGTTCATCGTGCAGCGCATTCAACGCGATCTGCCGCTGCACTCTAGGCCGATCTGGACTGCCACCGAGCGAGAACAGGACGTGATGATCGGGCTTCGGCTTTTGCTTACGAAACCAGATAATGACCGATGATACGAGCGCATCATCAAACTGAACTTCAAATGGATCAAAGCGATGAATTTCGAGCAGCGTCACCTGTGACGTGAGATAGTGACGCAGCACGCTGCCGTAATTGACCTCCATGAACTCACCTGGAATCAGCCATCCGGCGAGTCCGCCATCTTGCAGCCAGGCATGCGCGATCCCGACAAAATAGACGTACAACCCGGCCAGACCGACCGGTTTTATGCGAAAACTCTGTGCGGCTCGTGCCTGCAAATCCTTTTTATCATCCGCCGGAATATGATGATGGCGCACATAGGGTGGATTACAGATCAGCAGATTGAATCGATCCGTCTCATGTTCCGGGGGAGCGGCTCGGGTGAAATCGCCAATGACGATCTCGATGCCGCGTCCTTCCCAAAATCGTCGTGAAGCTTCCCCGTAATGCGGGTCGATTTCGTATCCCCATGCCGCGTCAATACGTTCTTCAGCAAACGCTTGGAGCAGCGCGGAGTAGAAGGCGCCTGTGCCAACCGCCGGGTCAAGGAAGCGAACCGGCTGATCACCGGGAAAAAGACGCGCTGCATGCTGGAGGATTGTGGTCGCAAGTTGTGACGGCGTGGCGAACTGACCGAGCTGATTCCGTTCCTGCCTTAACTTGACAGCATCCAGCTTGGCCTGCAATTCAAGCCGTTGGGCCTCAAGCCGTCGCAGCGCGTCCAGCGTCATAGCCCAAACTCCACTAAATCATCCATGCGATGTTCCCAGACCCAGTCGATCCCTTCAGCGGCTTCGTAACCCAGATATCCGCTGTCAAAGTATCCGCCTAACAGCAAAATGAAGCGCACCTGTTCCCCGAAAGCATGGCGAAGCTGACGCATCCGGGTCGCTTCTTCTTTGCGCCGCTTATTGGTATTCGTAAAGTCACCCGCGGATTTTGCCTCAACCAGTACAGGTAATTCACCGACGGATGCCGAAAACGGCATGATCACCGTATCGATGGGGATATTCACAACAATATTCCCCTCCTGCATCGCTGCAATCTTGACCCGATGCGCAAACGTTCCGGGCTGCATTTGCCACGGGCTGCGAACTTCCGAAGGGGTGTAACCGCGTGCTTCAAGCCACCGGGTGATAAGCTGAAGCTGATGTTCCTCCTGGGCATTTCGGATCAGCGTGTCGGTGAGCACCCCACTCAGGCGATCAGCAACTACGGTGGATACTCGTCTGACGTCCTCGACCGCTGGCTCGCCGATGCCGTTAAACCAGGTGAAGATATCGCGATCGATGAGTTGGATGATGACGGTCGCGATCCGTTCGAGCTGCTCGCGCACTGCAATTTCGGTCAAGTTAGCCGAAATACGTCCATGGCGCTCCATGTTCTCGATCAGACGCTTTGACACCTGCGCCAGTCCCGCTAATCGATCCCGTGCTATAGGCGGGGCAGTGGACATGCGCAGCATCTCTAAAGCGTCGGGATGCTGAAACAGCAGATCACCTGTCAACCGGCGCAGGTTATCTGTTCGCAATAAGATATCTTCGACGTAAAGCGTCGTCCGCGTGCGCGTTTCGCGGTAAGCGATCGGTGCATATTCCAGAAACCAGCGATTGTAGTTATCGACTGAACGCTGTGTGTCCGCTTTCCATCGCTGCGGCTTATCTAAATTGACCCCCATCTGGCTCTATCAACCTTGATGCATCGACATCGATATTGTCGCGATCAGTTTATCACACAAGGGGGAGATGTCGCTCAAAGTACTGGCAATGTAAACAGGGCGAAAAGCAAGCCCGGCATGCAACTGCGGCCACCCGTCATGACCGATCACGGGTGGCCGCGTCCGATATTCGGCGTTACCGCCGCACCTGCACGTTGAGTTCGCGCTCGCAGGCCTTGACGATCTTCTCGTGCACGCGGGCGACTTCTTTGTCCGTCAGCGTGCGCTCGTCCGTCTGGTACGTCAGGCTGAAAGCGAGGCTGCGGCTGCCCGCCGGGATCGGATCGCCGGCGTAGACATCGAACAGGCGCACGCTGCGCAGCAGATCGCCGCCCGCCCGGCGGATGACCGCTTCAACTGCGGCAGCGGGCACGCTCTCCGGGACGATCAGCGCGATATCCTGCAGCACCGGCGGCGTCAGCGGCAGCGAACGGATGGCGTGCAGCGGGTTGACGAAACCGAGCAGCGCGTCCAGGTCGAACTCCGCCGCGAACACTGGCCCGGTCAGCTCGAACGCCGCCGCCACGCGCGGGTGCAGTTCGCCGAACGGGCCGATCGCCCGCCCGCCGATGCTCAGCAGTGCCGAGCGTCCCGGGTGGAACGAGGTATGCGCGGCGCGCGTGTATTCCGCCCCGCCGATGTGCAGCCCGTTCAGCAGCCCCTCGACCACGCCCTTGAGATCGTAAAAATCGACGCCCGGCTCGGTCGGGTTCGTCCAGCCGGCGGGCTGGCGCTGCCCCATGAGCAGGATCCCCAGCCGGCGGGGTTCATCGGGCAGCGGCTGATCGCCCGCGAAGTAGACCGGCCCGATCTCGAAGACGGCCTGGCGCGCGGCGTAGCGCTGGTTGGCGACCGCGTTCTCCAGCAGGCTGACCAGCACGGTGTGGCGCAGATGCGTCTTCTCCGGCGAGATCGGGTTGGCCAGTTCGACGTAGCCCGCCTGCGGCAGGGACGACGCCGCACCCGGCGGCACGAGCAGCGCCTCGCGCGCCGGGGTCGTCATCCGGTAGCTGATCTGCTCGCGCAGGCCCAGCCCGACCAGCACATCGCGCGCCAGCTCCTCCCGGTCGAGATCGACGTTCGGGCGCTGCGGCGGCATGGCATCGGCGATGATCGTCTGCGGGATGCTCTCGTAACCGTGGATGCGGGCGATCTCCTCGATCAGATCGGCCTGACCGATGACCGGATCCGCGCTGATGTCCATGCGGAAATCGGGCACGGTGACGGCCAGCGTCCGGGAATTGAGCACGGTGACGGCGAAGCCGCCCCGGCGCAGGATGGCGGCGGCCTGACGGGCGGTGAACTTCATCCCCATGAGGCGTTCGATCTCGCGCGTGGTCAGGGTGAGCTGAATCGGCTCCGGCGGCTGCGGGTAGACGTCGATGATCCCCTGCGCGACCTGCCCGCCGCCGGCCTGGCGCATCAGCTCGATGCCGCGCTTGAGGCCGAGCACCGCCTGTGATGGATGCACCCCGCGCGAGAAACGCGCCCCGGCATCCGTGAAGACTTTCTGACTCTGCATCGTGCGGCGGATGTTGATGAAATTCCACGACGCCGCCTCCAGCAGCACGGTGCGCGTGCTGGCGCTGATCTCGGTCTCCGCGCCGCCGATCACCCCGCCCAGACTGAGCACCCCGGCGGTATCGCAGACGAGGATGTTGTGCGGCTCCAGCGTGCGTTTGACCTGATCGAGCGTCTCCAGCGTCTCGCCCGGTTCGGGCAGGCGCGTGATGATCGTCGGCGGGCCGCCCGCCCGCGCCACCAGCTTGTCGTAGTCGAAGGCGTGCAGCGGCTGACCGATCTCGAACGTGATGTAGTTGGTGACATCGACGATGTTGTTGATCGGGCGCTGGCCGACCAGCCGCAGGCGGCGCTGCATCCATTCCGGGGCCGGGCCGATCGTCACGCCGCGCAGCAGCGCCAGCGTGAAGCGCGGGTTGAGGTCGGGCTGGCGGATCTCGACGAACGCCTGTCCCTCGATCGGCGCGCCTTCCATGACGACGTCGAAGGATGGCGGGCGCAGCGGGACGTCGAGCAGCGCGGCGACTTCGCGCGCCACGCCGTACACGCTGAACGCGCGCGCCAGATTGGGCGTCAGCTCGATCTCGAGCAGCACGTCGCCCAGCACGTCGGCCAGCGGCGTCCCCGGCGCGAACGCCTGTCCGCGTGGGTCGCGCGGGGCCTCGCGCATCAGGATGACGCCCTCGTGCTCATCGCTGATGCCCAGCTCTTTCTCCGAGCAGACCATGTGCTTGTTCGGCACACCGCGCAGCGCCTTTTCCTTGAGGATCATGCGTTTGGGGGTCTCGCTGTGGCCGTCCCATACTTCCGCGCCTTCGCTGGCGAAGGCCGTCCACAGCGGGGGGTCGATCGGCCCCGCCCCTTTGAATTCGAACAGATTGGGCGCGCCGGTCACGCAGGCCTCAACGCGCCCGCCGCCGAGATCGACGTGGGCGATCACCAGCCGGTCGGCGTTCGGGTGCGCCGTGACCTCGCGGATCGCGCCGAGCAGGATGCGCTCGCGATCCCAGACCAGATGATCGGACTTGGGGTAGCGCAGGCCTTCCACCTGCGTCTGCGGCACGCCGATATACGTCAGCCGGGCGACTTCCAGTCCGGCGTTGGTCAGGCGTTCGGCCAGCGCCTCGACCGGGATGTCGATATCCACATATTCACGCAGCCAGGATAACGGGACGATCATGGGTGATTAGAACTCCTCGGTTGCTGACGATCTCTTCAATTGACTCAATCGGCTGCGAAATACTCTATCCAGCCTGATCATGTGCTCGATCAACTGATCTTGAATGACGGGCCAGGTGTCCCGCTGTCGCAGACTCCCCGCTCCAGTGCGCCACATAACACGGCTAGAGCGTGTTATGAACTTTTGACGGTAGAATAAGGGGTATGAATAGAAAACCGTACCCCACCGACGTGAGTGACGAAGAATGGGCA
>DAOUBU010000036.1:0-9082 GCA_034432395.1 Anaerolineae bacterium
CTGCGGGCGATGAACTGCGCCTCATTGCGGATCGGCATGACGATCGTGACGGCGGGCAGCGGCGCGGTCATGGGGTCAATTTTGAGCGGCAGGATAGGGATTCACAAATGGTGAACCATCGATAATCGCACGGCAAATGGCATCGACAGCGGGGATCCGACCGGGCAGGAGCATCTCAAAGCCCTCCAATCTCAACTTCAGTTCACCGAACCCTTTTTCTTCGATGATCTCATGCAGCGGGATCATCGACCGGAAAAAGAACAGATTGGCATAGCGACGTGCGCTGTCACGATCGACTGCGGGTAACGTCTCACTCTGGAATCTGTCGATCCATGTGACCAGATCATCCGGTTGATTGACATCCAGTGTGAACCCTTTGCCCCGATAATGAACCTGAGCTGAAACTACAGTAGGCTTGCCCATCAAGGTCGTCTCTAACCCGATTGTTGAAGCATAAACCAGCACCAGATCGCTGAGACCGGCCAGCGTGTAGCTGCTTAATGTGCTGGACGACGGGATGATTTTGATATGTTCTGGCAGATCGGGGTGTCTCTGCTGAATGTAATCGCCGTAACTCTGCCGCGGGGTATAGCGCTTCAGGCGCGACTCGGCGGGATGAATGCGAAATACAACAGTCAGATCGGGCCTGGCGCGGAAGAGCGTGATGACATGATCGATCCACTCGGTGATATCGCCGTAACCCAGGTCACGATCGATCAGCGCAGTGTCTCCCTGCACGTTGGTAAAAACGGAGACAATGGGCCGCTCAGGCGGTATTTGCAGTTCCTGCCGCAGTACGTCTTCATCCTCGCGCACATTCTGCCACAGCGGATCGGTATCCCCCACGCTTCTGCGCCGGTCAAATAGATAGCGATCCAGACGCGCTTCTTCAACTTCATTTAGCGGAAAATCTTTGAATTGCTCCCACAGACCGTCCAGCGGATACGTCGTCGCAGGTGTGTTATGTGCGGCAAAAAAGCTGTTGGGGGTGTAACCGCGCTCCGTACAGATGTACGGAATGCCTTCGCGCTCTGCAATCCGGCGGACAACCTGTTCGGGCGCTTGAATGCCATTGAAGAGGACGATCCGGTCAGGTCTTCGGCGCTGGATCAGCTTTTCGATCGCCAGTCGGCTGAGCATCCCCAGCAGGATGAATTCGCGCGTCCGCTGAAGCATATCCGGCGATCGATCGACTTTATTGGTGAGCAGGAACCAGCGCGCGGAGACCGAGGCGAAGTAGCCATAGGGAATATCATCTTCGACGAAATCGAACAGATCGGCCTCTGCGATAGCGGCCACCCGACGTTCAACAGCCGCTCGTTCATCCGGCGTGATGATATCTTTCATCATCGTCGGGACAAATCCGAATGCCCGTAACCCGCTGTCCGCGTAAGCGCGACAGCGCCCGCAGGGCATTGGCGGTACTGGCGATGAAGCATTGTGGATATAACACAGCGGCAGAATGCCGCCACAAGTGAAAAAATCGACCTCAACCCCGCGCATGGACAGCGCACGGGCGATCAGACCATCCATGATGATATGTTTTGACCAGCCGACCAGGCTGAAGAACAGGACGCGCAGCGGATGCTTCTCTGAGCGGCGTTGATGAAAGCGCCGACCGTAAGCCCGCGCCTGCAAGATCGGCGTCGTCGGATGGAAGGCCAGATCGGCGTCAGTGACACGCGCACGCCAGATGAGGTAGGCCTCCCATAACAAGCGAAACAGATCCGGATAGCGATGATTCAGCACCCGGATGATCGGGTTTGTTTCGTACAGGATGCGTTCACGGGTGTAATCTTGCCTCATGGCAGTTTATCTCCTCAGGCCAGACCGACGCGCAACCGCAGCCAGCGTCTGACAAGTGTCCGTTCTTCGGTTGGCATACCGACCCCGATGAAGACGAACACGAAGGTGATCAGGCCGATCCCTGCCCACAGCGCGAGCTGAACGATGTGGGTTGCGCCGAAAGCATCATTCAACACTCCAGCGACCAGTGCTCCACTGAGGGCAGCCGGGTAGAGGCGCAGCAGAATTTCTAGAATATCGCGGTAGATCAACCCGAACTGCTGTTTGAACGCGCGCAGGTAAGGCAGGCTGATCGCGAGATTGCCGATCACAGTTCCCAGGACGACGCCGATCACGCCGAAGGCGCTGGCAGCAACGATGCTGATGACCAGATTGACCAGAACTGCGAGCATGAATACCGGCAGCACCATCTCCAGCCGGTTGACCCCGATGAGCATATTCTGCCCGGCCCGCAGCAAAAATGTAAATAACAGGTAGCTCACGAAAAGTCGAGTCGCCGGGACGGTGTGCATGTAATCAGCGCCTATCCACAATCGAGTCAGCGGTTCGGCCAGCACGATGACAATCAGCGCCACCGGAACAGTGAAAAACCCAGTATACAAAGTGACCCGTTTGAGCAGCCGACGCAGTTCTACCCGATCACTATGTGCATGTAAATGCGATGCAGCCGATACCATGAACGGGCTGATCAAGGTCGTCATTGCGAAAACCAGGGTGTGGATGCGAAATGAAATGTCGTAATCGGTCAGCAGCGTCGTCGTCAACAGGATAGCGATGATCAGCCTGTCCATCTGCTCGTAGACAGTGTTGACGATGACGAAAACGAACACTTTACTGCTCAGGTTGATCATCGATCGGAGCGTCTCTCCGCCGACGGGAAACCGGATCCGCAGGCCCGGGGCAAGGCGCTTCGCCCAGAACGCGCTGGCCGTCACACGAACGCCCTCACTGATCAGCGCAGCATAAGCCAGGGCGAACACACCCACCCCTGCTGAAAGCAGCGCCAGACTGGTGAGGCTGAATACGATCAAACGCACAATGTTGTATCCGCGCGTGATATCGAAGCGCTGCATGCCCTCGATCAGGCCGGTGATCGGTAACCCGGTGAAATCGATCAGCGTTTGCACAGCGAAGATCGCAAACAGCCCGCGGGCTGTCGAGTATAAATGGGAGGGTATACCGAAGATCCCGATCGCGGGCGAAAATATCACCAGCAGGAGAACGCCGGTGACGAACAGACCGATCGCGCCAAAAGCGAGAAAAGCCGCGCTGAATACCTCACTGATGCCGCGTGTGTTTCCCTGCGCGTTATATTCAGCGACGTATTTGACCACCGCGCTTTGGATGCCCAGATCGAAGATCTGCAGAAAACCGCGCACGACGGAAAATGAAGCCACAAACACCCAGAGACCATAGGCTTCATCTCCCAGTGCGCGGATGAAGATCGGCAGCAGAGCGAAATTGACACCGATGTTAACGATCAGGTTGATGACATTGATCACCGTGCTGGTGAACAGTCTTGCATACATGCCTGATGCTCGCAGGTTAATGCGGTGTAAGGCAGAGATCGCTCATTTCCCGACCATTCCCTGTCTTTACTGCTCCTGCGCAGCGGCAATGACCGCCGTCAGCACATCCAGGGGGACGCCGCCATTGGCGTAGCGCCGGCCATTGAACACGATCACCTCGGGCGCGTCCGCGCCAGGGTAGCGCACCAGCACGCCGGGCGTCCCGCTGACCCCAGCGCTGCGGGCATAGTTGACATCGGCGCTGACTTGCTCTAACCCGGCCTGGCTGGCGCACGTCAGCGCCGCATCCGCATCCGCCCCCAGGAGCTGCGGCAGGATGGTCAGCGCTTCACCGTACTGGCGCGTCTGGGCCAGATGGTACAGGTAAACGTAGGCCGACCAGAACGCGCCGGGAACCTGCGCCTCCAGGCACACGGCCAGCGCGCCGTTCACGATCGTCAGATCGCGCCCGGCAGTGGGCAGGATGCGGAATTCGAAAGCGGCCCGGCCAGCGGCGACCTGATCGGCGATCAGCGCGCTGATCGTCGTGTGGTAATCCTGGCAGTGCGGGCACGCCCAGTCGGCGAATTCGATGATCGTGATCGGTGCGTCGGGATCGCCGAGCACGAACCCGCCGTCCGGCGTCCGCGACTGGGGCAGCGAGGCCAGCAGCGCGACCTCCTCCGCGGCGGCGTCGCGCAGCGCCTGCAGGGCGGGCGGCAGGGAGTCAGCAGCGCTCAGGCCGAAGTCCGCCGGGCTGAAGCCGATCAGCCCCAGCAGGCCGATCGACGGCGCGGGTTCACCCTCGTCCGCCTCGGTCTGAGCGAAGGCGGCGGCGGGGATCAGCGACAGCACAATGAAAAGCACAGGCAGCAGTCGGCGCATCGGCATCTTCCTGAGGTTCGCGCTCGCGCGCAGGACGTCACCTCAGATTATCGGCATTTTCGGCGGATATGCAACTCGCACTCGATCGTTTTGAAGCGCGATCCCCTGTCCCGCGCGCGTTCCAGACTGACCGACAGGCACGACGATCACGGCTCCTCCGCTGCACCCCTTTCAATGCAGGGGATGCTGAGGGTGACGGTCGTCCCCTGATCCGGCTGGCTGTGGATCGCGATCGAGCCACGCAGCGCCTGAATGGCATCTCGAGCCAGGGTCAGGCCGATGCCCAGCCCGCCGCGCTCATTGATGTTGCTGCCGCGGAAGAACGGCTCGAAAACGCGGTGCAGATCTTCTGGCACGAAGCCGATCCCGGTATCGGTCACGTGGATGACGATGGACTTCGGCTCAACGAGCAGTTCGACGGTCAGCGGGCTGTCGGGCTGGGAATAGTGCACGGCATTCAACAGCACCTGCTGCAGCGCCAGCGTCAGCAGCGTTTCATCGCTCAACGCGATGACCGGGGCCTCAGGCCGCCTGAACGTGATCGGCTGGCTGCGCTGTTCGTTCATCTGCCCGATCAGCGCGCTGCACAGCGCCGTGATATCGAGCGGGTGCAGGGCCGGGGGCTGCGTCGCACTGCCGATCTTGAACACATCGCGGATGCCGTCCAGCATCGACGTCAGATGGGCCACCTGCCCCTGAATGGTCTGGATGCGCTCTTGACGCTGAACCAATGACATACGCTCCAGGTAGCGTATCAGCAGTTCGGTGTTGAGCTGAAGTACAGCCAGCGGGGTGCGGAATTCATGTTCGATGCGCACCATCATCGCCCCCTTCAGATGGCTCAGCTCCTGCTCTTTGCGCAGCGTCGCCGCCAGCAGCTCGCGTTCACGCTTCAGCGCTTCGATCTGACGGCGTTCGGCGATATCGCGGAAGACCGTCAGGATACCGGTCACAAGCCCGTTTTCGTCGTAGATCGGCGTCGCAGAACTTTCGACCCAGACCGGATGCCCATTGGCATGCAGGCAGCGGAACTCGATCAGGCCGCCCGTGATATCCGGATCTTCGGTCAGCGTCTGGGTGAGGAATGCCCGCACCCCATCGCGATCGTCCGGGTGAACGATGTCGAGCAGATCGCGCCCGACCAGATCGGACGAACGGTAGCCCAACGTGTCCTGATACGCCGGGCTGGTATACTGAATTCGGTTTGTCCGATCGATCAGGCTGACCGGCTCTCGCATCATTTCCAGCAGCGTGAGCATCCGCTGGTTCGACTGACGGGTGCGGGCTTCAGCGGAGGCCACCCGATCGCGCCAGGCGCTCTTTTCCAGCACCGCCGCGATCGCCTGCGCCAGCAGCTTCCCTTCCTCGATCTCAATCAGCAGGAACGGCTGATTCGGCTGGGTACGCCCCAAAGCCAGCACGCCGATCGAGCCGTTCGCTGTCATGATCGGCACATCCATGACCGCATGCAGGTTGTCTGAATAGACAGACCGACGGTGCTCCCAGGTCGCGTAGTCGTCAAGCACCGACGGCTCGCCGCTGTCGAACGCCTGCCAGGTCAACTTCGCATCGGGGCGGTAAATGCGCTCCCCTTTGATTTCCGCCTGAATGGCCGTACAGGCATGCACAACCAGCGCGCCATCCGCCTCCAGCAGCAGGATCTCGCTGTAAGGGGCCTGGAGCAGTTCAGCCGTCTCATCGACGAGGTGCTGGAGCATTGCATCCAGGTCGGTGATGCGCAGCAGCTCATCGGTCAGGCGGTGCAGCGCCTGCAGGTATACCAGGGGTGTGTATTCTCGGCCAGTACCCATCTGGCTGTGATTTCCACCTCACTGTTTCAACAGGTGTTCGACCAGGAACTCCGCCGACAGCTCCATCCATTTGACGGCGTTCTCGCGCCGGGTCGCGCCGTGGCCTTCCTGCGGATCGACGTAGTACTGCACCGCGCCCCCGCGCGCGCGGATGCGCTCCACCATCTGATCCGATTCGGCTTTGACCACGCGCGGATCGTTCGCCCCCTGGATGACCAGCAGCGGCGTGCGGATCCGATCGACATACGTGATCGGGCTGCGTTCGAGTAAAAAGTCGCGATCGTCATCCGGATCGCCCAGCCAGGCCTTCATCAACGGCTTCCAGTGCGGCGGCACGCTGCTGACGAACGTGACCAGGTTCGACGGGCCGACCAGATCGACCGCCGCCGCCCAGAGATCCGGCAGCCGGGTGATGGCGGAGAGTACGGCGAAGCCGCCGAACGATCCGCCGAAGATGGCGATCCGGCTGGCATCGACCCAGTCCAGCCCGTGCAGGTACAGCGCTGCGTGCTCGATGTCTTTCAGATCGGCGCCGCCCCAGTCGCGCTCGATCAGCCTGGTGTAGCTTTTGCCGTAACCGGTCGAACCGCGGATGTTCGGGGCGAGGATGCCGATCCCCCGGTGGAGCAGATACTGATACAGGCCGTTGTAGTTGTAGCGCGGGCGCTCCTGTGCCTGCGGCCCACCGTGGATCGACAGCACGACCGGGAACGGGCCGTCCCCGCGCGGACGGTAGAGCCAGGCCGGGATGTCGCGCCCATCGAACGTCGGGTAGGCGACGCGCTGCGGCACGATCAGGCTCCGGGCCGGGATCCCGCCCAGCATCGACTGGCCAAGCGCTTTGAAGCGGGCGCGCCCCCGGCGCGGCACGAGGTTCAGTTCATAGAGATTGTTGGCCTCCGTCGGCTGGGCGATCACCAGCGCCAGCCGCGCCCCGTCCGGGCGCAGCGCCCAGCCGTCCACCTGACCGTAGGGCAGCGCGGGCAGATCGAGATCCTCCCCCGTGGTCAGATCGCGCCCTTTGAGGACGGACGCCCCGTCCTGATTGGCCAGCCAGAGCAGCTTCTTCCCGTCCCGGCTGACGAGCGCGGCCTCGATGTCCTGCGGCGGCGCGGCGATCCAGTAGGAATGCCCGGTCGCCAGTTCCCAGTAGCCGAGCGCCATGAACTCGCGTTCGGCATCGCCCAGGAAGTAAAAGCCAGAGCCGCTGGCATCCCACTCCTGCGGTTCGGAACGGGCCGGGATGGTGTGTTCACCCACGGGCCTGACCTCCCCGGTCAGCCGGTCGTAGAGGTACATCGTCACATGGGTGTTGCCGATGACGTTGATCGCCGTCAGGAAGCGCCCGTCCGGCGACCAGGACATGGCGTAGAACTGGCCATCGTTCGGGAACGGGCGCGTCGTCGCGCCGGTTTTGCGCTCGCGCAGGATGATCTCCATGTGCTGCGGATCGCGATCGTTGGCGCTGTAGGCCAGCAGCGCTCCGTCCGGGGAGAACGGCTGCACGCCCAGATGATGCTGGGCCTGCGGCGCGTTCGTGATCGCCTGCGGCCAGCCGCCCGCCGCGTCGATCAGGTACACCTGATGGAACTCATCGGCGTTCTGATCGGCGGTGAAGACGATCTGCCGCCCGTCGGGCGACCATCCCAGGCTGCGCACCGTGTGATCGGTGAAGGCGGTGAGCTGGCGCGCCATGCCGCCGCCCGTCGGCGCTGTCCACAGATTGAACTGACCGGTGGTGTTGACGACATGAGCGATCTGGCGGCCATTCGGGGAATAGGCGCAGGGTTCCGCGTACAGGCGGGTGGCGGCGAACTGACGAAACGAATACTGCGGTCTTGCGGGCATGATCGGATCCTCCAGCTTCCGGCTCAATAACCGAGTTCGCGACGGACGCGGTTGAGCAGCGGACGTTTGTCCAGGTAGCGGGCCAGATTTTCGGCGAAGACCGCCGCCGCTTTTTCATGATAACGCTGGCTGTTGCCCGCCACATGCGGGCTGATGATGACATTGTCCAGGTTCCACAGCGGGCTGCCCGGCGGCAGCGGCTCTTCCTCGAAGACGTCGAGCGCCGCCCCGGCGATCCGCCCCGCCGACAGCGCCGTGATCAGCGCCGCTTCATCGACGACCGGCCCGCGCGCGACGTTGATCAGCATGGCGGTTCGCTTCATCGCTTTGAGCACGGCCTCGTCGATCAGATGGCGCGATTTCGCCGTCAGCGGCGCGAGCACGACCAGGAAATCGCATTCCGGGGCCATGGAAGCCAGCGCTTCCGGGGGGTAGATGCGCGTCGGGATCTCGCCTTCCGGGTCGCCCGTGCCGGGTTCGCGGTACGCCTCGCGATCGGCGGGATTTTTGACATCGCGCTTGACCGCCAGCACCCGCATACCGAGCTGATCGCACAGGCGCGCCAGCTCGCGCCCGATGCTGCCATAGCCGACGATGCCGACCGTCTGGCCGCGCAGCTCGCGCGGGGCGTAGATGCTGTGCTGGTTGGCCGGCCAGGCCGCCGCCGCCTGATCGCGCAGCATGCGCGGCAGCTTGAGGTTGAAGGCCAGCATCATCCCCAGGCAGTACTCACTCAATGGGACGGCGTGGATGCCGCTGGTGGTGGTGATCTCGACGTCCTGCGCGGCGTACAGCGGATGATCGAGGATGTGATCGACCCCGGCGGTGTGAAGCTGCACCCAGCGCAGATGCGGAACCTGGGCCGGGTCGGGCAGCGTCTTCAGCGTGTACAGCACTTCGACGTCGTTCCAGGCGCGCGCCGGCACATCGGGGAAGTGGCGTTCGATCTTCAGCCGCGGCGAAATCGCCCGCAGTTGATCGAGGATGGCGTCGTTGAAATCCAGCGCAACGACGACGTGGATCAGATCGGTCGGATCGGGCATGGCAAGGTGGCCCTGTCAGTGTTCGCGGATCATGCCTTTAAGTATAGCCGACCTGCCACCAGTCCGATCACAGGAATGCGGTAGGGGCGCAGCGTGCTGCGCCCACCCCGCGCCCACCCTGCGCCCACCCCGCGCCCACCCTGCGCCCACCCCGCGCCCGCCCCCTGCGCCCGACCCCGCC
>DAOUBU010000037.1:0-40996 GCA_034432395.1 Anaerolineae bacterium
CGTCCGCCGCGCCGCAGGGCGGCCAGCCCCAGGCCGGGGTGGAGGGCGAGCAGCAGACGGATCCCGCTGCGCCGGGCCAGCCCGCTGCGGCGCAGGGAAGCGCGGCGCAGCAGGGGGCCGAGCAGCAGGATACCGTCCAGCAGGGCGGGGCGCAGGGTCAGCAGGGCGCGGAAGGTCAGCAGAGCCAGCAGGGCGCGGCGGCCTCGCCCGGTGATCAGGCCGGCCAGCAGGGGGCGGGCGGCGGCCAGGGACAGGAGGCATCGATCGCCGGGAACGGCCAGCAGCCGGGCGCAGATCAGCCCGCCGGCCTGAACGCCGGTCTGAACGCCTCGGCCATCGCGCAGGCCGGGGACGGAGCCGCGTCAGCCGGGCAGGATGACCCCGCGGGTCAGCAGCGCAGCGGGCCGATCGACGCCGACAACAACCCGGACGGCCTGGGCGAGCGCGCTTACGAACCGGTCTACGCGCCGCGCCGCATCGGCGGTCAGCCGGACGGCCCGAACCTGTTCCTGGAGCCGGATGCGGGCGATGCCCCGCTCATCGAAGGCGAGTTCGCCCCGAATGCCGCCGGCGAGTCGGTCGTGCCATACGATCAGGTCTTCGCGCAGTATCAGCAGGCGGCCAACGCCGCGCTGGACAGCGGGCGCGTGCCGCTGGCGCTGCGCGATATCATCCGCAGCTACTTCTCGGCGCTGGAACCGCGCCGCTGACGCCGAGCGCCGCAGCGAACCATGAGCACCGATCTGCCGCGCATCTCGATCGTCACGCCGTCGTACAACCAGGCGGCGTTTCTGCGGCGGACGCTGGCCAGCGTCCACGAGCAGGGCTACCCGAACCTGGAGCACATCGTCATCGACGGCGGATCGACCGATGGCAGCGTGGCCGTGATCGCGGCCTACGCCGATCGGCTGGCCTACTGGGTGAGCGAGCGCGATCGCGGCCAGTCGGACGCCATCAACCGGGGCATGGCCCGCGCCACCGGGGACATCCTGACCTGGCTCAACAGCGACGATGTGCTGCTGCCGGGCGCGCTGCACACCGTCGGGGCGATCTTCGCTGCGCTGCCGGCGGTGCGCTGGCTGACCGGGCGGCCCGCCAACATCGACGCTGACGACCGGCTGCGCATCTTTCCGCTGCGCACCGGGCGCGTGCGCGGCTGGATCCGGGCCGGGCGCTATCACGGGCGCGGCTGGGGCTTCATCCGCCAGGAAGGGACGTTCTGGCGGCGCGATCTGTGGCAGCAGATCGGCGGCGCGCTCGACGAAAGCCGTCACTACAGCATGGATTTCGATCTGTGGCGGCGCATGGCCGCCCATGCCGAGCTGGTCACCGTCGATCGCCCGCTGGCGGCTTACCGTTCGCACGCGGCGCAGAAGACGGCCCAGCTCGACCGCTATTACGCCGAAGCGGGCATCCGGACGCCCGACGCCGCCCGGCTGATCATGCTGCCGCTGCGCGCGCTGCTCGGCCCGGCGCTGTGGTACTTCAGCCCGCGCGTGGTCGAACAGGATGGCCGCTGGATCTACCGACATCCTTTTGCGCGATGACGGGACGCTGCGTATACTGACCGTGTTGATCGGTCAGCAGGGGGGATGCCCGGTGAGGCGCACAACGCGGTGGTGGATCAACCTGGCGGGCCTGCTGGCGCTGGTGTGGCTGCTGACTGCGCCCGGCGCTCCGCAGGCGCGCGCCCAGACCGAGCGGCGTTCTCCCGTCCCCGGCGATCCGCCGATCGCGGCCCTGATCGCGATCAGCGAGCCAGATGCGGACGGCTTCATCGAGGTCGTCGGGGCGCAGCGCTCGGTCTTCCCCAATGCCCAGGTCGGCATCCGCAACCTGTACACCTATGAGACCGTCTACGTGCGCGCCGGGGCGTTCGGCAGTTTCGTCGGGCGGCTGCGCGCCACGCCGGGCGCGCCGCTGGCCATCGTCCCGGTCGACTCGGTTCCGCCGGCGGAAGCCCGGTTCTACCCCGGCGCGCTGCCCGGCGGCCCGGGGACGATCGTCTACGTCCCGCGCGGGCCGCTCCCCGGCCCGACCGTCGGTCTGCCGGTGAGCATCGACGGCGATCTGGCGGACTGGAACGGCCTCCCGCTGACGCGGCTGGCCCGGGCGCGCGATCACAGCCTGTACGCAGTGCGCGGCGCGCAGTCGCTCTATCTGGCGTTGAGCGCCGCGCTGGATGCGCGCACGCGCAGCGCCGTCCGCCGGATCGCGTTCACACTGCGCGGCGGCGGCGGGACATTTTTCATCGACTTCGAACGCGGGGCAGACGGCGCGCCCCTGCCCGCCGCCGGGGTGTCCAGCACCTTCAACCGGACGCGGCGCAGCCTGATCAGCGCGTCCACCTGGCGGACAGATGACGCGGGCGACTTCACTTTCGAGGCGCGCGTGCCGCTGACGACCGACACCTTCCGCCTGCCCGCTGACGCGCTGGCGCTGGAGACGGCCATCCTGACGGACGACGCAGGCGCCGAGCTGGCCCGTTTCACGAGCGGCGCAGTCATCCCGGAGCGCAGCGATGCCGATGCCTACTACGGCATGGACGGCCTGCGGACGGGCGGATCCGCCGCCATCCCGTTCGCGATCGCCGGGACGCTCAGCCGCGCCGAGTCGTACTGGACGGCGGCGGGGCGCATCAGCACCCTGACGCCGGGCGCCGGCCAACCGCTGCGGCTGGAGCTGGACGTCGAACTGCGCGGCGAACTCGATCCGGCCTATCTGCCCGCCGCCCGGCTGACCCTCGTCCCGATCGCCGTGAGTCCGCGGCCCGGCGCGCCCGCGCTCGCCCAGCCCGATGCGTACACCCACAACGGCTGGTCGGATCAGCAGCTCATCAGCGGCGTGGCCATCGATAACCGGGTCAGCGGCCAGCGGCTGGCCGAGATCGCTGTGCCATACGGGCGCATCTGGCGCGGGCGGAACGCCGGGGGCGAAGCCGTCCTGCGTTTCCCGCTCAATTTCGACCTGACGCTGCCCGATCCGCTGGCGGACGGGCTGTACACGCTGCGCTTCGAGGGCGGCGTGCGCGCCCCGGACGGCGGGTTCATCCGCTGGGAGGACTGGCCCGGTTTTCGCCTGGCCGGCGGCTTCACGACCTTCGGCGCGCCCGCGGAGCCGATCACCTGGCTGCCGGTCGTGCTCACCGTCGGCCCGGTGACGGAAGCGCGCCTGCCGCTGGTGCTGTTCGCTGACGACGGGGCCGATGGCGCGCGCGGCGTCCTGCCGCGGGAAGACGCCGCCGTTTTCGCGCTCAGCGATCGGACGCGCTTCCCCACCCCGGAGCTGGTGCTGGCGCAGGCCGAGCGCGGCCCGGCGGGGACGACGCCCCGCGCCTATCCGCTGGAGCCGTACCTGCCGGATCTGCTGCCCAACCGCGCCGACAGCGCCGCCGCGCCGCTCATCCCGTTCGACCTGACCACAGCAAGCTGGACGGTGTCCGTGATCGGCCCGGACGGGCAGACCGACGAGCTGGGGACATTCCCGCTGCCGCAGCTCGTCTTTTCGACCGCCGCGCGCGATGATCGGGCGCTGTTCGGCCCGTCCGGCCCGCTCGACATGGCGCGCCTGTCCGCCGTGACGGATGCGATCAGCGCCTACCGCTTCCCGCAGCCGGGCCGCTACACGATCCGGGCCGCCGGCTCGATCCACGATATCTACGGCAATCGGTACGCCGGCGGCGGCTCGTATGCCGTCATCGTCGGCGAGCCGCTCGATCTGCTGCCCGCTGCGCCATCCGGCGTGCCGCTCCAGATCGGCGATCGCCTGCCGCTGGGCGTGCGCGTCGTCCCCGGCATGCCCGCTGAGATCGCGGTGGAACTGACGATCGACCAACCGGGGGGTGGCAGCGTGACGACGCGCCGTGTGACGGGCCGCGCCAGCCCGGTCGGCCTGTTCCTGCCCGCCGGGGATGATGCGCTCTACACCGTCGATCAGCCCGGCATCTACAGCCTGACCTACCGCGCGCAGTACGCCGCCCCGGACGGGCGTCTGTGGGTCGGGCAGATGCGCAGCGTCGGCGTCATCGAAGCGCCTGACAGCCCGATCGCCGCCCACGGACGGCGCGGCGTCGTCGCGGATGGCAGGCCGCAGCCCGCCTGGTACGATCTGGCGCGGCTGTCCGCCGTGCTCGATCGGCCCGCGCTGGCCGTGCCCTACGCGCCCTACCACAGCGGCGACGTCGTCCGCATCGGCGCGGGCGCGGCGGACGCCCTGCAGCCCGCCCTGACCTTCGCCGACCGCACCGGCCTGGCGCTCGATCAGATGATCGAGGCCGGGGGGACGGCGCAGCAGGCGGCGCGGGCGCAGATCCCGCTTCACTGGCCGGACGGCGCGGCGCTCATCAGTTGGGTGCGGCCCGGCGCCACCGTCCGGCAGATGGCGCTGGGCGGGGACGATCCCCGGCTGCCGCTGGCCGCCGCCGGGGACGATCCGCTCAACCGACAGATCGGCGCGGGGGCCAGCGGCGCGCGGCCCGGCGATTATGTGCTGCTCTACGGCGGCGCGATCACGCCGTTCGGCGTCAGCGGCTATGCGGCGGTCGCGGTTCACGGTGACGCCGCTGCCGGGGTGCGTCCGCCGGGGCGAGGCCTGGATGGCGGTGGGGATGGCGGCCCGCTGCTCGCGTTCGCCGGGCGTCCCGTCGATCTGTTCTTCTGGCCGACCGGCGTCGGGCCGGGCGACGCACTCGATCCGGGCAGCCCACTGCTGCTGGCCGGGCAGATCGTCCCGCCGCTGGGCGCGGATGTCACCGTGACGCTGACCGCGCCGGACGGGACGATCCAGACGCGCCGCGCCGCCGCCAACCGCTTCGGCTGGCTCTCCCCGCTGGTCGATCCGCCCGTCCTCGATCAGATCGGCGTCTGGATCGTCTCGATCGCGGTCTCGTACAGCGGGCGGACGTCCGTCGGCCCGCTTGAAGCGCCGCTGACCGGCGGCCTGCTCGGCGGCGATTTCGCCAGTTTCCCGATCTTCGTGACCGATACCGCCGGGGCGCTGCTCCCGTGGCCGCGCGCGCAGGCGGACAGCGCCATCCCACCGCTGATCGCGTACAACTTCAACGCCACCGCGCCGGACTGGACGGACATCCAGGCGTGGCGCGTGCTCACCGTCCCCGGCTATATCCTGGAATCCGGGACGCTGCGCCTGGCCGGGCGCTCGGTCACGTATCAATATCTGCCGGGCGTCCTGAACGGGCGCTACCCGATCCTGGAAGACGAACAGAACCTGCGCGGGGCGGCGGCGTCCGACGTCCGCACGCTGACGCTGGCGCTCACCGGCATCGACGCGGATGGCCAGCGGCGGCTGATCTACCGCACGTTCACGATCCTGTACGATCGGCTGGTCAGCCTGGCCGGCGCGGAGGGGACGCCATGAGCCGGATCAGCGCACGCCCGATCAGCCTGCTCGTGCTGATCGTCCTGTTGGCCGGGATCGCCGCCAGCGTCGCGCCGACGCCGGCCCAGCCGCTCGCGCCGACGCTGACGCCGCTGCCGCTGTTCGCCCTGCCATCGGCCAGCACCTACCGCGCCTTCACCTCGTCGAGCATCGCCGTCCGCCCGGACGACACGCGCATCGTCGCGGCGGTCAACCCGCTGAGCGCGTCGGTCACCTTCGCCAATCCGGCGCTGGGCCGGGTGCTGGGCGAGTACGCGGTCGCGCCGGATCCGCGCGGCGTGGCCTTCACGCTGGACGGCACGCGCGCGCTGGTCGTCTCCCGGGCCGACTCGCTCGTGACGATCTTCGACACCGCCCGCGCCCTCGCCCCGGTGCGCGGCGTCGATCCGGTGATCGCGCGCCTCGCGCTCGATGGCATCTGGGCGTATGCCATCGTCGCCGACAATACGCGCGCCTACGTCAGCCTGATGGGCAGCGACGCAATCGCCGAGATCGATCTGACCGATCAGACCGTGACGCGCCTGATCCCGACGCCGGACGCGCCCGCCGGGCTGATGCTGTGGGGCGATTTTCTCTACGTCACGCACTTCTGGTCGGGCGAGCTGAGCCTGATCTACCTGCCGCGCGGCGCGGTGATCGCCACCGTGCCCACCGGCGCGGATGCCGCGCTGTTCCAGGCGATCGCGCCGGATATCACGCGCGGCATCGCCTACCTGCCGGCCACGCGCCTGAACGTCGCTGCGCCCGATCGGGTATATGACAGCGCCGCGCTGCCCGTCGTCAACGTCATCGACCTGCGCAGCCTGACGGTGCTGCCGGGCCAGCGCATCGCCCTGAACGAGATCGACCGCCCGGTCAACCTGCCGCTGGCGGCGGCGCTCGATCGGTTCGCGCAGCGCCTGTACGTCGCCAGCTCGGGGAGCGCGGTCGTCAGCGTCATCGATCTCAACACGGGGCGGGCGCGGGCGCAGATCCCGGTCGGCAGCGGGCCGCGCGGCCTGGCGCTCAACGCCGACAACTCGCGCCTGTACGTCCACAACCTGCTCGAAAACTCGATCACAACGGTGAGCACCACCCGGCTGGAGATCGAGGATACGCTCGTCCTGAGCACCCAGCTCCGCGTCTCCGCCGATGTCCTGCTGGGGATGCAGTTGTTCCACAGCGCCGCGGACCCGCGCCTGAGCACGGACAGCGGCCTGTCGTGCGCCACCTGCCACTTCGACGGCATGAGCGATGGCCGCGTCTGGTCGGCTTACCCGACGGACAGCGGCATCGCCGCGCGCAATACGCCGCTGCTCTACGCGCTGCCGGAGACCGTCCCGTACACCTGGTCGGGCGCGTGGGATGAGCTGGCCGATATCGAGGTCAAGATCCGGGGGTTGATGGCCGGGACGGGCCTGGTGGAGGATCCGCTGGCCGCCGCGGGCCGCGCCGCGACGTTCCACACTGGCCTCTCGCCCGATCTCGACGTGCTGACCGCCTATCTGCTGGCGCTGGACGCGCCGCCCTCCGCCCCGCCGCAGGATCCGGCGCGGGTGGCGCGGGGCGCGCAGGTCTTCGCCGAACAGCGCTGCGCCACCTGCCACGTCGGCACCGTGGGCACCAACTTACAGCAGGTCGATGTCGGCACGGGCGGCCGCTACGACGTGCCGTCGCTGCGCTGGCTGTGGCTGAGCGCGCCGTACTTCCACGACGGGCGGGCGGCCACGCTGCGCCAGGTATTCGAACTGGAAGGTGCGCACAACCTGCTCGGCCTCGTCTCCCTGGACGATCTCGATGCGCTGACGGCGTATCTGCTGGCGTGGACGGATGCCCCGCCCGCCCCCTGACTTTTATGCAGATTTTTGTGAGATTTGTTGAGATTTTTGCTGTTCTCTGTTACGATACAGGTCAACCACTGACGTTCAATTGAGCCTTTGCGGAGCAGTCGATTCATGAGTGCAGTCACCTCTGCGCCCCTCACCACTTCATCCGGCGGCACGGATGCAGCCGCGCGCCCGGCCGGGCGCACGCGGGCGCTCGTCATCCTGACCGTCATCACCGCGATCGCGGTCGCGGTCGGCGTGCTGCTGTCCCTGTTCTACGCCGGAACCGATGTCGAACAGGGGCACGTTCAGCGCATCTTTTACATCCATGTGGCCTCGTTCTTCGGCGCGTTCAGCGCATTCGGGGCGGGGGTGTGGGGCGGCATCGCCTATCTGCGCACGCGCAACCCCAAATGGGATACGCTGGCGCTGGCCGGCGTCGAGGTCGGCCTGGCGCTGTCGATCATCAACCTGATCACCGGGTCGATCTGGGCGCGCCCGATCTGGAACACCTGGTGGACGTGGGATCCGCGCCTGACGAGCGCGGCGATCATGGCGGCGACCTACGCGGCGTATCTGTTCCTGCGCAGCGGCATCGAAAATGAGGAGACGCGCCGCCGCTTCGCCAGCGTCTTCGGCATCCTCGCCTTCAGCACGGTGATCATCACGCTGGTGATCATCCGCATCCGCCCGGACACGATCCACCCGGCGGTGATCGGCAGCACCCCGGGCAACGCCCAGGGCGGCTTCAACCTGACATCGAGCATGGGGATCACGCTGGGCTATCATGCGGTGGTGTGGGTCTCGCTGCTGCCGCTGGTGCTGATCTGGTGGCGCATCCGGCTGGAGAACCTGGCCGAGCGCGTCCGCGCTGTCCGCGCCGAAATCGCCGAGGGGGCGTGATCATGCCCGATACCCCGGATACCCTCGGCTACCTGATCCTCGGCCTGATCGTGACCTTCGGCGTTCTGGGGGGCTTCGTCGCCCTGATCGCGGCGCGCTGGCGCGCGCTCAGGCGCGACCTGCACCTGCTGGAAAATCTGCGCCACGACGACGGCCAACAGCCCTGAACGGTCAGCGTCAGCGCGCGATCAGCGCGTAAAAAACGCCCGCATTTCTGCGGGCGTTTCTTGTTGAAGGGCATTTCCCGGCGCGGCCCTGCGCGAGCGCAGCCGCCCGTCCCCGGACTTACTCGTCCTCGCCCTCGTCCTCACCTTCGAGCGCCTCGATCGCGCCGTCGATCAGATCGAGGAATTCATCCCACTCTTCCTGGAACAGGTGCAGCGTGACCTGCCCCAGCTCCAGATGATAGACCGCTTCGCCGTCCGGTTCCTGCGTCATCCAGGCGACGTAGTTCTCGGTCTCGGACAGCGTGTTGATCCCCATGTTCTCCGGGGTGTTGCCATTGCCTGCCATGTCGTTTCTCCTCCTGTTTGCCTGAACCGTGCTCGCACCTGCTGTCAGTTCAACGGCGAACTCAGCGGCGGCGATCGCCGTTGCCGCCGCGCCCGCCGCGTCCCCCTCGGTCACCACCGCCGCCGCGCCCGCCGCGATCGCCGCCGCCCCCACCGGATGGGCGTCGATCGCGCGAGCGGGCCTCTTCCGCCGTCCAGCCTTCGAGCACGGCCTGACGGCTCAGGCGCACCTTGCCATCGCCGCTCACATCGGTGACCATGACCATGATCTCGTCGCCGATGTTGAATTCATCCTCGATGCGCTCCACCCGCCGATCGGCGAGCTGCGAGATATGCACCATGCCGTCGCGCCCGGGCAGGAACTCGACGAACACGCCGTAGGGTTCGATGCGGACGATCTTGCCGGTGTAGATCCGGCCCAGCTCGGCCTCCTCGGTCATGCCGCGGATCTCATCGACCGCCTTCTCCACCGACGGGCCGTCCGAGCCAGCGATGAAGACCGTGCCGTCCTCTTCGATATCGATCTTGACATCGTAGCGATCCTGAATGCCGCGGATCGTCTTGCCGCCCGGCCCGATGACCGTGCCGATCTTGTCGGTGTTGATCTTGAGCGTCACCATGCGCGGCGCGTAATCGCTCAGCCGGGGGCGCGGCTCGGGGATGGCCTTGAGCATGACGTCGAGCACCTCCAGGCGGGCCTGCCGCGCCTGTTCGAGCGCGCGCGCCATGATCGCGTCGGTCACGCCGGTGATCTTGATATCCATCTGCAGGGCGGTGATGCCCTCAGTCGTCCCGGCGACCTTGAAATCCATGTCGCCAAAATGGTCTTCCAGCCCCTGAATGTCGGTGAGCACGGCGACCCGTTCGCCATCGCTGATCAGGCCCATGGCGATACCGGCCACGGGACGCTTGATCGGGACGCCGGCATCCATCAGCGCCAGCGTCGAACCGCACACGCTGGCCATCGACGTCGAGCCGTTGCTGCTCATCACCTCGCTGACCAGGCGGATCGTGTACGGGAAGGTGTCCTCATCCGGGATCATGGCGCGCAGCGCCGCTTCCGCCAGCGCTCCGTGGCCGATCTCGCGGCGCTTGGGGCCGCGCTGCGGGGCGGTTTCGCCGGTGCTGAAGGGCGGGAAGTTGTAATGATGCAGGTAGCGTTTGCGCTCTTCGGGCAGCAGACCTTCCAGCTCCTGCGAGTCGCGCGGCGTCCCCAGCGTGGCCACGGTCAGCACCTGCGTCTGACCGCGCTTGAACAGGCCGGAGCCGTGCACGCGCGGCAGCACGCCGGCCTCGGCGGCCAGCGGGCGGATCTGGGTGTAGGTGCGCCCGTCCGGGCGGACGCCATCGACCAGGATGCGGCGGCGGACTTCCTCGAACATGACGTTCTCGAACGCGGTCTTGACCGCCTTGAGGTCGATCTGCGCTTCGGGCGGGCGGGCGGCGTTCAGCTCCGCGACATGGGCCTCCAGTTCGGCCTGCAGGGCTTCGGTGGCCTCGTTGCGCGCCTGGCGTTCGGTCGTCTCAACCAGGATCTGGCGGACGCGCTCCCGGGCGAAAGCGCTGACCAGTTCAGCCACCGCTTCCGGGATCTGCCCGCTGGCGTAGGCGGCTTTGGGCTTGCCGATCTCGGCGCGCATCTGTTCCTGCAGGGCGATGACCGGCTGCATCGCCTCGTGGGCCAGCTTGAGCGCCGCCAGCATCGTGTCTTCCGGCACTTCATCCGCCGCGCACTCGACCATGTTGATCGCCTGGGCTGTGCCGGCGACGCGCAGATCGAGGATGCTGTTTTCCATCTGCGGGGCGGTCGGGTTGATGACGAGTTCGCCGTCGATCAGGCCGATGCGCACCGCCCCCACCGGGCCGTTCCAGGGGATATCGCTGATCATCAGGGCGGCGCTGGCGGCGATGATGCCGAGCATATCGACGAAGTTCTCCTGATCGCTGCTCAGGGCCGTCAGCAGCACCTGCACTTCGTTGCGCATATCCTCCGGGAAGAGCGGGCGCAGCGGGCGATCGACGACGCGGCTGATCAGGATGGCCGCGTCGGTCGGCTTGCCTTCACGGCGGAAGTAGCTGCCGGGGATGCGGCCCGCCGCGTACATCTTCTCTTCGTAATCGACGCTGAGCGGGAAGAAATCGATCCCTTCACGCACGTTGCGCGACATCGTGGCGGCGGCGAACACGACCGTTTCGCCCACCTGGACGGTCACCGCACCGCCGGCCTGCTCGGCCAGGCGGCCCGCTTCGATGATCAGCTCTTTATCGCCGATCGTACAGGTGTAGCGGTGGACTGTCCCCATCGGGGTTTCCATTGCGACCATAGACTGTCTCCTGTGCTGCTCATGAACACGTTCTTCTAAAGAGAAGCCCGATGGTCAGGGACTGGAAAATGGTGCGAAAAAGCCTCTGGATCAGAACGGTTTCGCCTCATGTTCCAATTCCTGCATCATCGGGCAGCCAGACCGGGCGGCGGCGCGCCAGCCGCCAGCCGCGGATAGAAAAATGCGCCTGCGACCGCTCGCAAGCGCACCCGATTCTAACGACGCAGCCCCAGCTTTTGCAAAATCTGCTGGTAGCTTTCCGGGTTGGTGGCGCTCAGATAGCGCAGGTGACGGCGGCGCTGGCCGACCAGCTTGAGCAGGCCGCGGCGCGACGCCTGATCCTTGTCATGCTGCTTCAGATGTTCGGTGAGCTGGTGGATGCGCTCCGTCAGCAGCGCGATCTGCACCTCCGGCGAACCGGTGTCGCCGGGGTGACGGCCATAGGTCTCGATGATCGTCTGTTTCTGGTCTTTCGCGAGTGCCATTATCCGCTTGCCCCTCCTGTGAGGCGGTAGACGCCGCCCGGGCTGGTCACGGCCCGGCGGTCAGGTCATTCGTGCATCGATCTGCATTATAACAGAGTCAGCCCGCTGCACCAGATCGGGGATCGGGCAGGGGGTTGGGGGGCGGCTTGCGCCCGCGGCGGACTCGCATACGATGATGATCACGGCGCGGCAGGATCGCCACGCCCTGTGACAGGAGCGGAGAAGCCCCATGCAGTCATTCACCCACAGCCGCACAGCCGCGCGCGGCCTGATCGCGGCTTTGCTGGCCCTCCTCATCGGCTTCGGTGCGGATGGCCTGCGCGCCCAGCCGATCATCGAGACGTTCACCGCCGCCGGGCAAACCCACTTCTTCCGCCACCAATCGGCCAACGACTGGTCGCGGGTGGTGAGAAGCTCGATCGAAACCGCCATCACGACGTATCAGCCGATGTTCGACGTCAGCACAGCGCCGCTGGCCTTCCCGGTCGTGATCACTGAGGTGGAACCGGCGGAACTGCCCTCCGCCCTGGCCGATGCCGCCCTGGTCAGCCGGGACGATGAATTGATCCCGGCGGATGTGCGCCCGCTGCTGACGCGCCCCACGGTCTGCCATATGCGCATCAAGAACGACCTGCGGTTCGACATCCTGCCCCACGCCCTGGCCCACGAGCTGGCGCACTGCTTCCAGCTTCAGTACGTCAGCGCGACCTGGGTGGTGAGGGACCCGCTGCTGCCGATCCACGGCTGGTGGGCTGAAGGCGGGGCCAACTGGCTGGCGTCGCGCGTCTTCCCGGACTCGTATGTGGCCTACGTCAACGCCGGGTCGCGCGACCCGGGCATCTTGATGCAGCGGTGGCGGGGCGCTGGCCTGATGCGCGGCGGGATACGGATAGGCTACAACGTCGCTCCACTGTGGGAATTCCTCAGCCGCCCGGATCAGCTCGGCGGGGTGGAGGCGATCATCCCGACGTGGAAGCGCATCAGCCCGACGATCACCACCCGCGAGGAGATGGAACGCCAGATCCCCGATCTCATCCCGCGCACCGCGGAGGCGTTCCAGGCGTTCGCCCGGGCGCTGGCCAGCGACAGCATCCCACTGCAGGTGCTGCCGTCGCAGTTCGTCCCGGTGCATACCGTCACCCTGCCGGGCAGCCACAGCTTCCCGATGAGCAATCTCGTCTGGGATGCGCAGACGTTCGTCGTCACCGGCCTGCCGGAAAACGCGCGCGTCCAACTGGTGCTGACCGGGATGTACGAGGGCAGCGAGGCGCGCGCCGGCCTGGAGGATGCCGCCCTGCCCGGCGTCTGGCGCGATTTCGTCGAGGGCGAGCCGCAGTTCGTCTGCGCGCACGGCGGGATCGCCCGCTTCACGATCACGACCTCGCGCGGTTACAACGCCGGCCTGGGGGCGCGCCTCGATCCGCTCAACCTGGAGCTGACGCTCTCCGCCGCGCCGTGCAGCCGGGCCGACTCCGAGGCGTTCGCCTGCATGGCCGGGACGTGGGGCTGGGTGGGCAGCATGGGCGCGAATACTGGTCTGGAAGATGAGCGCGAAGGGCTGGCGCTGATGAGCACCAACACCACACTCACCATCGACCATGCCGGGAACGTCGAATTCACCATTTACGGCCAGATGTTCCGGGGTAACTGGGCCTGGACGCTGTTCGGCGAGCGCACCGGCGGCCTGCTGGAGGTGGAGGCGCTGGGCGATGGGCGCTACCGGGTGATCGGCTGGAGTGTCCCCCCGGTGGTCGCCCTGCGCGGCTCTTACATGGATGCGCAGGGCGTCGTGCACGAGCACACGACCAGCAGCCGCGCGCGCATCCCGACCCCGCTGATCATCCACTGCAACAGCCCGGAGACTTACGGCGCGCTCGCCCTGCAGTACGAGGAGATGGACCCGGGCGAACTCCTGCGCGCCGAGTACTGGTATCGGATGTCCTGACGGCGCGCGGGCCGTCCACCGGCCCGCGTCAGCGCATACGCCCCGACTGCCCGGCCCGCGCCCCCGATCGGGCCGGGCGGTCGAACTGCCCCCCGGCCCCGCTACAACTTTGGCCAAAAATGAAACGTATCTAAGACTGGAACGCGATCGGTGGCGATCGCCTGTATAATGAGTCGAACCGGGGTTCGAGAAAGACTTCACAAATGCGCGTCATCGTCCATACCGGTAAAGGTGGTGTCGGCAAGACATCGATTTCCGCGGCGACCGCCCTCCGCTGCGCCGAAATGGGGCTGAAGACGATCGTCATCAGTACCGACACGGCGCACAGTCTGGGCGACTCGCTCGAACGCGAGATCGGCCCGGAACCGGTCGAGCTGCTGCCCAATCTGTGGGCGCAGGAGATCGACACCCGCTACTCGATGGATAAATACTGGGGGCGCATCCAGCGCTACCTGACCGCCCTGTTCAGCAAAGAAGGGGTCGATACGATCGTCGCCGAGGAGGTGACGATCCTGCCCGGGCTGGAGGAAGGGGCGCACCTGCTGTGGATCAACCAGTATGTGCAGCAGGGCCTGTACGACGTGCTGATCGTCGATGCCGCGCCCACGGCGGAGACGCTGCGCCTGCTCAGCCTGCCGGACGTCACGCGCTGGTGGTTCGAAAAAGTCATCAGCATCGCCCGCGGGGCCTCGAAGATCCTGCGCCCGGTGGGCAAGGTGCTGGGCAAAAAGGGTGAGGCGATCCCGGATGATTCGGCCTGGGCGGAGGTGCGCGCGCTGTTCGACACGCTCGACCGGGTGCGCGATCTGCTGGCCGATCCGGCGCTCAGCTCGGTGCGGCTGGTCGTCAACCCGGAGAAGATGGTCATCAAAGAGACGCAGCGCACCTACACCTACCTGAATCTGTACGGCTATGCGACCGATGCGATCCTGTGCAACCGCATCATCCCCGACGAGGTGACCGATCCGTATTTCGCCCAGTGGAAGGCCGCGCAGCAGGAAAATCTCGCCTTCATCGGCGAGGCGTTCGGTGAGCTGCCGCTGCTGACAGCGCCGCTCTTCGGGGGCGAGATCAGCGGGCTGGATCGTCTGCGCCGCCTGGCCGATGCGCTGTACGGCGATCGCAGCCCGGCGCAGGCCCTGTTCATCGGCAAAACCCACGAGATCCAGGCGCTGGGCGCGGAGGGCTATCTGCTGCGCGTGCCGCTGCCGTTCGCCAATAAACAGGATCTGGAGATGTACCGTTCGCGCGATGAGCTGACGCTGCGCGTCGGCCCGTACCGGCGCAATATCGTCCTGCCCGCCGCCCTGTGGGATCTGGAGATCGCAGATGCTCGATTCGAAAACGCCAGCCTCAACATCCGCTTCGCCCGCAAAGAACGGTTATCATCCTGAAGCCGCCCCGTCTTATCCCCAGAATGGCGCCAATGGCAGGCACGAGCCGGCGGCCAACGACGCATCCGCGATACCGCTGATCGTCGAGGCGGTGGCGGCGGCTGAGCCGCCCCCCGGTTCGGAGGCGGAGCGCGCCGCCGAACGCGAAACGCTCAGGCAGATCACCCGCCAGCGCCCGCGCACGCTGGGCCTGCAGATACGCTTCATCCGCGTGCTCTGGCATTTCGGCTGGCTGTTCGCCCGGCTGATGTTCTGGCACTGGTTCCTCGCCAGGTACGTCCCCGGTTTCGTCGAGCGCGGTCAGGTGAAGCGCTGGCAGTACCACGCGCGGCGCTTCCGCCGCTTCGCCCTCAAAATGGGCGGCGTGATGATCAAGGCCGGGCAGTTCGTCAGCACGCGCAGTGATATCCTGCCCGACGACGTCACCGATGAGCTGGCCAGCCTGCGCGACGAAGTGCCGTCCGTGCCGACGGCGCGCATCCGCACCATCATCGAAGAAGATCTGGGGCCGATCCCGGAGCGCTTCGCCCGCTTCGATGAGAAACCGATCGCCGCGGCGTCGCTGGGGCAGGTGCATCGCGCGCGCCTGCACAACGGGGACAAGGTGGTCGTCAAGGTGCTGCGCCCCGGCATCACCGAGATCTGCTATACCGACCTGGCGGCGATGCACATCGTCGCCCGGATCGCCATGCGCTTCCGGTTCATCTCGCGCCGGCTCGATGCGGTCGCGCTGATCGATGAGTTCGGGCGCGTCCTGCTCGAAGAACTGTCGTACCGCCACGAGGCGCGCAATGCCGCTCGCTTCGCCGAGATGTTCCGCGAGGATCTGGGCGTCTACATCCCGGCGATCTACCCTGAACATTCCAGCGATCGCGTGCTGACGATCGAGGATGTGAGCACGATCAAGCTGGACGACTACGCCGCGCTGGAGGCCGCGGGCATCAAACGCTCGGCGGTGGCCAAGCGGCTGATGAATACCTACCTCAAGCAGATCTTCGAGGAACGGTTCTTCCACGCCGATCCGCACCCCGGCAACCTGTTCGTCTACCCGCTCCCGCCGGAGAAGACCGAGGGTCAGGAGACCGACGGCGGGCGGCCGTTCTACCTGATCTTCATCGATTTCGGCATGACCGCCTCGCTGACGCCGCAGATCGTCCACGGGCTGGTGGGCACGCTGAGCGCGGTCATCACGCGCGACTCGCGCAAGCTGATCCGCAGCTACTGCGAACTCGGCTTCCTGCTGCCGGATGCCGACCTCGACCGGCTGGAGGAGGCCACGCGGGCCGTGTTCGATCAGGTGTGGGGGCTGTCGATGCAGGAGATCAGCAGCACCAACTTCGACCGCATGGCCAACATCGGGCAGGAATTCAGCGATCTGCTCTACGCCATGCCGTTCCAGGTTCCGCAGGATTTCATCTATCTGGGGCGCACGATCGGCATTCTCAGCGGGCTGTGCACCTCGCTCGATCCGAACTTCAACCCGTGGAGCGAGATGCAGCCCTACGCGCAGAAACTGCTGACCGCGCGTAACGGAAACGACCTCAGCCCGGTAGAAACGATCACCGGCGGGCTGTTCAGCCTGAACACGCTGACCAATCTGTTCACCGGGAATGGGGCGCAGGCGCTCGTCAACGTGGCGCAGGCGCTGCTGCTGGGCCGCCCGTCCAGTGAGGCGACCGAGGTGATCCAGCGGCTCGAGTCGGGGCAGATCAAGGTGCGCGTCGAACCGACCAGCGCGTTCAGCTACCAGCTCACCCGGCTGGAGCACGCCAGCGGACGCACCACGAAAGCCGTCCTCTTCGGCAGCCTGCTGATCGCCTCAACGCTGTTCTACACCCACGGTGACGGTCTGCTGGCGGTGGTCGGCTTCGCGCTGACGGGGGTCATCGCGCTCAACCTGCTGCTCTCAAATTGACAACCGGATGACACAGATGATACGGAGACCGGGGCCGGGCTGATCTGCAACCCGACCCCGGCGCATTTTGTCACGGACGCGGCGTCGGCGTGTTGGACGGCGTGGCCGTTGCCGTGGCGGTCGCGGTCGCGGTGTTCGTCGGCGTGCTGGACGGCGTGGCGGTCGCGGTGTTCGTCGGCGTGTTGGACGGCGCAGCCGTCGCCGTGGCCGTTGCCGTAGCGGTGTTCGTCGGCGTGTTCGACGGCGTAGCCGTATTGGTCGGCGTGTTCGACGCCGTAGCCGTCGCCGTGGCCGTATTGGTCGGCGTGCTCGATGCCGTAGCGGTCGCGGTCGCGGTGTTCGTCGGCGTGTTCGACGCCGTAGCCGTCGCGGTAGCCGTGTTCGTCGGCGTGCTCGATGCCGTGGCCGTCGGTTCGACGGTCGTTTCCGGGGTCACCTCAGCGGTCGCTTCGGGAGCGACTTCCGGGGTGGTCTCCGCGGCCTCGGTCGCTTCCACCGCCTGAGTCGAGGCCGCCGTCGGGATCGGCGTCGGCGTCGGCGGTAGCGAGGCGGCGCTCAGATTGAGCGGAGGCAGCGGACTGAACGAGTACAGGATGAGCACATAATCGCCATAGGCGGCGATCAGGCGCTCGCGTTCCGGATCGACCGGTTCGGCGGTTGCTTCAGCGGCCTGGGTCGCCTCGCCGACCGGGACGGCCACCGTCAGCGCGGCCTGACGCTGCGCCAGGACATCCGCAGCGCGGATCGCCGTCAGGTCGATCGCATCGCCGGGGAAGCGCAGGTTGGCCAGGTTGAGATCGCCGGCGGCGGTGTTCAGGAGCACGGCATAGCCGCTGAACGGATCGCCATCGGCATTCGTATAAGCGTAGCTGACGGCGAAACCGCTCAGGTCGCCGCGCGTCACCGGCTCGGTCGTCAGGAGGGTCGCGTTCGGGCGCTCGGCCAGGATGACGGCCTGCGCAGCGGCGGCATCAGCGACCGCCGCGCCGGGGCGGAGTTCAACGCGCAGGGCTTCGTTGGCACTCCCATCGATGCTGGTCGAGCGGTTGATGGCGTTATCGGTGATCGTCCACGTATCCGGGTAGCGGATGATGACCCCGGAGTCGGGGTTGTACAGGCTTTGCCATTCGAACGGCATGCCGGCGAACTGCTTGAACGGCACGAACGACTCGGCCATGCGATCAACCAGGAAGCGCAGATAATCGGCGGCGTTGGCCGGGGTGAGCACGCGCACGACGTAGATCCAGTCGCCATCGGTGCGCACCTTCTGCCGGGCGATGAAGATCTGCCGGTTGAGCGTGACCTCAAAATCGATGAGCAGGTAATCGCCCTCGACCCGCCGGGCGGTCTCGGTGTAGCGCTGGAAGCGCGACCAGCTCGCGGCCAGCACGTCCGGGGTGAAGCGCCCGCTCAGATCGTCAACAGTCAGCGTCGTGCCGGGCGGCAGACCGGCATCCTCGATGAAGGCATCGATGACGGCGAGCTGCGCGTTGTTGACCATGTTGACCTGCGCCAGGCCGCGCTGGCTGGCCGGCTCGCTGATGGCGAAGCCGGTCGGCTGGGGCAGCGCGTACATGCCGCTGGGATGCAGGTAGTATTCCGCGAAGGAAACCGTGTCGAAATTCGTCACCGGCGGGGGAAAGGTCGGCGTCGGGGCGGTGGTTGGCTGGGTCGTCTCTCCTGCGGCGGGGACGTTCTGGCTGAACAACTGGAGCAGCGAGCCACCGATCAGGACGACTGCCATGAAGACACCCAGGACGATGCTGGCCGTTCTCGCGGTATTGTTGCGCATACGACGAACTCCGATGCGGTTCTGTGCGACAGGTCAGGGTCAGAAAGCCGCATCATCATACCGTAAAAGCATTTGTGGAAAAAGACGCAAGTAGCGCAACAACGCGCGCAGACGCACCCGGACGACGTCTGCGGGAGACGGCGCGCCGCCCTGATGAGGGTATCCGCCGGGCCGCCGTCAGCCCTGGCGATCCTGCCATTCCTGGATCGTCTGCTTGAGGAAGGCGCGCACCTCGGCATCGTCGATGTCATCGACGGCCTCGAACGACCGGTCATCGACGTCGATGGCCAGGCCGCCTTTGGCCCCGCCCCGGATGTGCAGGTAGCGCCCCGGAAACGCCCGCGTCTCCGCCAGTTTGAACTGAAGGTACTCCTCGATCGCGGCGGCGATGTTGATCTCCGGCACGATCTCGTCAGGGCGTTTGGGGCGGCGGAAGCGACCCGGCGGCTCGACTTTATCGGGCATCTTGAAGCGCGGCAGATCGCCTGGAAGCTGACCGGGGATGACGGTTCCGGTCGGGGCGGCGGGCGGAGGGGGCGGGACGGCGGCCGGGCGTGCCGCTGGCGGCGGCGCAGCAGGGGGAGCGGGTCGAACGGGCGCGGCGGGCAGGCCGAGCGCTTCGCGGAGGGTGGCCAGGCGGCGCTCCACTTCCGGATCGCCGCTCGCGTCGGCCAGACGGTAGGCCTTATCGCCCACCTGGACGATCAACGCTCCATCGGCGACCGCGCGGACGAAGGTGACGACCTCGACCACATCGATCAGCGCGTCCTCGCGCGTCAGGCGGACGCTGAACATCCCGCCGCCGCTGGGCCGTGCCGCTGGCGCGGTCAGATCGTCCAGCTCGGGCAGCAGATCGGGGTCGAGATCGCCCGCCCCGCCCACGACGGTCTGGAGCGCGCCGGCCTGCGCCAGCGCCTCCAGCCGTTTGAATTTGCGCCGCCGCTGGATGATCGCTGCGGTCACGGCGAACACCAGCGCCGCCCCGGAGACGCAGAACATCACCAGCGCGATCGGCGGGATCTGGCGGAGAAAATCGGCGAACGAACTCTCAAACATGACCGTCACCTCCCATGATGAGCGGGCGCGGCTGGCAGACAGGGCAGACATGCGTACCGCGCTGGGCCACACGGATTTTCTCGATCGGCGCGCCGCAGGTGAAACAGGGATCGCCCGTTCGATCATAGACCAGAAACGTATTCTGCGCTTTGCCGGTCGTGCCATCCGGCTTGCGATACCAGTTGACCGACGCGCCTTCCGCGTCGATGCCCGCGCGCAGCGCCTCGCGGATCGTCCGGTGCAGCCGCTCGATCTGCTCGTCGGTCAGGCTGTCCGCCGGGGTGAGCGGGTGGATGCCGGCGCGGTGCAGCGCCTCATCGGCGTAGATGTTGCCGATGCCGGCCACGACATTCTGATCGAGCAGCAGCGCCTTGATCGCCCGGCGATGCCCGCGCAGACCGGCGGCCAGCACGGCGGGCGTGAACGCATCTTCCAGCGGCTCCGGCCCCAGATCGGGCGCGATTTGAGTTAGATCAGTCGTCAGGGCGACGAAACCGAATTTGCGCGCGTCGGAAAAGCGGAGCTGCTGCCCGCCGTCGAGCTGGATGCGCACGTGCACCCAGCGATCGGCATCGGTGACGGCGTCATCGGGCACGACGTACAGCCGCCCGGTCATCTTGAGATGGACGATGAACAGATCGTGATCGAGATGGCAGACGATGTACTTGGCGCGCCGTTCGATGCGCCGGAACGTCTGCCCGGCGATGCGCGCCGCGAACGCTTCGGGCGGCAGACCGCGCAGGGTGCGCGGCCAGTCGTACCACAGCGCCTCGACGCGCCGCCCGATCAGCGGGGTGCGCAGGCCGCGGACGACAGTTTCGACTTCAGGAAGTTCTGGCATGATGACAGCATGACCGATTCGGGCATTCCGGGCAGGGGATGCACAGACAGCATCTCATTTCAGTATATGACACAGCCCGTTGTTTAAGGATCGTCGGTTTTGTGCAAATCCGCGCACAACCGCCCCCGCCGCGCCTCAGCCATCCCAGCGCAGGCGCACCGCCAGATCGCGCCCGGCGTGGAAGCCGCTGAAGGCGACGTAAAAATCGGCCTGGAGCACGGTGAACGTCAGCCGGTTGATCTCGTGCGCCTCCACCGTGACGCCCTGCCCGTCGATGGCGATCGCGCCGCTGCGCAGATCGAAATCGGCGGCGCTGTGCTGCCGGAACGGATCGCCCGCCCGCACATCATAGGCGAGTTCCACCGTCACCCGTTCCGGCGGGCGATGCGCCGGGCTGCCGGTGATGCGCACGACGCCCGCCGTGCAGGTGACCTGCACCGGGGCCTCGTGCCGCTCCAGCTCGGGCAGATCGGGCGGCGGATCGGGGAGCCGCTCCGGGCGCGAACGGGATGCGGCTGGCCGCCGCTCGGTCGGGGGGATGATGAAGACGTCGCGCAGCAGGTCTTTGTTCACCCCCTTGCGGACGGCCAGGATGCGGGCGGCCAGTTCGCGCAGGCTGCGCTTGACGAAGCTGATCGTCGATGGGCCGTGCTCGTAGCGATCGCGAAATTGGAGCGAGTCGCGATGCCAGTCAGTATGAGACGGGTTCTCAGCATCGCCCAGCATCGTCGTCAGCGGCGCTTCATCGATCACCACCAGGCCGCGCAGCCCCGGCTGCGTCAGCGAGCGGATCGCGGTCAGGGCGATCCCCTCGCGGATGAAGTGATCCTCACCGCGCATCAGGGTCTCATCGCGGCCTAGATAGGCCTTGAACCAGCCCTGACGGGGCGGCTGGCCTCTCATCTGCACCTTGACCGGCACGCGCAGCGCGACGCGCCCGGCGCTCTGGAACTGGCGCGCCGCCCGTTCGAGCGGTGCGTCCAGCGCCTGATCGACGCGCCAGTCCGGCGCGCGCCCCAGCGGCGCGGGCGGCAGCACGATGTAGTCGCCCGGATCGAGGTCGATCGCCCAGCGGGCGAACGCGAACAGGCGCTCGTAACGCTCGCGCTGGCGCGGTTCGAGGATGCTCAGGCGGGACAGTTCATTCCCCAGTTCCGCCCGCGTCAGCCGGATGATGTCGTAGCCCTCGTGAATGGCGATCTCCAGGCTGCCATCCAGGATCGGGTAGAAGAACTGCTCGATGGCGGCCAGCGTCAGCCCTTCGATCGTGATCTCGTCGTATGGCGCGGCGATGGCGAGCGAGAGGCCGCTGGCGCGCTGCCGATGCCGCAGCACGTGGAACGTGCGGCAGAAGCTGCCGGTGGACAGCTCATCGGTGATCGGCAGGGCGAAGTGATCGTCGTCGAAGCGACCGTAATAGCCGTAGGGCATGAAGCCGTAGGGCGCGATCAGCGAGTCGATGCCGTCGCCGATGTCGTGCGATCGCAGGACGGACAGGCCCAGCAGTGCCATCTGCTGCGCCCCATGCGGCAGCGTGATCCCGAAAAAGGTGTTGATGCGCGACACCTTGTGGAACACGGTCTTGCCCAGCCCCCAGCGCCCGCGCTCTTCCTCCCGCTTTTCGGTGCGCCCTACGTTGCGCCAGAAGTAGTAGAAATCGTTGTCTTCTGCCTGCTCATCGGTATCGACGGTCGGATCGCCGGCCAGCCCGCGCGTGTTGAAGTCCTCGATGATCAGGAATTTGAGCGGCTGGCTGAAATCGGGCAGTTCGCGTTCCGGCAGGGCCGCGCGCAGATGCGGGATCAGCCCGTACAGATACGGCAGATAGTCGCGCGGGGCCACGGTGACGAAGCCGAAGCGCACGCGCACCGGCTGGGCCGGTGACAGGCGCGCATCGAGCGAGTTCTGGATCGTCTCTCGCACCAGCGCCTGCACATTGTCGCTGGTGAAGAACTCGGTCTGCACCGGATCCTGACGGACATGCCAGCGCTGGTACGGATGAAAATCCCATCGGGGAGCGCCAGGCATGGCCGCCGATCCTCGCGCTCTAACGTTCGATCAGGCTGGCCCAGGCTTTGAGCGCCCGCAGCGTCGAGACTTTCTTGCGCTGGTGCGCGCTCATGCGCGAGAGCACATCGTTGAGGATCGTGACCGCCTCGGCGACATACGGCCCCTTGTTGAGCATGACGCATTCGGCGCGGACGGCCATGGCGGCATCGGTCATCTCGCTGCGCGACGGCGTGCCCTTCTTGACGAATTTCTCCAGCACCTGGGTCGCCCAGATGACCGGGACGTAGGCGGCCTCGCACAGCCACAGGATCTGCTCCTGGATCTCGGTCATGCGTTCGAAGCCGATCTCGACGGCCAGATCGCCGCGCGCGATCATGACGCCGACCGGCTGCCTGCCGCCCGCCGCGACGATCAGCTCGGGCAGATTGCGCAGCGCGCGCAGCGTCTCGATCTTGATGATGATGCCCAGCCGGTCAGCCTGATCGGTGCGCGCGCGCAGCTCGGTCTGCAGACGTTCGATATCGCTCGGTTCCTGCACGAACGAGTAGCCGATGGTATCCGCGTGCACGGCGACGAAATCGAGCGCCTCCAGATCGTCCTCCGTCAGCGGGTCGAGCCGCAGATCGGTATCCGGGAAGTTCAGGCCCTTCTCTTCCTTGAGCTTGAAGCCGCCTTCCGGGACGCGGCGCACGCGCAGCACCGCCGCGCCGTCTTTGAGCGCCTCGATCTCGGTCGCCATTTCGCCATCGTCGAACGAGATCCGGTGGCCGACGCGGATCTGACCGAACACTTCTGGCAGCGCGCACTGCACCTGCACCGGGTAATCGTCCAGCGGGGTCGGCCTGTCTTTCGTCAGCAGGATGACATCGCCGACCTTGAGCACGGTCTTCTTCGGCATCTGGATGGCGGCGGTGCGCGCTTTCGGGCCGCCCAGATCCATATGGATGCGGACTTCGCGCCCCAGATCGGCCTGGGCCTGGCGCACGTTGTGGATCATGGCGCGCCAGGCATCCGGGTTGTCGTGGGCGCAGTTGATCCGGGCGATATCCATGCCCCGGCGCACCAGCTCGCGCACCAGGCCGGGATCGGTGGCGGCTTCGCTGGGGAACGTCACCATGATATGCGTCTGACGCTGTTCGTAGGATGGGCGCTGGCCGAACAACTGCGCCGTGTTGCGGCTGAGCATCCGCTCCCCCCGGAAGAAGGCGGAGGGACGAGGCCGCGGCGGGGCCGCTGTGCCGGGCTGCGCCAGCACGCTCAGCGTCGCGATCACGGCGTCGATGCTGGCCATGACATTGGACTCGCTGCGCCCCAGCGATGACAGACCATACGGCCGCAGCATCATCTGCAGCGGGCGCAGGTCATGCTGACGAAAGGCGAGGTAGTAAGCCAGGTTGAGTGCGCCGGGCAGGAAGGCGCGCCGGGCGATGCGCTTCTGCCAGCGCTCGAAGATCTCTGTGCCGTCGCTGCATACGTCCGCCCGCAGCCGCTGCATCGACGCCAGCAGATCCTGGGGGCTGATCGCGCGCAGATGATTGTGTCCCACAGGCATCGTTAATACCCTCACTTCCGCGCTGTGCGGATCGCTGGCTAACAGATACTTTGATTCTAGTCCACGTCAGGGCGGACGTCAAAACATCCAGCGGCCCGCTGCCCGGTCGTGCGGGTCATTCCCCGGTGGGCAGCCAGACATTCTTGACCTGCACCGCCGCGCGCAGGAAATCGGCGATCGGCGGCGCCGCCCAGTCCACGGGCTGGCCGTAACCGACGAAGGTGCGCTTCATGTTGTGCGCGGACAGGTATTCGACGTGCGCGCTCCCGGCGGCATCGCCGAAGTACCACATGGCATCGACGTTGTCGTGTTCGACCAGCGTCTTGCTCAGGTGATCGCGCCCGCCCGTCACCAGGTTGATGACGCCCGGCGGGATATCCGACGTTTCGAACACCTGATACAGGTCTGTGGCCACCAGTGGATAGCGCTCCGACGGCACGACGACGCAGGTATTGCCCCGGCTGACCGCCGCGCCGATCAGCGTGACCAGCGCCAGCAGCGGCGCATCATCAGGCGCAGCGATGCCGATCACCCCGATCGGCTCGTGGACGGCCAGCACCAGCCCGCGCAGCGTCGTCTCCTGCATCGTCCCGCCGAATTTATCAGCGTAGGCGGCAAAGGTGAACAGCCGGTCGATGCTGGCGGTCACTTCACGATCGGCATCCGCGGGGACGCAGCCGGTCAGCGCGACGAGGCGTCGGGCGAAATCGTCAGCGCGGGCGGCCAGATTTTCCGCCAGATAGTAAACGATCTGGGCGCGGGCGTGGCCGTTTTTGTTCTCCCAGCCGGGCAGCGCACCGCGAGCGGCTTCCACCGCATCGCGGATATCTTTGCGGTTGCCATCCCCCACCTGGCCGGCGATCGTCCCATCGGCGTTGTGAACGACGCGCGAATGACCGCCGTCGGGCCGGGCCTGTTTCCCGTTGATGAACAGCTTGGCCGTGCGATCGAGCGGCGGCAGGCCGTCCGCCGGGGCACGACCGCCGTTCAACGGCTGTGGGCGGGCGGGGGTGGCCGCACCCCACTTCCCGACATCGATCGTCGGCTGGGCGAAGAAGCGCTCGTGCCCTTTGTACCGCAGGTACTCGAACAGGCCCTCACGTCCCCCCTCGCGCCCGTAGCCAGACTCGCGGTAGCCGCCGAAGCCGCTGGCGGCGTCGAACAGATTGGTGCAGTTGATCCATACCGTGCCGGCTCTGACTTTGCGCGCAATATCGAGCGACAGGTTGACGTTCTCGCTCCAGATCGATGCGGCCAGGCCATAGCGCGTGTTGTTGGCGAGCGCGACCGCCTCTTTCGGGGTGCGGAAGCTGAGCGCGACGACGACCGGGCCGAAGATCTCCTCCTGCACGACCGACGCGCTCGGCTGGACGTTGGTCAGCAGCGTCGGCGGATACCAGCAGCCCCGTTCGGGCAGCTCACATGGCGGCTGATACAGCTCCGCGCCCTCGGCCAGGCCGGTCTGCACCCAGCCGTCGATCGTCTCGCGCTGGACGGGATCGACGATCGCGCCGATGTCGATCACCTTGTCCAGCGGGTGGCCGATGCGCAGCGTCCCCATGCGGCGGCGCACCTTCTCGATGAAGCGCTCGTAGATGCTCTCCTGCACCAGCAGGCGCGACCCGGCGCAGCAGACCTGCCCCTGGTTGAACCAGATGGCATCGACCAGGCCCTCGACCGCGGCATCCTGATCGGCATCGTCGAAGACGATGAAGGGCGATTTGCCGCCCAGCTCCAGCGACAGCCGCTTGCCCGTCCCTGCGGTGACGCGGCGGATGATCTTGCCGACGTGGGTCGAACCGGTGAAGGCGATCTTGTCGAAGCCGGGGTGCGTCGTGATCGCGACGCCGGTCTCATCCCCGCCGGTGACGATGTTGACCACGCCCGGCGGCAGGCCGGCCTCGGCCAGGATCTCGCCGAAGAGCAGCGCGCTCAGGCTGGTGTAGGGCGCGGGCTTGATGACAACGGTGTTGCCCACCGCGATGGCCGGGGCGATCTTCCACGCCAGCATCAGCAGCGGGAAATTCCACGGGATGATCTGGCCGATCACGCCGACCGGGCCGTAGTCGCGCAGTTCCGGATCGGTCTCCATGAGCTGCGCCCACCCGGCGTGATGATAGAAGTGGCGCGCCACCAGCGGCACGTCGATGTCGCGGCTTTCGCGGAAGGGTTTGCCGTTATCGAGCGATTCGAGCACGGCCAGGATGCGGCTGTGCTTCTGCACAGCGCGGGCGATGGCATACAGATGCCGGGCGCGCGCGTGCGGGCTGAGCGTGCTCCACGTTTCGAACGCCGCGCGGGCGGCGGCCTCCGCTGCATCGACGTCCTCGCGCCCGCCGTCGGCGAATTCGGCCAGCCGCGCGCCGTCGGCGGGGCTGTGGGCGGTCAGGTAGCGACCGCTGCGCGGCTCCGTCCAGCGGTTGTTGATGAACAGGCCAAACCGACGCCCGTGCTCATCCAGCCAGGCGTTGACCGCCGCGCTCGATTCCGGGGCCGGGCCGTAGCTCATGGTGCGGAAAATCTCAGCGATGGCCATGATCGCACTTCCCTCCTCCGCGCGCAGACAGGGGATGAGCGGCGCGCGCGCTCAGCATCGATTGCATCGGTGAACCCAACGCCGGATCCGTCCCGGCGGATGCAGCCGGCGGACGCGCTCACGGGCGCACGACCTCGCCCGGCGTCCCGGACTGCGCCAGCCGGGCGATCGCGTCCGCCACGGGGGCGATGCGCGGATCGTCTTCGCCGCTGAAGACCGGCACTTCGACGGCGGCCACGCGCACGCCGCGCGGGGCCAGTTCCAGCGCGGCGGCCCGCGTCAGGCCGAGCACGGCGTAGCGCGCCGTCACGTAGCTGACCGCCCCGCGTTCGACCGCGTCCGACACCAGATTGATGATGACGCCGCCGCCTTCATCCGCCATGACGCGGGCGGCGAGCTGCAAACAGAAAAACGTCCCGGTCACGTTGACGTCGAGCACGCGCCGCCAGTCCCACTCGTCGATCCGTTCCAGCGGATCGGCGCGGTAGACCGCGGCGGCATTGACCAGGATGTCGATGCGCCCGAAGGCGTCGCGGGTGCGTTCGATGGCGGAGGCCGCCTGGAAGCGGTTGGAGATATCGCCGTGGATCTCCACCGCGCGCCCGCCCGCGGTCACGATGGCCTCGACGACGCGATCGATGCCATCCGGGTTGACGTCGTTGACGGCCACCGCCGCGCCCAGCCGGGCCAGCAGCAGGGCGCTGGCGCGCCCGACATCCGCCGCCCCGCCGGTGATCAGCGCGACGCGGTCGGTCAGGGGGAAATCGGTCTGGTGAGCGGACATGGCAGGACGACGGCCTCATCAGGGTCAGCGGTGACGCAGGACACACGATCTGCATTGTACCACGGGCCGCGCCCCGACAAAGGCGTTGACGGAGTGTTTCCCTGGCCCCTTTACCCGATCGTTGAAAACATGTCGCCGTATGAGGTAAGATGCATGCCGTTTGCCTCTCAGCCTGAAGGATGTATCCGCTATGGCACATGCTCTGATCACCGGCGGCGCCGGGTTCATCGGCAGTCATCTGGCCGAACGGCTGCTCAACGCGGGCCACACAGTCACGATCATCGACAACCTGAGCACCGGGCGCATCGAGAACATCCGCGCGCTCGATGGGCGGCCCGGCTTCCGCGCTGCGATCGAGGACATCCGCAACATCCACGTGCTCGATCGGCTGGTGAGCGAGTGCGATATCATCTACCATCTGGCCGCCGCCGTCGGCGTGCAGCGCATCATCAGCGAGCCGATCGAGACGATCGAGACCAACATCGGCGGCACGGAAGTCGTGCTCAAAGCGGCGCGGCGCTACCGCAAGAAAGTCCTGATCGCCAGCACGAGCGAGGTCTACGGCAAGGGTGTGCGCATCCCCTTCGCCGAAGATGACGACAGCGTGATCGGGCCGACCACGCGCAGCCGCTGGAGTTACGCGGTCAGCAAGGCGGTGGACGAGTTCCTCGCTCTGGCATATCATAAGGAAGTCGGCCTGCCCGTTGTGATCTTCCGGCTCTTCAACACCGTCGGGCCGCGGCAGAGCGGTCAGTACGGCATGGTCGTGCCGCGCTTCGTGCGCTGGGCCTTGACCGGGGAGCCGATCCGGGTCTACGGGGATGGTCAGCAGCAGCGCTGCTTCTGCAATGTCGGCGATGTCGTCGATGCCATCGTGCGTCTGGCGGATACGCCGGAGGCGCTCGGCCAGGTGTTCAACATCGGCAGCAGCGAGGAAGTGACGATCATGCAGCTCGCGCAGCGCGTGCGCGACCGGGCGGACAGCGCCTCGCCGATCGAGCTGATCCCGTATGAACAGGCCTACGAAGCCGGTTTCGAGGATTTCCGCCGCCGTGTGCCCAGCCTGGAGAAGATCCACCGCTTCACCGGCTGGCAGCCGACCACCAGTCTCGATGAAACGATCGATCAGATCATCGCATATCAACGGGAGGAACTGAAGCGTGGCTGAAATTACGAGGAAGGAACTGATCCTGGCCCTGGTGAGCGCCGGGCCGAACCCCCGGCTGGCCGGCGTCGATCTGAGCGCGCTGGATATGACGCGCCTCGACCTGACCGGCTCGAACCTGCGCGGGGCCAATCTGATGGCGGCCACCCTGCGCGAGGCGATCCTGAAGGCCTGCAACCTCTCTTACGCCAACCTGCAAACGGCCCAGGGCGTCGGCCTCGATCTCGATGCCGCCAACCTGACCGGGGCCAATCTCTCCGGCGCGAACCTCCAGTCCGCCCGGCTGACCAACGCCAATCTGAAAGACGCCACGTTCAATGCGGCCAACCTGCGCAATGCCAACATGAAAGGCGCGAATATCACCGGGCTGAAGTTCGACGAGCGCACGGTCTGGCCGGATGGCAAGGTCGGCAGCCAGGGCAACCCGGCCAATTACATCGTCTGAACGCGGCTGCGGCATCAGCCGTCACGCGGATCCCCGGCAGTCCAGCCGGGGATTTTTGCTGCCTCCGGCTGGACTCACATGGTGCTGGCGGCGCGCCGGGCACGCGCTGTACTGTGAGGGCAGAATGTGATCGCAGGCTGATCCACTGAGGGATTGACTGATGAACTGGGAGACCCTGTTTGCCGACCGCACCCGCTTGATGAAACGTTCGACCGTGCGCGAGATCCTCAAGCTGACCGCGCACCCGGAAGTGATCTCGTTCGCCGGCGGCCTGCCCGCGCCCGACCTGTTCCCGATCGAGCGGATCGAGCAGGCGGTCACCGCCGTTTTGGCCGAACGGGGACGCGCCGCGCTCCAGTACAGCACCTCGGAAGGCATGCCCGAACTGCGCCAGTGGATCGCCCGCCGGCTGTCGGATGGCGGGCGCTGGCAGATCAGCCCGGATCAGGTGCTGATCACCGGCGGCGCGCAGCAGGCCATCGACATGCTGGGGCGCATTTTCCTCAATGACGGCGATCGCGTCCTGGTCGAAAACCCGACCTACATCGGCATGCTGGTCGCCTGGCGTCCGTACCGGCCCACTTTCACCGCCGTGCCGACCGATCACGACGGCCTGATCGTCGAGGCACTGGCCGATCAGGCCGCGGACGATCACAAACTGATGTACTCCGTGCCGACGTTCCAGAATCCCCAGGGGACGACGCTGACGGCGGAGCGGCGCGCGGCGCTGGCCGAGCTGATCGTCCGGCGCGGGCTGATCTTCGTCGAGGACGACCCGTACAGCGCGCTGCGCTACAGCGGCGCGCCCGTCGCCCCGGTGCTCCATTATGAAGCGCAGGCGCGCGGTTCCACCGAACTGAACGGGAACGTGATCTACTGCGGCACGTTCTCCAAGATCCTCGCGCCCGGCCTGCGCATCGGCTACGTCGTCGCGGCTGACCCGGTGATCGACAGGCTCGTCCAGGTCAAACAGGCGACCGACCTGCACACCGGGACGCTGGCGCAGTTCATCACGTATGAGTTAGTCCGCGATGAGGCCTTCCTCAACGCCCACATCGAGCGCCTGCGCACGGTGTACCGCGAACGGCGCGATCTGATGCTCCAGACGATGGAGGAGACCTTCCCGGACGGCGTCACCTGGACGCGGCCCGAGGGCGGGCTGTTCATCATGGTGACGCTGCCGCCGCACCTGAACGCGCGCGAGGTGCTGGCGCTGGCGCTCGACCACAACGTCGCCTTCGTCCCCTGCGATGATTTCTTCATCGGCGGGACGGGGCACAACACGTTCCGCCTCAATTTCAGCAATGCCAGCCCGGAACGGATCGTCGAGGGGGTGCGCCGGCTGGCCAGCGTCTTGAAAGAAGTCCTGCTGGTCGCCCGGGCGTGAACGCGGCTGATGTCCTTCGCCGGGCATCCCATTAGTGTGCGTAATGCCCGCGCATTAGCGATCGACCGTATCCGATCGCGGTGTCTCTCGTTAAAGTCTGATGCGATCGATCGGGTAAAGCGAGCGCATCATGGGGACACAGGTGAGATCACGTCAGTCCAGAGCACGGCGGAAGCAGCAGACGAGCAACCCGAGCGGCCTGGTCTGGCTGCTGATCGGGGTCAGCGTGTTCGTGATCGGGCTGGCGCTGGTCGCCCTGCGCGGCGGAGGCGGCGGCACGGGGATCGGGTCAACGCCCGATTTCAGCGCGACCACGCTCACCGGCGAAACCGTCCAGCTCAGCGCATATCGTGGGCAGGTGGTCATGCTCAACTTCTGGGCGACGTGGTGCCCACCGTGCCGTGCGGAGATGCCCGCGATCGACGCCGCATATCGTCAGTACGGGCCGCAGGGCTTCACCGTGCTGGCCGTCAACAACGGCGAAACGCCGGATCGGATCGCGCCGTTCGCCCAGGCGCTGGGCCTGCGCATCCCACTGGTGCTCGATACCAACACGCGCATTCAGCGCCAGTTCGCCATTGAAGCCTACCCGACGAGCATCTTCATCGGGCGCGATGGTGCGGTCTACGCCACGCACGTCGGCATCGTCAACCCGTCCCAGCTCACCCAGTACATCGAAACCGGCCTGGCCCAGCCCGCTCCGGCCCTGTGAGCCGACACCTTCATCGATATCGATATCCTGTTATGTCAGCGCCGGGGGCAAACCCCGGCGCTCGTTGTATCATCCCGTTCTGACGCAGGGCGCTGCCGGGCGCGGGGTGCTGCCGGGCGCGGGGCGCTGCCGGGCGCAGCACGCTGCGCCCCTACCGATCGTGGCGGGGTGGGGTGTGGCGCGGCGGACGGCCATGCGCTACAATACGGTGTCGTTCCCGGAGCTGATAACGCGATCTGTATGAATCCGATCCTGCAACCGGCCCCCGCCCGCTGGACACCTTACGACATGGTGTTCTTCGACTGCGATTCGACCCTGTCCACCATTGAAGGCATCGACGAGCTGGCGCGCTTCAAAGGCAAGGAGTGGCGCGTCAGCGTGCTGACGCAGAAAGCGATGGACGGCGAACTCGACCTCGGCGAGGTCTACGGCAAACGCCTGCAGGCCATCCGCCCGACGCGCGGCCAGTTGAAGGCCATCGAGGCGCGCTACTGGGAGACGCTCGTCCCCGATGCCGAGGCCGTGCTGGCGGCGCTGCGCTTTCTGGGCAAGACGGTGTTCATCATCAGCGGCGGCCTGGCCGAGGCGGTACGCGGTTTCGGCAAACGGCTGGGCGTGCCGGTCGAGAACATCCGCGCCGTCGAACTGGAGTACAACGCGCTCAGCGGCGGCTGGTGGCGCTACTACGAGCCGCAGAGCCAGCACGAGCAGAGCTACCTCGATTACGACGACAGCCCGCTGACGATCAGCAGCGGCAAGCCGGCGATCGTGCGCGAGCTGAAAGGGACGCGGCCCGGTCGCAGCCTGATGGTCGGGGACGGCGTGTCGGATCTGGCGACGCGCCCGGTGGTCGATCTGTTCGTCGGCTTCGGCGGCGTGGTCGCCCGCCCCCGCGTGCGCGAGGAAGCCGATGCCTTCGTCTCCAGCGCGTCACTGGCCCCGATCCTGCCGATCGCAGCGGGCGTCTCTGGCTATGCCCGCGTCATCGGCACGCCGCATCAGGATGTCTTCGAGCGCGGCATCCGCCTGGCGCTCGACGGCGGCCTGACGCTGAAAAATGACGATCAGCGCGCCGCCTTCGCCGCGGCCTTCAGCGCCGCGCTGTCCGACTCCGGTTCGCCCGGAAACTGACCGCCGCCCCCGACTGCCCAAGGACTGATGGACGATGACCCCGCCAACCCGCTTCGACGCTTTCGTCTTCGACATGGACGGTCTGCTCGTCAACAGCGAACCCCTGTGGTTTCACATCGAGACCAGCGCGCTGGAGCGCCGGGGCCGCGTTTACGACCCCGGCGTGCAGAAGCAGCTCGTCGGCATGCGCATGGATGAATTCTGGACGAACATGGTGCGCCTGTACGACCTGAGCGACTCGCCGCACGACATCATCCGCGAGGTGACCGCGCTGATGATCGAGCGCGTGCCGTATGAGGTCACGCCGCAGCCGGGCGCGTCCGAACTGCTGGAGTACCTGCAGCAGCGCGGCGTGCGCATGGCGATCGCGTCCAGTTCGCCCCGCCCGATCATCGACGCTGTGGTGACGTCGCAGCAGTGGGATCGCTTCTTCCCGATCCACGTCAGCGGCGATGAAGTCCCGCGCGGCAAACCCGCCCCGGATGTCTACCTGGAGGCGGCCCGCCAGCTCGGCGTCGATCCGACGCGCTGTCTGGCGCTGGAGGACAGCCCGAACGGCGCGCGCGCGGCGGTGGCCGCGGGCATGACCTGTTTCGCCGTGCCCGATCGCTCGCACGGCCACCCGGACGATTTCCGCGACATCACGCCGTATGTCTTCGAGACGCTGCACCAGGTGATGGAACTGCTGATCGCCGCGGAGGCCTGACCGCCTTGCCCTTCCAGCCTGCGCTGCGCCGTCTGCGCCGCAGCGATCTCGCGGCCAGCGTCATCCTCCTCGGTTTCGTCATCCTGGCCGCCGCCTACAGCCGGGCGACCCCGGCGTTCGAGCCGCCCGACGAAGGCCCGCATCTGCTCTACGCGCACAACATCCTGGTCGAGGGCCGGCTGCCGCTGCTGGCGGATCGCGCTTCGGTGTTCGCCAGCCAGTCCACCCAGCGCCACCACATGCCGCTCTACTACCTGATCGGCGCGCTCCTCATCAGCGGGACGGATCGCAGCGATCTCGATCAGTTTCTGCTCCAGAATCATCTGGCGGCGATCGGCCAGGTGGCGATCAACAACCAGAATCTGTATCTGCACCCGCTCGATCCGCCGACGGATGGCACGCTGCGCGCCGTCGCGATCCTGCGCGCCTACAGCCTGACGCTGGCCGTCGGCACGCTGCTGCTGATCTACTATGGCGCATCGCGGTTGTTCTCGCCCCGCATCGGGGTGATCGTGCTGCTGCTGGCCGCGTCGATCCCGACCTTCATCTTCATCAGCGCCAGCATCAGCAACGACAATCTGGTCACCCTGCTGGTGACGGCGGGCGTGGTCTGGTGCATCGACGTCTGGCGGCGCGCCCGGCTGACGCTGCGCGATACCGTCCTGCTCGGCATCATCCTGGGCGGCACGGCGCTGAGCAAACACAACGGCGCGGCGCTGTTCGGCATCGTCGGCGTGGTCGTTTTCGCCGGCGCGCTGACGCGGCGCTGGTCCTGGCGCGCCGCCCTGCGGACGCTGGCGCTGGCCGGCGCGCTGGTCGTCGCGCTGGCCGGCTGGTGGTACGTGCGCAATTACCAGCTCTACGGCGATGCGCTGGCGCTGCGCGCCTCGCAGCAGATCTGGGGGCGCGGCGATTCGATCAACACGACGGTGACCGGCGTGCTCGACGAAGCGCGCGGCATCTACTACTCGTTCTGGATGACGCTGGGCTATCTCAACGTCGGCGGGCCGGAGTGGCTGTACCCCTACACCTTCGTCCTCACCGCCGGCGGCGCGCTGGGATCGCTCGTCCTGCTCGTCCGCGCCATCCGCCAGCGGCAGAGCGAGCGCGTCTTCGCGCTGGGGCTGTGCTGGCTGGTGGCGCTGGCCGCGGTGGCCGCGCAGATCGCCACCACGCGCCAGATCGCCAGCTCGCAGGGGCGCATCCTGTTCCCCGGCCTGCTCGGCTTCGCCAGCCTGATCGTCGTCGGCTGGAGCGCCTGGCTGCCGCGCCGCCCGCTGCCGCTCTTGATCGTCCCGATCGCAGCCGCCGCGCTCACCGGCCCGCTGATCTTTCTGCCCGATGCGTACCGTCCGCTGACCGTCGTCCGCGAGCTGGATGCCCGCGCGCAGCCGATCACCGCCGCCGCCGAAGGGCTGCGCCTGCTCGCGTATACGCTCGATCAGCGGGCCGCCGCGCCCGGCGATCGGGTGACGGGCGCGCTGTATTTCACCGGGGCGCACCCGGACAATCCGCGCCTGATCCTGCGCGCCATCGACCGGCGCAGCGGGGCGATCCTGGGCGGGGCCGAGTTCTACCCCGGCATGATCCCGACCGCGACGCTCGATCCATCGCAGATCTACCGCGCCCCATTCCGCTTCGACCTCGATGCCGCGGCGACGCCGCTCGCGCCGGTGCAGCTCGGCCTGCTGGTGGACTGGCGCACGCTTGAAAACGGCGATCCGGCGCAGGGCCGCTACCTGACCTGGGACGAGGGCCACCCGCCGATCCTGGATGCCTGGACGCTGGTCGATCCGGCCTATGCGCCGCCGCCGCCCGCCGTCAGCGTCAGCGCCACCTTCGGCGGCAGCATCCGGCTGGAGGGGTACACGCTGGAGGCCGGCTCGATCCGCCTGATCTGGCGCACGCTGGCCCCCCCGGACGGCGATTACACGCTGGCGCTGGGCGCGTTCGATGCCGCCGGGGCGGTCGTCGCTCAGGCCGATGGCGCGCCGCCCGGCTTCCCGACATCGGCCTGGGCCGCCGGCCAGATCTTCGAGGACGTCCGCGCCTTCGCCCCGCCGCCGCAGGCCGCGGCGCTCTACCTGGGCTGGTATCGCGCCGCTGACGGGGCGCGCCTGCCCGCCGATCCCGATCCGCGCGGCGATGATCTGGTGGTCATCCCGCTGCCACGCTGATCGGCCTGCCGCGCGCGGAGCGGGTCACGCTCAGATCACGTAATCCAGCCCGTCCTCCAGCGCCGCCTGATCGGCGCGCAGCCGGTCTTCCAGCCGCGCCAGCCGTGCCGCCAGCACCTCGATCCGCTCCGCCAGCACATCGGGCAGTTGATCGTGCTGGAGGTCGATCGGGGCCACCTGTCGGTCGCGCGTCACCACCTTGCCGGGGATGCCGACGACGACCTTCTCCGGTTCGACGTCCCGGATCACGACCGCGTTGGCCCCGATGCGGCTGTGCCGCCCGATCCGGATCGGGCCGAGCACTTTGGCCCCGGCCCCGACGGTGACGTGATCCTCCAGCGTGGGGTGGCGCTTGCCGTGCGACAGGCTGACCCCGCCCAGCGTCACCCCGTGGTACAGGGTGACATCGTCACCGATCTCGGCGGTTTCGCCGATGACGACGCCCATGCCGTGATCGATGAACAGCCGCCGCCCGATGCGCGCGGCGGGGTGGATCTCGATGCCGGTCAGCGAGCGCGCCAGCGAGGCGACGGCGTGCGCCAGCAGCCGCAGCCGCGCCCGCCACAACCGGTGAGCGATGCGGTGCAGCCAGATGGCGTGCAGGCCGGGGTAGAACAGCACCACCTGAAGCGGGCTGTAGGCAGCCGGATCGCGCTCCAACACCGAACGGACGTCCTCGCGCATCCTCGCCAGCATCGCCCGCTCACTCCAGCAAATCGGCGTACAGCGCGGTCGAGAGGTAGCGTTCGCCGAACGACGGGATGATGACGACGATCAGCTTGCCCGCGTTCTCCAGGCGCTGGGCGACGTGCAGCGCCGCCCAGGTCGCCGCCCCGGATGAGATGCCGACCAGCAGCCCCTCTTCCGTGGCCATGCGCCGCGCCGTCCTGAAGGCGTCATCGTTCGATACCGCGATCACCTCATCGTAAACGGCGGTGTTGAGCACGCCGGGCACGAACCCCGCGCCGATCCCCTGCAGCGGGTGCGGCCCCTTCTGCCCGCCGGACAGGACGGGGGAGGCCGCCGGCTCGACAGCGATCACCCGGACGGAGGGCTTGCGCTCCTTGAGCACCTCGCCCACGCCGGTGATCGTGCCGCCCGTGCCGACGCCGCTGACGAGGATGTCCACCGCGCCGTCGGTATCGCGCCAGATCTCCTCGGCGGTCGTGATGCGGTGGATGGCCGGGTTGGCCGGGTTTTCGAACTGCTGCGGGATCCACACGTTCGGATCATTGGCGGCCAGTTCTTCCGCTTTGGCGATGGCCGCGGCCATGCCGCCGGATCCGGGCGTCAGGATCAGTTCCGCCCCGTAGGCGCGCAGCAGCAGCCGCCGTTCCCGGCTCATCGTATCCGGCATGACCAGGATCAGGCGGTAGCCGCGCTGCGCGCACACCATCGCCAGCGCGATGCCGGTATTGCCGCTGGTCGGCTCGACGATGATCGTGTCTTTGTGGATCAGGCCGGCGCGTTCCGCCGCTTCGATCATGGCGACGCCGATGCGGTCTTTGACGCTGTGCGCCGGGTTGAAAAATTCCAGCTTGGCGACGACCTGCGCCGCGGCGCCCCAGGCGATGCGCTGCAGGCGCACCAGCGGGGTATTGCCGATCAGTTCGGTGACGTTGCTGGCGATCTTCATGCTGCTCATCCTTTCTGGCGATGATGTCAACGAATTCGGACAAATGAAAGGCGAGCCACCGTCTGGAGTGACTCGCCATCCTGCGGGATCGACGATGCCGGGGCGGCTTCACAGCAGACGCGGCGGGGGCGCGGGCGCAGCAGGACACCGACAGCCGGCGGGGGCGATCGCGTGGCGTGGTCGATCGAGTGTCAAAGTCAGCAAACGGCTCATGTCTCCGGCAGCGTCTCCGGGCGATCAGCGCTGGCCGGCAGCGTGATCGTGAACAGGCTGCCCTGGCCGACGCGGCTCTGCACGCGGATATAGCCGCCGTGGGCCTCGAAGACCCGACGGGCGATATACAGCCCCTGCCCCAGCCCGCGCGGATCGAGCAGGCGGCCGCTGGGGGTGCGCGGCTCGCCCCGGTAGAAGCGATCGAAGATGTGCGGCAGGTCGCGCTCGCTGATGCCGACCCCGGTATCGAGGATCGTCACCGCCAGCGCTTCATCGCTGGCCCGGCTGACCGTGACGATGATCACGCCGCCCGGCTCGGTGTAGCGGATGCTGTTCTGCAGCACATGGCCGAAGGCCCAGCGCAGCTTCTGCTCGTCACCGGCCAGAGCGAGCCGGCCCTGATCGCGCATCATGATCGAGATTTTGACGCCCGCGCGGTTCGTCTCCGGGCGCAGGCCTTCCACCACCGACCAGAGCAGCGGTTCGAGGTCAACCGCATCCTGGCGGATGCTGAAGTCCTCATCGCTCAGCTCAGCGATATCGAGCAGCTCGACGATCATCCGATCGAGGATATCGACGTTGCGCGTCAGCGTCTCCAGCAGCTTGCGATCGGGCTTGCCCGTCAGCGACTGCTCTGCGACCAGATCGGCCACGCCCTTGATGATCGTCATCGGCGTGCGCAGCTCGTGCGAGATGGCGGTGATGAACTGGTCTTTCATGCGCTCGCTGATCGTGTCGCGGGTGACATCGCGCAGCACGATCAGCGTGCCCAGACGGCGGCCATTGTCGGAGATGGCGGCGATCTGCGCACCGATGATGCGGTTGTTGACCTGGACGCGCACCGGCTGGCTGAGCGGGACGATGTCGCCTTCGGACGGCTCGACATCGCGGTACTGGTTGAACAGCGTCCCCAGCTCGCTCTCCCAGAAGGCCTTGATCCCGCCGAGCAGCTCGCGCGCGCGCCCGTTGGCGACCACCAGGCGGCCCTCGGTATCCTGCATGATCACGCCTTCATCGATCGCCGCCAGGATGCCGCTGAGCCGGGCGATCTCCTCCTCGCGCGCCTGGATGATGCGGCGCAGCGCCCGCGAGTCCTGCGCCTCGCCCCCGGCATCGCGGCGGCGCAGCAGGTTGTTGTACAGCCGGCGGAAGTAACGCTCGGACGCCTGACCGAGCGCATCGACGCGGTGCAGGGCCATGGGCAGATCACCGGGCGGGGGGGTGGGGGTCATGGGAAGCGCTTTCGGTCTCAGCCAGCCGGGCTTTGCGTTCGACAGCCTGATGCAGCAGGGCGCGCAGTTGCTCGAAATCGGGCAGCGGTTTGTGGATGATCTGATCGACGCCGTCGGCGGTCATCATCTCCCGGCGTTCGTCCTCCGTCAGGGCGAAGGCCGTCATCAGGATGATCGGGACGGCGTTGAACTGCGGCATCGAGCGCATGCGCCGCGCCACCTCGTTGCCTTTCTTGCCGGGCATGCGGATATCCATCAGCACCAGTTCGGGCAGAGCATCCGCCGGGACGCCCGGCCCTTCAAAGGCGTCCAGCCAGTCCCAGACTTTCTGGCCGTTTTCATAGGCGACGGGCTGCTTCCCCCACACCTGGAACATGGTGGTGATCAGCATGCGGATATCGGTTTCATCTTCAGCGACCAGCCAGATCAACGCGGATGCTCCCCTGCGTGTGTGCGCGCGTGTGTGCGATGGATATCGACGGCGACTCCGTAATTCACAGTCACAGTATACCGCAAAGGTTGGGAATCTGTGATATCCAGGTTTGGGTTTTCCCATAGGAACCTGATCAGCAATCGGTAGAAAATAGGTTAAAATGGGGGTTAGAATCAGCTTACTGCACGCGGTCTATCGGTCGATACAGGCGCAAACGAACGGGAGTCATCCGTTGTCAACCTGGATGGTGGTTGAAGACGAGCCGAACATCTACGATCTGCTGATCACGATGTTCCAGATGTGGGGCATCGACGGCAAGGCGTTCAACGACGGCGAGCCGGCGCAGGCCTGGATCGAGGATGTCGATGCCGGACGCTACAGAGGGGAACTGCCCGAGCTGGCCGTGCTCGATATCCGGCTTCCGGGCAGCATCAGCGGGCCGATGGTCGGGGAACGCCTGCGCCGCAGCCCGTTCCTGCGCGATATCGCGGTCGTGCTCATCACCGCTTACACGCTGGGGCGCGATGAAGAGATCGCCATCATCCAGCGCGCCGATGCCGACCGGTTGATCTACAAGCCGCTGCCCGGTTTCGCCGATTTCCGCACCATCCTGGAGACCACGCTGAGCGAGCGCCGCGCCCGCAAAGGCGCGCCCAACCCGCTCCCGCCCGCCGATCGCGTCATCCGCGCCAGCGCGGGGACGCTGGCCGGCGTGAGCCGGGGGCTGGCGCGCCCGGTCGTCACGACGAACCGACCGCGTCCGATCATCGGCCAGGCCCCGCGCCCGCTCTCCCAGCCGCCGGCGGCTGATGAGACGCATCCGACCCCACCGGGCCTGCCCGTCCGCCCGGATCGCCCGGATGATGAGACGCACTGACGTCAGCGCGATCTGAACCGACTACCCTGGCAGGAGGGACTTGCCATGCGCAGTATCGCCCCGACCCGCGCGCTCACCCGCCGCGCTGCCCAGCAGCGCACGCTCGCCTTCTTTCTGGGGGCGACGGGTCTGCTGCTCTTCATGATCGGCCTGGTGCTGAGCGTGATCGTGCTCGTGCCGCCGGCATCCTCGTCGGCCTGGATCTACAACGCCGTCCGCGTCCTGCTGATGATCGTCGGCGCGGTGGTGATCGGGGCCGGGATCGTCGTCTTCGTCCGCTCGCTGGCGATCAAGCCGGATAATCAGCTCGCGCTGCAGGTCGCCGAAGAGCTGGGCCGCCACCTCGACGACAGCTACACGCTGGTGCGCAACGTCGATGACCGGGAGATCGGCTACGTCGATGCCATCCTGGTCGGGCCGGCGGGGCTGTGCGTCTTCCGCATCCTCGACGTGCGCGGCACGTTCGCCAACGAGGGCGCGAGCTGGCTGCGCCTGCGCCCCGGCACAGCCGACGACTGGATCCCGGCGGGCATCGACCCGACGGTCGAGGTCGTGCTCGACGTCAACAAAACGCGCGAATTCTTCCAGAAGCGCCTGGGCGAGATCCCGACCTGGGGCATCATCTGCTTCACCCGGTCGCCGCAGGAAGTCTCGATCATGGCCAAAGATCCGGTCGTGCCCTCGACGCATCTGGTGACCCTGTACGACGCGCTCCGGCAGAACTATCTGGCGCTGAACGACCGCATCGCGCCGGAGTGGGTCCCGCAGATCGTCTCGCTGCTCGTCCCCGCCTGAGCGGGCGCGGTCGCATGGCGCTGACGCTGCTGGCCGCGCCGCTGGGTGCGGGCAAGACCGAGACCGTCATCGAGCGCATCTGCGCGCTCAAAGCCGCCGATCCGCTGGCGCGCGTCTGGGTGATCCGGGCCACCGCCCGCCAGGAAGCCGCCTTCCGCGAGCGTCTGCTGCGCAAAGGCGGGATGCGCGCCGTCTTCAACGTCGAATTCTTCAATTTCTACACGCTCTACCGGCGCATCCTGCTGCTGAGCGGGACGCCGGGCCGTCCGCTGGATGAGACGGCGCGCGCCGGGCTGATCCGCGCGCTGCTGCACACGCTCGAGCTGAAGCACTACGACCGCGTCCGCGCGCTGCCCGGCTTTGCCCGCATCATCGGGACGTTCCTCTACGAACTCAAGCAGGGGCGCATCGCGGCGGAAGCCCTGGCCCGCGCCGCCGATGACGATCGCCTGGGCGACCTGGCCGCCATCTACGGCGCGTATCAGCACCTGCTGCAGACGCACCGGCTGATCGACCGCGAGGGCGAGGGCTGGTTGGCCCTGGAAGCGCTGGAGGCCCGCCCGGATCGGCTGCGCGAGGTCGCTCTGCTGGCCATCGACGGCTTCGATCAGTTCAACCCGCTGCAGGCGGCCCTGGTGATCGCGCTGGGGCAGCAGGTGGACGCGGCGCTCGTCACGCTGACGGCCATCCCCGACCGCGCCGCGACCATCGGGCGGCGCTTCGACCGGGCGCGGGCGCAGCTCGAACGAGCCGCCGGCGGGCCGCTGCCCCGGATCGCGCCCGCCGCCCGCCCGGACAATGCGGACGGCGCGGATCGCGACCCGGCCCTGGCGCTG
>DAOUBU010000038.1:0-36261 GCA_034432395.1 Anaerolineae bacterium
GCTGGCCCTCACCCCGTGCGACTGCGTCGCATCCCCCTCTCCCAGGGGAGAGGGACAGGCTGGCCGCCGGCCAGACCGGGTGAGGGCTGAAGCAGGGATTTCACCTTGACGTTAGGCAATCCCCCCGCCCGGCGGGACGGATTTTCCCCGTATCCTGGCGGCGCGGGCGATGATACGATCCCGCGCATCAGCACCCGATCGACCGCAAGCAAAGGATATGGACGATGATCGATCCTCAGCCCGCCCTCTACCCCCTGCTGCTCGACCCGGCGCTCAAAGTCAAAGTGTGGGGCGGACGCCGGCTGGAAACCGTGCTCGGCAAGACCCTGCCCACCGATGAGCCGTATGGCGAATCGTGGGAGATGCACGACAGCGCCACCATCGCCAACGGCCCGCTGGCCGGGCGCACCGTGGGCGAGGCGCTCCGTCTGTGGGGGCACGACCTGGTCGGCAGCGCCTTCGATCCCGCGCAGGGCATGCCGCTGCTGGTCAAATTCATCGATGCCAACGACTGGCTGTCGGTGCAGGTGCACCCGAATGACGAACAGGCCGGGCGGCTGGAGGGCGATCCGCGCGGCAAAACCGAGGCCTGGTACGTACTGGCCGCCGATCCGGGCGCGCAGCTCATCTGCGGGGTGACGCCCGGCCTCAGCGCGGACGCGCTGCGCGCGGCGATCGCCGCCGGACGCCTGCGCGAACACCTGATCTACGCCGCCGTCCAGCCGGGCGATGTCCTGCTCAATCACGCCGGGGCGATCCACGCTATCGGGCCGGGCCTGCTGATCTACGAGATCCAGCAGGCGTCGGACGTCACCTACCGGCTGTATGACTGGGATCGCGTCGATCTCGATGGGACGCCGCGCACCCTGCACCTCGATCAGGGGCTGGCCGTGGCCGTCACCGACCGGGCGCCCGATCTGCGCCGCACCGGCGGCGACACCTCGCCCGCCGTCGATCTCGTCTCCTGCCCATACTTTCACACCCGGCTGCATACCCTGCGCCCCGGCGATATCGACACGGTCATCGCGACGCGGGGGCAGTTCCAGATCCTGACCGCGATCGCGGGCGCGGCGGAACTGACGACGGACGGCGCAGCGCTGCGGCTGGATTCGGGCCGGACGGCGCTCATCCCCGCCGGCTTGCCGACGGTCGCCCTGCGAGCGGTGCAGGGGGAAGCGCGTCTGCTGCGCTCGTGGCCAGCGTGATCGGCGCGATCGGGCTATCATGAGCGATCAGTGACCGCAGAGTCAGAGGGATAAACGCATGCGCCCGATCGCTTTGATGCTCACGCTCATCGTCCTGCCCATCCTCACCGTCGCGCAGCCCATCAGCCCGCCGATCGCCCCGGAGACCGCCGCGCAGGTCGTCATGCTGGAGACCTGGGGCCGCGGGCTGCTTTACGATCTCGCCTGGACAGCGGATGACACGCTGGCCGCCGCATCGCAGCTCGGCGTGTGGTTGTACACGTCGACCGGCTCGCGGCTGGCGCTCCCGCGTCCGCTGGAACAGCAACCGCCGCTGCTCAGCCCGGACGGGACGCGCATCCTGGCGCGAACGCGCGGCGCGGCGATCGCCATCGCCCTGCTGAGCGGCGGCCCGGCGCTGACGGCGATCGCCAGCACCGGCACTTACGAGCGCTATGCCCTGGCGCTCACGCCCGACAACCGCGTCCTGCTGGCCGTCTCCACGGAAGGTTCCGCGACCGTCTGGGATGCGGTCAGCGGCGCGCTGCTGCGCGCGTTCACCGTGGAAGGGTCGGTGGCCGCCGCCATCAACCCGGCGGGCACGATCGCGGCGGTCTCGCTGACGCGCCAGGACCCCGGTTCGTATGAGATCTACGACGTCATCCAGCTCTACGATGTCGCCAGCGGCGCGCGGATCGCCGAACTGACCGCGCCCGATCTGGAATTCACTTACATACTGAAATTCAGCCCGGACGGGACGCGGCTGGCCGCCGGCGCCGCCGATGCCGTCTACCTGTGGGATGTCGAACGGGCCGCGCTGATCGCCCGGCTCCCCACCCCGCCGTTCATCGATGTGCCCGCCGGCGAACAGCCGATCGTGCTCAACGACTTCGTGGCCTGGTCGCCCGATGGCCGCCGGCTGGCCGTCGCCAGCACCGATCAGACGTATCTGCTCAACGCGGCCCGGGCCGCCGGCATGGTCAGCGGGATCTTTGTCTGGGACGTGGAGTCAGGCGAACGGCTGCCCGCGCCGCCGCCGCGACCGGGCTTCGGCGGGCCGCTGGCATGGCATCCCGATGGCGACCGCCTGGCTTACGCCGCTTACGATGGACGGCTGCGCGTCTGGTCGGTGAGCGCGGGGGACGATGTGCGCGTCCTCTCCGACGCGCATTACGGATCGGCGGGCGATCTGCTGGCGTTCATCCCGCAGACGGGGCAGCTCGTGACGGGGAGTTACGACCGTCTCCTGCGGCTGTGGCAGAATGGGACGCTGATCGCGCAGTCCGCCCCGCATACCGGGCTGATCCGGGCGCTGGTGGTCAGCCCGGACGGGACGCAGATCGTCAGCGCCAGCCGCTTCGATGTCGTCGTCGATCGGGGGGACAGCCGCGTCCGGCTCGATTTCCGCGCCGCTGATCCGTTCGCGCTGGCCTTCGACGCAGCCGGGGAGCAGGTGTTCGGCGCAAGCGCAATCAACCAGACGCTCTTGCTGTGGTCAGCGCGGACGGATCGGGCGGCTGCGCCGGATGAGACGCAGTTCGACCTGCCCGCGCCGATCAGAGCGGCCCTGATCGACCCGGAGCGCGACCGCGCCATCATCGCGCTGGACGATGGATCGGTGCAGGTCTATGCGCTGGCCGCGAACAAGCTCGAGACGACGTTCACGCTGCCCGCCGCCGCGACCGCGCTGCGTTACCACCCCGCCGATCCTGGCCTGCTGATCGCCGGGCTGGCGGACGGTCAGTTGATCGCCTACCGCGGCTCCACCGGGCGCATCGAAGCGCAGATCGCAGAGGCCCACGGAAACGTCATCACCGATCTGGCGTTCGATCCCGCCGGGGCGCTGCTGGCCAGCGCCAGCGCTGACCGGACGATCCGGCTGTGGCCCGCCAGCCTGTCCGATGGCGCGCGCCCGCTGACGACGCTCAGCGGGCACATCGACATGGTCACCGGCCTGGCCTGGTCGGCGGATGGCGCGCGGCTGTACTCCGGATCGGGGGACACGACGGTGCGCGTATGGGGGCTGCCGCCGGGCTGAACGGCGGCGCTCAGGTGAAAATATTGCTGACGGGCAGCGCGAAGCCGGGCAGGAGCGCGCCGCCCGTCAGCGTGTCCTCCTCGCCCAGCGTGACGACATCGGCCTCCCCGTCGTAGACCTCGACGCGCCGCGCCTCCGGGAACACCAGCCAGACCAGGCGCGTCCCGGCAGCCAGATATTTCTCGGCCTTGCGCCGCAGCTCGCGCACCGTGTCGCTGGGCGATCGCACCTCGACCGCCAGATCGGGCGGGACGGGCGCTTCCCGCGCCGGCGGTTCGGGCAGCCGCGCGCGCGTGATGAAGCCGACATCCGGGATGAAGACGTTCCCCTCATCCAGCACGTAGCCTCCGTCCGCCCCCGTGACGTAACCGAGATCGTGTTCCATCAGATACTGCATCAGGAAGAAGCTGAGGCGGGCGGCGATGCGGGACGGCGTGAACGAGGGCATTTTTTCGACCAGCTCCCCATCGATGAGTTCGAGGATGCGTCCGGCGCGCGCGGCCTCGTCGGCGGCGCGCCGGTACGCCGCCAGATCGACTCGGACTGGGATATGCTGCACAGCGGCCATTGCTCGTGTCTCTCTGATGATCCTGCGATCAGATCTATGATACACCGAAGGGGACAAATCCGGGCATTTCAGGCGGGCGCGGGGCGCGCAGGGCGTGGGGGGATGCGGGCGCAGGGCGCTGCGCCCCTACAGATACATGTCCATGTCCATGTTGGCCCTTGATCCGGCGGCGCTGCGGGCCTACAATGTGCCCTCGTACTCTGCCGCAGACCGCAGGGGGTGCAGACCGCTGATCTGCATCTTAATCAGCCTGCCGAGGCGAGGGTGTGAACCAGTCCTGTCACGATCGTGCTGGCGATCCCCGTGTGTCTCGCTGCTGCGGCCCGGGGGTCGCTTTTTTTTCGCGCGCACCCGCCGTCTGCAAATTTCAACGGAAAGGAGGATATGCGCTTTGACCATCACCCGTGAACGCAAAGAAGAACTGCTGGCCGCGTATACCGAGATGCTCAGCGGCTCGACGGGCGGCATCATCATCACCGAGAACCGCGGCATGACCGTGGCCCAGGTCGCCGATCTGCGCAACCGGCTGCGCCAGTCCACCGATGCGCGCTTCGTCGTCACCAAGAACACGCTGCTGCGCATCGCGCTGGAGAACAGCGGCTGGGCTGTGCCGCTGGACATGCTGCAAGGTGCGACGGCGGTGGCCTTCGCCAATGGCAACGTGCCGGGCGTCATGAAGGTGCTGCAAGGCTTCGTCAAAGACAACCCGGAGAAGCTGGCCATCCGCGGCGGCATCCTGGAGATGCAGACCGTCTTCGGCGAAAAAGACATCGACGCCGTGGCCAGTATGCCGACGATGGAGGAGATCCGCGCCCAGCTCGCCGGGTTGATCGTGCAGCCCGCCGCCCAGCTCGCCGGTCTGCTCAACAGCGCCACCGCGCAGGTCGTCAACGTCATCCAGGCTTACCTGGACAAGCAGAACGAGGGCGCAGCGGCCTGACCGCACGCTGACAGCGCCACTCGCCCATTGTTGACATTCTAATCACCCGTATCGATACCGCACTGAGGGAGAGACACACATGGCGGATTTGCAGAAGCTGGTCGATGAACTGAGCGCGCTGACCATTCTGGAGGCCAGCGAGCTGAAGAAGATGCTGGAAGAGAAGTGGGGCGTCACCGCGGCTTCCGGCGGCATGATGATGATGGCGGGCGCGATGCCCGGCGCGGGCGCGGCGGCCCCGGCGGCTGAAGAGCCGAAAGAGGAACAGACCGAATTCAACGTCATCCTCAAGGAGATCGGCCCGAACAAGATCAACGTCATCAAGGTCGTGCGTCAGCTCACCAACCTGGGCCTGAAGGAAGCCAAAGACCTGGTCGAAGGCGCGCCGTCCACCGTGCTGGAAGCGGTCAGCAAAGAGAAGGCCGCCGAGGCCAAGAAGGCGCTGGAAGACGAGAAAGCCGTCGTCGAGGTCAAGTAACGACCGACGCGCGGATCTTCAGTTCGAGAACAACACAGGCGGGGCGTTCGCAGTGCGGATGCCCCGCCTGTCTTCTATCGCCAGCGCCGATCTGTGATAGACTCGTGTCGGCCAGCATCACGTGGTTTCACGAGGAAATTTCCATGCACCGTCTGTCCTTCATCATCCTGATCGGCCTGCTGATCGCGGGCGGCCTGTCGGCGCAGGATCTCGCCCCGCAGCCGGCGGGCGATCCGATCGCGGGCGGCGTCATCCTGTCGCCGCTCGTCCCCGATCCGTATCTGGTCACCGTGCCCTACGGCGCGGGGATCGCCGCGTTTCCGAACTGCACCGGGCGCTTCAGCGTCGAACCGTCGTTCATGGTCTCGCTGTACGACGGCGCGCCGCTGTATCTGTCCACTTTCAGCGATGGCGATACGGCGCTGGCGGTCGTCCAACCGAATGGAACGGTGCTGTGCAGCGACGACGCCGATGGCACGCTGGAGGGGGCGATCACGATCGAGCGGCCCGCGCCGGGGCGCTACGCCGTGTTCGTCGGCGGCTACAGCGCCGACACGACGCAGACGGCCTTCCTCGTCATCAGCCGACGGGCGCTCAGCCCGGCCAGCTTCGGGCTGGAGCAGATCGTCGCGCGCGCGCTGACCGGCGCGATCCGCGCGCAGACGGCGGAGGTCACGGCGGAACCCGCGCCGCAGTTGAATTTCGAGGCGGGCGCGCCGGGGGTGCAGCTCCCAACCGGCAGCTTCGGCTCGCGGACGTTCCCGGTCAGCGGCGGCGGGCCGATCGATCTGCTTGAAGTGCCCGATCTGGACAGCGCCTGCGTCGGTTTCGTCACCGCGCTGCCCACCCTGAGCGTCGAACTCTCCGGCCCGGCCCCGCAGATCCGCCTGCTGGTGAACAGCGACGAGGATGCGGTGCTGTTGGTGCGCGATCCGGCGGGAGGCATCCACTGCAACGATGACGCCCGGATGGACACGATCAACCCGCTGGTGACGATCGACAATGCGCCGGCGGGCGTGTATCTGATCTACGTCGGGGCGTACTCACAGGGCGCGCTGATCGAAGGCGAACTGAATATCAGCGAGGCGATGCGCTAGCCTGCGCGCTGCGCGCGTCACGCCCCGATCAGGCCGTGCTCGGCCAGCCAGCCCAGGATCAGGCGGGCGGTCGCTTCCGGCGCGCTGAGCGGGAACAGATGCCCGTGCCCATCGAGCGTGCGGACGGCGATCTGCGGGCAGCGCGCGGCGATGCGCGCGGCGCATGCTTCGAGCAGCGTATCCGACGTCGCGCCGCGCACCAGCAGCGCCGGCAGCGGCGGCGTCAGCCGGTTCAAGCGCTTGAGGTCGCGCCACGAGCCGATATGGCCGGTGGCGAAAACGCGCGCTTCCCAGGCCGCTGACCAGCGCAGCGTCCAGCCGTCACCATCTGGATCTGGCACAAGCCCGGCGGCGACGTAACGGCGCAGCGCATCGTCCGACCAGTCGGCAAACAGCGGGCGCGTGCGCCAGTAGGCGAAGGCCTCTTCCGGCGCGGCGAACCGGGCGCGGCGGCGCAGCGCCCCCTGCACCAGCGGAAACGCTTCCATCTGGCCGGCGGCCTGCATCCGGCGCATCAGGCGCATGGCGGGCGGCGGCAGGATGACCGGATCGAGCAGGATCAGGGCGCGGAAGCGCTGCGGCTGCTTGAGCGCCGCGATCAGCGAGACGACCCCGCCCAGCGAATGGCCGACCGCGATCACCGGCTGATCGCCCCGGTCAGCCAGCAGGCGCAGCAGATCGTCGGCCAGATCGCGCCACTGCGTCAGCGTCCCCGGATCGGGCGGGGGCGTCCACAGCGGGCGCGGCGGCAGGCAGAAGACCGCCGTCCGGGTGTTGAGCGCGTCGATGAGTGGGGTGTACGTCTCTGGCGGAAAGCCGTTGGCGACGGCCAGATGCAGCGGCGGGCGATCGGCGGTCACGGGATGCTCTCGTCGATCCATGGCCGCGCCCCCTCACTCTTCGACCACGAAATCGAACAGGATGAAGCACACGCCGAGGAAGGCGGCATCGAGCACCAGCAGGATGCCCAGCCACGATCCCCACTGATCGACCGGGGCTTCGTTGAGGATGCCGGTGCTGGCCCGCACCGCGCTCAGGATGAGCGGCAGCGCGATCGGCAGCATGACGATCGGCAGCAGGCTCTCGCGGCTGCGCGTCTGCACCGTCATGGCGGCCAGCAGCGTGCCGACAGTGGCGAAGCCGAGCACGCCCAGCAGCACCGTCCCGATCAGGCGCAGATCGACCAGGGTGATGTTGTAGAGCACGGTCATGACCGGCAGCAGCACCAGCGCCACCAGCAGCATGAACAGCGCATTGCCGATCAGCTTGCCGATGAAGATCGCGGCGCGGTCGATCGGCGCGATGAGCAGGGCGTCCATCGTGCCCTGATCGCGCTCCAGCGCCATCGACCGGTTGAGGCCGAGGATGCTGGCGAAGATCAGCGTCACCCACAGCACGCCGCTGATCGACTCGACCCGCGCCTGGCGATCCAGCTCGAGCGCGAAGCTGAAGACGAGGATGCTGAGCAGGCTGAACAGCCCCATGGCGCTGAGCAGCTCTTTGCTGCGCAGCTCAGCGCGCAGATCTTTGCGCAGGACGGCCAGAAAGGCGGGGATGAAACCGGTCTTCATGCGGGGCGCGCTCCATCCCCGGCATCGGGCTGCTGAATGGCGGTCGCCTCCGGGGCGCTTCCCGTGACGGCGGTGTACGCCGCGATCAGCGCCGGGCCGTCCCCGGTCAGCGGCGCATCGTAGGCGATCTGGCCGCGCGCCAGGATGACGGCGCGCCCGGCCAGCCGCGCCGCCCGGTCGAGGTCGTGCGTCGTCATGATGATGGTGCGGCCCTCCGCCTGCGCCTCGCGCGCGATCTCATCGAGCATGGCCGATGCCCCCTGATCCAGCCCGGTGTACGGTTCATCGAGCAACAGCACGTCCGGCTGATGCAGCAGCGCCCGCGCGATCGACAGGCGCTGGAGCATCCCGCGCGAGAAGGTGCGCACCAGACTGTCCTGGCGGCGGTACAGGCCGACGCGCCGCAGCAGCGCATCGATGCGCGCGTCGCGTTCGCGCGGCGGGATGGCGTACAGCCGGGCGAAGAAAACCAGATTTTCACGCGCGGTCAGGTTGTCGTAGACGAGCGTTTTGTGGCTCACCAGCCCGATCTGGGCGCGCACGGCGGCGGCCTCGCGCGGCAATTCCCAGCCGCCGATGGCGATCCGCCCGGCGGTCGGTTTGGTCAGCGCGCACAGCAGGCGCAGCAGGGTCGATTTGCCGCTGCCATTGGCCCCCAGCAGCGCGACGAACTCGCCCCGCTCCACCGTCAGATCGAGTTTGCGCAGCACGGGCAGCAGCCCGTACAGCTTGACCAGCCCTTCAATTTCGATCAGCGCCATGTCCGGCGATCACGCCCCTTTCGTCTGTTCGGCCCGCCCGGTCTTTTCCATCAGGCGCGCCAGTTCCGCCTTGAGCGCCGCGCGCGATCCTTGATAGGCCTCCGCAGCGATGCTGCCCGCCTCAAAAGCGGCATCCAGCTCAGCGATCTGGCGGATGAGCGCGTCGATGCGCGCCGCCGCATCGACGGGCGGGGCGATGGATGTGGAGGGCGCGGACGCCGCCGCGATCTGCCGATCCTTGCGCCGGCGATACCAGACATACAGCCCGGCGATCAGCGCGATCTCGGCCAGCAGCCCGCCGATGATCAGGATCGGCAGGGCGCTGGTCGGCGCGGTCTCCAGCGGGACGCCCTGCTGCGTGACCGGCACGCCCGCCCCGGCCACCCGGAAGCGCAGCACCGCGCCCGGATCGAGCTGCTGCGTGCTGCCATACGCCGCAAAGACGTTGGCGCCGACCTGTTCCGTGCCCAGCGCGGGGAACTGCTCCCCGGTGATCTGAAGCGCCGGCGGGCGCACCAGCAGTCGCACCGGCCCGGCCAGGCGGTAATTCAATTCCTGCTCGACGATGGCATCCCCGCCGTAATCGAGCAGGTAGACGATCTGGAGCAGATGCCCGCTCCCCGGCAGCACCGGCAGCGTGTCGATGATGGCGAACTGTTCCTGCGCGACGGCGTAGCGCCCCGCCTCGCCGAAGCCGGTCACGACCGCGCCCGGCGGCAGCGAGACGATCAGCGCGATCGGGCGGCCATCGTCCAGCCGCTCCGAGGTGACATAGGCGCGATCGCTGTTGTTGCTGAAGCTGATGACGTGCAGCACCTCCAGGCTTTCGCCGACCGCCGTCATCTGAGTCACCATGCGCTCGATCGTGAGCACGGCGGGATCTTCGGTCAGCTCGTAGATCGGGATCGTCAGATCCAGCGTCCCGGCGGCGAATTCGCTGGCCGGGATGATGCGGCTGGTGTACAGGTTGTCCCGGTAGATCGTGCGGGCGATGTAGCGCGCCCCCGGCAGCACCGGGACATCGCTGAAGGTGAACGCGCCGTCGGCGTCCGCCGTGCCGGTGAGCTGCGCGATGACGGCGAAATCTCCCTCGCGCACGACGAACAGCTCGACCGCGGCATCCGCCGGGACGGTTCCGCCCGCCGTCTCGTTGACGATCCGCCCGGTGACCGTCCCTGTCTCCGCGGCGGCGGTGGGTTCAGCGGTGGCCGCCGGCGCGAGCTGCGCGATCAGCGCGCTGTTGGGCACGCCCAGCGCCTCCAGCCCGCCCAGCGACAGCGTGCGCGTGTAGCGCGTGACCGCCCAGCGATCCGCCTCGCTCCACTCAGCGAAAGCGGGCATGTGATCGCCCATCCCCTCGCTGACGGTGACGTAGATCGCCCGGTCGCTCAGGGCCGCCATCGCTTCCGGGTCGGTCAGGTCGCCGATGCCGCGCCCGCCCCCGGCGATCTCCTCGGCGCGCGGGCCATCCCCGCGCCCGGTCTCCCCGTGGCACTCGGCGCAGTGCTGCGCGTAGAGCGCCCGCCCGCGCGCGATCTCCTCGGCGGTGTAGTGCATGGTATAGGTGTAGTAGGCGACATCCCAGCGCTGCTGCGCGTTGAGCGCCTCGCGCCAGGGCGGCATCAGATTCTGGATGCGCCCGTTGGTGATCGTCGTGTACCACTCCAGCGGGGTCTGGACGCTGGCGGCGGCGGGATCGAGGAAATTGCCCGCGTTGCGGACTTCCCCGGTCTGCACCAGCCGGCCATCGCCCGCGCCGTTCAGGCCGTGGCAGTCGGTGCAGCGCGCCCCGTAGATCAGCGCGCCGGACGTCAGGACGGGGACTACCGGCGGGAAGGGGACATCGGTCGGGGCGGGGGTGGGCGGCGGGATCGTCGCCACGATGACCGGTTCGCCGGCCAGGCCGGCACAGGCCGTCAGACTGAGCGCCAGCGCGCTCACCAGCAAAGCTCGTCGGAACATACGCACTCCGGATGATGCCGGGATCACGGATGGGCGGCGGTGCGTTCGCGCGCGCGGCGCACCGCCGCCTCGATCGCGGCATCGATGGCCTGGTCAATGGCGGCATCGTCGGTGGGCGTCGGGGCGATAGCCACGTCATCCGCCGCATCCTGGCCGCCGGGGTTGAGTGTAGCGAGCCGGTCGAGCGCTTTCAACGCCAGCACGCCGCGTTCGGCCCAGTAGGCGCGCTCCGCCTGATATTCGGCCTCATCGAGCTTGCCCAGCGCGCGATCTTCATCCAGATCGCGGATGTTGCGCAGCGCCCGCTCATAGTAGATCTGCAGGCGCTCGCGCTGGCGGTCGAGCAGCGCGGCGGCATCGACCGGCGCGCGGCGGAACAGCGGGGCCAGCACCAGCAGCAGCACGACGCCGATCAGGATCAGCGCGATGAGTGCGCCTTCACCGCTCATGCCGCCCCCCGCTCCAGCAGCGTCTCGATGGCGCTGGTGAGCTGTTCTTCGGTCACCACGGACAGGATGAACTGATAGACGTGCCCGGTCTGGTCGATGATGAACGTCTCCGGCACGCCGCGGATGTTGTACAGGTCGCCGCTGATGATCGTGCCGCGATCCGGTCCGATCGGGTAAGTCAGGTCGTACTCATCGATGAAGGCCAGCGCGTTGTCGTCCTCATCGGCATAGGTGACGCCGATCAGCGTCGCGCCGCGATCGCGGTAGCGCTGCCACACCCGCTCCAGCGTCGGGGCCTCCTCGCGGCACGGGCCGCACCACGACGCCCAGAAATTGACGATCACGATCTGGCCGCGCAGCTCGCTCAGCGTGATCGTCTGGCCGTCGTAGGTAGTCAGCGTGAAATCCGGGGCCAGACCGCTGTCCGGCTGGCCCTGCTGGACGCGCAGGAACATGACGCCGATGACGATGATCAAGGCCAGCACCCCCATCAGGACGACGAGCATGCCGGTCGTCAGGCCGCGGCGGGGTGCGCCGCGCGCTTCAGCATCGATCTGGGCGATCAGGTCGGTCGGGTCGTGCATGATGGTCACTCGTGCAGGTCGCGTTCCAGGCGATCCCGGTACTCGGCATCGTCCGGGCGGGGCGCAGGATCGGTTTCGGATGGCGCGTAGGTGCTTGGTTGCCCTATCACGGCGGACGGGCGGCGCTGTGCGGGGTGCGCCCGGTCGATACGCCCCGCCGCCCGCAGGAACAGCGCACCGAAGACGAACGCCATGATGGCGATGATGACTGGTGCGCCGAGGCTGATGATCTGCAGCAGCGGACTCTGCGGCATGCCGACGGCGCGTTCGCCGTAATTGGTGACAAAGTAGTCGGCGATCTGCTCCGGCGTGCGGCCCGCCGCCAGTTGATCGCGGATCTCCGCGCGCCAGGCGACGCAGGCGTCGGTCTGGCAGGTGTCGAGCCGTTCATTCGGGCAGACCGGGCAGTAGAGCGAGCGCGCGATGGCGTTGACCTCATCGTCGGTGACCGGGCGTGGCGCGGCTGGCTCCGCCTGGGCGAAAGCCGCCGCGGCGTTCCACAGGCCGACGATGAGCAGGACGATCAAGACCGTGGGATGTTTCATGCCGGAACAGCCGCCTTTCCCGCGCTGACGCTGCGCGCTCGCGCCGCCGACGGGGCGCGCTCCGCCCCGCCGACGCTGATGACCGTGCCCAGGATCAGGATCAGCCCGCCCCACCAGATCAGGTTGACCAGCGGGTTGATGTAGACCCGGAAAGTGGCCGACGAACCGCTGCCATCGGGGGCGCTGCCCGCCAGCAGGACGTAGAAGTCGTTTTCGAGCGTGCTGTGCGCCCCGGCGATGATCATCTGCATGGCGGGCTGACCGCCCGGCTGCGGGAAGTAATCGTGCCGCGGGCGGATCTCGGCCAGCCGGACACCATCCCGGTACAGGCTGAGCGTGGCGATATCCATGATGCGGCCGTCTTCGGCGATCTGGCCCATATCGAGCCGGTCAAAGGTCAGCGTGTAGCCGCCCAGCTCGATCGACTCGCCGCGGGCGATGGTGCGCTGCGTATCCTGCTGGAACAGCGTGCTGCCGATGACGCCGATGCCGATCACGGTGATGCCCAGATGGACGATGAAACCGCCGTAGCGCCGCCGGTTGCGCGTGAAGATGCGCAGCGCCGCCAGCGGCAGGCTTTCGCCTGCCGTGCGCTGGCGCGCCCGCGCCCCGCGCGCGATCTCATACAGCGCCACCCAGCCGGCGAAGAGCACCAGCCCGTAGCCGAGCAGCGCGCCGGGCAGCGTCGTGCCCGTCAGGACGAGGACGGCCAGCGAGACGAGCGTCAGCCCCGCCGGGACGATCAGCGCCCGGCCCAGCCGCACCAGCGTCATCGCGCCCCAGGCCGTCAGCGGCGCGACGCCCATCAGCAGGTACATGACGAGGAACAGCGGCGCAGTGACCGCGTTGAAATAATCCGCGCCCAGGGTGATATCGGTGCGCAGGAACAGTTCAGAGATGATCGGCGCGCCGAAGCTGCCCCAGAAGATGGCTGCCGCCAGCGCGACGAAGACGACGTTGTTGAGCACGAACAGCGACTCGCGGCTGATCAGGCCGCCGAACGGATGCTCGCTGGCCAGTTGCCCGCGCGACCAGCGGTAGATGAGCAGGGCCACGCTGATCAACGTGGTCACCGCCCAGAAGGCAAACATCGGCCCGCCGATCTCGCTCTGGGCGAAGCTGTGCACGCTGTCGATCAGCCCGCTGCGCGTGGCGAATGTGCCGAAGATGACGGCGGAGAAGGTGAAGAGCACCAGGAACATGTTCCACACCTTGAGCATGCCGCGCTTCTCCTGGATCATGACGCTGTGCAGGAAGGCCGTGCCCAGCAGCCACGGGATGAACGCGGCATTTTCGACCGGATCCCAGCCCCAGTAGCCGCCCCAGCCGAGCACGTCGTAGGCCCAGCGCCCGCCCAGGATCAGGCCGAGGCTCAAAAACAGCCAGGCCGCCAGCGTCCACTTGCGCACCGCTTTGATCCAGTTGGTCGAGAGATCGCCGGAAGCCAACGCCGCCATCGCGAAGGCGAACGGCACGAGGAACCCGACAAAACCGAGATAGAGCATCGGCGGGTGGATGATCATGCCGAAATGGCGCAGCAGCGGGTTGAGGCCGCTGGCCGTCTCCGCCAGCCGCGCGGGGTTGGGCGCGATGGCGTCCGGCGGGATGAGCAGCGTCTCGACGACCCGCTGCGTCGGCAGGCCGGCGGCATCGACCGGGCCGGGGACGAGCCAGTAGCGCATGAACGGGTTTTCCATCAGGAACGTCAGGCCGGTGAAGAAGGCCAGCGTCGCCATGGCATAGACGAGGTACTGCGGCATCAGCCGGTGATTGGCGCGCCAGTTCAGGATGACCGCCGCCGCGGTGAAGCCGCTCATGGTCAGGTTCCACAGCAGCAGCGAGCCGCGCTGCGACCCCCACAGCGCCGTAAAGCGGTAGAACGTCGGTGTGTTCGGATCGGTCACCTGCCAGACGTAGCTGATCTGGTACTGCTGCGTGAGCAGGGCGACCAGCAGCGCCAGCGTGGCGATCAGCAGCAGGGGGAAGGTCAGCAGGGCGGCGGTGCGCGCGCTGAGGACGAAACGCTCCTGATGGCGCAGCGCGCCGATCAAGGCGGTCAGCGCCGCGTAAACGGCCAGGGCGAAGGCCAGCCCCAGGCTGATCCAGCCGATTTCAGCCAGCACGACAGCTCTCCTCGCTCAACTCAGGCGTCCGTGCGCCCGATCGCCGGATCGGGCATGTTCTCCATGAAGCGGCTGGGGCATTTCAGGTTCAGCTCGCTGACGTGGAAGATGCCGTCCTCGCCCAGATACCCGGTCATGATCGCCTGCGCTTCATGCTGGAGCAGTTCCGGGCGCACCTGGTTTTCGACGCGCACCGCCAGCCGCTGTACGGTCGGATCGTTGGCAGCGACGTGGAGCGCCGCCGCCAGATCCTGGTTTTCCTGCGGGATGTGGGCGACGCTGAACTCGATCAGCAGCCGTTCCGGGTCGTAGACGATGGTATCGCCGATCACCGCGCCGGTGATGCGCACCGTCTGCCCGACGTACTGCGGATCGCCGAGCAGTTCATTGACGGTGATGAAGAAGCGCGCCCCGCTCAGCGTGCCGGTCAGGATCAGGTAGACGACGGCGGCCATGATCAGGCCCGCACCGACCAGATACTGCCAGCGCGAGCGGGCGGATGTGGAACGGACGGAACGCCCTGCGGACAGGGACGACTTTTCCCAGGCTGCCTGAGCCATCGGTGGGATCTCCTGTACTGCCTGTGTGAATATGGATGACCCCAGTATAGCAGAGTTTGTGCTCTCCGTCACAGACTACTACCCGCTCGCGGCGCGCTATCATCTGGCATTCATGTATCGTCGTTTTCGGGAATCAAACGCGCCGGCATCCCGCAGAGGGGACGCCGGCGCTCGCGATCAGGCTCCTGTCAGACCGGGTGCGCTGACGCGCGCTCACGCCTGACCGATCGACTCCTTGTAGTCATCCGCCGCCAGCCTGGCGATCCGGTAGCCACCGGATCCCTTCACCGCCGCCAGCTTGCCCTCGTTGATCAGCGCCTCGACCTCGGCCTCGGTCAGGTTCAGGTAGGCCGCCGCCTCGGCGACCGTCATGATCGACTTGGGCGCGCCGGGCGCGGGCCGGGAAGCGGCGGGCCGCGCCACCGGGCGCGTCACCGAGTAGAAGCCGCCTCCCTCCAGCGGATGCCGGATCTGCGGGCGCTGCGGGCGCGCGGGCTGTGACGGTTCGGCGCTGCGCTCGGCCTCATCGGCTTCGCGGGGATCTTCAGGCCGGGCCGCCGGCTGCGCGCTCCACATCGACGAGGTCGTCCGCTGCGAGGTCGGGCGGGCGGGGGCGCCATCCGGCGGGATGTTGAGGATGATGTAGGCCACCGCCGCCCCGACCAGGATGAACGTGATCAGGCTGATGACGAGCAGCGTGTTGATCGTGCTCTCCAATGCGGCGTTGTCGAACAGGACATCGCCGTCAGGACTGACCGTGGTCGTGCCCATCGCCGCCGGCAGGAACACCAGCGCGGCGATCACGCCGACCGCCAGCGGCAGCATGAGCAGCAGGCCGATCTGGCGCGCGCGGTAGCGATCGACGGAGCGATTGGCGATGCGGAACTCGCCTTTGTAGAGGATCAGCAGACCCAACAGAAAGCTGAAAATGTCCATCCGGGTATCCCTGTGAACGAATTTACCGGTAGTATACTTCACGAATATTAGAATCGGACAAATGAAATGCAGCCAGACTGTAAAAACGGATGAGCGCGCGATGTGAATCGGGGGCGATCGGCCTGCGGACGACGACCATGACGCCCAGCACGCCCTGCGCGCTATCTGGCGGTTGTCACGCCCGGCCACTTCGCGTTACAATCGCCGATCAGATACCCCTCTGACAGGCTGTCAGCATCGTTTGTAGTCGTGCGCAGCGGGATGCGCGCGCTGAAAGTATGCACTATGGAAGTGATCCTCCTCCTCATCGGCATTGTGGTCGCGGTCGTGGTCGTGATCGCGCTGTTCGAGCTGCGCGTCCGCCAGCCGGATGTCATCGTGCTCTACGAAGCCAACGGGCAGATCCGCGTGCGCAAGGGGCCGTTCTACCCGCGCCATTTCAGCCTGCCGCTCAAGCGCACCACCTGGCCGGTGCAGATCACCGTCGATGCGACCGCGGCGGGCAATCTGGGCGTGCGCGTCAAGCTGGTCGGGGCCGCCGCGCCGTCGGTGGAGCATATCGGCGCGCTGATCCGCGTCGGCGGCTGGGACAGCGAAGCCGTGGCCCACGCCGTCGAGCAGGTCAAGATCGTGCTGCAAGGGCTGGTCAAGGAATACACCGAGCGCTCGGCGATCAACGCGATCTCATCCGCCGGGGTGCTCAAGCACCTCAACGAGCACGTGGGCGAGATCGAGGAGCGCTTCGGCGTCGAACTGATCTCGCTGGCGGTGCAGTCGCTCGATCCGACCGACCCCAAGATCGCCGAAGCGCTGTCGCAGCAGGAGGAAGCCCGCCTGCTGGAACAGACCGAGGAACTCAAACATCAGGCCAGTGTGGCCGCGGCGCGGGCGCGCTATCGCGCTGACGAGGCGATCGCCGAGATGGAGCACGCGCTGGAGCTGAAGCGCGCCGAACTGAAGAAGATCCAGTTCGAGACCGAGGCCGAGCTGGCGCGCAAACGCATCGAGGACGAGCTGGCGCGCAGCCGGATGCGCCTGGCGTTCGAAAAAGAAGAACTGGACGTGCTGATGAGCAGTCCGGAACTGCTGATGCTGACGCCGCAGGCCGCGCGCCTGGCCGAGGCCAGCCAGAATCTGAAGAACGCGCGCACCGTCATCACGCTGACGCCGCAGGATGCCGCCGCCGCCAGTTCCACCCTGTTCACCCTGTTCCGCAGCCTGGTGGATAAGGCCGCCAACGGCGCGTCCGGCGGGGATGAGGCATGAGTGCGCGGTCGGCGCGGACGACGATGAGCGATCATGCCCGCATCCAGTGATCCCGGCGCGCTCTTCCGCCTCAAGCCGCTGCGCGCCGCGCGCGTTTCAGAAGTCAGCGAAGCGACGGCGGCGGCCCCGGTTCCCCCGGAAGAGCGCATCAATTTCCATATCGGCAACCCGCTGCAGGATGCCCGGCTGTCGTCGCTGTTTCTGCGCATCGCGCTCGGCATCGACATCCGGCGCGATGATCTGCGCGACACCGATCCCGATGCCCTGATGGACTACCTGGGCTGGGATGCCGAAGACCGGCCCAAACTGGACTTTCTGATCCGCTGCATCAACCGCAGCGCGCCGTATATGCCGCGCGGCGGCTATTCGACCCGCGCGCCACACCCGGTGGTCAAGGCCTTCAGCGCCTGGCTGGAAAATCAGCAGGACGGCCTGAGCTACGACACCGGCGAAAAATCCGGACGGCGCGAGATCATCCTCGCTTCTGGCGGCGTGCAGGAGACGCTGCGCGTGCTGCTGTTCACGCTGTCGTCGTACCTGCGGACGCTGCCCGCCCGCATCGTCTGCTACCAGCACCGCCTGCCGGATACCTACCGGGCGATCCCCCAGCTCCAGTTCGTCGATCTGCCCGCCGACGAGGCGGCGGCCTGCGACCAGCTCGATGCGCTGCTGGGGGACGGGAAAGCCCTGCCGACGTATCTGCTCATCGGCGGCCCATTGAGCGAGACGGCGCGCCGCCGGCTGCGCATCCTCAGCCTGGAACGCCCGCTGTTCTTCATCGAGGTCAACAACGCGCCCAATCATCTGTCGCTGGCGCGCGAGGCTGGCCTGGTGCAGCGCGTCGTCCGCCTGCTGACGCCGGCCATCTTCGCGCCGCGCTTCCACCTGCTCTCCACCGTGTTCGTGGCCGGCAACGCCGATCTGCTGGCGGCGCTGGAGAGCGTGCACTTCAACCTCAAAGGGACGCCGTCGGCCTCGGAAGTCGAACTGCTCAGCCTGCTGCTCGATCAGCAGGCGGCGGAAGACGCGGCAAGCGCGCGCCCGGCGCTGCCCGCCGGGACGCCCGCCACGTTCGAAGGGCTGGCGCTGGCCGGCGCGGGCGAGACCGCGCTGCCGCATCTGGCTGAGACGGTGAGCCAACGGCTGGGCGAGCTGATCGACAGCCGCGCCGCCGCCATCGACCGGACAGTCCAGGCGCTGGGGAAGCGCGCGGCGGCCTTCTCGAACCGGCTGCACAACCTGTGGGACGATCACCTGATCGACGAATTCGCCGCGCTCGATGCGCGCGCGCTGATCGACGCCGTGATCGCCGGGCTGCACGACCCCGAAACCATCCGCGCGTTACAGCGCAGCTTCCTGAGCGCCTTCGTCCGCCATCAGCGCCAGTATCAGGCGGATGCCTGCACCGTGACCAGCGGCTCCTCGCGCACGGCGCTGGGCATCCTCGGCTTCCACTGCGGCATCCGCGAGGTCGTGATCCCGGATCTGAGCTGGTCATACGAGCAGTGCTTCCCGGTCGTCCACGCCGTCCCGCTGACGCCGGCGCTCGATCTGGACGCCGACGCCATGATCGCCCGCCTGGAGGCGCTGCTGCGCGACGACCCGGACTGGCGCAAGCGCGGCGCGGTCGCCATCAACAATCCGCACAACGCCACCGGGCGCATCTTCGCCGACGAGGCGCTGCACCGCCTGATCCGCTACTGCCTGGAACACGACATCTACATCATCGACGATCTGGCCTACCAGAACGTCGCAGCGGTCGATGATCTGCCGACGATCAAGACGGTGCGCCAGATCGTGACCGACATGATCCACCTCGGTCTGGTCGATGACGCCAGCGCCGACCGCGTCATCACCGTGCACTCGATGTCCAAGACCGACTGTCTGGCCGGGGCGCGCCTGGCCGTGGTCGAGATCCGCGATCGCGCGCTGCGCCAGCGCTTCGAGGCGGTCAACGCGCACATCCAGCCCAACAGCGCGGCGATCCTGATCAGCTATCTGTTCTACCGGGGCAGCGCGCACGCCGCGCGCGTCTACTGGCATCTGCGCAACGCGCTGTTTGCCGAACGCACGCGCGCGCTGCTGCTGGCGGTGGAGAACCTGCCCGCCGAGCGCAACCCGTACCGGATGCGCATCATCCCGCCGACGGGCAGCATGTACCCCCTGCTCCAGATCGAGACGCTGCCCGCCGGCCTCTCGCTCGACTGGCTGGCGTCGTCGCTGGCCCGGCGCGGCATCGGCCTGCTGCCGCTGGCCACCTTCGCCCGTACCGAAAAAGGGTTCGAGACCGGGCGCACCACCTTCCGCCTGACGCTGGGCGGCGTTGACGGCGCAGAGGCCCTGCTGACGAAGACGCGCCGTCTGCTGATCGATCTCAACCGGCTGATTGCGGAAGAAGCGGCGCGCTACAACCGGCGCACCCCGCGCTTCCACCCCGCGCCGGCGGATCGCAGCCCCGAACTGCGCCAGCGCCACGATGCGATCGCGGCCCGCGTCCGCGAATATGCCGACGATCCGACCGTGTGGAATGGGCTGATGAGCGCGCCGCAGATCGATTTTGACGCGCTGCGGACGGCGTTCATCCGCGATTACGCGCCAGAGCGCCTGCGCATCTTCCGGGCGCGCCTGCTCGACCGGGCGCTGATCAGCGATGAGCGGCTGCGCATCGCCCGCGGCGATAACGGACGCTGGCTGAGCGAGCGGCTGGGCCGCGAGTTCATGAAGGACTCGCTCAGCCGCAGGCAGCGCGAGTTCCAGCGCCGTTCTTATGACCGCACCGTGCACCCGACGCAGGTCTACTCGATCCAGGCCGAGATGGCGTTCGACGCGCTCAACGCCGCGCTGATCGCGGGAAAGCCGGTCAGCGAGGCGCAGATCGCCCACGCCGCCCGGGAACTGATGCGCGAATATCTGGGCCTGAACGTCAGCATCACCTCGCGGCAGGAAGCCGATGAGATCCTGCTCGATCTGGCCGCGCTGGGCGCGGGCGAACAGTACGCCGAACTGTTCAGCGACACCGCCCTGACGTCGTTCCTGTCCTTCTGGAGCGACTGGGACGGCAGCAGCCGCCCTTCCGGCCAGGGGCATCAACTGCTGGCGGCGCTGGTGATGGAGAACGTGCGCCGCATGGCGCGCATCCTGATGCTGCTGCGCCAGGCCGATCCGTCGATCGCCGTCAACCCGGAACTGCTCAGCGCGCTCAACCGGCTGGAGCAGCGCAACCAGCGCGTCGCCAGCGTGCTGGATGCCATCACCCAGCTCACCCACCAGCTCGAACGGCGCTACCGCGGCATTCTGCCCTATTCCGTCGAGGCTTCGGCGCTGGAACGGCTGGCGGCGCGGCTGCATCTGCGCCCGGACGCGGCGCGCGTCCTCTTCCAGCACAACGACCGTTACGAGCAGAAGATGCTCGAACTGCGGCGCGAACGGCGCAAGCTGCTCGATGACTATTTCGCGCTCAACCGTCAGCTTCGCAAAGAGCTGCACGCCCACATCCCGGCCCTCGTCGCCCGGCGCGATGCCGAGCCGCTGCTGCGCGCGGCGGTCGATTATCAGGACATCCTGCAGCGCGCGGTGATCACGCCGCGCATCCAGCAGTCGATGATCACGGCGCGCGACCAGTTCGCCATCGATACCACGGTCTACAACCTGCACGAACTCAACATCATCGCGGGGCGGCACAACAACCCCGGCATGACGCTGGCGCTCCAGATCAGCCTGTCCACCGACCCGGAGGCGCTGATCGCGCTCGACCGCAAGCTGCGCACCCAGCTCGAACAGGCGCGGCGCGATCATCCTGGCTGCGATCTGCCGTCGATCTGGCTCATCCCGCTGTTCGAAGACCTCAAGTCGGTCAAGGGCATCCGCGCTTTCCTCGATCGGGTGTGGGAATACGCAGCGCAGAGCCGGCAGACGACCGGATCGACGGGCGGGCGCTTCGCCGAGATCATGGCTGAGGTCTTCATCGCCGGTTCCGATCTCAGCCAGCAGATCAGCCAGGCGCACAGCGCCTATCTGTATCAGAAGGCCAAATACGACATTCAGTCCTGGCTGGTCGAACATGGCAGCGCCGAGGCCGTGCGCGTCAAGATGGGCAGCGGCGAACCGATGCAGCGCCAGGGCGGCTACTATTCGCAGGTGGCCGGGCTGCGCGCCTTCCGCGAGGATGCCGATGCGAAGCTGCGCTTTACCGCGCACCTGATCGGCGCGGCCCGCCGCAGCACGGCCTACGCCGTCACGCCGCTGCAGGGCGTGTTCCTGGGCGGGGAACTGCGCACCTTCCAGAGCAACATCTCCGAACAGATCCGCGCCCTGCCCGCGCGCGATCTGGTCAGCCTGCTGCACCACGTGCGCGAGGCGCAGCACATCCACCGCGACGATCTGATCCGCGCGGCGGAGATGTCGGTCGACAGCCGGATGCTGGCGCGCAGCCGCAGCGCTCAGGAACTGGAACGGCTGACGATCGGCAGCAGCGACGCGCTGTACGAAGGCTTCCTCGACGAGCTGACCGACAGCTTCCGCCATATCCTGTACGGCCGGGAAGAGGACGTCGTCGGGCTGCACATCGTGTCGTATTTCATCGGGCGCTCGATCCCGCAGCTCCGCGATCGCCCGACCAGCCGGCGCACGCTGGGCAGCGGAGCGCAGCGCGGCCAGCGCATCCTGGCCAGCATCGCCGAGATCATCCCGCTCTCCAAACAGGGCAGCCTGCTGCGCGCCATCGCCCACAACCAGGCGCAGACGACGATCCTGGGCGTCAGCCAGCTCACCACCGGTCTGTTCCGCGCGCTGGAGCGCTTCGCCCAGAAGTCGTTCCGCGAGGCCGAACGCGAGCGCATGATCGCCGACCGCATCCTGCCGCACCTGCCGGTCTACGAGATCCTGAACACGCTGCGCCTGTATCAGGAGCGCGAGGGCCAGTTCCTGCGCGCGCTGGAGCCAGCCTTCCCGGCGGGCAACTCCGCGCTGGTGGCCCTGCATGAAGATGAAGAGGCGATGCGGCGCTACCTGCCGCTGTTCCAGCAGGAGCTGCTGCGCCGCCACGGCGTGAACGTCAATCATTTCTTCAGCGGCGGGGTGTTCATCCCGGATCTGCTGCCCACGCTGCGGCCCGATCTGGCCGTGCTGCTCCAGCGCGATCTGTTCAACACCGACCTCACCGCCATGCTGGCCGAGGTCAGCGGGCGCATCCCCGATGACTGGCGCGCCGACGTCGCGCGGCTGCTGACCGTGCCCGATCAGATCCACGGCTGGCGCGCGCTCATCTGGCAGGTGATCGAGAAGTCGATCTACCAGCGGGTGCAGAGCTTCGCCGAGCTGGCCACGGCGCTGTACGCCGCCAGCCGATCGAACGGCGCCGCGCCGGCGGCCCCGCGCGGGGCCAAACTCCCGTCCAGCCTGGCCGGGTTCTTCCGCAGCGCCCGCGCCGATGACGAAATGCGCAGCTTCCTGATCAGCGCCGTCGAGTACCTGAACGCGGTCACCGAGGGCAATATCGAGATCCCGGTCAGCATCATCCGCGCCATGCACGATGTCGAACGCATCGCCCAGATCGAGGAAAGCGCCCTCCCGGCGGAGATGCAGGCGCTGTTCCGCTGCTGCCTGCTTCAGATCGCGCGGCTGGCCGGCGAAAACGGCTGACGCCCAACCGCCGGCGCGTCAGCCGTAGCGTTCGAGCGCCCAGCGCATCAGGATGTAGAACTGCGCCAGCCCGGCCCAATCGCCGAGCGGCTCAAAATAGGCGTCCAGCGCCGCCGGCGCGATCCGACCGCGCTGACCGTGAACGTAGTGGTTGACCGCGGCCCGCAGCGCGACATCGGCCCGCCCCAGCGCGAGGAAATCGCCCCGCGCCCGGATGAACGCCCAGGCCGCCGTCCAGTGGCCGACGCCGGCGATCTGGCGGATGCGGGCATAGGCCTCGTCGAGCGGCTGATCGCGCAGCGCCTCCAGATCGAGGCGGCCATCGGCGATCTGGCGCGCCAGCTCGATCAGCCGCGCCATGCGGATGAACGTGATCTTGAGCGGGCGCAGATCGTCCACCGTCAGCGCGGCGATCCGCTCCGGCGTCGGGAAAGCGCGCCCGGTCGCGCCGTCGATCGCGACCGGATCGCCGTATGTCGCGATCAGCCAGCGCTCGGCGATCTGGGCCTGGCGGAGCGCGATCTGCTGTTCGATCAAGGTGATCGCCAGCGCTTCCCACAGCGAGTCGAGCTGAAAAACGCCCAGGCCGCGCAGACGGGTTGTGGTCTCGGCCAGGGCGGGATCGCGCTCGGCGGCGCGGTAGAACGACGGCAGATCGATCCCTCCGCCGACGATGCGCGCGGCGTGGGCGCGGGCGCGCTCACCGTCCGAAACCGGGCCGACGATGCGCGCGCGCACGACCGGACGATCGCTCGTCCCGCCGCCGCGCAGTTCGAGCAGCGCGGGCCGCCCGTCGATGCGGATCGGGCGCGCCCAGACGCCATCGGGGCGCGGCGGCCCGAACGGGCAGTAGAAGCGCGCGGCGCTGGCCGTCAGCGCGAAGTCATACGGCGGACGGGGATGAAAGGTGAATTCCACGGTTATGCTCAATCCGGCATCTCCACGGCGGGTCGTGCCCCGCTCCTCGCGATGAGGTTACCCGGAGATCCGATCCCGGCACAACCCCCACCGTTCTGTAGGGGCGCAGCGTGGTGCGCCCGCGCGCTGCGCCCGCTCACATCCCGCACGCCCACGCCCGGAAAACAATCACCGCAAAAGCGGGGGCCGGGGCGCTGGCAGGTCGATCTAGAATGAGGTATGACTTGTATCGGGTCCAATCGACCGAAAGGAATGTGCAGCATGGTCAGCCTGGGGACTCGACAGCCCGGACGAGGGCGCATCGTTGCGCTGATGATCCTGCTGGCCGCCCTGGCGTTCTCCGGGCCGGGTCTTCACCCCGCCGCCGCGCAGGGGGGCAGCTTCGCCGCTTTCGTCAACCCTTCCGGCCAGTTGATCGTCAGCGATACGACCGGCGGCTACCGCTGGATCGTGACGTATCCGGGCGAGATGCTGGCCGCGCCGATCGGCTACACCTGGTCGCCCGCCGGCGATCGCCTGCTGTTCGCCATCAACCTGGGCGCGGAGATCAGCCTGCGCGTGGGCAGCGTGGCGACGCAGTCGGTCATCGAGATCGGACGGCTGCCCGCCGGATCGATCAGCGGCGGCGTCTGGACGCCGGACGGATCGGGGGTGTTCGCGGCATCCAATGACCAGATCGCTTACTTCGACGCCAGCGGCGGCGGTTCGGCGGTGCTGATCGCGGGGGGCGGGCCGGTGACGCTGATCTCGCCCTACGCCAGCGATCGCCCATACCTGCCGCGGGAAAGCAGTCTCTCGCCCGATGGGCGCTTCCTCTTCTATCAGACGGGCGATGGCCGCTACGTGACGGCGGCGCTCGACGGATCGGCGGTCTATCCCCTGGCCGGGGCCAATGACAGCGCCGCGCGCGGATCCGGCCTGTGGGCGGATGGCGCGCCGCTGGTCGCCTACTGGGGCTATGAAGCCACGGCGCTGCTCAGCGTGACCCACGCGGCCACCGGCGCGACGCTGACGCTGGACAGCGGACGGGCCGCGCCGATCACGCCGCTGGCCTGGTTCGAGCGCGCCCCGATCCTGGTCTATCGCGATGTGACCGGGTTCGTGCGCGCCGCCGACGTCGGCTGTCTGCTCAGCGCCTGCGGGGATAACCCGCTGCTGGCCGGCGTCGAATTCATGCCGCCGACCGCCGCCGACGTGCAGATCATCAGCGGCTACGGGATCTACCGGGACGGGGTGAACGTCTACGCCGTGCCGACGACCTGTATCTTCAGCGGCGGCTGCGGCGCGCAGACGGTGCTGCTGGCGGCCAACGCCGTCCCCGGCCTGCCGATCCATGCGGCGGGCGGGCGGCTGGCCTACACGGCCTTCAGCGCTGACCCGAACAACCCCGCCGACCGCAGCGCGACGGTCGTCGATCTGACCTGCCTCAACACCGGGGCGTGCGGCGGCCAGCCGCTCATCAGCGGCGCGCTGGCGGGCCTGCTGGCGGATGACGGGCGCAGCCTGATCGTCGATGGGCCGGGCGGCCTGAGCATCGTCAGCCTGACCGGCGGGACGACGGTTTCCCTGAGCGATTACAGCGGCGGCGCGCTGCTGCTGACGGCCCGCTGGAACTGATGCGCCGCCCCCCGGCCCGCTCTGCCTGTGATCACAGCCTATCCGCTCCCCCGACTTCCGATGGGGGGAGCGTTTTGTGTCCCGCTCGTCATCGGCTCAGCTCGATCGATGCCGCAGGCGTATCCGATCCGCCGGGCAGGAATCGCCAGATCGGCGATAATGAGGAGCAGATCGGTTCTTTAGGGGGTGCCTCATGCGTTTGCAGCGTGCGTTCGTGCTGTCCGTCTTCACCCTGATCCTCAGCATCGGCGGCATCGCGCCGGCCTTCACGCAGCCGGGGGTGCTGATCGACCTCTCGCCGCAGATCGTGCTGCGCGCGCTCGATCTGGGCGACGCGATCCGCTACAGCGCCTCGCTGATCAAACCCGCCGATCTCGATCTGCAGATGGCCAGCTTCAGCATCACCCTGCCGGCGGATGCCGTGATCGACACGGTCTTCGAGACCGGGAGCGTCACGTTCAGCGGCGTCCGCCGCGACCCGAACGAGACGACGCTGAACTGGACGGCGGCGGATCTGAGCGGGGCCAGCGCCATCGACGCGCTGACCTTCACGCTGGCGGAGGAACTGACCGCGGACATGCGGGTGTACGTCGAATACCTGAGCGCGACAATGGGCGCGGTGGCGCTCAGCGGCAAGCCGGAAGTCGCGCTCGCCCTGGCCGATCAGGAAGGCGAACTGAGCATCGGGCCGGAAGGAACCGGGGCGCGGATGCTCCCGGTCGGGCCGAGCGGCGTGCGCGTCGGCCTGGCCCCCGGCCTGCTGACGGAGCCGGTCACGATCACGGCGCGGCAGCTCGCCGCGAGTGAGAATCCGCCGTCGGATCTGACCGACGACGAGGGGCTGCTCTTCTGGTGGTGCTCCGTGGTGCAGATCGATGCGCTGCCGGAGGGCGCGGCGGTGACCGTGATGGTTCCAGCGCGCCGTCCGATCGCGCCGTTCACGCCGGTGCGGTTGTTCCAGCGGCGGGCGGACGGCTCGTGGCGGCTGCTGGAGGCGCTCGGCATCGTCAGCGGGGACGGCCAATACATCCAGTACGTTCATCCGGGCGGGGTGATCGCCGCCGGAGTCGATGAAACATATCGCCCTCGCCCCGTCGAAGCGATCGTCGAAGCGCCGCCCGTCATCGCGTATGCGCCGAGCAGCGGCGGCAGCCGCCGTCCCCAGCCCGTCGATGGAGCGGCGCCGCGCGGCCTGCCCGTCTGCGCGGAGGCGGCGGATGCGACCACCCCCTGCCAGGCCGATGATGGGAGCGTGCGCGTGTGCCAGCCCGGCCTGCTCAACTGCACGTTCACCTATCCCAACGGGAGCACGTGCTTCCGCCCGTCCGCCCCGGCAGAGCCGATCTGCGAGATCGGCGCGCCGGTCAGCCGGGCGGGCTGACGGACAGGATGCAGAGCCGGATCGATACAAGGATCGGGGTTGACGTGAAGAAACTGTTGATCGTGTCAATGCTGCTGGCCGGGGCGCTGCTGCTGAGCGGCCTCTCGGCCCGGATGCAGGATGGGGACGCGCCGACCGTCGTCCCGACGCCGGACTACGGCCCGGTGACGCTGCTGTGCAACGGCGCGGAGGTCGATACGCTGGTGACGATCGCTTTCGGCCAGAGCGAAGTCCAGCAGAGCCTGAATACGCCCGTCCGCTACGGCTTCTACATTTACGGGCTGGAAGGGCTGCTGCCGGCGCTGGTGCTGCGCACCGGCTCGGCGGACGGCCAGCCAGCCGAGGGCCTGATCACGACGAACGTGTGCGTCGAAAACGCCGCCGACGTGCTGGGCGATCGCTTCCGCCTGCCCGACGGCACATCCGGCACGGTGACGGAGGAGACGCTGGACGCTGTCGCGCAGCTCAATGTGACCGGTGAAGGGGATTACGGCGTGCTCACAGCGGCTTTCGTCGCGCGCGGGGGCAGCGGCGGGCGCTACATCGCCTTTGTGGACGGCCTGACGCTTGACCCGGCGAATGATACCGACCTGTTCCGCGTGCGCGTCGGGCCGCGCGCCGCCCTGCATCAGCCGCTCGATATCTACGTCGTCGCCGTCGGAGAGAACAATCGGCTCGATCCGGTGCTGCGCGTGATCGAGCCGACCGGGGCGATCGGCGCGTCCTGCGATGATGCGGGCCGCCGCGGCTGCGCTGGCATCCCGCCGGTCACCGACGCCGGCGTCGTGCTCAACTACGGGACGCGCATCATCGGCGATCGCTTCGATGCCGGCCTGCGCTTGCCGCCCGGCTGGGTGACGCTGGAAGTGGCCAGCTTCGGCGGCAACACCCGCGGCGATTACGCCCTGCTCTTCATCGGCGGGATCGCCCCGCGCCCGTGAGGGGCGGCAGGCCGCTCAGACGAATTTTCGATGCAGCGCTGATATCGTTCTTACGCGGCTGATCTATACCTACAGTCGAACAGACAACGGTCAGCAGGGGCGAAGCGCCGGGCTGGACAGCGTGATGGGTTCCGGATCGAGTCGACGAGCATCCACCGCAGCCCTCCCATGACTGCCCCCTCGTCAGGCCGAAGGCAGGCCAGTGTGTTCCGGCCTCCGCAGACCCGGACGGCGCTCCCCCCTGACATCCAGAATGCTGTTTGATGGAGGACGATCATGACACTCATGCCGCGGAATCCGTATGACCCGTTTGTCGAATTCGACCGTCTGATGGATCGGATGTTCGATCGCATGCGCGCCCTGATGAATCCGGCGCTGGTTCCCACGCTCGGCGATGGCGAGGTGGACACTCTGGCCGCCCCGATGGCGGTGGACATGACCAGCGACGACAATGCCATCGTCGTGCGCGCGGCCCTGCCCGGCTTCAAAGAGGATGAGATCAAGGTCGATGTGCGCGGCGGCGTGCTGACGATCGCGGCGGAGACGCGCAGCGAGAAGACCGACGACAAGGCCAACTGGCATCTGCGCGAGCTGCGTTACAACCGGTTCTACCGCGCGATCACGCTGCCGGAAGAGGTGGCCGGCGACAAAGCCGAAGCCTCGCTGGAGGACGGCATCCTGACCATCAAACTGCCCAAGACGCACGTCAACCCGGTTCAGCGCATCGCCGTCAAGGCGCGCAATCTGCTCAAGGGCGGCGAGAAAAAGAGCTGATCGCCGTCCGCGGCGACCCTACAGGATGCGACCACCGCGTTCGCCTGCGGTGGTCGCATCGTTTTTGTGGTCTATCGGTTGTGCGTGGCTGGGAACGGGGATCAGCCGCTGCTTTCGGCGATCGGCGCGGGCGGCTCTTTGATGATCCCCTCGCGCGTGCCGCGCTGGATGGCCAGCTTGACCTCGCCGATGGCGCGGGTGACGCTGATCTCGCGCGGGCAGGCCGGCGTGCAGTTGTAGATCGTGCGGCAGCGCCACACGCCGTTCGGTTCGCTCAGGATCGCCAGGCGCTCTTTCCAGCCCTGATCGCGGCTGTCGAAGATGAAGCGGTGGGCCTGCACGATCGCCGCCGGGCCGACGTAGTGGCCGTTGGCCCAGAACGACGGGCACGACGTGGTGCAGCACGCGCACAGGATGCACTTGGTCGTATCGTCGAAGATCTCGCGGTCTTTCTGCGACTGGAGGCGCTCGCGGCCATCTTCGGGCACGGGCGTATCGTTGATGAAATAGGGCATGACGCTGCGGTAGTGGTCGAAGAACGGCTCCATATCGACGACCAGATCCTTGAGCACGGGCAGACCGAGGATCGGCTCGACCTGGATCTTCGTGCCGACATCGCGCACCAGCACCTTGCACGCCAGCCGGTTGATGCCGTTGATGCGCATCGCATCCGACCCGCAGATGCCGTGGGCACAGGCGCGGCGCAGCGTCAGCGTGCCATCCTGCTCCCATTTGATGCGGTGGAGCAGTTCAAGCACGCGGTCGGTCTCTTCGACGTTATCGAGCGTGAATTCCTGCCAGTACGGCTTGCGGCGGGCGGCATCGTCGGCTTCGGGGTTGAACCTGCGAATACGAAAAGTGACTTTCATGGGGTATGGCCCTTTGTGATGTCCCGATTTCAACTCAGTACACGCGCACTTTGGGCAGGAAGCGCTCGTCCTGCTCGGCCAGCGACATATCGACCTTCTTGTCCATATTGAGGACGACATCGAACTGACCGGTGACGAAATCACCCAGCTCACCGCCGTTGTAGGCCAGCGTGTGCACCATGTAATTGACGTCGTCGCGCTGCTTGTAGTCTTCACGGCTGTGCGCGCCGCGGCTCTCTTTGCGGTTGAGCGCGCTGATCGCCGTGATCTCGGCCAGGTCGAGCAGGCAGCCCAGTTCCCAGGCTTCGAGCAGGTCGGTGTTGAACTTGTACCCCTTGTCATCGACCTTGAGATCGGTGGCGTACTGCTCTTTGAGCTGGCGCATGCAGTCGATGGCGCTCTGGATGCCGGCTTCCTCGCGGAAGACGCCGACGGACTCCATCATGACGCGCTGCATCGTCGAGCGGATCTCGCCCGGGCGGGTCTTGCCGTTGGCGCTGCGCAGCTTCTCGAACTCGGCCATGATCTGACCGGCGGGATCGGCGGGCAGCGGGACGAGATCGGCGCCCTTGACGTATTCGGCCATGCGCATGCCGCCGCGCCGCCCGAACACCACCAGGTCAACCAGCGAATTCGTGCCCAGCCGGTTGGCCCCGTGGACGGACACGCAGGCGACTTCGCCCGCCGCGTACATGCCGGGGAGCACCGTCCAGTTGGCGTCGATCACGACTTCGGTATCGACATTGGTCGGGATTCCGCCCATGGCGTAGTGCGCAGTCGGCTGAACGGGCATCGGCTCCTTGACCGGGTTGACGCCGAGGTAGGTACGGCAGAAGTCGAGGATGTCGGGCAGCTTCTTCTCGACATCTTCCTCGGTGATGCGGCGGGTTTCGCCCGCCTCGGCCAGGTAGCGGTTGACCGTCTTCGGCGTCACGTCGAGGTAGACGTAGTCCTTGCCCTTGATGCCGTTGCCCTCGCGGATCTCCAGGTAGATCGAGCGGCTGATGACGTCGCGGCTGGCCAGGTCTTTGATGCGCGGGGCGTACTTCTCCATGAAGCGCTCGCCCTTGCCGTTGATGAGCACGCCGCCTTCACCGCGCACGCCTTCCGTGATCAGGATGCCCATCTTGTAGATGCCGGTCGGGTGGAACTGGTAGAACTCCATATCCTGCATCGGCACGCCGCGGCGGAACACGACCGCCGCGCCGTCGCCCGTCAGGCTGTGCGCATTGCTGGTGACGCTCCACACGCGGCCCCAGCCGCCGGTGGCGAACATGGTCGCTTTGGCATGGAAGACGTGGAAATCACCCGTGCCCAGCTCCAGCGCGACCACGCCGACGCAGTGGCCCTGATTCATGATGACATCGACGACGTGATATTCGTCGAAGAAGGTGACATTGTGCTTGATACACTGCTGGTACAGCGTCTGCAGGATCATGTGACCGGTGCGGTCAGCGGCATGGCAGGCGCGGCGGACGGGCTTCTCGCCGAAGTTGCTGGTGTGCCCGCCGAAGCGCCGCTGGCTGATGCGCCCATCGTCGGTGCGGTCGAACGGCAGCCCCATGTGCTCCAGTTCGATCACGGCGTCGATGGCCTCTTCGGCCAGCACTTTGGCCGCGTTCTGGTCGGCCAGGTAGTCGCCGCCCTTGACGGTATCGTAGGCGTGCCAGATCGGGTGATCCTCTTCCAGGTTGCCCAGCGCCGCGCCGATACCGCCCTGCGCCGTCCCGGTATGGCTGCGCGTGGGATACAGCTTGCTGACCACAGCGACCTTCGCCCCGCCTTTGGTGGCGTACAGCGCGGCCATCAGCCCGGCGCCGCCGGCCCCGACGACGATGACATCGAATACGTGCGTCTTGACGTTCGTCTTCATGCGGTTTCCTCTAAGTATTCGCTCTCGATTCGTCTTGCGATCGGATAGCCGGGGTCATTCAGCCCCGGTGGACAGCTCGTTCACCGGGATCGGTGCGCCGTCACGGCAGGTCTCAAAGTCCGGGTTGATGTGGCAGGTCGCCTCGTGGGCGATCTCGATAGCCGAACTGTCGATCGTGTTCAGCAGCGCGCCGCCGCCCAGGACGAGCAGCACCGCCGCGCCGATGGTGCACAGGTAGACCGCCGCGCGGCGCAGCAGCGGGCTGTTCATCGTGTAATCGGTCAGCACATAGCGCAGCCCGTTGAAGCCGTGCAGGACAACCAGGCCGAGCAGCAGCCAGTCGTAGATGCGCCAGATCGCCACGCCGGCGAACAGGAAGTTCCAGCGCTGGGCGACGAATTCGGTGGCCGTGCCGGTGACGTTCGTCATCGTCGTGCCGACGACGGTCTGGGCCGGGGCGGTCAGCTCGAACACGCCCTGGATCAGGTGCATCATCGCCAGATGGCCGAAGACGAGCGGGATGATCAGCACGCCGGACACGCGCATGAACGACCACCAGAAGCGCTCGATCTTGCTGCCGCCGCCCTTGCCGGTCATGCTGCCGAAGGCCTTGTCGCCCGCGATCGCGCCGGTCACGGCGGAGAAGAAGATCGCCGCCACGATCGCCGCGCCGATCCCGGCGGCGAACGGAAGCTGACCGGCGATCACCTTATCGAGGCTCAGGATGAACGGCCCGCTGTTGTAGAAATCGAGCACGTGCCCGAACATGAGCAGAAACACCGGGATGAGCAGCAGCACCGTCGCCACGATGACGATCTGCGCCGCTTTGGCCTGGTATTTCCACAGCGCGGGACGGGCGTCGAACAGCGCGATGCGCAGCCCGTTGAAAGCGTGATAGATGACGCTGGCGACCAGCACAAATTCACCGATGGTGAACAGCGGCGTCTGGTAGATGGCGATCGCCTCAGCGTACAGCGCGGGATAGAACACAGACCAGGAGGTATCGATGACATGCAGGGTGAGGAAGAGGACGACACCCAGACCGGTGATGCGGTGAAGCACCCAGCTCCACTGCCCGATTGCGCCGCGGTAACGCAGCGTCTCCGTGATGGTGGTAACAAGGGAGGTCAACGCCAGAACTCCTATCTCAAAAAAGGATTCGACGATAATCCGTGTGTGGCAGCGCATCGGCTGTACATCAGCGCGGACAAGTAAGGACAGATGTCGCTTGCTTACGTTGGATTATAACACGATTAGAGGGGGGATCAACGAAACAACGTTCAAAAAATACTAAATTTCGTGAATATAACAGACGGATATCAGGTGGGAAATGCCGCCTTGACAAGCCGCCCGCGTCACCTTTAGAATGCAGAGCTATGCGGGCCTGTAGCTCAGCTGGGAGAGCGCTACAATCGCACTGTAGAGGTCAGGGGTTCGAATCCCCTCAGGTCCAAGTCACGAAAACGAGGCACATACGAATCATCTGGGAACGGGAACGTGTAGTAGAGCGTTCCCGTTGCTTTTTTATCACGATTTTCGCCACAAACTGCTGGATGATGCGCCGCGCTAATGCCTTGTCCTCAACCACCGAAGCGGACGTGCAGCGCCTGGTTGATACCACCCCACAGACCGCCTTTTACTTCAGCGCCCCTTGGGCGCTTTATCGTACTATCTATCGTTTACACGCCCGATATTCACATCCCATGCCGGACAAAAGCCAGACGTACCGTGTTGAGGGGGTCAAAGCCGAACTTCGCCATGATTTGTCTTGTTTGGCCCGCCAATCCCGTTCTTTCTCGCGCCGCTTTCTCGCGCCGCATCGAAGCTCTACGCCGTGCGATCAAACTCTTTGTCTTCACCTGGGATCGTCGTTAATTTCTATCGTCAGCGCTTTCCCGAATACCCCGGCCCATAGGATTCATTTCGTGCATCTTTGATGCTCCTTACCCCCTGATCGCCGAGTTGTGGCAGCAAATAGGAGGAAGCGATAAAGTTAAGAGCGACGATTGACGCCTGGCGAGAAGTACTGGCTCATGCAGGTATTCATCAGTTACCGTAACTTGCCCGAATACGTCGAATGGACTGAGAAGCTCAAGAAGTGGCTGGAGGAGCGCGGCTACACCGTCTGGCTCGATCGATACAGCATTGAGCGCGGGATAACGCCTAACAGCACCACGTGGCGTAAAGCAATCGCTCAGGGCATTCGTCATTCGCAAGCCATGCTGGTCATCTACGCGCCGGAATGCTTTGGGAGTGATATCGTCGTCGATGAATGGGAGCTTGGGCGCGCCAATGGCCTGCATGTCTACTTTCTCAAAGTCAAAGACGTACCTACCAAGGACGTACTTCCGGGCTACGTTCACGTGCAATACATCGACATGGCTCGTGAAGATGCCTGGGCTGCTCTCACTCAAGACCTTGAAAAGGCTCGCAGCACGCCCAAACAACTGTCGGATGACCCCTTTGCGGCTTACCTACGCGACGCGCTGGAGGTGACCTTCACCATCCTCAGCGCGCGCACGCATGAGGCTCAAGTGCGTGAAATTGACCTGCGCGTGAGCGAAACGCCGCAGCACGTTGATAAGCCCTCCATGCCCGCGCCCCGTCCATCAAAAATGAAGACCAAGATGTTCATTCGCGCAGGACTACCAGACCGCGTCGAGGCACTGCAAGAGGAGCAGGTCGAGATTGAGACGCTGGCTCAATGCATGGAGAAGGTGAATAATCGTCTGCTGCTGCTGGGCGAGCCGGGAGCAGGCAAGACCTTTACGCTGTATCAGTACGCCTATGAAATGATCAGACGACGACAAAGTGAAGGCGCGAACGCTCCACTGCCGATCCTGATGCTTTGCGCGACCTGGCCTTCCAGTCCGCCCACGCCGCTGTCGACCTGGATCCGTGAAAACTGGAAAGGGTTAGAAAACCTGCGCGAAGAGGATTTGGCTAGCTGTCTGTTGCTCTTCGACGGGCTGGACGAGTTGGGCGCGGAGCGTGTTGAGAAGATGAAGGACGAGAATGGCAAGGAGGTGGAACGAACCTACGATCCGCGCCTGCGCTTCCTGCAAGCCTTGCCCGAAAGCGGCGCGGTCATCGTCTCCACGCGGGTTGAAGAGTACGAGGCCATCGGCCACAAAGCCAGGCTCAACGGCGCGGTCACGCTGCGTCCGCTGACCGACGAGCAAATCCGTGACTACCTGAGCAACTATCCGCTGCTGTGGCAGGCCCTGGAGCGCGACCGCGAGCTGCTGGACGTGCTGCGCACGCCGCTGCTGCTAAGCTGCATGGCTTTCGCCTATAAAGACGACCCCGGCGCGGTGCAGCTCCTGGCCGATAAAGACAGCGTGGAGATGAGCGACGCCATCTTCGCGCGCTATGTGCAGGAACGCCACGTACACGAAGCGCGCCGCCTGGAAGACATCGGCCAGGCGCCACCCTACAGCCTGGAGACGCTCTATGAAGTCCTGGGCCACGCAGCGATGGCCAACGCCAACGCTGTCGGTGCTCAACGTAGAAGCTTACAGACTCCTCTTTCCTTCTTTTTTGCCGAAGCCAACATCTTTCAGCCAGTAGACTTTGCGCCTTTCGTTGGCGATACAGAGGCCTTCCTAGGCTGGGTGGAGCTGCTCGACCTGATGAATCGCGCCGACGTAGGCTTGCGTTTCGTCCACCTGCGCCTGCGCGACTACTTCGGACGCAGCTATGCGCTGAAGCATTTGAGCGATGCAAACGCTCGCATGCGCCGCGCAGCAGCCGAGGCACTCGGAGAGCTTGGGGATGTACGAGCCGTCGCGCCGCTCATCGACCGCTTGAAAGATCGAGACAGCGATGTAAGACGAGCAGCAGACGAGGCGCTAGTACAAATTGGCGCAGCATCTGTTGCGCCGCTCATCGAGTGCCTGAAAGATGAAGTTTGGAACGTAAAACGAGCGGCAGCTCAGGCACTGGGGAAGCTTAAGGATAGGCGGGCCGTCGCCCCACTCATCGAGTGCCTGAAAGATGGAGATTGGGAAGTAAGACGAGCGGCAGCCTGGGCGCTGGTGCAGCTTGGGGATGTACGGGCCGTCGCGCCCCTCATCGCCTGCCTGGAAGATCAAGAAGATTGGGTAAGAGGAGCAGCAGCCGAAGCACTGGGGCAGCTTGGGGATGTACGGGCCGTCGCCCCGCTCATCGAGTGTCTGAAAGATGGAGATTGGGAAGTAAGACGAGCGGCAGCCTGGGCGCTAGGACAGCTTGGGGATGGACGGGCTGTCGCCCCGCTCATCGAGTGCCTGAAAGATGGAGATTGGGAAGTAAGACGAGCGGCAGCCTGGGCGCTAAGACAGCTTGGGGATGGACGGGCCGTCGCCCCGCTTATCGACTGCCTAGAAGATGAAATTTGGATAGTAAGAGAAACGGCATCCCAGGCGCTAGGGCAGCTTGGCTGGCAACCCCAGACCCAAGAGCAGGAAATCACTTACTGGATTGCCAAGCGAAATTGGGATGCGCTAGTAGAAATTGGCGAAGCATCCGTCGCGCCGATCATCAATCGCCTGAAAGATGAAGACACGTATGTAAGACAAGCAGCAGCCAAGGCGCTGGGGCAGCTTGGTTGGCAACCCCAGACCCAAGAGCAGCAGATCACGTATTGGATTGTCAACCAAAATTGGGATGCGCTAGTAGAAATTGGTGGAGCGTCCATCGCGCTGCTCATCGGCTGCCTGAAGGATGGGGATTGGGATGTAAGACAAGCAGCAGTCGAGGCACTGGAAAAGCTTGGGGATAGGCAGGCTGTCGCGCTGCTCATCGACTGCCTGAAGGATAGAGATTGGGAAGTAAGACGAGCAGCAGCCGAGATGCTGGGACATCTTGGGGATAGACGGGCCGTCGCGCCGCTCATCGACTGCCTGGAAGATGGAGATTTGGAAGTAAGACGAGCGGCAGCCGAGGCACTGGGGCAGCTTGGGGATAGACGGGCCGTCGCGCCGCTCATCGACTGCCTGGAAGATGGAGATTGGGAAGTAAGACGAGCAGCAGCCGAAGCACTAGGGAAGCTTGGGGATGTACGAGCCGTCGCGCCGCTCATCGACTGCCTGGAAGATGGAGATTGGGATGTAAGACTAGGGTCTGTCTGCAAACTATAAACATAGAACGATAGAGGCGAGCAATACGGTCGCCAGATAAGTCGTTGCCCGTTTGTCATAACGGGT
>DAOUBU010000039.1:0-28053 GCA_034432395.1 Anaerolineae bacterium
GCTGGCCCTCACCCCGTGCGACTGCGTCGCATCCCCCTCTCCCAGGGGAGAGGGACAGGCTGGCCGCCGGCCAGACCGGGTGAGGGCTGAAACGAGCGCTTGGGACGCCGCCCCGGGTGGCGCGCCCTGCCGTCCTGCGGTAGATTCAGGGCCTGTGATCGTCACCGCTTGAATGACGGAGCACCGCCATGTCCCTTCAGACCGCCGCCCCGGAGACCGCCAGCGCCCTGACCCGGCAGCCGATCATCTCGTGCCGCAACGTCAACAAATGGTTCGGGGAATTCCATGTGCTGCGCGATATCACCGTCGATATCTACCCGCAGGAGGTGGTGGTCGTCATCGGGCCGTCCGGGTCGGGCAAATCGACCTTCATCCGCTGCATCAACCGGCTGGAGGAACACCAGGAAGGCACGATCATCGTCGATGACATAGTGCTCGGCCACGACGTGCGCAATATCGCCGCCATCCGCCGCGAGATCGGCATGGTCTTCCAGCAGTTCAACCTGTTCCCGCACCTGACCGTGCTGCAGAACATCACGCTGGCCCCGATCAACGTCCGGCGGATGCCCAAAGATCAGGCCGAAGCCAAAGCGCGCGAACTGCTGGCGCGCGTCGGCATCCCGGAGCAGGCCGATAAATACCCCGGTCAGCTTTCGGGCGGGCAGCAGCAGCGCGTCGCCATCGCCCGCGCCCTGGCGATGGAACCCAAGATCATGCTGTTCGACGAGCCGACGTCCGCCCTCGACCCGGAGATGATCAAAGAGGTGCTGGACGTCATGAAGGAGCTGGCCCGCAGCGGCATGACGATGGTCTGCGTGACGCATGAGATGGGGTTCGCCCGCGAGGTGGCCGACCGCATCCTGTTCTTCGATCAGGGGCGCATCGTCGAACAGGGGACGCCGGAGCACTTTTTCGAAAATCCGCAGCACCCGCGCACGCAGCTCTTCCTGTCGCAGATCCTGTGAGCGGGGCGTTCTCGCCGATCAGTCGCAAAGGACAGCAGCCGTGAACCCGATCTCGTTCATGACGGCCAACTACGTGGCGCGCCAGCTCAACTATCACATGACCGAAGGCTGGGGGCAGGCTGACGCCGTTACCCAGGACTACTTCCGCCCGATCGAGACGTTCCCGGCGCGCTTCCGCGATCTGCTGCAGGATATCCACACGCTCGGCTTCCGCGCGCTCGATCTGTGGGCGGCCCATCTGCATCCATCCTGGGCGACGCCGGCGCATCTGGCCGCGGCCCGCGACCTGCTCGCTGAGTTCGACCTGCGCATCACCAGCTACGCGCTGTGGCTGGGCGATCTGGACACGCTGCGCCAGGCCATCACCGTGATGCAGGCGCTGGAGATCCCGCTGATCGGCGGCGGCGGGTCGCTGCTGGAGACCGAGCCGGACGCCATGATCGGCCTGCTGCGCGATGCCGGGCTGGCCTTCGGCTACGAAAATCACGCGGAGAAGACGCCGGAGGAACTGCTCGCGCGCATCGGCGAGCGCAGCCCGGAGACGATCGGCATCGCGCTTGATACCGGCTGGTTCGGGGTGCAGGGCTACCCGGCGGATCGCGCGGCGGCGCTGCTGGCCGATCGGATCAAGCTGGTGCATCTCAAGGACGTCCGCACCGTCGGCGTGCACGATACCTGCGCGCTGGGCGATGGCATCGTGCCGGTGCAGCGCTGCGTCGAAGTGCTGCGCGCGGCGGGGTATGCCGGCGCGTACAGCGTTGAACATGAGCCGGAGTCATACGATCCGACTGAAGAAGTCGCGATCAGCGCGGCGCGGCTGCGCGCCTGGCTGGAGGCCTGATCATGAGCGCACGCCTGGGAGTCGCCGTCATCGGCACGGGCAATATCGCCGACGGCTACGTATCCGACCTGCTGCGCTATCCGGAGATCGAGGTGCTGGGCGTGGCCGATATCGACACCGATAAACGGGCGCAGTTCGCGGCCCGGCATCAGGTGGCCGCCTACCCGGACAACGCGGCGCTGCTGGCCGATGATCGCGTGCAGATCGTCGTCAACCTGACGCCGCACTTCGCCCACTACCCGGTCACGCGCGCGGCGCTGGAAGCGGGCAAGCACGTCTACAGCGAAAAGCCGCTCGCGCTCACCTCAGCGGAGGCGTGGGAACTGGTCGATCTGGCCCGGAACCGCGGGGTGCGGCTGGCCTGTTCGCCCTTCACCATGATCGGCGAGGCGCAGCAGACCGTCTGGCGGCACATCCGCGCCGGCGATCTGGGCGCTGTCCGCGTCGTCTACGGGGAGGCGAACTGGGGCCGGATCGAGACCTGGCATCCCGCGCCGATCCCGTTTTACGACGTCGGCGCGCTGTTCGATGTCGGCGTGTACATCCTGGGCCTGATGACCAGCTTCTTCGGCCCGGCCACCCGCGTCCACAGCGTGGGGCGGCTGCTGCTGCCCGACCGCGTCACCACGACCGGCCAGCCCTACCGCGTGACCACGCCGGACTGGACGCTCAGCCTGATCGAGTTCGGCGACGGCCCGCTGCTGCGCCTGACCAGCAATTTCTACGTCGCCAACGAGACGACGCGCCAGACCGGCGTTGAATTCCACGGGGATGCCGGATCGCTGCACCTGGAGTCGTTCTTCATGCCCGACTCGACCGTGCGCTTCGCCCGTTTCGGCCAGCCGTTCGAGCCGATCCCGCTGCTGCGCCAGCCGGCGGGCGGCATCGCCTGGGGGACGGGCGTGCGCGAGCTGGCGCAGGCCGTGATCGAGCAGCGTCCGCACCGCTTCGGTGGTGAGCAGGCCGCCCACATCACCGACATCCTGACGGCCTGCGCGGCGTCCCAGGCGAGCGGTCAGCCGGTCGAACTGACCAGCACCTTCCCGCCCCCCGATCCCGCACCGTGGGCGCTGTGAGGGGGCGCGCCGCTACGTTCGGTATTTGTCGATGACGGCGCACAGCGCGTCGAAATCACCGTGGATCGGCCCGACGCCGTAGATATCGCACACGCCGACATCGCCCTGATCGGCGTAGAACGCCCACGGCATGACCGTGAACGCGCCTTCGCGCCGCCAGCGCGCGATATCCAGATCGTAGAACGACGCCCGGTCGCCCGTGCCGCGCTCCATGCCGATCTCGCCAACGTACCACGGCTTGCGGAGCCGGCGCGCGACCGCGATATCGACCGGCGCTTTGTCCCGTTCCCCGTCGTGGGCGTAGTAGTGGATCGATACCGCGTCGATGACGCTCAACTGATGCAGCCGCAGCGCGTACTGCTCATGTTTGCCCGCCGCCGCGATGTGCCCGCTGTTGACCAGCCCGGTCGAGATCAGCACGTGCGGGGCGATCCCCCGGATCAGCCCGCCGACGTGCTCGCAGAAAGCGATGAAAGCGCTGGCATCCGCGTCGGTGGCCGGCTGCGGATGGATGGCGTACTCGTTGCCCAGTTCGACCATGAACAGGCCGGGGTTGTTCCTGACGCCGTGGAGCAGCGTCTGCACGAACGGGACGTAGTGCGTCAGGTATTCCCGCTGATGCCAGTAACGCTTGTGCAGATGTCCGTGGACTTCCGTGTGATAGACGTCGTTGCCGCGCACGTACAGGCGCTGACCGGTCAGCGAGTCGTTGAGGCAGACGATGGCGCGCATCCCGTTCTGATGCAGGCGCGTCAGCGCCCGGTTGAGCAGCGGGATGATCTGCTGCGCGGTGAAATCGGCGTGCGCGGCGAAAAGGCGCACCAGTTTGACCCCGAGCTGTTTGAGCCGGTTGATCTGGATGAGCTGGAGCGTCTCCGCGGTGAACGGGTAGGCGGGCGTGCCGTAGAAGACGAATTCGCGCATGTTGATGCCCATGCGCCACGTCAGATCGACCGGGGCGTCGGCGCTGATCACCAGCCGCCGGCTGACCCAGGCATCGACGATCTTGCCGTTGAGCGGCAGCGCGATCGCCAGCCAGTCCGGCTCGGGCTGGACGGGCAGCGCGGTGACTTCATCGCCCCGGTTGAGCTGAAGCAGGATGTTGCCACTGGTGGCGGAGTCCGGCGTCGAGCGCACGTTGAGCCGGTCGGTGTTGACGCGGAAGCGGGCCGGTTTCGGCGGCTCGACCGGCGTCACGAACCGCTTCGAGACCCAGCCTTCGATCGTCTCGCCATCGCGCTGGAGGCGCACGAAGTGCCAGTCCGGGTGCGTCGGCGCGGGCAGCAGTTCGACTTCCTGATCGCGCTGCAGCCGGGTGATGATGTTGCCGGTCGTGCCGCTGTCGGGCGTGCTGCGGACGTTGAGCGAGTCCGCATTGACGCGCAGGCGTGCCATGATCCCGACCTCGCTTTCTGCTGATCGATCCCCTTGCCTTCAGTGTACAGCGGAAGTGACGGGCGCGCTGCGCCTGTTCCGCGCGCGCAAAAAAACCCCGGAGCGCGGCGCTCCGGGGCGGTACAGGGCATGGGGCGTGTATGTATTATGGAGGCGGGCGATCAGGGATCGCACACCCAGTCCTTGAGCATGCCGGCGATCAGCGTCGCCCGGCGCGGCAGGCTGGCGATGACGACGTGCTCGTGCAGGGCGTGCAGGCCGTCCCCCTGCGGGCCGAGGCCGTCGAGGACGGGGATGCCGAGCGCCGCCACCGTGTTGCCGTCGGACGCGCCGCCGCTGCCATCCTCGCGCACGGTCAGGCCGTAGCGCTGGCCGATCGCCCGGCACTGCTCGAACTGCCGGATCATGGTGGCATCGCGCTCCATCGGCTTGTGACCGTGCTGCAGCGTGACCTTGATCTTGGCCCCCGGAATGATCGGCTCCAGCGCCATCATCTTCTCGTAAGTTTCGTCGAAGGCCTGCATCGTCAGCGCGCGGGTATCGACGAACGCGGTCACGTGGGCCGGGATGACGTTGGTGGCCGATCCGCCGTTGACCATCGTCACGTTGACCGACGTGCCCCGCTTGAGATCGTTCCAGGTGTGGAGTTGGCGCACCTGTTCGGCGAACTCTGAAATGGCGTTGATGCCCTTCTCCGGCGCGTTGCCGGCGTGTGAGGGCAGCCCTTCGATGTCGATCTGGTAGGTGGCGATGCCCTTGCGCCAGGTCTTGAGCGCCTCCTCTTTCGTGGCCGGCTCCATGACCATCACCAGCCCGGCCTGCGCCGCGTACTCCTTGATCGCGCCGTTGCAATGGATGCTGCCGACCTCTTCATCGGTCGTCATCAGGATCCAGATCGGGCGCTGCGGCAGTTCGCCCCGGTCGATCAGCCCTTTGAGCGCCGACAGGACGACGGTGATGCCGCCTTTCATGTCGATCGCGCCGGGGCCGAACAGCCGCCCCTCGTCGTCGATGGTGACCGGGCGCTCGGCCAGCGTGCCCAGCGGCCACACCGTGTCGATGTGGATCAGGAACATCAGCGGTTTGCCGGGCGCGGTCTCGTTCCAGCGGGCCAGCAGCGCATCGCCGACGACGGTCTGCGGGATGCGCACGATCGACGACGCGCCCAGCGCGCGGAACTGCGCCTCCAGGAACGCGCCCAGTTTGTCCACGTGCGGCTTGTCGAGCGTGGGCGTTTCGTAATTGACCAGTTCCGTCAGCAGCGCGACCATCTCATCCTGACGGGACTGAAAATACCGTAACAGATCGGACATACAGGTAACCTCGATCGGGGAATTAAATAGGGAACGATCACTCCGCAAACGGACACAGATCCCCGGCGGTGTACGTGGGACTGGCGGAACCGTAGCGATTCAGTCGGTCGATGGCGTCGGGGCGTCCTGCGATTATACCGTTCACCGCGGCGCACGCGCCAGAGACCGGCGTCCCGGCGCTGTAGGCCGCCCAGAACGTCTCCAGCAGCGTCATGTAGACGGGGGCCGATGCCGGATCGGGGAAGCGCGAGCGCGCCGCCGCCGCCACATCGCCCGCGGCGGGGTCGCCCTGCGCGGCGTAGGCGATCAGCGACCGATAGAGCGCGTAAGCGGCCAGCACTTCCTCATCGTCGGGCAGCCACTCCGCGAGATCGGGATCGGTCAGCGCTAACGTGTACAGCGCGATCGCATCGGTCAGCGCGCCCTGGCGGAAGGCGGCGTCGGCGTCGTGGATGATCTGGATGGTGAAGCGCGCCGGGTTAAGGCGGACGATCGAGCGGACATACAGCACGCCGTTCCAGTCATAGACGGTGAAGCCGGTGCGCAGCGGCCCGGTGCGGGCGTCCCCGCTGTCCGTCTGGCGGACGATCAGCTCCAGCACGCGATCCTGATCGTAGTCTTCCAGCGCGGGCAGCTCCGTCGATTCCAGCGCGCCGGCCAGCAGATTGACCAGTTCGCCCGACGCCGCGCTCCAGGCGGCGATCTGCGTCCGGTAGACGCATGCGCCGTCGTCCGCACAGCGCTGCGCGGTGAACAGCAGATCGGGCCGGGCGTCGTTGTTCAGGTCGCTGGTGGCGATGATCTGCGGCACGCTGGCCGCATCGGTGTACAGGTAGATCGGGCGGTAGGCGCGATCGGCGCAGGCGAACACGGCCAGCGCGCCGACCGGGCCGTTCGCGGAGTCGGCCCGGAAGGCCGCGAGGATCTCCGGGCGGCCTTCACCGGTCAGATCGAGGTTGGCGCTGACGAAGCCACCCTGCCCGCCGATCCAGCCGCGCGCGCGCAGCGCATCCGCCGCGCCGGTCGGGCTTCCGCCCGCGCTGAAATACTCCGCGAGCTGGGCGCTGATCGCGCTGGCCGTGGCCGCGGGGTCAGAAGCCAGGCGGGCCTCGGCGTTCGGCGGGGGGCAGGCGGCCCGATCCGGTGTCGGGGGCGGCGCGGCGGCGGCCTGTTCCGGCGCGAGGGCGTCGGCATCGGTTGGCAGGGGGGAGGGAAGCGGCGCGATCACGACCCGCCCCGGCGTCATGGTCGGGAACGCATCCGGGGGCAGGGTGGGTGAAGGCGCTGGCGCGGCGCTGGCGCAGCCCGTCAGCAGCAGAAGCAGCAGCAGGATCGATCGCATAGCGCCAGTATAGCGCACTGTCCGCGCCGGAGCTATGCGCGACCTGACCGGTCTGACTCACTCACGGGTACTTGACCGGTGAGTTTGAATTCGCGTTCGGTTCACGGCTATTGCCCGTTCCCGCACGGGTCAGCGTCCGGATCGTGCCGTAACGGATCAGATGCGGTGCACGGTATGCCTGACGTGGGCTGAGGTTGGGCTTCACAGTCGTGACTATCCGATGAATTGGTGACGGTCGATCGCTCCTGCGATTACATTCTAGTACATATTGCGTAATCTAACAAGCCCGGCGCAGCCAGCGCGCCAGCGCGTACCAGTTCCACAGCCCCGGATCGCTGGCGATCTCCCCGGAGCGATAGCGGGCCAGCGCCGCCCGCGCTGCGGGCAGATCCAGATACGCCGCCAGCGCGTCGAGGAACTCGGCCCGTTCGAGCGCTGCATCCAGCCCGGCGATCGCGCCGATGCGCGCGCGCCAGAACGGCGGCGACAGATTCTGGCGCGGCGTCGCCCAGATGACTTCATCGGGCAGCAGACCGATCAGCGCCCGGCGGTTGAGGATCTTCGACCAGCCGCGGTGATCCTTGTGCCGCCAGTCGAGCGCGATGAAGAACTCGATCAGCCGCACGTCCTGATACGGGTGGCGCGCTTCGATGCCGTAGAACCCGGCCACGCGGTCGTAGCGTTCCAGCCCGACGGCGAGAAAAGGGTGCAGCAGGCGGCGCACGTGATCGTCGCGCTGCGTCCGCGAGGAGGATGAGTGGGCGTCGAAGCGGGCCAGCCGCCCGGCCAGATCGACGCGGCGGGCGAAATCCGGGTGGATGAAGCCTTCCGCGCGCGCGGTCTCGGCGCGGCGCGCGCGCGTCGTCCGCAGCCGCCAGCGCGTCCACCGGGCTGGCGCGAGCGCCGCTTTGGCATGCGTGATCAGCAGGTCGCGCCCGATCTCCGGGAAGCGGTGATACAGCCGCTGCAGGCCGCGCGCCTCGCGCACGATATCGAGCGGATTCAGCCCGCGGATGACGAACGTCAGATGATTGCCGCCCAGCGTGGTCACCAGATCGCCGGCCACCCCGTCGAGCAGGGCCTTAAGGCCGCGGCGCGCCGCCAGCGCGTACATCGCCTGCGGGATCGGCATGGTCATGTCGAACGGATCGTCCGCCGCGTCGTACAGGGCGTTCAGATCCGGCGCCAGATCGGCATAGTCCGCGTCGGTCAGAAGATGCGCTTCCAGATGATCCAGCGTCAGCGCGGCGTGGATGATCTGCGTTTCGACATCGGAGCCATCGGCGGAGACGGCGGAAAAAACTGGCAGCGGCGGCCCGCCGCTGGCGCGCAGATGCTGGCGGGCGAAGCCGACCACGGACGACGAGTCGATCCCGCCGCTGAGCATCGAGCCGACGCGATCCGGCTCGCGCAGCCGGTCAGTGACCGCCGCCGTGAAGATCGCGCGGAAGGCCTCGACCGCCTCATCGTCCGAACGAAACCGGAGCGTGCGCCGGGGATCGGGCGTCCAGTAGGTGCGCCGCGTCACCCGGTCGGGCGTCACGGTCAGGCAGGTGGCCGGGGGCAGGCGCTGGAGATCGCGATACCAGGTGGCGGTCGTATCGATCCCCTCCAGAAAGCCGACCAGATAATCGGCGATGCGGCCTTCATCCAGCCGACGCGGGATATCCGGCACGGCCAACACCCCCGACGGCGTCGAGGCGCAGGCGAACAGCGCATCGGTCACGTGGAGATACAGGGAGCGGCAGCCGGTGTGATCGCGGGCGCAGAACAGCCGGCCCGCCCGCTCGTCCCAGATGACGAAAGCGAATTCGCCGACCAGGCGTTCGACGCAGGCCTCGCCCCAGGCGTGGTAAGCGTGCAGGATGAGCGCGGCATCGGTGGCATCGGCGGGGACGGCGCGCCCGGCGGCGTTCAGCGCCGCGCGCAGATCGGCCCGGGCGTCGATGCGGGCGTCCGCCGCGATCCAGCTCGATCCGTCCAGCGTCAACGGCTGCGCTTCGCGTTCGGACTCGCGGGTGGTGAACAGGGCGGCCTGTCCCAGCCCGACGCTGCCTGTGACGTGGACGCGCTGCGCATCCGGGCCGCGGCGGCGCTGCGCAGCGATCATGGCCGTCACGACGGACGCATCCGCCGGGCGGCCATCGCGGTGGAAGAGGGCGGCGATCGCGCTCATGACGGGGTGATGACGGTGTAGCGCTGGCCGACATCGGCGCGATCGTTGAGGACGACCGCGCTGTACTCGACCCAGGCGTGAACGTCCAGGCGATCGCGATCGCGGCGCACGCCGAAATGCAGATCGCCGGCGATGCCGCGCGCGCGCAGCAGCGCCCACAGCACCAGCGAACGCTCCAGGCAGTTGGGGGTGAAGGGCAGCCCGCCCGCCGCCGCCGCGACCAGTTCGGCGGTGCGCCGGGCGGCGGTGAGGGGGTCGTGTTCAACCGGGGGCGCGGGGGGGATCAGGCGCATCAGCCAGTCGCGCAGCCGCCTGAAGCTGACGAAGCGCCGCGCCCCGGCTACAAGCAGCAGCAGGAACAGCGCGCGCAGCACGAGCGCGCGCTCGGCGGGGGGCAGGTCGGCGAAGCGCCGCCGCTTACGGATCAACGAGCGCCACCAGGCCACACTCGATCAGCTCCTCGATCAGGGCGGTCAGATCGGCGCGCAGCACCTCGGCCTCGACGTCGTAAACGGACAGCAGATGCGTAAAAGCCTGTTCGATCGTCGCCGAAGTGGTCAGCGCCTGCCACATGTCCGTGCCGACCTCGTCCAGGCCGAAGTAGGTTTCGGTGTTGAGGTTGAGCAGCACGGCTTCGCCGGCGATCTGGCGCACCAGCACATCCTCAGGGACGACGACACGCCGGGAGAAGGCGATCATGAACGGCCTCGCTGTGATCCGATAAGCGCTATTGTAACATAGATGAGAAGGCAGCCGTCGTCCTGCGACAGTGGGAAGGGGCGCGTGACTCACGCGCGGTTGTGCATCGCGGCGATCAGCCCGATCACACGGTCGAGGTCGGCCTCGGTCAGCGCTGTGCCAGAGGGCAGGCACAGACCGCGTTCGAACAGGCCCTCGGCCACGGCCCCGCCGACGGATTCGCAGCGGCGGAAAACCGGCTGCTGATGCATCGGCTTCCAGACCGGGCGCGACTCGATGTTATGCGCCTCCAACGCCAGGCGGATCTGTTCGCGATCCGCGCCGAACGCAGCCGCATCGACCAGCATGACCGTCAGCCAGCGCGTATGCCGACCATAGGGCATTTCATCGACGAACGTCAGCCCCGGCAGGCCGCCGAGATGCTGCCGGTAGTAGTCGTAGATCGCGCGTTTGCGCTCAACGCGCGCCTCGATCACTTTGAGCTGGCCGCAGCCGATGGCGGCCAGGATGTTGCTCATGCGGTAGTTGTAGCCGATCTCGGTATGTTCGTAATGCGGGACGGGTTCGCGCGCCTGCGTGGACAGTTTGCGCGCATGATCGACCAGGGTCTGATCGTCCGACACGAGCATGCCGCCGCCGGAGGTGGTGATCAGCTTGTTGCCGTTGAACGAGAACACCCCGATCCGGCCCAGCGTGCCGGGATGACGATCGCGGTAGCGGCTGCCGATCGCCTCGGCGGCGTCCTCGATCACCGGGATGTCATAGCGGTCGCACAGCGCCAGGATCGCGTCCATATCCGCTGACTGGCCGTACAGATGCACCGGGATGACCGCCTTCGGCAGCCGGCCCCTCCGCGCGCGGGTGCGCAGTGCATCCTCCAGAAGCTGCGGATCCATGTTCCATGAAGCCGTGTCACTGTCGATGAACACGGGCCGCGCCCCGACGTACACGATCGGGTTGACCGTGCCGGAAAACGTCAGCGTGGAGACGAAGACCTCATCTCCCGCCCCGACGCCGAGCGTCAGCAGCGCCAGATGGATGGCCGCTGTCCCCGATGACAGCGCGACGGCGTGCCGCGCCCCCGTGTAAGCGCAGAAGTCGTGTTCGAACTGGGCGAGCTGCGGCCCGACCGGCGCGATCCAGTTCTCGGCGAACGCCTGCTCGATGTATGCCAGCTCCTCCCCGGACATGTGCGGGGGAGATAAGTAGATGCGAGGGGACAAATCAACCGCATCCTGTCGCTTGAAAATGCCTGTTACCGGGTCTCGTCGTTCTCATGTTTCTCCTGCATTTCAACAATTCGAACCTGAACGCGATAGATCCTGCCATCCTGTTCAAAAAAAGCGGCCTCGGAAAGATCATTCGTGCTCAACGCCCGAAGTCGATTCAACAGCGATCTGGGTGTTTGCGGCGTATCCAGGTCGATTTTCTGCACTCCAGACCTGAAGAGATCCTCTTTTCTGTGGGTGGATCCCAGTCCGACCGGCTGAGGATGACGCTGATACGTCCCGTTCATCAAAGACGGCCACGCCTCACAGAACACCTCGTATTCCAGCTTTTTCAACCGGGCATACAGGGTATCGGCGGTATCAGATGGCGTCGGCTTTAATTCGCGTTGGTGAATGATATCTCCGGTATCGATGCCTTCATCCATAAAGTGCAGTGTCGCACCGACCGGTGTGCCCTCAAGAAGTGCCCAGGTCGGCGTGTGCCAGCCGCGGTTGAAAGGCAGGAAGGCCGGATGGAGATTGATGACACCCTGTCTGGTCAGGTCGATAATCGCCCGCGGAACCAGGTACGGGAAGTGCACACAGATGATCCAGTCCAGTTCAAGACTGGATAGAAACTGAATTCCTCGATCTTCCCGAAACGCTTTTCCTCTCAACACCGCATCGTCGCCCAGAAATGGACACATCCCGCGCAGTACTTCAGCGTGCGAGGCGCGATCGGGGGCGGAAGTCAGCAGGGCCAACGGTCGAACGCCGCTGTCGAGAATTTTTTGCAGCACCCATACGCTGATATCACGATCGCCCGCAAAGGCGATTTTCAGTTGCGATCCATCCGTCAATTCCCGGTCTTACTCCCCTGAAAATAGCTCACTGTCGCTTCGCCCTGCTGACTGATCCCCTCGCGCCGCAGCACCTTCCAGACGGTCAGCGCGAGGATACGGAGATCCAACCCCAACGAGATATGATCGACATACCAGACGTCGAGCGCAAATTTTTCTTCCCACGCGATCGCGTTGCGTCCATTGATCTGCGCCCAGCCGGTGATTCCCGGTCGGACATGGTGGCGACGGGCCTGCTCTGGCGTGTAGCGATCGAGATACTCCATCAGCAGCGGGCGCGGGCCGACCAGGCTCATATCGCCTTTGAGGACGTTGAACAATTCGGGCAGTTCATCCAGGCTGGTCGAACGCAGGAAGCGACCGAACGGCGTCAGGCGTTCGGCATCCGGTAAAAGATGACCGTCCGCATCGCGCGCATCGGTCATGGTGCGGAATTTGTAGATGGTGAACGGCTTGCCGTGCAGCCCGGGACGGACTTGTCTGAACAGGATCGGGCGTCCCAGGCGGACAGCGACGAGAAGGCCGATCAGCAGCAGCACGGGAGAGAGAACGATCAGGGCGACCAGACTGATCAGAAAATCCAGCGGGCGTTTCAGGATGCGACGGTACATGGCTTATGCTGAGGGGATCTCTTCGTGAATTGTCCTGGTGTGACCGCCGTCCGACTGTGCTGCTGCTGCATCCACGTCGTAGAGCCGCTTCAAGACCGTTTCAGACATCGCGATTTCACCGCGTTCGGCGCTGTAATACGCCTCAGCGGCCTTGCGCGCCGCCTGCTGGAGGGCCTGTAGTTGAGCGCGATCAGCCGCCAGCTCCGTAATCCAGCGAGCGATAGCTTCCGGCTGATCAGGCCCGAAATTGCGCCCGCAGCGATGTTCCTGCAGCAGCCGATCCAGCCCGCTGCCCGGCTGGCTGATACCGACGATCGCGCAGCCAGCCGCCATCAGATCGTACGTCTTGCTCGGCAGAGACAGCCGCTCGTAGCCCGGCGCCAGCGTCACGAAGGCGATATCCGCGCTGGCGAGCGAATACGGGACGATCCCCGCTGGCTGAAGCGGGAGCAGCCTGATGTTCGGCGCCCGCCCGGACTGGATCGCCGCCTCGACCCGGTCGTATTTCACCCCATCGCCGATGATGAGGAACTGAATCCGGCTTTCCGGCTGTACATGTTCAGCGGCGGCGATGATCGTCTCGATGGCGTGCGTCGCGCCGAGATTGCCGGAATACAGTGCGACGATCTCCGCCCCGGCAACATGTTCCTGCGCAAACGGATTCTGCAAACGAGGGAGCGGCTGGATCCGCGTCGTATCCGTCCAGGTTGGGATGACGGCAATGGACTCCAGGGCGCCGCCGGTCATCTGCCGCAGTTCGTCGGCCATCAGCGGCGAAATGGTGATGACCAGCGCGGCCCGGCGCAGCGCCCAGACGTGCCAGCGCCACCAGATCCGGTAGATGAGGCTGCGCCGGGTGAGCAGGCCCATCGTCTCCATGATCTGCGGGTAGATATCGTACTCGATGATACCGTAGCGCCGCCCGAACAGCGCCCGATGCAGCACCAGGATCAGCGGCATCAGCGGCGGATTGGTGATCGCCAGCACGGGGATGCGCCGCGGCCTGCCTGGCAGCAGGATCGCGACCGTCAGCGCGAAGCGGATCCAGGCCAGCAGCCGCGATCGGTACGACTCTTTGGTGTACGCATTCAACCGCTTCACGCGAAGGCGTTCGGTGGGCGTGGCAAAATCGACCCCTGTCCACAGCTCGACCGGGCCGTGCTCGGCGGCGAACGCCTCCAGCCAGCGCAGAAATGCCACCGAGATCACCTGGCTGATGACGAGCAGTCTGGGTTCAGACATCAACGGTCGATCCTGACGTATCGCTGCGCTGCCCGCGCGTCACTGTACGGCATCTCCCTCGCCTTCCGGCTTGGTGCAGAAGAAATTGCCCAAACGCTCATGCCCCGCGCTTTGTGAGTTCAAAAATGCCGCATCCGAAGTGACATCCGAAGTGGTTCTCCACCGCTTCTGACGTCAGGGCCACGTTCTCATGCAGATCGCCGCGATCATCGACAAACGAGAATCGGTCGATAGTGAACATCTCTGACACCAGTTTGATCATGTAAGGAACCGAGAAAACCCGATGTCCGTTGAACTCAACCCGCTGCGGGCCGATCGGCACTGAAAGGTAGAACTTGCCGCCCGGAGCGACCAGCGAAGCGAGATTGCCAAATCCCACAAGATGGCCCGAAACGTTCAAGCTATCTCCGTATCTCCCCAGCCCGAAATGTTCGAGCGTGTGCAGACAGGACAGCGAGTCGCAGCACGCGACATATTCCGCGGGGATGGGGTTCATGATATCGAGCTGTCTGAAAATGATATTGCTGCATGTCGTGGTCAGTGGACGAATGTCAAACACTTCAATCGGTCTGAATACAGCGACGTGGGCGACAAAGCTGCTGACGCTCGATCCGACATCCATATGACGCTCAGGCTTGTTCTCGTAAATGCGGCGCGCTACCAGGATATCCTGATGGAAATAATGACCGCTGGCCTGACCGCTCTCGTCTCGATTCTCGCCCAGACAGGGGTAGAGTTTGCCCAGACGAAAATCGTCACTCTGAAGAAGCAGCCGTCTGAATGTCAGGTAGTCGCGAATGAATCCGGGAAGGGCAGCGGCAGAACGGATCAGTTTGATCGCATCGATCCCGAACAGCCTGCCCAGTGACACCAGCTTAGACATGTCCGTCCCTACTTTGCTGCCCGCGCGTCACTGCACGGCATCTCCCTCACCTTCCGGCTTGGTGCAGAAGAAATTGCCCATCACGAGGACGTCCATCTTCGTGCGCAGGTAGCAGTCCACGGCCTCTTCCGGCGTGCAGATGATCGGTTCGTTCTCGTTGAAGCTGGTGTTGACCAGCACCGGGACGCCGGTGCGCTCGCCGAACGTTCTGACCAGATCGTAGTAGAGCGGGTTTTCCTCGCGCGAGACGGTCTGGAGCCGCCCCGTGTCGTCCACGTGGCGTACCGCCGTCAGCCGTTCGCGCCATTCAGGGCGGATCTTGTACACGTGGAGCATGAACGGGGATGGGTGCGTGTGCTCGAAGATCTCGGCCTGCCGCTCCGCCAGCACGACCGGTGCGAACGGGCGGAACCATTCGCGCCGCTTGATGCGCGCGTTCAGGATGTCCTTCATGTCGCTCCGCCCCGGATGCGCCAGGATCGACCGGTTGCCCAGCGCGCGCGGCCCCCATTCCATACGCCCCTGGAACCAGCCGACCACGTTGCCCCGCTCGATCTGTTCGCTGGTGGCGGTCAGCAGGTCGTCGCGCGTCAGTTCGCGGTAGGGGACGCCCGCGCTCTCCAGCGCCGCTTTCATCTGCTCGCGCGTGAACTCCGGGCCGAGATAGGCATCCTTCATCACAAAGCGCTGCTTCTCGTGCAGCACCGCCTGGCTGACGTAGAGCGCCGCGCCCAGCGACAGCCCTTCATCGCCCGCCGCCGGCTGGATGCAGGTCTCGCGGAACGGCGTCTGGTCGAACAGCTTGCCATTGGCGACGCTGTTCAGCACGGCCCCGCCCGCCATCGCGATGCGGTCGGTGGGCACGAGCTGATGCAGCAGGTTGAGCATGTGCATATAGACTTCCTCGAACACCTGCTGCAGGCTGAAGGCCATGTCCATATCGCGCTGCGCGATCTCCGTGTAGGGGACGCGCGGCTGGCCGAAGGTGTCGATCATGTGATCGGAGTACTGGCGCAGCACCTCCATCTCGCCTTTGTCGTTCATTTCGATGCCCTGATTGGCCCCGAACGGCATGAAGTAGCGGGGGTTCAGCTCGAAGCCGTCGGCGGTCATCGAGACCATGTCGCGGAAGGTATCGATGTACGTCGGCTGGCCGTAGGGAGCCAGCCCCATGACCTTGCCCTCGTCCCCGTACTTACCGTAACCGATGAACTGACACACCATCGCGTAAAGCGAACCGAGCGAGTGCGGCACGAAGATGCGCTTCTTGACTTCGATCTCCTGCCCTTTGCATTCCGCCAGCATGCAGGTGACGAAATCGCCCGAGCCGTCCATGCTGAACCCGGCGGCATGATCCCACGGCGAGATGTAGTAGGCGCTGGCGATATGCGCCAGATGATGCTCGACGTTGATCTGTTCGAAGCGCAGATCCGCCGGATCGGCCCCGCATTCTTCCACCAGCAGCGTTTTGATATCGCTCAGCGCCGCGCGCGCCGTGCGCATCCGCGCCAGATTGAGCAGCCGGGTCGGGTTGCGCAGGACGTATTCCAGCTTCTTGTTCAGATTGGCGCTGGCATCGCGCCCCACCGCCACGTAGTCGATATCCTTGAACTGCACGCCCGCCATCTCCATGACGCGCAGGATGCTCAGGCGCGGGAAGGCAGCGTAGTACTTGATCCGGTTCAGGCGTTCTTCAGCGATGGCGGCGACCGGAATGCCGTCGATGACCAGCGCCGCTGAAGAACCCGCGTGATGTGTGTTGATCCCCAGAATGACTGCCATGCTCTGTTTTGACCTCGATCGTTGGTGAGCGGAACGCCCGAAAGCAAACGGTGACTCAGGAGGATGTCGCTTGAGCGGCGGTCTCGATCAGGAAACGGCGCGTTTCATCGACCGCTCGCGAACTGGCCAGATAATCCAGAGCGAACTGGCGCGCCCGCTGGCTGTAGGCCTGCCAGGCGGCGTGATCGGCATCGATCAGATGCTGGATGATCTGCCGAAACTGATCCGGGCGATCGAGCGCCACCGCCCAGCCCGCGCCGCGCTCATTGACCGCATTCCACGGCGTCCGGTCGCTGATCAGGACGGGGCAGCCGGCGCACAGCGCCTCCAGGATCGCGTGGCCGAAATTTTCGCTCAGGCTGGGCATGAAGAATAGATCGTACTCGCTCAGGATGGCATTCACCTGATCGGGGGCCGCCGATCCACAGTGGTGCACCTGAACGTTCGGGGACAGCCGGTGAAAGCGCTTCAGACTGTCTTCCCAGTAAGCCGGATCCTCGATCGGCCCCCAGAAATCCAGTTGCACTGCGCCCCGCACCCCATCGAGCGCGGCGGCCATCAGCTCCAGATTTTTCATCCGGGCGATGCGCGAGAGCATGACGATCCGCAGGCTGCCCGGTTCTTTGGTGCGCGTGCGGCTGACTTCACCGGTGATCGGCATCGGGAGATTGGGGATCTGCACGATCCTGGGCTGGCGCCGCCCGCCGAAAACCGACTGGATATCGCGCGTCTCCTCATCGCTGGTCGAGTGCCAGTGCACCCGGTCGTACAGGCCGAGCAGCCGGGCCGCCGTGAGATAGATGCGCTTCTTGACCGGCTTCAACCCCAGCGCCCCGTCGCTCAGGCTGCCGCGGGAGGCCAGCACGATCGGCCTGTGGAGCAGGCCCAGCCGGGCGAAGAGCAGGACGACGACCGTCCGCGTAGAGAAGGTGCTGTTCAGGTAGATGAGATCGTGCGGCGTCGCGCGCAGGATGCGCAGCAGGCTGAGCAGGGTCAGTTCTTCCGGAGCCAGGTAGCGCACCAGCGCCTTGCCGACGCGATGCCAGACCCCGGTCTGGATCTCCGGATACGGCGTGGTCTCCCGGTAATCGCGATCCCGGGTCAGGATGCGGAACTGAATCGCATCGCCCAGCCACTCCACGGTGTTGGCCGTCGTGCGCATCGGCCCGCCGGATTTGTACCCGGGCAGGTAATGGTCGATGAGGATGAGGACGTCAGGCCGCCTCAGCATATTGATGAACTTTTTCTCCGTACGCGGTGCGCACCAGCAGCATCACACACATCCAGAAGGGAAAGGCGAAGGCATTTCCAACTGAATGGGTCCAGGTTTCAAAAAACGCAGCGACCAGGCCGGAAATAACAACCGCTTGCAGAACATAAATGAACACCTCTCCGCGGTGACGAGAGGTCGATAGTATGCTCCTTGCCAGAAAAAGAACCATTGGGACTGCGAACATAATCAGGCCGATAATCCCGAGCTGGTAGGTAATGGCGAGGTAGCTGTTGTGAACACCGATATCTTGAGAACTTCTTCTGCTAAGAATAAGTTCCCCGATAGCATCCATGCCGAACCCATATCCAAACAGCGGACGCGCTTCGATTTGCTGAATCACAGATGCCCAGGACTCAATGCGTCCGCTTGAATAGTTCGCTGCTTCTATATTGAGCAGGCGCTCAAGAACGGGGACTCGGTCGAGAAGAATGTTGAGGATATCCGTGGATGAAAAGATAATAAAGGAACTGATGAGAATTATTGATATTAAAATTAATAAATAAGCAATTGATTTTTGTGTTGTCAAGCGAATGATTAAAAATATCATTCCTGCGAAGACGCTGACGAAACCATTTCGCGAGCCAGAAAGCAGTAAAATGGATGCAGCCAGCACAAAGATAATTAAAGAAATAAAAGATTTATTCTTAATTAAATTCCAAAATAACAACGGGAAATAGATCGATGTAATCAACCCGATTGCATTTGGATTCGGCATGATCCCCCTGAATCGCCCGTCTCTCTGCCAGGCGTTAGGAAAGAACGAGTAAGCGGCGCTTGCCACATAAATTATCGCTGCTGCGATCAATAAAATTTGGATAACAGCATGTTCTCCTTTTGTATCTGCATAGTACCAGCCAAACCAGAAAATAGTTAAATAAAGTAAAAATAAAGATAAACTCCGCTGTAAAGATAGTTCCGGATCGGCAGCATAAATCGAAGATATAAATGCGTATAGAATGAATAGAATAATTATTAAGTCCGTTGTTCTGAATTTACGAGAGTTTGCGCGGAATAAAATCTGTAATACAGCATAAGATGCGGTTAAGCCCAGAGCGACCCAACGAGCCGTTTGCATGAGCGCCGTCCCCCCTACGACCGTAGTCTGATTCAGGGTGAGGACGAGCAGGGGGAAAATTAACAAAAGCGCTGGATTTTTAAGACCGGTCAGGGCGATAAGGAACAGTGCCACACCGGCGAGGATCAAGGTGTCATCGATTGGTGCAGCCATAAAAATAGCCACACTCAGAAAAAATATCATAACGATAACGGCGAACCCGACATAGAGCGACCGAGATGTCTGTGCTATCAAATCAGGTTCTCCTTACCTGAGATCGCCAGATAGAGACCTTCCGCACACTTCTCCGGTGTGTAACCAGTGATGATTTGCGCTGAACGCAGCCCCATTCTGACCCTGAGATCGGGGTCTGAAAGCAGTTTTTTGAATGCATCGGCCATTGCAGTCCGATCGCCCGGCGCGTGGATGTAACCGTTTTCGCCATCAGATACGAGATCGTCAACTGCTCCGGGGGCGCTTGACACCACAACAGGTAGTCCACTGGCCATCGCTTCGTTGAGGACAAGCCCCCAGGGATCGGTATAAGACGGGAAAGCGAAGATGTCTGCGATTCCGTAAAATTTTGGAAGATCACTTTGTTGTTGAAACCCGGTGAAGATCACGGGCAGTTTGTGCTCTTCAACAAACGCTTTATATCGATTTTCATCGGGGCCAGAGCCGACGATGACCAGTGTTGCCTGATGATGTTGTATAACATCTTCGAATGCGAATAAAAGGTCACTGACGCCTTTTTCATCGATCAGTCGCCCGACAAATAGAATGATATCCCCGGTTATCCCTAACGATGATTTGATGGCCTCTTTATTCGAGCGATGAATGCTCGATTGGCTGGCGAAATGCTCTACATCGACTGCATTCGGCGCTATCCAGATTTTTTCTCGGACGACTCCAAAGCTCTTGAGATAATCCAGATGCGTCGTCCCTGGCACCACATATCGATCAAAAGCATTGACGAGCAGGCGCTTGAACTGCGTTCGTATTTTAGTCTGGATGCGATAGTCACGCAGGTTGCTCTCGCTCCAGAGAATGGTTTGTTTCCGAGCGGCTTTGCAATATGCAAGCGCAAGCCAGTATGATGGGTGATGATAGCCACCGAACAGCACGCTATCGAACCTGCCCTGCGAAATTCTGGCGGAGATCGTCGGATTAAAGAAGAGCGATCCGTTCTGATATGTTTTGCTGACTACTCTTCCCAGTAGAACCTCATACTTGAAGCGAATGCGCTCTTTCTCCACGCGCCAGTTGCGCAAGCTGCTGTTCTCGGCCAGAAAAAACACCTCAAGCGCGAGATCATCGTACTCGGCAAGTCGATTGAAGACCGGGATGCGGTAAGGTGAGATGATATCGGTTAGGATGGCTGCGCGCATGTGAGCCGCTCGAACAACTCGGTCATCGCCCCGAACGCAGTTTCCCACGAGAACGTCTGAGCTTGTTCAATTCCCTTCTGACTCATCTGTGCCAATTTCTGCGGTGCCTGTAACAATGAGACGATGGCTGTCGCAAAAGCTGAGATATCTGTGGGATCACACGTGATTGCAGCATCACCGACGATCTCCGGAAGTGAACTCACATTCGAGCAAACGACGGGGACTCCACAGGAAATCGCTTCCAGAGCTTGATAACCGAATCCCTCATAGAGAGAGGGATCAAGGTAGAGTGCAGCGCTGCGGTACGTATCAACGAGCTGATCCTGGGGGATATAGCCGGCCCAGACCACGCTATCTTCAATTCCGAGATCGCGGATCACGGTGTCGAGTCTCTGGGCGACCGGGTCGGTTTTTCCTGCTATGACCAGTTTCAGGCCATGAGTCGAGAATACATTGGATGCGTGAAATGAACGCAGCGCCACTTCGGTATTATCGCGGGGATCCTGTATTGAGGAGAAGTGCAGAATATATCCGTTCGGGGATTGCAATCGTTCGCGGGTTCGATTGAGCATGTCTTGATCAATACCGGGCGTAAATGTTTCATCCCGACCGGGATAAATCACTTCAACGCGGCTGGCATCGACCCCCATGATGTTGCACAGATCGCTTCTGGTCGCTTTCGAACTGGTGATAATCCGGCTGGCCCGTCGCACTGAAAGCGGAAACAGCAGATCGGTCATGCGCATGCTGACTCGGGCATAGGTGGAAGCATGACGCCATTTCATGCGATGGCGAATACCGGGAAGTTCAAACAGATACAGCACGATCTTGCCCCTGTACAGTAGAGGAAGGCGATCGGAACAACTGAAGACCAGATCGACCCGATTCCGGTACAGAAGCAGGGCAAATTGGAAGAGATCCCAGATCAATGCATTCTTGATCGGCACAGGGACGTAGTGGATATGCGGTGCTGCGGGTAAATCCGGCCAGGGGGTGTTCGCATTCAGGTAGACGATAAACTCATGCTTCTGGCCATATCGGGCTGCCGCATCGAGCAAACTGGTGAGAAAACGCGATATCCCCTTCCCATGAAGCGAGATCGGCGTACCGTCAACGGCGATTTTTGCCACGATGTTCCTCGACAACCTGATCGTAGATCGCAAATAACTGCTGATGGAGCCGGTCAAGGTTGAAGTGCTCTTTGACCCGTGCATATCCGGCAGCGCCCATCTGGCGCCTCAACTCGGGATCGCGGATCAGATCGAGGATCGCCCCGGCAAGCCTGACCGGATCGCCGGGGGGGACGAGGATGCCCGTTACGCCATCGACGACGACTTCCGGGACGCCGTTCACATGAGTGGCCACGACGGGTCGGGCTGCTGCCATCGCTTCCAGGATGCTCATCGGCATCGCTTCGCGATACGAGGGGAGGACGACGATATCGATGTCATGGAGCAGGTCCAGTACATCGGTTCGATATCCGGTGAAGTGAACTTTGTCCGCAAGACCCAACTCCGCTGCCAGGCTAACGAGCTCCGACTGATATTTGCCGCCAGTTGCGACATCCTGCCCGATCAGCACCAGATGAACGGTTTGTACTTCTGCGACGATATATTCCATCGCTCGGATCAGATCGGCCTGCCCCTTAGCCAGGGACAATCGTGCTATACATCCAACAAGCGTGCAGTTTATAGGTATATTGAACGTTTGTTTAAGATCTGGAGAAATCTGGTTCCGCTTATAAGCACTCGGTTCTACCCCATTCACCAATACTCTGATGTTTTGAGCTGGGTTACCTGAGGCGATAAGCGATCTCCGCGTGTCTTCTGAAACGGTCAGATTGATTGAAATTTTTGCGGTCAAATTATCAGCGATGCGCTGCATGAGACGGATAACGCGACTTTGATTATAATTTTGTACTGCATGATGATGGCAAATGATTGGCACGCGAGCGAGCCATGCTCCGACTCGTGCTAATACCTTTCCTGGCAACGTGGTGTGTGCATGCACCAGGTTGATCTGAGATCTTCTTAACCACAATGCAAACTGAAAAGCTTTGTGGAGATGAAATGTGCGTTGTAATGGAAAAACTTTGACTTCAAACCCTTCTTTACGTGCTGCATCAGCCGTTGAACCTTCAGCGGGAACTAAAAGACAAACGTCATCACCACGATTTTGTGCAGCACGCATCTGTTGAAGGCATACAATCTCTCCGCCTCCAATGTCTTTGAAAGAAACAAGGTATGCAATTCGCATTAGTGTATCCACAAATTTTGCGTTATTGACTGTGACCTCGTCATGAGAGGAGCAGCCCTGTCATAAGCTCAGATCGTACCCCAGCCTGTTTCTTCATAAATGATCTCATCGATTGGTTTTAGTACAGACAGCGACCACTTCTGTCGCACCGGGCTTAATTGAGGGTTGCAGGAGAACATCATCCATGCTGACATCCGCCATTGTGCTCACACCAGCGCTGGCCGCGACACGCCGGGCGAACCCCAGCGGCACTCTGGTGCGCACTTTGAGGAAATCCAGCCGCTTGATCAAACTGGCCACACGGGTTGTACGGCGCACCTGGCTGAAGATCTGGATCTCCCCAAAATAATCGCCCAGAAGCGCTTTGAAATCGCGCGGTGACCACTCCTGAACATGATGCGGATTGGCGGGACTGGCAGTACTGTGCCGGGCAGCAGGGGTCGAGACGATGAAAACCCCACCCGGCGCGAGCAGGCGTTTCACCTCCTTCAGAAACCGCTGCGCATCCGGGACATGCTCGATGGTTTCGAAAGAACAGATGACCTCGAACGACCGATCGCTGAAGGGCAGGTTGAGCGCATCGCCCTGGAGGAAGCGGATAGTGTCCACATCGCTGTAGCGCCGACTGGCATACGCGATGGCATCCGGATCCAGATCAACCCCGGTCACACTGGCGGCGACGTCGGCCAGATGCCGCGATCCATAGCCGACACCACAGGCTACATCAAGGACGTGTTTGTTGGTCGCGTAGCTGCACGCGAAATCGTAACGTTTCAGGTGGATTGCCAGAATACCGGGCGCTGTCTCATCAGGGATGATCCGCTCGGGGTAGCCATGGTTATCGTTGGTCAGTAAAGATCTTGTCATGACTGGAGTGACCGTTTCAGTTGCCGCAGGCGAGTGATGAGTCCGTGCGGGCCAAGAGCTGCTGCCGCATAGCGGATATAATCGGGATAGATCAACACCCAAGGATTGATTTGAGCGGCCTTGCGGAGGAAACGCGCGCATTCTGTCATCTCCTCTTCTTTGTAGGCAGCCTTCACTAGGTGCATATAAAAATGGGCTTGAGCGCGGTGGCGCAGGGGGTGAGGCAGCGCTGCGCAGAGCTCAAGATGTTTTTGCGATGTTTTGCGTTCCCCCTCGAGAAACTCTGGGTGAGTTGAATTACTGTCATGAAGCCGATAGCGCGTCAACGGTTCGGTGAGCACGCCGATCTCAGTCACCAACGCAGCGCGTAGATACCAGTCCCAGTCCTCAAAAGCGGGTATGCTACGATCTAGACAGCCGATTTTCGACACCAACGATGCCCGCACGATAACCGTTGACAGGAACATGACGCACTTTCTAGCCATGGCGACATAGCTGTAACCGGAGCGAACCCCAGACCGGTGATAATTGAGGCGGATCCGGGTATCTGTAGGAGCTGGCTGGCCGTTAGAGTCGATGATGCAGGTGAACGTGTGCGTTAGGCCGTACTGCGGATTCGCTTGCATGAATGCGATTTGTCGGGCTAGCTTGTCCGGTTCCCATAGGTCGTCCGAATCGAGGAAGGCGATGTACTCGCCGGTGGCCAGTCTGATCCCATGATTGCGGGCTTCAGAGCGGCCTTGATTCGGTTGAAAGACATAGCGCATACGCTGACCATATTTATCTCGCAAAAGGTCACCCGTGCCATCGGTCGAACCATCATCGATGACGATCAGCTCGATGTTAGGATATGTCTGGTTGAGGACGCTGTCGATCGCCTCGCAGACGAAATGTTTACGGTTGTAAGTGGCAATGATAACGGTGACGAGCGGGCTGCGCACCATCAAACTGAATCCCCGATGAGCGAATGGTAAAACTGGGCTGTCTTCTCGATCATGCGCGCCCGCGTGAATACGGTTTCAGCGCGCAGACGGGCGGCTGCACCGAATGCCATTCGCCGTTCCTGATCGACGATCAATGATAACAGCGCGTGCGCCAGCGTTTTCGGTTCACCAGGCGGCACGATCAAGCCGGTCTCCCCATCGATGATTGAATGGCGGACGCCCCCGACATCGGTCGCCACTGCCGGTACACCGCGGGCAGCGGCTTCCATCAGCACGTAAGGGAAACCTTCGAAATCCGACGCAAGCGTGACCAGGTCGGACGCGCTGATGAGCGATCGGATATCCTCCCGCTGTCCCAACACTCGGATGTGTTCACGCGCTCTCGATGCGGCCACACGCCGTTCGATATCCGACCGCAGCTCACCATCTCCGGCGAACAGGAAGACAACGTCTGGCGCGCGGTTCACGACAATTTCAGCCGCTTCGATCAGCAGATCGTGCCGTTTCTGGGGGGCCAGCCGTGCGGGACACATGATCACCACAGTTGAAGATCGAAGACCGAGTTCCGCGCGCACGCGCGCGTTCTCTTCCAGGTCGACCGGTGTGAACCATTCCGGGGCGATACCGAAAGGGATGACAACCGCTCTCGATGGCGGGATGCCATCCCGGTCGATGCCGGTTTTCATGCTGAGCGGATTGCTGAAAATGACATGGCTGTAAGATTTGACCCCCGCGGTCTGCGCCAGCCGCCCGACGATGTTGTATTTCCGCCTCAATTCTGGCGTGTGATGCATCATGACCCGGTGAGGGATGCGGGCGAGCCGGCTGGCGAATGCCGGTACGGGACAGGGGTCGTTAAAATGGACGATCTGAGGCTCAATCTTCTGAAAAAGACCCAGCCACAGCGGGAGCGCGCGCGGCGTGCTGCGCGGCAGCGCGACCGGATGGAGATGAACCCCGTATTCCTTCAACTGGTGAAAGGGTCGCGCAGCCGGATGGTCGGGGTATACGAGATGGGTATCGAAACCGAGAGCGGGCATGGACTCCGCAAGGTCGTACAGGTAGCGCTCAGCGGAACCGAAGACCGGATTGGCCTGAAAGTAGAGCAGGCGCGCTTTCAAGATCGCTGCATCCTTTTCAGATATTTTTTGACGCCAGTGCGCATCGTTTCGACAGCGTAGCGCACTTCAGGATAAGCGTTGAGCGCTCGCACTCTTTCGGCGTAGAATTTGCCCACCTGTTCCGATGACAGCAGGACATTCTCTTGAAACGGAAAGCTGTCCTCCCAGAAGAGGTACTGCACCCGTTTTTCTGGTGGAAGTTTCTGATAGAACCTGCGCGGCAGATGATACTGCCAGATGGTATGAATGTTATGAGATTTATGCGTGAACAGGAGCTTCCCATCTTCGATGTCGATCACCCAGCGATGATGATGGCGTCCTGCATAATGCTTGTTTTCAACGCCGAACGCGATCTCGCTCTCGGCTGAAGGCACTTCGATATATCCTCGTTTGCCGATTCGCACGATCTCGGAACAGACCCACAGCGGATCGCGGATATCTTCAAGCGTGTGCGAACACACCACGAAATCGAAGAATTTGTCGGGGAAGGGATAAGGGGTTTTGTCGCAGATATCGCGGACGAGCCAGGTTTCTCTAGAGAAATGTTCGGTTTCAGGTCCCTGAGACCCGAAGATACCCCGTGTGTCATAGTCTAGAATATCGATTACGTAATTAGCGCGGTTAAAGGGCATCGCCCAACCGCCAATATCAATGACGAGGTGTTCAGGCTGAAGGACATCCAAGATACGCTGAACATTAGCTTGGAGCATGTTAGTTGGTGGACTTGTATGGTATCGTGGCAGAATTTCGATAAACGGGATCGAGTTTGGCTCTAAGCAAGCGGTACTTTAAAGCCAGCCACTCAGCTCTTGGGTATCCGAACAGCAAGGACGCCAGGCGCAGGTGAAATGGTGAAGCGGGAATGTAGCGTTTGCCAGGACTGAGATCTTTCAAGATCTCATGAACTTCGTTGAATGAAGTTCGATCAACCATAAACGCCAGTCGACCTAAATCGGCGTAGCTATCGTAGACGACTTTATCAAAAAAGCTCTTGTAACTCTCTGGCAATATCGAGGATACAAGCTGTAAGTCAGCAATAAAGTTTTTTCCCAGAACAAACACCTTCCGAAGTGCTTCTTGATTTCTCTTGTTCCTTGCAAATGCCGGCTGTGTAATCCCTCCTGGATGGATACGATAGACCGAATAGGCTTCCTCAGTCAAAAGGTGAGCTTGCCCGCCGCTGCTGAGCAGCCACGCATAGAGCCCCCAGTCTAGCGATAATTTCAAATGCCTGTATGCCTCTAGGAGCGGCTCTGATGGGCGGCGAAACATCACCGAGGCTGTAGGAATAATATTTATAAAACCATCATGTAGAACTAACTGTTCTATAAAACCCCTTAAATCGAAAACCCGGATATCCCAGCCATATATTTTAATAGTTTTGTCAGTGCTATCATACAGGAACGCATTATGATAGCTGATCACACACTCTGGATGGCTATCCAGGTATTCAACTTGCAGTTGCAGCTTACGCGGGTTGATCCAAAAGTCATCCCCTTCGATGAGTGCGACGTACTCCCCTCGGCACTCCGCGTAGACAGCGAAGAAGTTATCAACCATCCCTTGATTGCGCTCGTGCAGCAACAGCTGGATCCGGTCACCGAACTCTTCTTTCAACCGCACTACGATCTCCCGCGTCCTGTCGGTCGAACAGTCTTCACCAATGATCAGTTCGTACTCGAAGTCGGTTTGCTGCATCATCACGCTGCGCACGGCCTGCTCGACGTAGCGTTCATGGTTGTACGTGATCATCGCTACGCTGACTTTAGGGCGCTTCTCAGTTGACATGCCGGCGTATCTCCTGATTGTTCATAATCGCCGCTCGGATAATCGCGCACACTACCTCGATGTCTCCTTCATCCACCGACGTGCCCGTCGGCAGGCTGATGACTCGCTGAACCAGTTTTTCCGTCTCCGGAAGCAGCAGCCGCGCGTGCGGATAGTATGACCGATACGGTTCCATCTGATGGCAGCCGGGGTAGAAGTAACGCCGAGCCAGGACATTCTCTGCATGGAGGACTTTGACCAGCAGATCGCGGCTGATCCCGGCCTCAGCCTCATCGACTTCGACGATGATATACTGGAAATTGTTGCGCTCCGCCTCATCATACGTGAACAGCTTGATCCCCGGCAGGCCAGCCAGTCCGGACTGGTAGGCGCGGTAGTTGCGTCGGTTGACCGCGACGATGTCGTCGATGCTCTCTAGCGACGTCAGGCCCATGGCGGCGGCGACTTCGGTCATCTTGCCGTTGGTCCCTACGTAATCGACATTATCGTATCCAGCGAAACCAAAGTTGCGCATGAAGCGCATTTTCGTAGCGAGCGCGTCGTCATTGGTGAGCACAGCCCCGCCCTCAAAACTGTTGAGGAATTTGGTCGCATGAAAGCTGACGATCTCCGCTTCCCCGAACCCGCCGATCATTTTGCCCCTGTATGAGCAGCCGATAGCGTGTGCAGCGTCGAACATGAGGTGCAGGCTGCGGCGGCTGGCGATCTCGGTCAGCGCGTCGATAGCGCACGGCGCACCCCATACATGCACGCCGATGATCCCGGTCGTGCGCGGCGTGATCATGTCTTCGACGCGGTTAGGGTCAATGTGATGCGTCCCCGGCTCGACATCGCAGAAGACCGGCGTGATCTCTTGCCACTGGAGCGCATGGGCGGTAGCGACGAACGTGAACGAGGGGATGATCACTTCCCCTGTGATCCCGGCGGCGCGGACGGCGATCTCCTGGGCGATAGTGGCGTTCGTCATGG
>DAOUBU010000040.1:0-52717 GCA_034432395.1 Anaerolineae bacterium
ATGCCCATTCTTCGTCACTCACGTCGGTGGGGTACGGTTTTCTATTCATACCCCTTATTCTACCGTCAAAAGTTCATAACACGCTCTAGCCCACTGCAAGTTGGCTCCCTGGAGATCGGCTTTCCACAGTTTGGCCCCCTCCAGATTGGCGATCCGCAGATCGGCCCCTTGCAGCGAACCGTCGGTCAGCCAGCCGCGCGCCCGCAGTTCTTCAGCCGCGCGCCGCGCAACTTCGTTGACGCTGCTGCCCAGCGCCCGCATGAACTGCTCGCGTTCGCTGCGCTCGTGCTGCATCCGGTCGCGGCGGCGGTTGAGCGCATCGATGATCAGGACGGTGACGGCGATGCTGGTCAGTTCGGTGCTGACGTTCGCGTAAAAATCGGCCACCAGAGCGCTGAGATCGAGACCTTCAGGGTGCTGGTGGAGATAGCCGCCGACGCCGCTGACGATGGCCAGCGTCAGCAGCAGCAGACCGACGCGGTTGACGGTCAGCCAGTCGCCGCGCCAGATGGCGTGCCAGATCGATTGCAGTCGGTTCATTGGGGAGAGCGCCTCGTCAACTGGATGGTCAGATGACCCCGATCTTACAACAGGCGCTCATTCTCCGCCGGCCCGTCATATGGGGGCCGGGGCGGTCACGTTCGATCCTGCGTGGCGATGTAGTTGATCACCAGCGCGGCGATCGCGCCGGGAACCCAGCCGGCCAGCGTCAGCAGCAGCACGATCAGCACAGTGCCGCAGCCGCGGTCGATCACAGCCAGCGGCGGGAACAGGATACAGACCAGGGCGCGCAGGCATCCCATCGTAGAAACCTCACTTTCGACGTCAGTTCTGATCCCTGATACGGATCGGCACGAGGGAAAGTTGCACGCCGGTCAGCCGTCGAGCGAGAGGCCGATGAAACGTCCGATGTGATCGGCGAGCGTGTCCGCGGCTTCCGGGGTCAAGTGCAGCCCATCGAAGGTGAAGGTGAAGCCGCCCGCGATGCGAGCGCGTTCGTAATCGCGCCAGCCGCGCCTGACCCGCGTCCCGATCGTCAGGATCGTATCGATATCCAGCGGTGGGCGGTCGGGGATGTGCGGCGGCATCATGATGCTGAGCAGATCGAGCGTCGGCGCGCCGACGGCGCGCGCCGCTTCAGCGGCCAGCGCGTTGTACTGACGGAAAGCGGCCACCGTCTGCGGGTTGTACTCCGTGGGGGGCAGGCCAATGTAGGTGAGCACATGGGCGAGATACAGCCGTTCCAGCAGCTCGCGGTAAGCCTGCGCGAACTGATCGGGCGTCACCATGCCATCGGGGATGGCGTGCACCTTGCGATAGTACGAGCGCGTGCCGGGGAAAGTGTACGAGATCGCGTCGTTGCCGCCGATCATGACGAAGACGGCATCGGGGGCTTCGGCGATGATTGCATCGACCCGGCGCAGCAGATTGATCACGGTGCTGCCGCCGCCCCCGGCGTTGACGATCGTGTGCTGCGGATGCCATCGGCGGAGGGCGTCAACGTAACTGCCGCCGTAGACGCCTTCGGTCAGGCTGTCGCCAAAACAGATCAGTTTCATGATGCGTTGTGCGTGTTCAACAGCAAGATGCAGGCGGCGGGCAGACCGCGTGTCGATCTGCCCGCCACCGCGCAGTCGTTCGAATGCAGCCGGTCAGTCGCCGACGGCGATCTCCGGTTCCGACTGCCAGAATTCGGCATCGTAAGCGGGAAGTTCGCAGCGCAGCGGCTTATCCTCGCGGAAGCCAAAAGCGTAATCCGCCTGCATGAGCTGGTGGATCTCGCTCGTCCCCTCGTAGATCACCGCGCCTTTGCTGTTGCGCAGGTAGCGCTCGACCGGGTATTCATCGCTGAAGCCGTATGCGCCGTGGATCTGCACCGCTTCCAGCGCGGCCTGGACGCTGGCATCGGTGGCGAACCATTTGGCCATGCTGGTCTCGCGCGTGTTGCGCAGTCCCATATTCTTCATCCAGCCGGCCTTGAGCACCAGGAGCTGCGCCGCGTCATACCACTGGCGCATGTACGCGATCTTCTGCTTGATCAGTTGGTGCTCGGCGATTGGCTTGCCGAACGTGTAGCGCTCTGTGGCGTACTTGATGCTGTCCTCGTAGCAGGCGCGGATCAGACCGACCGCCCCCGCCGCCACGGTATAGCGCCCATTGTCCAGCGCGGCCATGGCGATCTTGAAGCCTTCCCCTTCTTCACCGAGGCGGTTTTCGACCGGCACTTCGACGTCCTCAAACGCGATCCAGCCGGTCGATCCGGCGCGGACGCCCAGCTTGCCGTGGATATCGCCCGCCTTGAAGCCCGGCATGTCGCTGGTGACGATGAAGGCGCTCATGCCGCGATGCCCGGCATCGGGGTCGGTCTTGGCGACGACCAGGAAGTGCTGCGCTTTGGTCGCCAGGCTGATCCACATCTTTTCGCCGTTGAGGATGTAGCGATCGCCGACGCGGCGGGCGGTGGTGCGCATGTTGACGACGTCGCTGCCCACACCCGGTTCGGTCAGGCCGAAAGCGCCGATCTTCTCGCCGCGGGCCTGCGGGACGAGGAAGCGCTGCTTCTGCTCTTCCGTGCCCCACTGGAGCAGCGACATGCTGTTCAGCCCCATGTGCACCGACATGACCACGCGCAGGGTGGTATCTCCGCGTTCCAGTTCCTCGCACACGAGCGCCAGGGTGATGTAATCGAACCCCTGACCGCCGTAGCGCACAGGGATGTTGATGCCCAGGATGCCCAGCTCGGCCATACGCGGCAGAATGGCCGGGTTCATCTGCTGCTTGCGATCCCATTCGCCGATCGTCGGGATGATCTCACGGGCGACGAAATCGCGCACCATCTTCTGCGCCTGCAAATGTTCTTCTGTCAACTGAAAATCCATGAGGTATCCTTATCTGCTCAAAGCCGCATGGACGCGGCTCCACGGCGTTATCTCACTGCGCTCGTCAGGCCGGGTCAGGGGTGATCGCCGGTTTGCCAGGATGATCCGGGCGCACTTTTGCAGTTATTATACCGGATTTCCGCCCGTTCGTGAGAGGGATGCCTTGTCCGCTTCGCAGTTTCTCATACCGGATACGCTGATCACGTACTACCTGCACATGACCAGTCCGGCTGATTTCGTCCCCGGTTTTATCGACGATGATCGGCTGACTATCATCCCGATGCGCCAGCCGGACGTGCGCTACTACAAGTTTCTCTACACCAGCGTCGGCGAGACGCTGCGCTGGCGCGATCGCCTGTTGATGCCGGAGGCCGATCTGTTGAATGCCCTGCGCCAGCCGGGATGCAGTGTGTCCGTCCTGTTTGTCGATGGCGTCCCGGCGGGATATTATGAACTGGTTAAGGACAGCCAGGCGGTCACCGAGCTGGCTTATTTCGGCCTGCGACCGGAGTTCCACGGGCAGGGGCTGGGCAAACACCTGCTGAGCTGTGCGATCCAGCAGGCCTGGGATGCGGATGCAGTGCGGTTGTGGGTGCACACCTGCAACCTGGATGCGCCCGCAGCGCTGCCGAACTATCAGAAACGCGGTTTCACGATCTACGACATCGTCACTGTGCCGATGCCGGATCGCTACAAATAGGATGGGCAGTCATGACGGACGATCTGCTTGAGCGTCTGGCGCGCGCCGGCAACCCGCTGATCGATGGCGATCGGGCCACATTCGTCTGGGTGGGGGACGTGCCGCCGCTGCTGATCGGCGATTTCACCGGGTGGCATCAGGGGGTTGAACTGACGCGCGTCCCGGATGCGGACGGCGGACAGGCCATCTGGGCGCACACGGTCACCCTGCCGCGCGCCGCTTACGTCGAGTACGCCTGGGCGCGCCAGTTGAAAACCGACACCACGCCGGAGGTGCGCATCCCGGATCCGTACAACGCGCGCACGATCTGGAACGGCATCGATGCCGACAATCACTGGTTCGGCATGCCGGAATACCAGCCGACCGGGTTGATCAGACGCCGGCGCGGGATCGCGCGGGGGCGCATCACCCGGATCGCGGTCGCTCACGACCTCATGATCGCCCGGAAGCCGCGCTCGATCTGGCTGTATCAGCCGCCGGTTCAGGAGCCGGTTCCGCTGCTGGTGGTGTGGGATGGCCGGGATTACCTGACGCGGGCCAGGCTGCCCGCCATCGTCGATAATCTGATCGGGCTGGGGCGCATCCGCCCGATCGCGCTGGCGCTGATCGACAACGCGGGCAAGCTGCGTTTTCAGGAATACCTGATGAGCGAGGGCACGATCGCTCTGCTGACCGAGGTCTTGCTCCCGACGTTCAAACGGCATCTCAACCTGATCGACCCGGAGGTCGAGCCGCGGTCATGGGGTGTGCTGGGCGCGTCGATGGGCGGGTTGATGGCGCTGTTCACCGGGCTGCGCCTGCCGCACATCTTCGGCCATGTGATCAGCCAGTCCGGCGCGTTCGAGTTCCGGTTCGGCGAGCGCCGTCCCCTGATGGATGAAATCATCCGCAAGGGGAAACGGCGCAAGCTCACGATCTGGCAGGATGTCGGATCGCTGGAGTGGCTGTACCCGGCGAACCAGCGGATGAACCGCCTGCTGCGCAAGCGCGGTTACCGCGTCAGCTATCGCGTGTTCGAAGGCGGCCACAACTACACCTGCTGGCGCAATCAGCTTCCCGATGCGCTGAGCGCCGTATACGGGCAGGGTGAGTGAGGGGCCGGATCAACGGTCAGTACACCGGCATGGTGCGATCGACGGTCTGCGCCCAGGCGAGGATGCCGCCTTCCATGTTGATCAACTTGCGCGGGTCGTAGCCCAGTTCGCGCAGCATGTAGATCACGTCGGTGCTGCGCACCCCCGATCGGCAGTGCACGATCACCTCGCGATCGCGCGGGATCTGCGCGATGACCGTGTCCTCCAGCGCGCGCCGCCCGCTCAGGATGTCTTCAGCGGCCAGCGCTATCTGGGGCTTGGGCAGTTTCAGCGTCCCATCCAGTGCGGCGATCGCAAATTCTTCTGGATTGCGCACATCGACGATGAACAGATCTTCTCCGGCATCAAGGCGCTGTTTCAACACGCGCGCAGTGATCTGCGGCACGGGCAGATCGAGCACGTCGGATGCGTTCCCGCCGCTGACCGTCGCGGGGGAATGGTCATGAGCGGGCATGCCGCAGAACTGTTCGTAATCGATGAGTTCGATCGAGGCCGGATCGACGCCCTGACCGCAGACCGGGCAGGCCGGGTTCTTACGCACTTTGATCGTCGTGAACGACAGTTCGAGCGCGTCGTACAGCAGCATGCGCCCGATCATCGGATCGCCGACGCCGGCGATCAGCTTGATCGCCTCGGTGGCCTGCAGCGTGCCGATCACGCCGGGGAGCACGCCCAGGACGCCCGCTTCAGCGCAGTTGGGAACCAGACCCGGCGGCGGCGGTTCCGGGAACATGCAGCGATAGCAGGGGCCTTCTTTCGCGTAGAAGACGCTGAGCTGACCTTCAAAACGCAGGATGCTGCCGTAGACATTCGGCTTGCCCAGTTTGACGCAGGCATCGTTGACCAGGTAGCGCGTCGGGAAGTTGTCCGTGCCGTCGATGATGACGTCGTATGGGGCCATGATCTCCAGCGCATTGTCGCTGGTCAGCGGCACGTTGTAGGTATCAACCTGGAGCGTCGGATTGAGGTCGAGCAGGCGCTGTCTGGCGCTTTCCACTTTGAGCACGCCGACTGTGCTCTGCCCGTGGACGATCTGACGCTGGAGGTTGGACTCGTCCACGATATCGTAATCGACCAGGCCGATGCGCCCGATGCCGGCGGCGGCCAGATACAGGGCCAGCGGGCTGCCCAGCCCGCCCGTGCCGATGATCAGCACGCTGGAGGCTTTCAACCGGCGCTGCCCCTCCATGCCGAATTCGGGCATGATCAGGTGACGGCCATAGCGCCGGATTTCATCGTTGGAGAGATCGCCAAGTGCAGTGACGACAGGTTTCATAACGGCCTCTGTGAGTTATTGTGCGCGGGTATCCACCTGAGAAACAGCGTGGATCTGCTGGAGCAGCTTGCTGACATCGGCCACGCCGTGGTTGACAGCGCGGGGAGTCAGACTGCGGTCGAGGATGAACGTTGTCGGCGCGGTGAACACGCCCCAGCGCTCGGCATGATGCGCGTCAACCGAGGCATCGATCTCCATCACCTGGATGGCATCGCCCAGACGACCGCGCACCTGCTCGATCGCCGGGCGCTGCTGCAGCCGGCACGGGGCGCAGGTCGGCGTGGTGAAGTAGATGATGGCCGGTATGCCCGGTGTGAGCGCTGTCAGCAGGGGATCGCGCGGATTGGCCGCCGCCCGCCTGATCTGGCACTGGCGATACCAGCAGTACAGCACCACGCCGGCGGTCAGCAGGAAGAGCGCGATGAGCAGACGTTCCCCGATCATGGAAGAGTGCCTCCTTCATTCAGCGTTTCTGGAGCGGCGCAGCCGTGAAACCGGGCACGCCCAACCGCTGGAACTGATAGTACATCCAGCAGCCCAGGCAGAAATTGAGCCAGAAATTCAGATTGGCGAGGGCGATGACGACCCATACCAGCGCCCAACCGGGCAGCGCCGCGCCCGCCCCGATCAGCAGCGCGCCGACCCCGTTGAAGATCGCGCCGACGAGCATGGCGAAGCGGTGCGGCTCAGGATTGTCCGGCTGCACATTCGGGCGGGCCAGGTTCAGCCGGCGGACGACCCCCTGATAGACCAATCGATAAGGGGCGAACGGGGCCTCCAGCGCGCCCAGAAGCTGACAGAGCGCGACCCCTGCGACCAGCAGCGGGCTGTTGAAGACGAAGGCGATCAGCAGCAGTGCGATCGTGAGGGCCTGTCCGGTCTTCAAACCGGTTTGATCGATCTGGCGCGAAGGGGTAGCGTTCATCGGTCATCCTTTCCACTGGCGATCACGGATCGGCGCGGGCATTTAATGCGATTTACCCCCGGCAATGCTGGGGATGATGCGGATGCTGTCGTTTTCGTCGATATCGGTGTCCAGTCCGTTCAGGAACCGGATATCCTCTTCACCGATGAAAACGTTGACAAAACTGCGGAGCTGATCGCCGTTATACAGGTGCGGACGAAGCTCGGGAAACTGAGTCGTCAGATCGTTCAGCGCTTCCCCGATGGTTGTGCCGCTCACGCTGACCTGAGCCTGATTGCCTGTATACACGCGCAGCGGCGTCGGAATTTTGATGCTTGGCATACTCTGTTTGCTCCCTGTGGATGTTCTCATGCTTACTCTGCCAGTGTTTGTGAAGATAACCGCCCACGAGCTGATTCATCAACTCGGCTTCGACCAGAAACGAGTCGTGGCCGAAATCGGCGTGAATCAGATGATACTCGACCGGGCGCCCGACGCGCTCCAGCGCTGTGACGAGATCGAGCGCCTGTTCCGCGGTGTACAGCCAGTCGCTGCTGAAGCTGACGACCAGAAACTGCGCCCGCGCGCGGGCCAGCGCATCATCGAGACTGGCATACCCATCGGCGATATCGAAATAATCCAGCGCTTTGGTGATGTACAGATAGCTGTTGGCGTCGAAACGCTGGACGAATTTCTCCCCCTGGTGCTTCAGGTAGCTCTCCACGGCAAATTCCGGGATATCGAAGCGGTAGGGGATCCGGTCATGACCCTGTAAGCGGCGGCCAAATTTCGCTTCCAGCGACTGTTCGCACATGTAGGTGATGTGGCCGATCATGCGCGCCGTCGCCAGACCGGCGGCGGGCGGCGGGCCGTCGTAGTAATCGCCATTGTTCCAGGCCGGGTCGCCCATGATGGCGGCCCGCCCGATGGCGTTGAAGGCGATGTTCTGCGCTGACGATCGCGCGGTGCTGGCCAGGAAGATGACATTCTCGACCATCTCCGGATGATCGACCGACCACTGCAGCGCCTGCATCGCCCCCATGCTGCCGCCGGCGACCGCGAACAGGCGCGAGATGCCGAGCCGCTCGATGAGCTGGCGCTGGGCTTCCACCATATCGGGGATGGTGACAGCCGGGAAGCGCATGCCGTAAGGTTTGCCGTCTTCAGCCAGCGAATTCGGGCCGGTGCTGCCCTGGCAGCCGCCGATGACGTTGGAGCACACCACGTAGAATTCGCGGGTATCGAACATCTTGCCCGGCCCGATCGCCTCATCCCACCAGCCCGGGCGCTCATCGGGATCATCGGTGTAATACCCGGCGGCGTGCGCATCCCCGGACAGGGCATGGCAGATCAAAATCACATTCGAGCGATCGGCGTTGATCTGTCCGTAGGTTTCGTAGGCCAGGGTGAAGCGCGGCAGTACACCGCCCGAACGCAGCCGCAGCGGATGCTCGAAATGCGCGTACTGCCGCTGGACGATGCCGACCGAGCGCGATCGGTCGCGCGAATGGGTCTCGCGTTCGCTGGCGCTGTGGAATGCGCTGACGTACTTGCCTTCGACGCCGTGCTGCGGGGTCATAGCTGGTTTCGCCTATTCAGCCGGTGTGGGGCAAGCACTGAACGTGGATGCCCCACTGCACGGCTTCACCTAACTGACCGGATGGACGCTGATCCCCTGAGAGATCGCCAGGGCCTGATCCAGATCGATCAGGATGTCTTCGATAGCTTCGATGCCGATCGCCAGACGGATATAGTCCGGCGTCACGCCCGAACTGAGCTGCTCCGCCTCGGAAAGCTGGCTGTGCGTCGTCGTGGCCGGGTGGATGGCCAGCGAACGCGCATCGCCGACATTGGCCAGATGCGAGAAGAGCTTGAGGTTGTCGATGAAGCGCCGCCCCGCCTCTTTGCCGCCTTTGATCCCGAAACCGACCACCGCACCCGCGCCCTTCGGCAGGTATTTCCGGGCGCGCTCGTAACTGGGATGATCGGGCAGGCCGGGGTAGTTGACCCAGCTCACCGCGCTGTGCTGGCGCAGATATTCGGCGACTTTTTGCGCATTGCTGACATGCTTCTGCATGCGCAGCGACAGCGTCTCCAGGCCGATGATGTTGAGCCAGGCGTTGAACGGGGCCTGCGAACCGCCGAAATCGCGCAGGCCCACCACCCGCGCCCGTCCGATGAAGGCCGCCGCTCCGAGCACATCGGCCAGCACCGCGCCGTGATAGGCCGGCTCCGGCTCGACGATGCCGCTGTGGCGTCCGCTGGCTTTCCAATCGAAGTTGCCGCCATCAACGATCACGCCGCCGATGCTCAGCCCGTGGCCGCCGATCCACTTCGTCGTGCTGTGCAGGCTGATGTTGATGCCCCACTGAAACGGCTGGAACAGATACGGCGTGCCGAACGTGTTATCGACCACGACGGGCAGACCGTGCGCATGGGCCAGTCTGGCGATGCCCTCAAAATCGGGGATCTCCAGCTTCGGATTGCCGATCGTCTCCAGGTAGATGAAGCGCGTTCGGTCGTTGATGTACGGCTCGAAGTCTTTCGCCTCGGTGCTCTGGACGAAATGCGCCTTGATATTCAGGCGGCGCAGGCTCTGCGAGAACAGGGTGTAGGTGCCGCCGTACAGCGCCGATGAAGCGATGAATTCGTCGCCACTGTTGGCCAGGGTCAGCGCGGTCAGCGTTTCGGCGAACTGCCCGGAGGCCGTCGCCAGCGCGCCGATGCCGCCTTCCAGAGCCGCCATCCTCCGCTCGAAGACATCGGTCGTCGGGTTCATGATGCGCGTGTAGATGTTGCCCGGCTCCTGCAGGGCGAACAGCGCGGCAGCATGATCGGTGTCGCGGAAGACATAAGACGTCGTCTGGTACAGCGGCACAGCCCGGCTGTTGGTGCTGGCTTCAGGCGTGTAGCCTGCATGCAGCGCCAGGGTGTCGAAACCGGGCTGATGCGGGGTGGTGCCGTTGCTGCGTTCGGTGGAACCTGTCATCGCTTCAATACTCCTGGAGTGATAAAGAGAAAAACCCGATCGGAACGGTTACGGATCTTCACCACGGTGAACTGGGGCGTCCGGCAGATTGCCCCATTCCATCCATGAGCTGTCGTAATTGCGCACATTCCGGTAGCCGAGAAGCTGCGTCAGGACGAACCAGGTGTGCGACGAACGTTCGCCGATGCGGCAGTAGGCGACGATATCGCCGCCGTTGTCGCTGATGCCCTTTCTCGCATACAGGGCGGACAATTCCTCGACGCTTTTGAAGGTGTCGTCCTCGTTCACCGTTCTGCTCCACGCGATGTTCCGCGCGCCGGGGATATGGCCGGCGTGCCGCGTCGTGCCCGATGTACCCGGTGGCGCGAAGATCTCCCCGGTGTATTCCAGCCTGGAGCGCACGTCGATGAGGGTGAGATCGGGGTGTTCGAGCCGGTCGCGCACGAAATCCTTGTCGGCGCGGATGGCCGTGTTGATCCTCTGCACCCGGTACTCGGTCTGTGGGAACGTGGGGACATCGGTCGTCAGCGGGCGCTTATCGAGGATCCATTTCTTGCGACCGCCGTCCAGCAGGCTGATGCGTTCATGCCCGTAGTACTTGAACAGCCAGAAAGCATAGGTGGCAAACCAGTTGCTGTTGGAGCCGTACACGACGACGTGCGTGTCCGGGGTGATGCCGATGCTGCTGAGCAGCGCTTCAAAGGTCTCCTTTGCGATCAGACCGTATGCGCCGCCGTGCTGAAGCTGCGTTTTCCAGTTCAATGCGACCGCGCCTTCGATATGGCCGGCTTCGTACTGCGTGGTGTCGAAATCGACCTCCACCAGCCGGATCTGATGGGCGTGTTCGGTGACCCAATCCGCATTGACGAGAGGTGGTACAGTCCCCTGCATGATTCGTTCTTGCTCCTGATGAATATGCTGCCAGTCTTGGCGTTCAACCGCTGTAGTTCATTTTAACGTCCCGGCTGTGCGCACCAGCATAAGCTCATCAAAAGCGGAGCGATCAGGATGCAGCCGCCATACCCGCATTTCCCCGGCTGTGCCCGCGTACACGGCGGTGATGAGATAAGTGAAATTGGGCAGCGCATGTTCCCGGTCGTAATCCGATGGGATCGCCGGCGAGTCGGGATGGCTGTGGAAGTAGCCGACCAGGGTCAGCCCACGTTCATCGGCCTGATCTTCCAGCCGCGCCCAGTCCTGCGGGGTCATGGCGTAGCGATGCCACTGCTCATCCGCGCTGAATGTGTTCGGGATCGGGATGATGTCGCTGATATACACGGCGGCATCCGCAGGACTGCCGAGCAGAAATCCGCCCCCCTCGTTGGGGTAGGATGCTTGCAGATGCGCTGTGATGCGCGTGAACAGTTCATCGGGTAAGTGGACGGTCAGCAATTGGGCTTCATCTCCTTCCGCATCAAACAACAAAAAAGCCAACCCGGCGAGGTTGGCTTTCGGCTTTCAGACCTTTTCGTCCGCTGTGCGTTCAGGTTGAACACACTGCCGCTGCGCTAACCGTCCCGGGATGAGGTTCCCGATCCTGCATACAACACATCATGCCGCACATGGAGCAGCGCATGGCGGTGTGAAACAGGATAGCGGTCGCGGACTTGGTTTGTGTGAGCATGACATAGAGAGTAGCTGGAATACCGACGGCGGTCAAGAGGGTACTGACAAGTTTTAATGTTAGTTTTGCCGGTTCTGCGGCGTCTATCATGCAGTGTCACATTGTTACGTAATTCACGATAGGCTATACTTCAGCTCTCTTTTATTCAGCGCAGCGTATACAACCCGGCTGTCGGGTTTTGAATCTACCAACATATCAGGAGATGTGTGTCATGACAGAAGATGTCGTCATTCATAAGGGCCTCGACAACGTTGTCGTTGATGAGTCGCGGTTGAGCCTGGTCAACGGCACTGAAGGAAAATTGATTTATTCCGGCTACAAGATCGAGGATCTGGCTGCGAATGCGCTTTACGAAGAAGTGGTGTTCCTGCTGTGGGAAGGCCGTCTGCCGAAAGCCGCCGAGCTGGAAGCCCTGCGCGCTGAGATCGCCGCGGGGGCAGTCGTGCCCGAACCCGTCATGAAGCAGATGCAGGAATATCCCAAAGATGCGGATCCGATGGCTGTGCTGCGCACCGCGGTTTCGCTGCTCGGCCTGTACGACCCGGACAGCGAGGACAGCAGCCCGGCGGCCAATCGGCGCAAGGCCGCGCGTCTGACGGGGCAGGTGACGACGCTGGTCGCTGCCTGGCCGCGCATCCGCAAAGGGCTGCCGCCGATCGCGCCCAAGCCCGATCTGAATCTGGCGCAGAATTTCATCTACATGCTGACTGGCGATGAGCCGGAGCCGAACGCCGTCAACGCGATCAACGCCTTCATGGTGCTGCTGACGGAACACGGCATGAATGCCAGCACGTTCGTCGCCCGCGCCACCACCAGCACCAAGTCGGATATGCACAGCGCGATCGTCAGCGCGATCGGCACGCTGAAAGGCCCGCTGCACGGCGGCGCGAACACCGAAGCCATGCGTATGTTCATGGAGATCGGCTCGCCGGATAACGTGGTCAACTGGTTCAACACCTACATCAAGACCGGCGAAAAGCGGATCATGGGCATCGGCCATCGCGTGTACAAGGCGCTCGATCCGCGCGCCGCTGTCCTGCGCGAACGTGCCGAGGCGCTGGCCAAAGCATCCGGCAACCAGCAGTGGTTCGAGATCGCCGTCAAACTGGCCGATCTGGCCCGCTCTGACCAGTATTTCATCGAGCGCAACCTGTATCCGAACGTCGATTACTACAGCGCGATCGTGCTCTACACGCTCAACATCGACGTCGATATGTTCACGCCGCTGTTCGCCCTCAGCCGGATGGCTGGCTGGACGGCCCACGTGATGGAGCAGACGGCCAACAACCGCCTGATGCGCCCCGATGTGAAGTACATCGGCCCGATGGATCTGCCGTGGGTTCCGCTGAGCGAGCGCGGGTAGAGCGCGGCTGACAGCGCTCCGTGCCGATCAGGCCGGAGTGATCAGGATACAGCTCGATCAGGGCGCGGGTCGTGACAGGTCTGCGCCCTGCTGCTTTTCCCCGTCTCGCGGCAGCAAAACAGTAAAGGTCGTGCCCCGATCGACCTGACTGGTGACTTCGATCACCCCGCCGTGCGCATCGACAGCGCGCCTGACGATCGCCAGGCCCAGCCCGGTGCCGGGGATCGTCCCGACATTGGAGGCGCGGTAGAACGCATTGAACAGGTGCGCGATGTCGTCGGGAGGGATGCCGATACCCTCATCGATGATGCGCAGGATGACGTGTTCGCTGTCCCGGTCAACCTCAACCTGGACGCGGGACGTGCTGCCGGAGTATTTGATCGCGTTGCCGATCAGATTCATGAGCACCCGGCGCATCAGGTGAACATCCACATAGGCGACGATATCGGTGGCGCTCGTTTTCAGCGCGATCGGAGGGCGATCGGCCAGATGAAGGTTGAACTGACCGATGATCTGGTCGCACAGGGTGACCAGGTTGACCCGGCGGGGCTGAAAATCCAGCCCGACCGTCTCCGCACGGCTGAGCGTCATAATGTCGTCCAGAAGCCCGGATAAGTGCTGCACTTGCTCCGAAATCGTCCGGAACAGATCGGCGCGGCGCTCTGCGGGCAGACGGTCGTAGAACGCCTGCAAAAGCTCGTTCGACGACTGAATGGTCGCCAGCGGAGTGCGGAATTCATGCGAGATCATGGCGCTGAAGCGCGACTTCATCTCGACCAACTGACGTTCCTTTTTCAGGGCGGAGCGCAGTTCGGTCTCCAGTTGACGGCGGGCGGTGATGTCGTGCAGCGTGCAAACGATGCCGGTGCGGCGGCTGTCCTGCATGTGCGAGATGATCGGACTCAGCGTGACTTCGACGATGAGTGAGCGGTTTGCCGCCGCGATCAGCTCAACTTCACTGCGCGCCGGGCGGTGCTGCTGCAAGACGGTTTGCAGCAGCGCCGCCACACGCTCTCGATGCTCCGCGATCACCAGTTGAGACAGGTTGATCCCGATGGCTTCATCAAGTTCAAACCCGATCAGGCTGTGGAAGGCCGGGTTCGCCTGTTGAATGATGCCATCCCGGTCGAGCAGCAGGATGCTCTCCCCGCTGCTGTTCAAAATCACTTCCACCTGTTCTTTCGTTTGGCGATATTGTCTGGTGCGTTCTTCAATGCGCTCTTCAAGAAGCTGTGTCTGACGCTTCAGGTCGGCTGCATGCTGGGCGTTTTGCAGTGCCGGGCCGGCCTGATCCGCGATCGCCTGAAGCCAGACCGCATGCGCGCGCTTGAACTGACGCGCGTTCTGGCTGGTCAGCTCAATGAAACCGATCACACGCTCTTTGGCCCGCAGCGGGACAGCGACGACGCTGCGGATCCAGGCGCGATCCGGGGGGAGTGCAGCGATCTGAGCAGGGGGCAGCTCCATGTATAAAGCGGTATCGCCAGCCAGCGCGGCCCGCTGCCAGAACAGGCCCGGCGGCGTCTTCCCCTCGGCCAGTTCGGCGGGCTGCGACGCCTCTCCGGTTGCGCGCATGACGACGTAACGCGGCGGGTTGGATTTCAAGACAAGGACGTAGGCCGCCCCCGCGTCAAAAACAGGCATCAGGCCGCGCAGATGGTGAAAAACGGCCTGCAGCATATCCTCCAGATCGTCCGCTGTCGCCAGATCGGCGGCGCTGAGGCTTAACGTCTCGGCCAGCAGGCGCTGCTGTCGTTCGGTGTTGAACAGGCGGGCGTGATGCAGTGCGATACTGACATGCTCCGCAACCGCGGTGAGAAAATCCAGATCGCGTCTGGTCAGCCGGCGCGCGTCCGTCGCCTCAACATTGAGCGCACCGACCACCTGCTCACCGTCATACAACGGCACGCCGATCTCAGACGTGATGCCGGGAATTGCGCCGAGGAATTCGGGATCAGTAGCCGTGTCCTGAAGAAAGATCGGCTTTCCGGTGCGGATGACACGTCCGAGCACGCCGAGGCTCACCGGAATCCGCTCGATCACCTGGTCATAGCCGACCTGATGCTGCAACAGCGCAACATCGTCCTCGACCAGGTACAGGCTCACCAGGGTGTAGCCAGATACCTCGGCGATCCCCTCAACGACAGATCGAATGAGATCGGGCATGTTCACCTGGCGTGCGACCAGATTGCGTACCCGGTTGAGCAAATTCATCTCCAGGGCACTGCGTTCAGCCTGCGCCAGAAGCGTTTGATAGTGACCGGCGCTTTGCTTCAGCAGCGCTTCTGCTTTGTGGCGTGCGGTGATATCGTGCACGACGGTCAGCAGATACAGTTTGCCGTCGATTTCGACACATCGGCTGTCGTTCTGCACCCGGTACACAGCGCCATCCGTTGTACGCAGATCGAACTCGATCGATCGCGTCCCGCCGCAGGCGAACAGGTCATCGATGATCTGCCCCAGGACGTGCTGTTCGGGAAAAAGGCCGCTTTCGATCAGCGAGCGCCCGATCACGGCATCGCGCGTGGACTGGAGCAGCACGGCGCACGCCTCATTCACCTCCAGAATGAGGCCATCCAGTGAAGAGAGCACGACTGCGACCGGTAGGGCATGCAGTATGTGCTGGAATGAAGACTGTGCCGGCAGCGACGGAAGGGCACCCATCATGTTTCGATCCATTTTCCTGTAAAGCAATGCGCTGCGACCGCCAGGGCCTTTATGCTTTCTTTCATCACTGTACAGCGCAAATGGACAGAATAGAGTTAATGTGTTTCATGGATGAAATGATCGCGGCGGCTGTTCGATGCGCGATTGCTTCTTGTTTGCAGTCCGCACCCTGCCCACGTCGGTCAGGAAGCGGATATAATCCTGCGTATGACCCGATCACAGGCTCTATCCCAGGCCCGCGCTTCGCGCCGGCGCAAACCAACCGATTTAATTCCCGCTGAGTCATTCGGTTTCGATTTCACCCGCGCGCTTCCAGGGCGAGCATCGAGCCGGCACACCCAGCGCGCATATTACCGCTGGGTGGATGAATATCTGGTTTTCACGGCGCAGTTGGAACCGACCCGCGGCGCGGAACGGATCGCGCGGATGGCGCATCTGCCGATCCTGACGCTGCAGGGCTGCCTGACCGCGCCTCAGCTCCGGGCCTGGCTGGGGCAGCTTGTTCAGCAGGGGCATGGTAAACAGGGGATCACGCAGGCGCGGGCGGCCATCTCGACGCTGGCCAGTCTGCTGTCGGAGGCGGGCTGGCTGGACGATGCGACCAGCGCCAGTCTGAGAAATGTGCGTCCGCCGCGCGCCGAGGACGGACAGCGGCCCGGGCGCTGGCTGTCCCCGGAGCAGATCCGGATGCTCATGAATGCCGGGACAGTGATCGCCTCCAACGATCATCAGGCGCTGCGCAATGAGGTCATCTTCAAGGTGCTGTGCACTATGGCGCTGCGCCGTGAGGAACTTGCGCTGGCCCGCTGGGGCGATTTAAGCGTGCAGAACAACCGGGTCGTGCTGCGTGTACATGGTAAAGGGCGCAAGACCGCGGCGATCGATGTGCCGCGTTCGGTGGTGGCCGTGCTCGATCGCTGGCGGCGGGTTGTGCATCCGGAGGGAACCCGTCCACCGGCGGAATCGCCGCTGGTGCGCCGCCTGTGGAAAGGGGGGAGAGTCAGCCGTTACGGGCTGACCCCCGACGGTATCTGGTATATCGTCGGAGAAGCTGCGCGGGCCGCCGGGTTGGGGGAGGTCGCTCCGCACGACTTACGTCGCTCGGTCGCGGGGGCGCTCAGTCAATCCGGCGTGCCGATCGAGAAGATCAGCCGGCTGCTGCGCCACTCCAACGTGGCGATCACCGAGCGCTACCTCAATCGACTGCCCCAGGCCAATGAAGGGGCGATCCTGATGAGCGACGTCCTGGGCCTGGAAGCCGATGACCCCGTCTTTTTCGATACCTGAACGGAGCGGGCCGCTCTGAATTGACGTCAGTCGAAAAGGATATAGGCGGCGATCTCGGTCAGCAGGGCGGGGCCGATGCCCGGCACCGCGTCGAGATCTTCCAGCGAGCGAAACGGCCCGCTGTCTTCCCGGTAGGTGACGATCGCAGCCGCCAGAGACGGCCCGATGCCGGGGAGCCGTTCCAGTTCAGCGGCTGTGGCTGTATTGATGCCGATCAACCGTGAGGCCTGCCCCGGCGTCGCCAGCCCGCCGCCAGGCTCATTAACGCGCGGGACGTGAACCTGATCGCCATCGCTCAGTAAAGCGGCCAGATTGACCCGCTCCAGATCGGCTTCTGCCGTCACGCCGCCCGCCGCGCGGATGGCATCTTCAACGCGGCTGCCAGCGGGCAGCGAAACGGTGGACGCAGGCGCGCTCACCGCCCCGGTGACGTAGATCAGGAGTGGGCCGTGGGTCGCACTCGGGGCAGGCGTGACCGTGGCCGGGGGCGGCAGGATCGTGATCTGCACCGGAGGGGGCTGGCTGGTGAGCAGGGTGTACACCGCCGCTGCGATCACCAGGAGCATCGCGCCGAAGATCAGAACAGGGATGACGGGCTGCGGCTGATCGCGCATCGCGGATGCTTCCGGTCAGCGGGCTGCGTCACTCGTACCGGACAGCCGTTCCAGTGGCCGAAACCATCAACATGCTGCCCTGTCCGATAGTCTCGTAGTCGATATCGATGCCGATGACGGCATTCGCGCCGCGGGAGAGCGCGTCCTGGATCATTTCCTGGATGGCCGTTTCGCGCGCTTCGCGGAGCGACTGCTCATACGCAGCGGATCGTCCACCGACGATATCGGTGATCGAAGCCATGAAGTCGCGCACGATATTCGCACCCAGGATCGCCTCGCCGAAAACGACCCCCAGATACGTTTTGATCGACTTGCCGTCCAGCGTGTTCGTCGTGGTCAGAATGATGTCGCGCATAATCCGCTCAGTCCCTTTCTGTTTGACTCCAGACGAGCTCCAGATTATGTCCGCATCGCCGCTCATACTCCCTGAAAAACTGGGGGATCAGTTGGATGGGATGGCTGAGGGCGGTGCGGGCATCGTCGGCGCTGCCGATTGACCGGACTGCGCGCCTGGCGCGGGTGGGGACAGCAGGATCGTGATTGCCTCTTTAAACAGGCTCGAATTCGGGATCAGAATGCGGATCTGATCGCGCTGCAGCGTGGTGTAGCGCAGGTCGAGATCGACGACGATGCCCTCTTTATCGCCCACTTTGATGTAATTGCCGCGCCGGAACGGACGGTTGATGACCAGCAGCACGCCCGCCAGAAAATTGCTGATGATATCCTGCAGGGCGAAACCGAGCGCGAAACCCGTCAGGCCGAGACCGGCGACCAGCGCGGTGACGTCGATGCCCAGCGTGCCCAGCGCGGTGATGAGGCCGACGGTGATGATCACCAGGCTGATCGTGCGCACCAGCAAACTGCGGACATCTTCCGACAGAAAAGCGCGTTTGGTATAGCGGTTGATCATGCGGCGCACAAGGCGGTCGATGAAGTAAAACACCACAAGGATGACAGGTGCAGCCACCAGCCGCGGCAGGAAATTGAACACCTCGGTGGCGGTTTGCTGCACGATCACCAGTTCGGGAGGGAGCTGGTCAGGTAGCATGACATCTCCTTCAGGGTTGTGTTCTTACAGATTGTAATGCGCAAACAGGCAAGTGCAACCGGGAAGGGAGGCGGCCTCAGCCGTTCAGTAGTAAACGCGCCCTTCCAGGCGGCTCAGCGCATCGACGGGCTGGGCGATCGATTCCGTCGCGTGCGCGGCGCACACCGCGGCGATCACACTGTCGAGCGCATCCCCTTCCGGATCGTCGAGCACCGCGTCGTGAAAGGGGGCGGGTATGATGAGGTCGTGTTCGATCAGCCGATCCAGCAGCCGGGCGCGCGCGGGCCGTCGATCCGGGCCTTTGTAGGGGATGTACCACCCGCGCGCCTTGAGCAGCGATGCCGGGCACACTTCGATCAGGCCCGGCAGATCCGATGCCGGATCGTGAAACGGCAGGATGCGCGCCTGACCTGTGGCGGCAAGCGGGGCCAGCAGATCGCGGATGCCGTAGTAGGTCTGGCGGTAGATGCGCAGGTTGCACGGGGCGAACGGGGTGCGCGCTTCGCGATCGGTCTGGCGGTAGGGCGATCCGGCGGCGCGTCCCGCTGCAAACAGCGCCTCAGCCTGCGGATAGTCCGATCCGAAGGCCGCAGCGAATGCATCCCACGAGTCGTGGCGGATCATCGACCGGGCCAGGCTGAACGGGAAATCGCAGCCGATCAGGGTTCCGCCGGGCAGCGCCGCGATCCAGTCGCGCAGGGCTGCGATGGCACGGTCGCGATCCACCACGCCGCCGGCGAGTTCGCTGGCGCGCCGCAGCCCCAGCAGATGCACTTGTCCGTTAGAGATTTGCCCCTCAGCAAGCCAGATCTTGCGCCCGGCGTCGATGCCCCCGCTGAAATCGACGCCGACCACGCTGTTGAGAGCGAACACCGATCAGTAGCGGCGCACGACCGCTTTGTACACCAGCGGCTGGCGGTTCTGGAAATACTGGAACTCTTCCCGGTTACGGCGCACGTCGTCGAGATCGATGCGGGCGACGGCAAAACCCTCCAGCGGCGCGCCCGAGTCGGGATCGGTTTCGTTGGCCAGGGTGGCCATAATCGTGCCGCGCGGGCTGACGATCATGCTTTCGCCGCCAAAGGTGATGGTCACGTCTTCGCCGATGCGGTTCGCCCCGACCACGTAGCAGGCATTCTCGTAAGCGCGGGCGCGCATGTAAGTTTTCCACTCGTCCATATGCTGCGCTTCCCAGTTGGCGCACACGGTCAGGATCTCTGCGCCATCAAGGGCCAGGGAACGTGCGACTTCGGGGAAGGCCAGATCGTAGCCCAGCATCATCCCGATCGAGCCGATTTCGGTATCGACGACGGGGAGTTTGTAGCCTTCGCGAAACGCCATGCGTTCCTCACCGCGCAGGTGGATCTTGTTGTAGACCTCGACCAGTTCTCCGTCCGGCCCGACCATCACCGCCGAATTGTAGAGGACGGACTCGACCTTTTCTTTGGTCACCATGCCGAAGACGATGTAGATGCCGTACTCATTGGCGCGCTGGGCGATCAGGTTGACCGTCGGGCCGGGCACGCGCTGGGCCAGCTCGGTGAAGCGCAGGCCGAGTTCGTAACCGCTCGTGATCAGCTCTGGAAAGACGATCAGATCGACCTTCTGCTGCGAGGCGATCTTGGAGATCATCTCGGTCATTTTGACCAGGTTGTCCTCCAGCTCACCGAGCCGGGGTTTGATTTGAGCGGTAGCAACCGTGACTTCACGCATCGTCGATCCTCTTCGTTGCGCTGTGGAAAACCGGCCCGTTATTGTAGTCGATTCAGGCCCGAATCACGAGATTGAGCTTCGACGTAGCGTTTCCAGCACCCGGGCCAGATCGTCCGGCAGGGGAGACTCAAAATGCAGGCGTTCTCCGGTTGAGGGCTGCGTGAAACTGAGGGAGGCCGCGTGCAGGAACTGACGGCGCAGCCCGAGCTGCTGGCGTTTGAACCCGTAAACCGGATCGCCCACCAGGGGGCAGTTGATGAATGCCATATGGACGCGCGCCTGATGGGTGCGGCCCGTCAGCAGTTTGAGGCGGATCAGCGTGCGCCCATCTTTGAAACGCTCGATGACCCGGAATTCAGTGACGGCGGGACGACCGCCCCGCGTGACCGTCATCTTTTTTCGATTCACCGGGTCACGGGCGATCGGGGCCTCGATCCGTCCGGTCGGTGTGCGCGGCGGGCGCTCGGTCAGCGCCAGGTACTCTTTTTCGACGGTGCGTTCGGCGAACTGGCGCATCAGCCGGCGCATGGCGCGGGCATGTTTGGCGACGACGATCAGCCCGCTGGTGTCCTTGTCCAGCCGATGAACGATGCCGCGTCGCTGAGGCGCATAGTCGATCTCGGCGATCTGCGGAAAGCGCGCCAGCAGGGCATGGACGAGCGTGCCCTCTTCCCGCTGCACGCCGGGATGCACGATCAGGCCTGCTGGCTTGTCGATCACCGCGACATCCTCATCCTCATAGACGACATTCAGCGGGATCGGTTCGGCGGTGATGGTCGGCTCCGCTGATCGGTCAGGAGCGGGGGGTAGGTCAATGATGATGGTCTCTCCACCCTTGAGCCGCCAGCCCGACCGGGCCGGCATCCCGTTGACCAGCACGCTGCCCTCTGCGATCAGCGTCTGGATCTGCGAGCGAGACAGGCGGTCGCCCAGGGCGGCGACGAGGGTTTTATCCAGTCGTTCGCCGGCGCTGGCGGCTGTGAGGGTGAGACGGTGTGGTGTGTTCACGGCAGCATACTTTTCCGATCGTAAAGCGCGATTCTACCATTCACGTTATTTTTGTCGTACCCCGGTTTGCTGTACAATCAGGGCAATGTTGCGCCGGAACGACAGTCGTCTGCGGGGGGAAGTGTGTCCAGCGAGAGAGCGCGTGAGCTGCGTCAGCAGGGGATCGCCGCTGCGAAAGCGGGCAATAAAGACGAGGCCCGAAGCCTGCTTCAGCAGTCGATCCGCCTCGATCCGGGCAGCGAGGCCGCCTGGCTGTGGTTAGCCAGCGTTGCCCGCGATCAGCGCGAGCGTTCCTTCTGCCTGCGGAAAGTGCTGGAGATCAACCCCGGCAATGATGCAGCGCGGCAGGCGCTGGCCGCGATCGAGCTGCCGCCCGCGCCGCCCGCCAGTCCCCCCCCCGGCCCGACGCCGCCCCCTGCAGGCGGTCTGGGGTTGAAAAAACTCGGTTCAGCGCCCGCGCCGGAACCGCCGCATCAGCCGCCCCCGGCGCCGAGCGCTCGTCCGGCCCAGCCGCCTCCCCAGCCAGCGGCGGGCGCGCGCAGGCTGAGCACGCAGGAGATGATGAGCCAGCCGCCCGGTGTCCCGCTGCCGACGCAGGACAGCGTGAACAGCGCCTACCGACAGGCGGAGCTGGCGCTGCGTGAACGCCTCGCACCGCAGCCCCCGACATCGATCAAGTGGGTGCGCAAGTCGAAACGGCGCGCGGGTGAAGGCGATATCGTCCGTCTGCGGCTGGTTTATGCGGCGGCGGCGGCGGGTCTGATGTTTCTGCTGGTGGTGGTCGGCGCGGTGATCGTACTGACCAACGACGATCTGCGCTCGGTCGTCATCGCGCCGACGCGCACGTTCACCAACACGCCCACCGCGACGCCGACCAGCACGCCAGGCGTGACGCCGACGCCATCGCCGCAGCCGCGCAGTTCGCCGACGCCATCGCCGCAGCCGCCGATTTCGCTGCCGCGGGCCGACCCCAACAACCTGCCCCCGCCAACAGCGATTTATCCGCCGGTTTTCGAGCGTCCGCTGCAAGAGGCGATCGTGCTGCTCAACCGTGGGCAGGTCGCTGCTGCCCTGCCGACGATCGTCGCTGAAGTCGGGCTGACCGGGCAGTCGTTCTCCCCCAATCCATACTACTATCAGGCCATGGCGCTGCTGGAACAGGGCGATTTCAACGATGCACTGGATGTGCTGGAGGAGGCCGAAGGGCGGCTGGATGAAGCCCCGAACAGCAATTTTGCGCCGCTGATCAACAGCGGCTACGCCCAGGTCTATCTGCGGATGGCGCAGGACGCGCAGCGGCGCGGTGACCGCAGAAATGCTGAAGCATATTACGCCCAGGCCCAGGACTTTGCCGAGGCCGCCATTCAGCGCGACCCGCGGCTGGACGAGCCGTACCTGGTGCTGGCCCGGTGCTACGCCGCGGATCGGGATTATCTGGAAGCGCTGCGCGTGATCGATCGCGGGCTGAACGTCCCCGATCTCAGCGCCAACACCCTGCTGCTGGTGGAGAAGGGGGAGATCTACCGGCTCCAGCGCGAATACGATCTGGCGCAGTATCAGGCATTCCTGGCGCTGTATGTCGATCCGACTGCCGAAGCCGCCTATCAGCTTCAGATCCGCACCGCTCTCGATCAGCGCAATCCCGGCCAGGCGGTGCTGTACGCGCAAACGTATCTGCACTACTATCCGGGCAGCCAGTTGGCCTATCTGCTGCTCGGCCAGGCGCGCATCGCCGAGGGCAATTACGATCTGGCGCTCATCGCGTTCGATCAGGCGCTGACTGTGGAAGACACGCCGCAAACGCCGCTGCTGCTGGAGGCGCGCGGACGGCTGTATTCCCGGCTGCGGCGTTTCGATGCGGCGCTGGCGGACTTCACCGAGGCATTCACGCTGACCGATGATCTGACGATCCGCGCCGAGCGCATGCAGGCCGCCTACGACGCGGGCCGCTACAGCACCGCACTGCAGGATGCCGAGGCGCTGCTGGGGCGCGGCGTGCTTCCCGACGCTGTCATCAATCTGCTGATCGGGCGGGCGACGATCGATCGCGCTGCACAGGACGAAGAGCGTTCGAACACGGTGTACACGCAGGCGCTGACGGCGATCAATCAGGCGCTGGGCGATCCCGATCTGCCGGAGGAACTGCGCCCCTATGCGCAGGAGTATGCCGCACGGGCGAACCTGGCGCTCGGCAATTACACCGCCGCCCTGAACAGCATCCAGCAGGCGATCGCCGTTGAACGCACCGCCAGCCGTATCTACCTGCGCGGCCAGATCTATCAGGCGCAGCGGGAAAACTTCGAGGCGCGGCGCGATTATGAGTGGGTGCTGGCATTTGCCGAGACGTATCCGCTGCCGTTCCGTGCTGACGTTGAGGAGCGGCTGGCCGCGCTGAGCGGCACATGAAAGTTGGACGTTTCTGAATGTCTCCGGTCGAGCGCTTAACTGGACGGGGTTTCCGGGGATGGTTCCTCGCTCAGCCGGGCGAGGAAAGCGCGCACAACGCCGGGCGCATCGTGATAGCAGGCTTCCGAGTCGAAGCGCTGGATGATGCTGATGCCGTGGTCGCGCAGCAGTTCATCGCGCGCTGCGTCCGCTTCAGGGCGGTGATAGGGGCCGTCCACCTCAAGGATGCCCCAGCGCCCTTTGTGAAAGATCAGAAAATCGATCTCGCGCCCGGTGCGTTCCTTGCCCTGGTTCATCCGCGCTTTGACCGGGGGAAGGTACAGGACGTTGGCGTTCTCAAGCGCCTTGGCGATCCGCACTTCCGTATTTGAGCGGAAGATCATACCCTTCCACTCGATCGAGCGGTAGGTATCGGGCAGGTTAGACCGGGTCGGTGTCCCCGCCGCGCGCCCTCCCGCACGGCGCAGATCGGAGCGCATCTGCCGCATCCCCCGATCCAGGCGGCGGACAATGTACTTGACGCTCTCAACACGTTCGCGTTCCAGTACAACGTACAGCAGCAGCACGCCGACGAAGAGCGGCGTCAGGCGCGCTGCCCAGCCCGGGGCGATATTGAGGATGTCGATGATGGAAAAGCCGATGCTGATCCCGGCTATCGCCCCCAGTGCCCAGCTCACCAACCGATCGCGTCGTGTCCCACTCATGTTCAGGCTTCATCAATAGTACTGTTAACTGGATTCCATTATCGCACAATTTGTGCAGGTTGTTGAGGTGCAGATCGGCCTGCTGAGACCCGCTCACTGACTGCGGTACAGATATCCTACTGCGGATGCCTGCATATTATCTATCAGTGCGCTGGCACTGCTGATGCTGCCTCACTGGCTGGATTCGAAGCGCGTGCCCAGCGCCGCTGGCGGATCGGAGCGCAGGATACCGCGCGACAGGCGCTGTAAGGGCCGGGGAAGCAGCATCGTCAGGCGTTGAATGGCCCCGCTGCTCACCATCAGCAGCGTGAGGATCATCAGGATCCACGGTAGCCCGTTAAGCAGAACAAGGGGGATCTGGATGTCCGGGCTGCGCTGAATGGCCGAAGCCAGTGCGCGTAGTGCCGCGAACAGATACGCTCCCAGCACGACGCGGAATGGATGCCAGCCGCCGAAGATGACGATCGCGAGCGCGATCCAGCCGTCACCGCGCATCGAAGGCGGAGTCGCCCAGCCAGGCTTGATGGCCAGGGAATAGCTGGCCCCGGCGAGACCGACGAGCGCGCCGCCGATGACCGTGTACAGGAGGCGCAGGCGGTTGACGGGCGTCCCACGGGCGAAGGCCGCAGCCGGGCGCTCCCCGATCGACCGGTGGGCCAGGCCGGGTCGCGTGTGGAACAGCCAGTACCATGAGCCGATGATCAGCCCATAGCTGAGGTAGACCAGCGGGGTATGCTGAAAGAAGATCGGCCCGATGATCGGGATATCCTGCAGGAACGGAACGGGAAAGTTGACGATCTGCGGGCCGGGGGTGCGGGTGTAGCCCTGGCCGAGGAACTGAGCGATATCGGCGCACAGGAGTGTCAGGATGAAGCCGATCGCCACCTGATCCTGTTTCAGTTGGATATCGGCCACAGCGATGATCAGGGCGATGATGCCGCCCACCAGCATTGCAACCAGCAGACCGATCAGGGGATTGCCGGTCGTCAGCGCGGCGACGAACCCGGCCATGGCGGCTAACGCCAGACTGCCATCCAGGGACAGGTTGACGACCCCGGCGCGTTCGGTGATCGTCTCGCCGATGCCGGCGATGACCAGCGGAGTCGCGTTGGCGACGATGCTGTTGAGGATGTTGATCAGGCTGTCATTCATGGCTGGTCACCGCTCCTTCAACGGGAGGTGTGCGACGTGGGGTGGCCGCGCTGATGCCGCTGTCTTCCATTCCGGAAGTCTCGGCGCTGGCCTCGCGCCGGGCGGAGAGACGCGCTCGCAGGCCATTCGTGAGCAAAACCAGCAGCACCAGAATGCCCTGTAAGACCCCTGCCAGCGATTGATCGAGCTGGAGAGCGACTTTGAGACGGGTGCTGCCGCCCAGGATCACGGCGAAGAGGAAGGCCACCAGCGGAACCCAGAGGGCGCGCGTCCCCACCAGCAGCACGACCAGCAGCGCCAGGAAGCCGATGCCGCCGGACGCCAGCGGGCGCAGGCTGTCAAACGTGAAGAGGACGCGATAGGATCCCGCGATGCCGGCCAGTGCGCCGCAGACGATGAAGGCGCTCATGGCGACCCGCTCTGTCGGCACGCCGAGCAGCAGCGCCGAACGAGCATTCCTGCCGGTGGCTTTCAACTGCAGCCCCCAGCGCGTCCCGCGCAGCGCCAGCACGACGCCGATCGACGCAGCGATGACAATCACCAGCATCGCCAGACTGATCGGATACGCGCTGGAGAACTCCGGCAGCAGCGCTGCCGGCGGAAATGGCGCGGTGGATTGGGCGCTGCCACCCTCCGGCGGCTGCCACGGCCCGCTGATCAGGTAGATCGACAGCACGTTGGCCAGCGCGTTCAAAGCCACACCGCCGAAGATTTCATTGATCCCCAGTTTGACTTTCAGGATCCCCACCAGCGCTCCCCACAGCATCCCGCCGAACATCGCAGCCAGGATTTCGACGCCGATGAGCACCGGGCTGGGAAGCGGCGAGTCGGCGGAAAAGAGGGCGATGCTGGTCGCGAAAACGGCCCCCATCATCATCTGGCCTTCGACGCCGATGTTCCACAGGCCGGCGGTGAACGTGATCGTCAGGCCGAGCGCGGCCAGCAGCAGCGGCATCCAGAAATTGAGTACGCCGGAGAAACGCTCCGTGCCGAAGAACGCGCCTTCGATGACTTTTTCCAGCACCGCGATCGGGTCTTTGCCGACAGCCATGATCAGCAGTGCGGAGATCAGCGCTGACCCGATGATGGGCAGCAGCGCAAAGCTGATATTCAACACACGCTGGCGACCGGTAAATGAGGCCATAACGGTTACATCCTGCCGGGTGTAGGTTCAACGGCTTCGAAGTGGCCGCCGATCAGGCGTCCCAGTTCATCGATGGTCGTTCTGCGGGCATCGGCCACCTCGAACACGCGCCCGGCGAACAGCACCAGGATGCGATCGCTGTAGGTGACGATCTCATCCAGGTCAGGCGATGTGAACAGGATCGCAGTGCCCTGATCGCGACGCTCCAGCAGTTGCTCCCAGATCCACCGTGTCGAGTCGACATCGAGACCGCGCGTTGGATGCTCCAGCGCCATCAGAACGGGGCGTCTGGGCATCAGGGCCATCAGCATGCGCTGCTGGTTACCGCCGGAGAGCGCTTCGATGCGGCTCTCCGGGCGACCTCTGACGTTGTAGGTGGTCAGTTGAGTGGCCGTGATCTGACGCACAGTCCCCCAGTGGATCAGGGTGCTGCGACCGTTCACCAGGGCCATGTGTTCGGTCAGGGTCAAACCGGCGATCAGGCCCTCTTCCAGCCGCCCCGCCGCGCTGAAAGCCACGCCGCGCGCCATGAAATCGCGAAACGACTTGCCGGTCATGTCCGTTCCGTTGAGGCGGACGTGGCCGTGCGTGGGCCGGACGAGGCCGGCGCAGGCACGCAGGATCAGATCCTGACCGCTTCCGTCCAGACCAGCCAGGCCGATGATCTCGCGTTCGCTCACGCGCAAAGAATAGCGATCGATATGCACCCGCTGGCCGCGCAGCGAGACTTGATCCAGTTCGAGGATCGGCTTTCCTGGCTGCTGGCGGCTGACCGCCGGAGGAGCCAGTTCCTGCCCGAACATCATCCTGACCAGTTCGGCTGTGGTCACCGGCATCGATGCCTGCCCCACCAGCCGCCCGCCGCGCAGCACGATGACATCATCGCAGAGCGCGATCACATCTTCCAGCTTGTGGGACACCAGCAGGATGCTCATGCCCTTGTCATGGGCCAGATGGCGCAGCGCGTCGAACAGCGTCTGCTTTTGTTCAGCCGAAATGCCGGTCGTCGGTTCATCAAGGATGAGGGCGCGCACACCCAGCGCAAGCTGCCGCACGATCTCAAGCTGCTGACGCTGGCCGATGGTGAGCTGGTCGATCGCCATGTCGGGGTCGAGCGTGAAGCCCGCGCTGGCGCACGTGGAGAGCAGCGTCTGGCGCGCCCGCCGCCGATCGAGGCGCAGGCCGCCGGGAAACCCGTACATGAAGTTTTCGAGCACAGTGAAGGCCGGTATGTCCAGCGGATCCTGCTGAAGCATGCCGATGCCGTGCGCGATCGCTTCCTGCGGGTTGTCGTAATGCACTACGCGATCGTCGAGCAGAATGGTGCCGCTGTCAGCCGGCTGATAGCCTGACAGGATCTTCATCAACGTGGATTTTCCCGCGCCGTTTTCGCCCAGCACACCGACGATATGCCCCGCCGGGAAGATCACCGAGATATCGTTATTGGCATGCACGCTGCCAAAATGCTTGTGCACGTGCCGCAGTTCAATTTTCATGGGGATCCGTAAAAATCCAGGCCGGGTGATCCGGTCAGCATAAAGAAAGGGCGGGGGATGCCCGGATGCCCGGCGCAGCCCCCGCTGAAAAACCAGTTCTTATTCGCTGGCCCCCACCATGCCCTGCAGAAGCTGCGGCAGATACCAGACATCGAGCACATCGACCCACTGGTTCTCGCCGGCCAGTTCTGTACCGTCCTGCAGGTACAGCGGCCCATGCCAGAGGGCGAAGCTGGTCGGAACCAGCGGGTTGGTCGCATAGCTGGCGAGATCGGCGATGAAACCATCGAGCTGCGCCGCCGCCTCTTCACTCAACCCCGGGCCGGTCACGAAACCCACCGCGGACGTATCGGGATTGTTGATGTCCGACCAGTCCGGCCCGGCCCATGTCCATTCGGGCGTCCAGCTTCCTTCAGCGACCGCGCGCACGATTTTCAGGTAATCCGGCCCCCAGTGGAAGTACGGCACGCCGAGGCAGGCTTCGGGCGCTTCGTCGCACGCGCCGATGTAGTCATAGGGGACTGCGTAGACGTTCTCGCCGGCGGCACGGCGCTGGCCGGCGATCACGATCGCTTCGGTGGTGTCGATGCCGCTGATGACGACATCCGCCCCGCTGTCGAAGAAGGTGTTGGTCTCTTCCGTCGGATCCAGGGTGACACCGGGGATGTTGAACCAGAAACCGATCCAGGTCACCGTGAAGGTCAGGTCTTCCACATTGCCACCGCGGTACGTCTCATAGCAGTAGCGCGCCCCCAGATAGGCCGATGAGGCAAGACGGCGCGTTTCGCCGTTGATCAGAGGCCCGAGGTAACCGATGCTGCCCGTTTCGGTCGCCAGCGCCGCGGCGCAGCCGGCGATCAGTTTGCCCCATTCCATCTGGCCCATCAGATTGCCGACGTTGGACGGCGCTTCACCGGTCAGGACGTCATCACCGGAAATATTGATGAAGACGACATCGGGGAAGGAACGCGCAACGGCAGCGGTATCCTCTTCAAAAGCATCGGACGCCGTGAAAATCACCCGCGCGCCCTGATCGACCATCTCCGTCACGACCTCGCTCAGCGTGGTCTCCGGCGCATCAGCGGGGTTCAGGCTTTCAAAGACGACCATTCGTGAACCGGGCAGATTGGCTTCAACGTACTGCCCGCCTTCGTAGTGTGCCTGGCTCCAGCCGCGATCGTTCTGGGGGCCGACCAGGACGACGCCGAACACAATCTCATCCTGTGCGGCAATCGGGGCGATCACCATCACAGCCAGCAGAACCGACACAAACAAAACGAACACGCCTTTTACTCTCATGAATGGGCCTCCTCCGCAGTAGAAGAAAAGACAACTCTAGTTTAGCTCCCTTTAATCTTTTCACAAGAGATCGCGCCCGGATCGCTCACAAAAATACGACTGAAAAGATCGTGATCGCTGCACAGATCGGGGCTGAAAAACGGACGAATGTCCTGTGCCTGCCCGTTTGTCTTTTTGTTAGTTTCTTTCCTATCCGCTCATACTGCGTTATCGCATTTCGATTTGTGATATGCTAGTGGTATGCTGAAGGATATATTCCTGAGCAGGATGATGGAGAGGGGATGCGCTGCCGGATTGAGCGGCCCTTCGGAACCGCGGTGTTCTCCATGAGCGCCGATCGGTCAAGTTCCATAGCGACAGGGGAGCGACAATGTCTGAAATCAGTTTGCGAGCATATCTCAACCGGCTCGACATGCTGCTGAATTCCGGGGCTGCCGACGAAGTGATCCATCACTGCCGGCATATCCTCCGGGTCTATCCGAAGAATGTCGCTGCATACCGGGCGCTGGGGCGGGCGCTGCTCCTCAATGGCCGCTGGGAAGAGGCGGGCGCGGCATTCCGGCGCGTCTTGAGCGTGATCCCCGATGATTACCAGGCCAATCTCGGCCTGAGCGAGGTGTACGATCATCTGCGCAAGGCGGATGAGGCGATCTGGCATGCCGAACGGGCCTATGAGCAGGAACCCAATCGGCAGGATGTGCTCGATGCCGTGCGCTCCCTGTACCGGCGCTATCGCAATATCGAGAACGCCCGTGTGCAGCTCACGTCATCGGCTCTGGCGCGCCAGTCCCTGCGCAACCGCCAGTACGATCAGGCGCTGGAAACCCTGCGGAACGCGCTCAACCGGATGCCCGATCGCCTCGATCTCAAGATCCTGCTGGCGCGCACGCTGTGGGAAATGGGCGATCAGGTGCAGGCGGCTGAGACTGCGATGGATGTTCATGAGAAACTGCCCGACTGCATCGACGCCAATCGCATCCTGACCCGGCTCTGGCTGGACGTGCAGCGCCCCTCCGACGCGCAGAAATACCTGAACCGGATCGAAGCAGTCGATCCGTATCTGGCGCTTGAGCTGGTGACCGGCGCTCCCGCCTCCGATGATGCGTTCAAGATTGAAGAGCTGGATTACCGCATCTCGGCTCAGTCGGAACTGGTGGCTTCCCGCCCCGAATGGCTTCAGGATCTCGGTGACACGGTCGCCTCTGACGCCGCGGCGGAGCGCTGGCTCGATCAGGCGCAGCTTCAGGGGACGCATATGCTCACGCCGCAGACCGGTCTGCTGGAGCACAGCGCGGCATCTGACGATGAGGACTGGATGTCGGCCCTCGACAAGCCGCTGGCATCGAGCGCGAAATCATCGCGCGATGCGGATGAGGAACTGCCGGCTGAATTCGCCTTCACCGGCGGCACCTCTGTTGGCACAGAGAACAGCGGGGCATCGTCGCTCGATTTCGAATTCGATTTTGAAGAGCTGGCGGGCGCGCCGATGGAGTCCACCGCGGAGAACGAGTCTCTCTCCGCATTTGAGCGTGACCCGGAAGCGTGGCTGCGCGATGCGGGCATCGGTCTGGAACCGGCTGAGATGCCCGCCGGGACGCAGGCGGGAAGCGAAGATCTGGCGGAACTGTTTGGCGATTTCGTCGATCCTGGCCCCGGAAGCGCCGGCGATCCCCTGGCATGGCTGAGCGACTCCGCAGGGGAGTACCGCCCCGATGCCATCCAGTCGCTCACGGCGGCGGACTCTCAGGCCGATCGCTTCGAGTCGCTGTTCGACCTGCCGGCCCGTCCCGCTGATGAGCCTGCACCGCCGGTTGAAGTTGAAGACGAAGATGCCTGGCTGGCCGATCTGGAGGCGCGCGCGCAGGCGGCCGCACCGCGCGCAGCCGCCGATCAGGACTCGTTGAGCTGGCTCAACGATGACGATCAGTTTCTCGAAGAAGCGCTGGGGGTCGAGGCGCTCACATCCCCTGACGTTTCCGGGCCGTCCAGGGATGTTGAAACGGCCCGCGCCAGTTTATTTGAGGAACCCAGCTTCGATGATCTCGTCCAGGATCCGGGTGAGCAGTCACCGCTGGATCTGATCGAGAACCTGCCTATCGAGCGCGAGCGCTACAAAACCGGATCGCTTCAGACGCTCAATTTGGATGACACCCCCGATCCGCTCGATCAACTGGCCCAGTCCACCGGGGAATTTGCCCCGATGATCGCCGATACGGCGCCCGGCGTCACGATGAGCGATCTGGACGATCTGTTCGCTGGCTTCGATGAAGGCTCGCCATCCGCGGCGGCTTCAGCGAGTGCCGATGCGCCCCCGGATCGCGAAGCGAATTTTGCGACCGGTGACCTCCCTGAGATCGAAGTCGGCTGGGAGGATATTGGCGCTGCGCCGGCCTCCGGTGGTGATGTCCCCGGGCCGCGCCGCGGTCTGACAGCCATGTTGAAAGATGCCAATCTGGACTGGATGGCCGGCGATCAGCCAGCGGAGGGACAGGACGCTGCTCGCTTGACGGGGCAGGGATCCGCGGATGATCTGAGCGACTGGCTGGCTCAGTTCGACAGCGCGCCCGCCTCAGCAGCAGGTCAGACGGCGGAGGCAGATGACGATCTGGAGTGGTTGTCCAGTTTAAACGCGGACGTCCTCCCTGCGTCCCTGTCGGACAATCGGGAAGATGCTGCGCTGGATGAGCTGTCTGCACCCCAGTCCGATGCCGATCTGGCATGGCTCTCGACCGGTGAAACCGTTTCGGAGATGTTTGCGATGAACGATCAGGAGAGCCTGAGCGCATTTGATGCCGATCAGCCGGAGAGCCAGTCTGCTCATTTTGCAGAGGAGCGAAGCGGCGATGAACCGGGAGAGACCGTGCCGGATTGGCTGCACGATCTGGAAGCGGAGCAGGCGTTCACCGGGGAAAGCCCGTCCGACGATGAAGCGGAGGTGAGCGCATCCGATGATGGCGAACTCCAGCCGTTGGAAAGCGGTTCGCTGCCTGACTGGTTGATGGAAGCGGCCCCGTTGAGCGAAGTTCATGGTGAAGATGAGCCTGACCACGGCGGCGAATTCTCAGATGATCTGGCGTTTGTGAGCGCCGAGGATCAGCAAGATCTCGACAGCCTGTTCGGGGTGCAGGCGGTGGGAAGTGAGGAGAGCGCTTCAGGAGGCGATCTCGACTGGCTGGATCAACTGGATATGCCGTCGTCCCCGGAGGCCGAAGCCGGCGGTGATGAGGAACCGGAACTCGTCATGCAGGACGATTCGTTAGACTGGTTGAATGAACTGTCACCCGTAGAGCTGGAACCGGAAATGCCGGAGGAAGAGTCTGCGCCGACCATTGACTTCGATGCGCTGTTCGTCAGCGCCGCGTCAGCGGGAGGGCCTTCCGATGAGGCCCCGCCTGAACCTGTGAGCGAAGAGATGGACGCTCAGCCCACAGTGGATCGTGAGCATGAAGCATCGCTCTGGGATGAACAGCCGACTGCGGAAGCGCCCGATGCGTTCTCTGAACCCAGCACGCTGATTTTCCCGCCGGGGGATATCGCCGCGGCAGCGGCGGGTCTGGCGGCATCCGCTGCTGCATCAACTGAAGAAGCCCCAGCCGGCGAGGCTGAATTCAGCGTCGAAGGACAGGCGGATGCAGAAGCGCAATTCGAGCCGGCTGCCGAGATTTTCGATACCGGTCTGCTGGATTTCGTCCCAGGCGGCGAGGTGACGGCGTCATCCTCGGCGGCGCAGCCCGATGATCGGTCGGAGGCGGCGTTCGAATTGGATATCACGCCGGCGGACAACGCTCCGGACTGGCTGAACGCAATGGTTCCCGGTCTGGATGTCGATTACGGCGCGACTGAGGACGAGCCGATCGAGACCGCTTTCATCGACGATGCTCACAGCGCAATCGGTTTTGATGAGACAGCCCCGATCGGGCTTGATGCGACACCCGGCGTAGAATCTGCGGTCAGCCCGGCGCCCGGTTACGACTGGCTGGTGGATATCGTCGAGGAAGAGTCGCACCAGCTTGTTCCGGTGGAGACACCCGCCGTCACCCAGGCAGCACCGCGCCGCCGATTCGTATTCACCCGACGTCCATTGTGGTATAAATGGGGAAATACGGCGGCAGGCGCATCATCGGCGGAAGTGGACGTGCCTGAATGGCTGCGTTAACAACGGCTGGCAGGAACTGGAAAGTGCTGATCGATCTGGCGCTCAGCGAATCTGGAATGAGAGGGACGTGGGATGTCACCTGATAATACGCCCGATTTCAACAGCATGAGTCCTGAAGAGATCATGGCCTGGCTGGAGACCCTGGCCAGAAAACAGGGGGCGACGGAAGGGTTTACCACGGCGGCCAATCTCGATATTCCGGATATCGACCCCGCGTCCGTCGTGATCGATGAACCCGGCTACGTTCCCTATCATGAGCAGTCAACCACAGTGCAGTCGGTCATCAGCCCGGCGGCGGCACCGCCTGCTGCGCCACCCCCGCCGCGATCGCTGCCCGTGGAACCACCGCCCCCGGTTGAAGCTGACGTGATGCGGACGGCCCCCAGTCCGTCCATGAATGCGGCTGCATCCAACAGCGCGCTGGCCTGGCTGGAAAGCCTGGCGGCCGATCAGGGGGACGCTCTGTTCAACCTCGATCTGACGGATGACGACGCAGCACCCACGCCTGCGACGGATCCGGTCTCATGGCTGGAGGATCTGGCGCGCGCGCAGGGCGAACTGGGGCCGCTGGCCCCGCCCAGCGACGTGGATCAGGCTCCCGCCGCAGTAGAGGACGAAGCTCAACTCGACCTGAACTGGTTGGAGACGATTGCGGCGCGCCAGGGAGCGCGTCCCGAAGAGCTGATCACAGCCCACAATGCCGTTGTGCCGCCGGTCCCGCCCGCAAAGGCTGAGGAACCCGCGTACACACCGTTTTCATTTGAGCGATCGCAGCGCCCTACGCCAGCCGCTGAAGCTCCGACGAGCGATCCATCCTCCTGGCTGCAATCGATGGCGGCTGAACAGGGCTACGATGAAGCTGGCGTCAAGACAGCCCGACCGGAACCGCCGCCCCCTCCGCCTGCCGATGACCTGTCTGAAGCGGCGATCAACGCGGCGATCGCGAAGGGAACCGTCACCCCTGAGCAGATGAAGGTGTGGTTGGAGATTCAGGCGGAACGCGCCAGCCAGCAGCCGGAAATTCCGTCGCTTGAGGAGGAGGACGAAGATACGCCGCCGATCCGCGCGGAGATCCCGGACTGGTTGATCGAACAGGTTGGCGCTCCGCCGGTGGATGATCTCGCCTCCTCCGGGGAGGATCGCCCGGCGTTTGAGTCGCTGTTCCCCGCCGCCGCTGTTGATGCAAAAGCTGAAGCTGAACCGAAAATCCCTGACTGGCTGCGCGAAGAGGTTGGGCCGGAGCAGCCGCTCTCGATGGACAGCGTTTTCGTCAGCGAGCAGGAAGAAGCTGATGAGCCAGCTCCTGCATCGATCGAAGTTGACCCCGCCGACCCGTGGGTTGAGGCGTTTGACCTGGAACACGAACTGGGCGAGATCGATATCCACAATGTGCCCGACTGGTACACCGCCAATCTGGCCGATCCCGAACGGATCGCTCGTGTCGAGGAGCTGGCCGGGGGATCAGCCGCCCCTGAGGCTGAGGTTGAGACGGAGAGCGGCCCGCTGCTGCCGGCGCGCTTCAAAGACGAGGATGTGCTTCCGCCCGGTGAAGCGCAGCCGCTGCCCGACTGGCTGGTCGCCGCGCTGCCGCTGACGACCCCGGAACCGGCCGCTGCCGCATTCATCCCGGATGAACAGCCAGAAGCCGAGCCGATACCGCCGTGGCTGCGCGATATAGAGGCTGAGATCAACCCGGAGGACATCCCACCCTGGTTGAAACAGTCGATCGAGGAAAGCATCAGCCCGCCTGAGCCGGTGGTTGAAAGCATGCCCCCCGTAGTGCCGGCTGTGCAGCCCGTGGCCGCCGCTGCGCCAGCCGCTCCGCCCAGTGCGCCGCGTCCACAGCCCGCCGCCTTCACCATCGCGGCCTCTCTGGAAACGGCGCGCGCCCGCAGCAAAGAAGGGGATCTGGAGAGCAGTCTGCACGAATACGAAGCGCTCATCCGCGCCAACGTGCAGATCGATGATATCGTAGACGATCTGACCAGCCTCGCCAAACTGCACCGCGGCCACCCGGTGGTGTACCGCGTTCTCGGCGATGGGTTGATGCGTCAGGGCAAGCTGCAGGAGGCGCTCGATACCTATCGCGAGGCCCTGAGCCAGCTCTGAGACCGCGCCCGCTCGATCTCCCGGCCCGGATAGATCGCGGCAAGCCCGGCCCGGACAGCGCGAACCGAATGCCGCCGCCGCTGCGACTGAATAGACAGCCACAACCGGTTCCGGCCAGTCGGTGTACGTCGTCACGATGATACATCGGCTGGCCGGTCGATGTTCTATAGACGCACACAGGGAGAGCGCGAATGTTCAGGATAGGTCGTTTGATGGCGTGGTGGGGGCTGACGGCGGTGCTGCTGATCGGCGGCCTGGGCGCCGCTGCGCAGGAGTCGCTGAGTGGGACGATCAGCGTTGGCACGCCATTTGAGGATTACACGCTGCCGATGCAAGCCGGGGAAACGGCCTTCATCACCGTGATGGCGACATCGCCCGCGCTCGATCCGGTCGTGCAGGTGTTCGCCCCGGATGATCAACTGGTGGCGGAAAACGATGATATCGACACCGCCGGGGGCAATTACAACGCGGCGGTCGAATTCACTGCATCGGTGACCGGTGAGCATGTGATCCGCGTCAGCAGCTTCGGCGGTTCCACGGGCACATACCAGATCACGATCACATTTGTCACCGCTGGCTCCGCCGGCGGCCCATCCCAGAATGCCGGTGAGACGGACACCGCTGAGGGGCAGATCACCGATGCGCAGCCGGTTCAATCGTACACCATCACGCTGGCCGCGGGCGAAGCCGTCACGATGACAGCGGAAGCCCTGTCCGGCTCTCTCGATCCGTATCTGATCGTTTACGATCCGTCCGGGCGCGTGCTGGTGGAAAATGACGATATCGACACATCCGGTGGTATTTACGACTCACAGGTCGCTTTCACCGCGCCCGTCGATGGCGAGTATGCGATCGACGTGACGCGCTATGACGGTGAGGGGGAGTTTCGCCTGACCGTTGTCTACGGGGTCTTTGAGGCCGAACAGGGGACTGCGGTCGGTTCGGTTTCGGCTGAGCCGGTGACCACGCTGACCGGGACGATCAGCGACGCTGCGCCCGAACAGCGCTTCGCCATCGATCTGTTCGCCAACGAGACGATCTTCGTCACCGCTGAAGCGACCAGCGGCGACCTGGACACGGTGCTGACGATCGTCGATGTCGGTCAGCGCGTGCTGGCGCAGAACGATGATTACAATCCGCAGGTCTCCCTCAACTCCGCGCTGACCTTCACGAGCGCCGCGGCGGGAACCTACTACTTCGTCGTCAGTCGTTATGAAGGGGCAGCCGGCGACTCCAGCGGTGATTTCGTGCTGTCGGTTTACCGCGATGCGGCGGCTGATGAAGCGATCAGCGCGGCAGGGGAACCTGCGGGGACGCTGCGCGACGTCACCGGGACGGCTGAGGCCGCGCTGAGCCTGAGCGGCCCGACGCAGATCGTCGAGACCGAGCATTTCCGCATCTTCTACACGCTGGACGGGGACGACGCCACGACGCCCGAATACCTTGAAGCGGTCGCACAGGCATTTGAGGAAGCGTTCGGCGCACAGCGCGATGCGCTCGGTTTCACCCCGCCGCCTGCGAACAATGGGCGCTTCGACGTCTATCTGTATGACGTCATCGGCAAAGAGGAGAACGCCCTCGGCTATGCGCAGCCTGAGCAGCTTGTCGGCGATAACCCCAACACGCCCGCCCGCGAGACGCGCGCGGCCACCTCGCACCTGGTCATCGATAACGATTATGCCAGCGCGGCCAGTTCGGCGTCCGAAGCGATCCAGATCATGCGCGCGACCGTCACGCACGAACTCAATCATCTGTTCCAGTTCGGCTACGACGCTGAAGAACCGCACAACTGGTTTTTTGAGGCGACCGCATCGTGGATTGAAGTGGCGACCTTCCCGACCGATGAAGAGGCGTCGGGCTACCTGCAGGCCTCGATGGGCTATCCGGAGGTGTGCTTCGGCGCGGGCAGTGGTTCGCCCGAAACCAACATCATGTACGGGACGTGGCTGTACATCCAGTCCCTGGCGGAGGCCCACGAACCGCGAATCGTCTCTCGACTGTGGGAACAGATCGCTGAACGGGATGGCTTCTCCGCCCTGGAGACCACGCTGAACCGCTACGGCGATACGCTGGTCGATTCGGTGCTGCGCTATCATCTGCTCAATCTGATGCGGCGCTACGACGTGGCTGAACTGCTGCAATACACCGTCTGGCTGGAGAATATCATCAACCAGACCGGCAAATGGCAGCCAACCGGGCAGGGGATTCAGGAACTGGGGGCGAATTATTTCGAGCTGGCGACGCTGCCCGGCTCATATGAGCTGCGTCTGACCGGGCCGACGTCTCTGCGGTTGTATGCCATCGGTATTCGCGGCGATCAGGCGGAGATCTTCGACCTCGGATCGGGTGGCACCTTCGACAACCGCGCGTACGATGCCGCATACCTGATGGTGTTCAATACGGCATTCGATGACGATGTCGATCAGTGCGTTTACGCGCGCTATGACATCGATGTCCGGCAGTCGGCCTCCTCATCATCCGCTGCGCCGATGCAGACGATCGATGCCTCGAATTTCGTGCCGCCGGCGCTGAACGGCGCATAGAGCCGGTTTCGGCGCACGCGCATCTTTTAAAGAACCCCGCCTTGAGATCGGCGGGGTTTTTCTGCATACTGACGCGGGTTGCCACCGTTTCTCAACTTGCAAAAGGGATAAAAAGCACATGGCACAGGAACGCACTCTGATCATCGTCAAGCCGGATGCGGTGCAGCGCGGGCTGACGGGGGAGATCATCAAGCGGTTTGAGCAGCGCGGCCTGCGCATCATCGGCCTCAAATTGATGCAGGTCTCGCGCGAGCTGGCCGAACGCCACTACGCCATTCACGCCGGAAAGCCGTTCTATGAAGGGCTGGTCAATTACATCACGTCGGCGCCGGTTGTGGTGATGGCCCTTGAAGGCACCAACGCGGTCGTCAATGCGCGCAACACGATCGGTGCGACGCGCCCCCATGAAGCGGCCCCCGGTTCGATCCGCGGCGATTTCGCGCTCGAAGTCGGGCGCAATCTGGTGCACGGTTCCGACAGTCCGGAGAACGGTCTGGCGGAAGTCGCCAACTTCTTCAGTGAAGATGAACTGCTTCCCGGCTGGGGCCGCGTCACGGACGCCTGGATCTTCGAAAACGCCTGATGGCCCGGCCTGATGGCGTGATGAGGGGCGCTGCCTGCGCCCCTCACTGAACACGGACGAGGACGTTCGCCGTCTTCCACAGCCCTTCCAGGTCGTAGTAACGTCGATTTTCCGCGCTCATGATGTGGACGACGATATCGCCGTAATCCATCAGCAGCCAGCCGCTGTCCGGCTCGCCTTCAACTGAATAAGGGAGACGCTGCGCCGTCGTTTTAACTTTTTCGCGGATGCTGTCGGCAATGGCGCGCAACTGACGCACATTGTCGCCCGTGCAGATGACGAAAAAATCGGCGATGATGGTATCGGGGCGCAGGTCGAGCAGAACGATGTCTTCCGCTTTTTTGTCTTCCGCGGCGGCGACGATTTCACGGGCAAGCTCTAACGTTTCCAGAACACGCCTCCTCAGCAAAAACATCCTTTCAGATCGAATTTATCCCAGTATAGCAGAGATTTCTTCCCGGAACAGACGGATGAAGAACGGCGATCTGAACCGCGCCGGGGCCGGCGGCGGGCCGCTGAAAAGCAAACAGAGGATGCGGCGGCCCGCATCCTCTGTCTCCCGATGTTCAGTTTGAGGTAACTGCGGCCGGTTACTGGGCGGCCACGTCGGTGATGCGCCCTTCGAGGACGGGGGCGACCGGCGAGTTGGCCGCGATGTAATCGGCGACCACCTGATCGAGCGGACGACCGAAGTCATACGGGTTGATGGCATTCTCGGCGAAGACCTGGTAGCCGTCACCGCCGCGGCGCAGGAAGTCGTTGCTGACCACGCTGTAGGTCGCTTCCGGATCGATCGGCGCAAAGCTGCCATCCTCGAGCTGGATTTCGACGCTGATGACGCGGCTGCCGACGGGCTGCGCGCTGTCGTAAGTGTAGCGAATGCCGGACACCTGCGGATAACGGCCCGTGCCCGAATCCGTGCCCACCGCTGACAGGCCGTGTTCGATGGCCGCGATGACGTTCGCGCCGGTCAGTTCAAACGTGGAGATCAGGTTGCCGAACGGCAGGACGGTGAGCACGTCGCCCAGCGTCACGTCGGTCGTGCCGATGTTGACATCCTCCGGCGTCGGGGCATTGGGGATGTTGGCGCGGATGCCGCCGCCGTTCATGACCGCGATCTGCGCGCCCGTTTCCGCGCGCATGGCGTCGGTGATCAGGTTGCCCAGGGTGCATTCCATCGCGCGGCAGAAGGCGCGGTCGCCAACCAGGAAGACGTCCGTCTGGCCGATCACGGTGGCGCGCAGCGCTTCCAGCGGCGCGTTCAGCTCGGCAACCAGGGCTTCGATCTCCGGATCCGGCGTGATGTAGCGGCTCAGCAGGACGACGTCACCGGTGGCGCGGGTGATGATCCCGTCAGCGTTGAATTCGACGTCCAGAACACCGACGTACAGGGTATTGCCACCGCCCGCCTGGACGATCGCGATCGGGTTGCCATCCGCGCCGGTGGCCCGAACCGGATAAGCATCCTGGCCGGCGGCATAGAGGTTGCTCAGCAGCGTGTGACTGTGACCGCCGACGATGACATCCACGCCGGTCAACTGCGGAGCGAGGGCGGCATCTTCGCCGAAGCCGAGGTGGCTGAGCAGGATGATCTTGTTGACGCCCTGGGCGGTCAGTTCAGCGGCGGCAGCGTTGACGATCTCCGCGTAGGCGGCGCTGAACTCCGTCCCTTCACCGGGGCTGGCGATGAACGCGGTATCCGCGGTGGTCAGGCCGATGACGCCGATCGGCGTGCCGTTGACATCCAGGGTGGTGTACGGGGCGAACAGACCGGCCAGCGGGCCATCTTCAGCCACCGCGATATTGGCGCTCACGACCGGGAACTCCAGCCCCTGGATGAAACGCGCCAGCACCTCATCGCCGTCGTCGAATTCATGGTTGCCCAGCGTCATGGCGTCGTAGCCGATCGCGTTCATGATGCGCTGGTTGTCCTCACCCCGATACTGCTGGTGGAAGAGCGTTCCGGTGAAGCGGTCGCCAGCATCCACGAGCAGGACGTTGGCGGCGCTGCTGCGGATCTGATTGACCACCGCCGCCAGACGCGCGGCGCCGCCATCCCCGGCTGAGTTCGGCTGATGGGCCGCGTGGGTATCATTGGTGTGCACGATAGTCAGTTTGAAGGTATCGCTCTGGGCCTGCACCGCACCGACAATGAGCAGGCTGAGTACGCCGATCAAAAGCACCAGCTTACGCATCATAGAAGCTCCCCATTCCTCAACTGCACTGCTTTCAAATGAAATTACGAACGCCTGATTGTTGATGCAGGCTGTTACAGGCTGATTATAACACTGTTAATTATGTTTTAAGGGGATGGGAAGATCAGACCGGCGGCCAGGGATAGTTGGGGCCTGGGCCGGGGGCCGGGTAGATGCGCGTCTTGAGCAGTTTCTCGATCCGATGGCGCGCAGCGGTGATCTCTCCTGGCGCCAGCAGCGCGTTCAACTGCCGACGGTAGGCGCTGTCGGGATCGGTCAGCGCAATCAGCAGGCGTTCGATGTCATGGAGCAGTGCTTCCGGGATAGGGCAGTTCGCATAATCCCAGATCACAGTTCGCAGTTTGTGCGCCTGGTGAAACGTGATGCCGTGATCGATCCCCCAGACATGCCCGGCGGCATCGAGCAGGCAGTGCCCCCCTTTGCGATCGGCATTGTTGACGATCACGTCAAAGGCTGCGATGCGCTCCAACTGCGGACGCAGCGCGGCATCGAATGTGAAGTAGTTGATCTCCGGGTTGTGGTCGATGAAGAACTGCATCGAGCCGAGGCCGCGCGGCCCCTCGCGCAGCACCGTCGGCGGGACGATCTGCCAGCCCAGCGCTTCCGAGGTCAGGAAAGCGGCCATCTCCCGGTTGCACAGCGTGCCATCGGGAAAATCCCAGAGCGGACGCTCACCCGTCCGCGGCTTGTAAACCGCAGAGATCGTCGCATCGTCCAGCGTGATGGCGATCAGGAAGGCGTAATTGGAACTCCAGCGCAGCAGCCCGTACTCTTCCCGGATCTGGCCTCTGGCGAGGATTTCCAGGATGCGTCCTGCGGGGTAGGGCAGTGCGGTCGGGCCGCCGCTCGATCCGTTACTGGCTGCCGGTATCACTGGGAGATCAGTCATGGGCTACGTCCAGTAATAAACTATGCGTCCGTTTTGTTTGGGGTCGGGCCGCCCCGCTTTGACGGTATGGCTGGAATGTTCGCTCAACGAGCGCATCTGCTCGCGCGTTGACCAGAAGCGAACGATGCTGGGTTCGATTTCCTCGTGGTTCTCATCGTCATCCGTGCCAGCGATGATCAGTTCCTGGGCGACGAGGACGATCAGATCGCGTTCTTCGTCATATCCCAGTCCCATCTGGGCGACCCGGAAGAGGGGTTCGATCGGTTCGCGCAGATCCATGTTTGGAGGGGCGCCGGCTGGCGGGGTTTCCCGCGGGAAGCGCGTGTCCAGATCGGCGATCATCTCCTTGATCGCCTCGCTCAAGGCCCAGGCCTGTTCTTTCTCGATCACCAGCGATACGATCTGATCGCCTTTTCCGGCCTGCAAGTGGAACACGCGCTGTCCTTTTGGGCCGATCGTTCCAATTGTGATGAAATCGACTGGATTGAGTTCAATTTCGACATTCGGCATGGTCTGACGGAGTCCCTTTCCGGATCCGGTCTCAGGTCTCTGCTGCTTCCGCTGCGGCGGTTGAGGATGCGTCCGCCGCCGCTGCGCGCCGCTGTTTTTCCAGCATTTGCAGGTGCGCCGTATCGTTCATGGCCACGATGTACGGACGCCCATAGCCCAGCATCAGCGTCGTGATCGACGCCGGCGAGACGACAATCCGCTGGAAATGATCGAGATGCATGCCCAGGTAATGAGCCAGGATCATCTTGATCAGATCCGCATGGCTGACGATCACGACCACCTGGCGCGGATGCCCGGCGGCGATCCGCTCTACCGCATTGACGGCGCGGAACTGGACGCCGCGCAGGGTCTCGCCATTCGGAAAATAGGCGCGCGATGGATATTCCTGAACCAGATGCCACATTTTGCGCGTTTGCAGCGCTGCGATCGCCTGGCCTTCCCAATCGCCATAGCGCACTTCACCGATCTCGTCCGACTGCACGATCGTCAGATGCGCATGATGCCGCTGGATCGCCTGCGCGGTTTCCATCGTGCGTTCCAGGGGGCTGGCGTAAAGCGCATCGATGCGCACGTCGGCCAGGCGCTGGCCCAGGGCTTCAGCCTGCGCAACACCTTCTTCATTGAGGTGCACGCCGGGCGTCCAGCCGGCCAATTTACCCGTTTTCACATAATCGTTGACGGCATGTCGGACCAGCAGCAGTTGGGTCATGGTGCTCCACCGGACGCGCCCGACGGCGCGTCGTATGTTATCGATCAACCACGCAGTCAGCCGCTGCATACGAGGGTATCTTTCCGCTTACGGCCTGGACTGCGGCACACGCTGCTTCTAAACGGGATCATAGCATAGGCGATGATATCCTGCATCTGTGAGATTCTGCTGAGTGCTTCAGCGGCTCAGATGAATGCCAGCGGAGCGAGGTCGAACGGCGTCATACAGCGTTTGTCTCGATCTGCTATAATCATGAGCACTTCTACACGTCTGGGATTGCAGGATGAACGTTGGGGTCATTTCCGATATTCACGGCGATTACGCCGCTCTTGAAACAGCACTGGATCGTTTACGGAACATTCATCGGGTTGATTTAATTCTGTGCGCGGGCGATCTGGTCGGGCGCGGGCCGCAGCCGGACAGCGTCGTCGAATTGATCCGCCAGTACAACATCCCGACGGTGCGGGGCAATCACGATGAGTTCAACTACGGCCTGACGCCGGAGAATAAGGCCTTTCTGCGCACGCTGCCCCTGGAATGGCGCGGCACGCTGGAGGGGCAGTTGGTCTATATGACCCACGGCAAACCGGGCAACAATCTGTGGGGTCTGTACCGCGATCATGTGTCGAATACGCTTTTGAACATGATGCTGGACTCGCTGGGGGCGCAGGTGCTCATCACCGGACATACCCATATGCCGCTGTACGTCCGGGTGGAGAATGGCTGCGTCATCAATCCGGGGTCGCTGTATACCTTCCATAATGTGCGTTCGAGTTCGCACACATACGGCGTGCTGATGCTGCCCCAGCTCTCGTTTGAGCTGTTCGATCTGACGCAGGCGCTCGATGCCGAGCGGATCAGCGCTGCGGGGGATTAATCGAGCGGGCCGATGGCGTCGATCCGGTCGAAGTCGCCGGCCCGCCAGCGCTGGACGAGCAGGCGGGTGCTGGCGAAGGCCAGCTCCGGTATGGCTTCACCGGTGAACCAGGCGGCTGCGACGGTATCATCGCCGGGGCAAGGTTCTGTCTGTGGATCGGCCAGCGCACCGCGATAGATGAGCACCAGATCGGCCAGTCCGTCGGGATCCGGGCGATGCAGCACGGCGATCAGATGGGCGATCTGAATCGTCAGCCCGGTCTCCTCAAAGGTCTCGCGCACCGCTGCTGACTGTGGGTCTTCATCGTAATCCATGAAACCCGCCGGAACCGACCACAAGCCTTTGCCCGGATCGTTGCCGCGCTGCACCAGCAGAATTTCAGCGCCGTTATCGGCGTCGCCCGCACGGGTGATCAGCACGGCAACAGCCACTTTGGGATCAAAAAAGACAGTGTGGCCGCAGGCGGTACACACGGGGCGTTCACGACCGAACACCGGGCGCATCTGAGTGGGCTGTCCACACTGCGGACAGTAGGGGGCTGAACGAGTCATGAGCGCGATCGTAGCAGAAGGATCGCGCTCAGTCCAGCCAGCGCCAGGCCAAGCGCGATCAGAACCGCTGATGCCGTGGGAAAGGCGGGTTCCCCTGCTTGAACGGCCTGATCGGATATGGCGCGATCGACCAGCGGTTCCGTCTGTTCTGCGAGGGCGGGTTCCTGAGGGGGCTGTGCGGTCGCTGTGGGAGCCGGCTGCCGCGTCGGTGTCGGTTCGGGTTTGGGCGTCTCCGTCAGCGTCGGCGGAAGCGGCGCACCTCCCTGCGTCGAAAATGCCTGAAATGCGGACGCTGGCGGCATGATGGCGGCGGGCTGAGCCGCGCCGCTGTCCCCATCCCCGCCCGGCGGAGAGACCGCTGTGGCCGCGCTGCGGCTCCCCGCCGCGCTGACGGATGGCGCCGAGCTGCCCGCGGATAACGCCGCGGCTGCGGTATCGGCCTGTGCAGCGCCTGAACTGAAACTGAAAACCTGATCGACGGGCGTTTCCATCGGCGCAGGGATGACGGTCTTGTCGTCGGCATCAGCCGGGGCGCTCTCCGGGATCGTCGTTGCAGCGCCGCTGTCGATCAGCGCGGCCAACAGCGTTGCCAGATCGAGCGTCGGACTTGCGAGCGGAGTCGCCGGGGATGGGGATGCTGCCGTGCTCAGCGCGCTGATCGCCGGGGGCATTTCCGCCGATCGCGGCGGGAGCAGCGACAGAATCCCCGCGGCGATCAGGATGAAAGCGGCGGCTGCGCTCAGCGCCGCCGCGGCGGGAAAGCGCATGACGCGCGCAGGCCGAGCGCGCACCATGTCCGGGGTGAGCCGCAGATCGCGCGGGGGACGCAGCTCCGGCAAACTGCGGAGCAGGTCGCGCGCGGCGATCAAACTGTCCAGCTCTCGTTTCAGCGCGATGCTGCGTTCCAGTTCGGCCTCCAGGGCCAGACGCTCGGAGTCCGATAACATGCCGTCGATATAGGCGGACAGCCGTTCGCGCTGCGCATCCGTAATGGGGGTAATGGAGGGGAACCGATCGGGCGTCGTCATCTCAGACCTTCAGGACCTGTCATGAGTCAGACGGAATGCAGCGGGCAAAAGTTCCGCGACGGCCTGAAGACAATCGCGCACACTGGCGCGCGCACGGCTCAAGCGCGATTTGACTGTGCCCAGCGCCAGGTTCAGCGTTTCTGCGATCGTCTGATAATCCAGCCCTTCCACGTCGCTCAGGACGAGGATCACCCGCTGGTCTGGCCCCAGCGCTTGAATGCAGTCCTGCACCGCGCGCTCGACTTCACGGCGCTCTACCGTCTGTTCCGGGCTGTCCGCCGGGTCAGGCAGTTGAGCGCCATCATCGCGTTCGGCATCGGGGAGGTCTTCCAGCGAAGTCGCCGGCTGGCGTTTGCGCCGGCGCAATTCGTCGTAACACTGGTTGGCTGTGATGCGCAGCAGCCAGCCGCGGAAGCTGCCGCCGCGAAAGCTGCTCAGGCGGCGGTATGCGGCGATCAATGCGCTTTGCACAGCATCGGCAGCCGCCTCGCTATCGCCCAGGATACGATAGGCCAGGGTGAAGACGCTGTTTTGATAATGGAGCACGAGGAGATTGAATGAGTCAAGGCTGCCACGCTGTGCCTGCGCGATCAGCTCGGCTTCATGTTCAAGCGGTGGGCGTGCACGGCCCGATATTGACACGGACATACCTCTACTATACTATCAGGTCTGGGAAGTTGACAATTTCTGCCGCGTGCCGGCGTGGTGAAACTGGCAAACACAACGCACTCAAAATGCGTCGCTCGCAAGGGCTTGTGGGTTCGATTCCCACCGCCGGCAAACCCTGACCGCCAGAGTCGTATCTGGCGGTTTGTCGTTTTGCGGGCTTACCTATCTACAAGTACACTCAGTCCGGATGCTTGTGTCGGACGTGGGATGCGCGAACGCGGATCCGAGCAACTGCTTCACAGGGTGATGACATGCGTTTTCTGCTCTCGCTGCTGGCGGCCCTGATCATCGGCGCTGGCCTGGGGTTGTACCTGGGATGGGTGCAGTTTCCCGCCCGCGCCGGGAACAGCCCGGCTCAGGCCCTGGATGGGCGCTACAAGGATGATTATGTCGTCATGATCGCGTCGGCGTATCTGCTCGATCGCGATGTCACGGCGGCGCTCGATCGGCTGCGGCTGATCGGCGTGCCGAACATCCCGGCCTATGTGCAGGACGTGACGGAGCGCTATATCTCCGCCTCGCGTTCGGTGACCGATATTCAGCGTCTCGTCGCGCTTTCCGAGGGATTGGGGCGTCTGACCCCGATCATGGAACCTTACCGACTGGTGACCCTTCCGTGAACCGCGATCCGGTATCCGTTCCACGAAAATACACCCGCCGCCGCCGCACGATATCGCTCTGGGGTATCGTGATCGGGCTGCTGCTGGGCACCGGCGCGGGGTTCTACTTCGCGCGCGAGATCAACCCGCTGCCTGAGACCGATGTCCAGCCGTGGCAGATCACGGAGGATGATCAGGTCGAGTATATCGCTGCGATCGCGCTGGCCTTCGCTTATGACTCCGACGTCGATCGCGCGGTTGCGCGTTTGCTGGAACTGCGTCTGCCCGGCGATCCGATCCAGGCTGTGGCCGATCTCGCCTGTGATCTGGCGACGACGGGATATGTCAGTTCGTCGCATGGTCTGCGCGCCGTACAGGCGATGATCACCTTTTATCGGCTTCAGGGGCGCAGCGGCTGTGCGGATACCCTGATCAGCGCACCGCTGACGAACCCGACGCGGATCGTGGATATCCAGCTTCCGACTGTCACCCCGGCTCCGATCATCCCGCCGACGAAGACCCCTAGCCCGGAGGAATTGATCACACCCACTGCTTTGCCCCTGCGCCTGCCCACCAGCCCGCCGCAGGGCGATTTCGAACTGCTGGGCGTGAGCACGTTGTGCAGTGCCAGCCGACCGGGGATGATCGAAGTGTTGGTCTATGAGGCGAACGGGGCGACCGGTGTGCCGGGGGTCGGCGTGCGCGCCCGCTGGAGCGGTGGAGAGAGTCTGTTTTTCACCGGCCTGCTGCCAGAACGCGGGCCGGGTTTCGCCGATTTCCAGATGGAAGCCGGGCGCAGTTATCTGATTGATCTGCCGGGGCGCTCGAATCCGATCGCGCAGCCGCTCTCGATTGTGCCTTGTACCACCGATACGGGTGAACGATCGGCCACCACGTACCGGGTGATTTTCCGCCGGATACGCTGATCACAGGTGAAACCGCCGCAGGATGAGCAGAGAAGAGGATCGACGACGATGTTGAAGATCAATCCGCCCGGTCTTGATCATGCGCTGCATCTGGTGAAGACGGGTCAGTATGCGATCAACACCATCTGGGAGCAGAACCGTCCCACAGAGGCGCAGCAGCAGGCTTATCGGGCCGAACACGGTGATGATGAGCTGGGCAAGTGGTATCTCGCCCAGGATGAGCACGGCTATGCGCTTCCGCACGGTGATTTCCGCCGGGTGCATCGCAGCGGCGTGGTGGCGGCCAGACGCGCTGCCGAGGCGCAGGGCTGCGCTGAAGTGGCGGCTGCGGCGGATGAAATCCTCGATCTGTTCGACCGGATGAACGCTTGCTGACGATCCCGGCGCACCTCACCGGATGCGGGTCGCATCCGGGAGCTGCACGCGCAGGCTGCGCTGGCTGATGGCCGGGCCGGTCACATCTGACCAGGCGATGATGAAGGCCTCTTCGTTCAGCGGAGTCACACCCGGCGGGCGAACGAGCAGCGCCGGAACCGTCGATCCGAGGGGAGAGGCCGCCCCGGCCCTGAGACGCCACACCCCGAGCGAGCCGCTCGCTGTGCCGGCGAAAAAGGGCGTCCCCGGCAGAAAGGCGGCATGCGCCATCGGGTCTCCCTCCGCTGTCAGGAGCGGCTGCGGCGCATCCCAGAAAACGGCCTCATGCTCGCCCGTCAGAAGCCAGGCCGTGCTGCTCCCGTCCGGGTGGGCGACGTTGATGATGAGGCCGGCCCGGTCTCCCCAGTCCGAGGCGCTCATCCCGATCAGGCGGTCGCCCGATCTCAGGTAGATCATCGGCGCGATGGCCGCCGACGCCGACACACCGTCCGGGCCGCTGCGCGCGCGCCGGATCTGCCCGGTCGCCGCTGCGATCCAGAAGATCCAGCCATCATCGGCGTTTCCGGCTGTGCACACTCCCTCACTGCTGCCTGCGATCCGCTGCGCTGGCCGCGGAACGCCAGTTACGCTGACTTCGACCTGATACAGATCGGCGGTTGCGCCGCTGCCTCCCTGATAGATGACCAGCAGACCGCCATCCGCGCGGGGCAGCGCGCTGAATTCAGAGACCTGATGATCGGGCGCTGAGATCGCCGTTGGGCCGCGAAGGACGATCAGTTCATCGCTGATGACCGCCCCGTAAACGCGGTTGATCTCCGGCGCTGCCGGGTCAGCATCGAGCCACAATAGGTGCGTGCTGCCCAACCCGCGGTAAGCCCGCTGATGATAGGGATGCCGGGGGGGCAGGGGCAGCACCACCGGCGGCCCCCAGCCACCCGAATCTGACTGGACAGCCACGTCGTGATGAACGCCTGCCGCATCTGAACCGATGACGAAGGCGAACCCAGTGTCGCCGCTCACCGCCAGCGCCGGAGGTTCGACCTGATCGGTGCGGGCGATCTCGAAGACCGCTGCCGGAAGCGCCGGCGCTGGCGCTGTCGGTGGCTGTGGCAGGCAGGCGGCGAGCAGCAGGCCGAACACCGCGCCGTAGAAGCGCATGCTCACTCGCCGATCGGGATGATGTCGTCCGGGCCGATGTACTTGATGCGATTGCGCGCGTAAAAAGCGATCACCCCGGTCACATACTGCACCGCATCGCGGGTCAGGTTGGTCATGACCAGCTCATGCCGTCCGTAGTAGACGCCGATGTGATAGCGCTCTTCACCGCCATACAGGATATTGCGCACGAACCAGCCCGCCGGATTGCGCGTTCGCGCTGCGCGGGCAACCTCGATCGAGTCGATGCGCCCGTATTCCAGAAACTGACCGTCGATGTTGATCTCGACCGAGTTGGCATCGAAATGCTGCTCGACGGTGCGTCGATCGGCGGGGGATAGACCTTCCAGACGGGGCTTGCTCAGGGGACGCAGGAGATAAGGCATAAGCGATTTCCCGGAAAACTAACTGATGACGAAGCGTTACTGCTAGCCTACCTGAGGCGGCGGCGTCGGGGTCGAAAGATCGCGCGGGCCGACGAGGATGCGGATCGTCGTCGGCGGGCCAGCCGTTCCGTCCAGCCGAAATGCGGTCGCGGTCAGGGCGTGCAGGCCGATCCCGCTGGCCAGCCAGTTCATGTCAACGGTGAAGACGGGAACGGCGGCGCTGACGACGGGAAGCGCTTCCTGATGCGGCAGATCGTCGATCAGGAGCGCGACCCGCGCGACACCAGTTCCGCCGGGATCCTGGGCCAGCAGGCGGATCGTCACCTCATCGCCTTCGCTGACGACCGCATCGGCCTGCGGATCCAGAAACTGGACGGTGGGCAGCGGGGGCAGGGATGGCCCCGGCTCATCCATGACCAGATTGCATCCGGCGGTCAGGATCACAGCGATCAGGACAAGGCACAGTGTTGGCAGACGAATCATAAAATTGATTATCTTGTTGTTCACGGGGGACTGCAAGCCTACAATTGCTATCGTGATCGTTGGACGTATAATGCGCTGGCCCATGCACCCGGCTCAACCCGACCGAGGCCGATGATGCGAATCGATATCCTGACGCTGTTTCCGGCCATGTTCGAGGGGCCGATGACGCAGAGCATGTTGTGGAAAGCGCGCGATCGCGGTCTGCTCGATCTGCGCCTGCATGGTATTCGCGATTACGCGACCGACCGGCATCGCACCGTCGATGATACGCCTTACGGCGGCGGCGGCGGTATGATCCTGCGCGCTGACATCGTCGGACGTGCGATCGAAGCTGTGGTGAGCGGTTCGGCGGAAGTTCCGGTGATCCTGATGTCGCCGCAGGGACGCCTGTTCAGCCATGCGGTGGCGGTCGAGCTGGCGCAGCATGATCGGCTGGTGCTGGTGTGTGGTCACTATGAAGGCATCGATGATCGGGTGCGTCAGGTGCACTGCACGGATGAGATCAGCATCGGCGATTATGTGCTGACCGGCGGGGAACTGGCGGCCATGGTGATCGTCGATGCCGTTGTCCGCCATATCCCAGGCGTTCTGGGGGCAGAGGGGGCGGCGGAGCGCGACAGCCATGCCGAGGGCATCCTGGAGGGGCCGCAGTATACCCGCCCGGCGGTTTACCGCGGTCTCGGCGTGCCCCCGGTGCTGCAGGACGGCAATCACGGCGAAATCCAGGCCTGGCGCCGCCGCGAGGGGCTGAAGCGCACCTGGGAAAATCGTCCCGATCTGCTGATGACAGCGCAGTTGAGCGAGGCCGATCGGCTGCTGCTGGGGCAGTTCGCTGACGAGATGGCCCGGAAGCGTCGTACCTGACCTTCATCTCGATTGGAAGGTGCGCTGAGTTTGGCTATACTGAGGTAAATTTGATGATCGTTTATCGTATCTCACTCGGAAAGCGAGTTCGTTGATGGCGCAGCAGTATCGCAGCGAAATCCTTGAGCGCACCCTGAAGACTCTGCATATCGCTGTGGATGGTGTGAAGGCGGCCGTGATCGTCAACACCGATGGCCTGCTGGTCGCCGCATATCCCCCCGGTAACGACGAGAATCCGTATGAAAATCCGACCAGCAGTCCGCAGGTCGCCGCGATGTCCGCCACGCTGATCGGGCTGGCAGAGCGCACGCTGGGGCGCCTCGCACAGGGTGATCTGGAGCGGCTGCTGATGGAAGGTGAATCCGGCGTGATGGTGGTTTACCCGGCCGGTCGCGCGTCGCTGGCCGTGCTCGCTGAAAAAGGCGCACGGCTGAGCCATGTCTTGTTCGCCGCCAAAAAAGCCGCCGCCGAGGTCGCCGACATCCTGGGACGCTGAGGCAGCAGCCGCAGTCGGCGCACAGCACCTGTCTGTTGCAAGCCCCTCGCTGTTTACGCGCGATCGCTTGACTGGAACAGCGCGCGCATCACCATTTTGCCGAGGATGATCTCATCGCCATCGCGCAGCACGATCGGTCGGTGCGGCTCCAGCCGGACACCGTTGACGAATGTGCCGTTGCTGCTGCCCAGGTCGTAGATCTCAAGCTGCTTTTGTTTCAGTTGAATGACCGCATGCTTTCGACTGACGCCCAGCCGATATCCGGAGTAAGTCGTCAGATCGACATCGGGCATCAGCCCGGTGCTCGGATCGCGGCGTCCCAGGATCGTTTCTGCCTTTGGGGACACCAGGATCGGTGTGGGATACCCCTCAACTTCAAGGCGCAGAATCATTTTTTCCTGGAAGACATCGCTCCCGGCGCTTCTGACCGCTGTTTTGATGATGCCGGTGTCACTCGGACTGGTCGGTTGTACCGGGACAACGGTCTCTGCCGATGCCTGCTGGGCAGAAGCTGGAACGGCGGTATCGGACAGGATCCCCGTGCCCGGTCGCCCATCCTGACCGAACTGTTTGGTCTTCACTCCAGATGCTTCGCCAAGCAGACTGGCATTGCAGTATTGGCAGATCAGTTCACCCACGCGGTTGTGGCGACCGCAGTTGGGGCATTTCACATAACTGGCGGCATCCGCCTCCGCCTTTTGAGCGGCAGGAGGAGCAGATCCATCTGCTCCCTTCGGGGCAGCAGCTACAGCCGGGGGAGCAGGGGGCGCAGGTGCAACCGGACGCTGCTCAGGTTGAGCGGATGCCGGCACATCTCCAGGTTTTGCAGCGGGTTTACCCGCCTCAGCAGGCGGGGCAGCCTGAGCGCCCACCGCCCTGATCGTTTCCGGCCCTTTGTCCGCGTCATCCTTCGCTGAGGGACGATCGAGCGGTTTTTCGACAGCGGAAGCTGGCTTCTGTTCGGCGCTGTCAGGCGGCCCCTCGCTCCCGGATACTTTGTCCGCAGGGGGATTTTTCTCCGCAGGGGTCAGCGGTGAAGCTGACTCAGATAGGGTGGATGGTTTCTGCGCCGGTGAGTCAGAGGGTCTGTCGGTCATCAAAATCCTCAGGCGATGTGCGACTCGCACTCATGAGTCTAACTAACCCAATGTGCAGGTTTCAAAAAGATAACAAACGGTCAAATGCCAGCGCAGAATCAAGCTTTTGTTGCTGACAACAGAAAACGG
>DAOUBU010000041.1:0-4219 GCA_034432395.1 Anaerolineae bacterium
CAGAGCCTGAAACGGAAACGTTTCCGTGCCGCACTCGATGATACTTTCTTGTTGGAGTTGCTCTGCCCAATTTGATGCGATAGCCCTGCAGAGATCAGGGCGCTGTATTTGAGGCGCAGCATGTTGACCTTACGCCCAACCTCGGCAATCTGCCGTGCGATCTGATACAGCGGCATCTGATCGAACTGCACTACACGAATTACACTGCCGGTGATATCCGAATTCCCATCCATGAGCACCCCCTGTAATCTCTATTGACCGATTGCGCTATTCCTTGTGTCGTCAGCGATGTGTGTAACACGCTTTGTCATGTTATAATGAGCATTGTAACGTTTCATCAAACTGATCTCTACCTTATCTGTCAGTTTTTGTAAAAATTTACGAAAAATTCAGATCCTGAATGAAACCGCTCCTCCCCATCAGCCAATCGAGCGCGAGGGTGATCAAACCTCATCGAATTTGATTTTTACTAATAAAACAGCAGCACTTCGGAAGAGTTTCAAGCAGATGATATCAGGGTACTGTGTCTTTCAAATACGGGTCATTGCCTCGCCCGCTTCGATTGCAACACCCCGACTAATGCTGCGTATCCTTATCAGAATATGATAATGTTTTTTGGGTTCACTGCACTGACACATTCGTGTTTCAGATTCCGCCCTGCACCGAGGCATCCACGATGGCAAAAGTGACTTTTGGCAGCTATCTGCGAGAACTGATGAACCAGCGGAACTGGACATCTGAACTGGTCTCCGATCAAATCTATGGCGATCAGGGAAATAATCGCAATGCCATCAACCGCTGGTTACAAATTGATAGAACCGACCATACCAGACAAAAAGGGAACTATATCGGCGAGCACAACATCGACAAACTGGCGGATGCCTTCAAACTGTCTTACATCGACAGGTTCTATCTGTATGGACTGGCGGGCAAAATACCGCTGCTGCCGCTGCCATCATTTGAGGAAGTCACGCAGATCCTGGAGCCGCTGATCCCGAGCCTGGAGACCTGGCCCTACCCGGCGTACATCGTGGACAAACTGCATTTCCGCTTCTGGGCTGTGAACGCTGCCACGCTGGCCGTGATCGGCGGGTACGAGAAAGCCAGAGAACTGGCCAACTGCACGGTGTTTCAACTGCTCTTTGCAAAAAAATACGGGGTCACCGATCTGTTCGGTGACAAACTGGAGGCTGTGCGGCGTGAGCAGATCCGGTACTACAAAACGCTCAACATCTGGGTGCGCCACGAGTCGTTCTACATGGAATACCCGGAACGGCTGCGCGACCGCGATGGCCTGACCCCAGAGGAATACGCCGTTTTCGAATGTCTGTGGAACGAAACCTTTCCCTTCAGCGTGCAGTCAGATGCATCCAGATCGCATGTTCAGATCAGCCAGTCGGGGCTGCCGTTCGATCTCGTCCCGAACCCGATCCTGGCCCTGAACAATCTGTTCTACATCATCTGGTATCACCTGCGATCGGATGATGCCGAGCTGAAGGCGCAGCTCAGCCAGCGATTTGGCCTGCCAGTGCAGAGCACCGACAACCGGAAGGCTGTCAAACTCTGGGAGCTGTCCGACGTCGATCTGAAGCCGATCTGGACTGATCAGTGGAAACCGGTCGAGAAGCCGATCATCCGGATCCGGCCCCGTCCTCGAAGAAGATCGGGTTCGTCCAGGCGCGACCTCCGCGGGCATCGCGCACCATGACGCGGCAGTATGGCGAATCGCCCAGCCGTTTCAACGACAGTTCGGCCTCGATCAGCCCGTTGCCGTGGTGATAGACGCTGTGCGATCCGCGCCCGATGATGAAGATGCTCTCCACCGGTGAGCACTGGATGTACGCTCGGCCTGCCGCGCGGTCGAACTGGAGATCGAGGATCTGCGGGCCGCTGCTGCTGTAGTAATGCCCGGCTTTCAGCGCGGCCAGCAGCGCTTCCGGCGTCAGGGTTTCAGCCTTGACCCAGGTCCAGGCCAGCATCACATCGGCGTTGATGGCGTGGAAATGCGCGTCGTCGGTCGTCAGGGCGTAGTAGCGGCGACCGCGCGCCAGCAGCGCATCGAGCATGTACCAACTGTCGATCCGATCGCTGTGATCGGCGGAGATGCCGTTGATCGTCTCGATGGCGTGGACATCCCCCAGCGAGATGACTTCGTCCTCGGTCAGCGCATACCAGGCCGGGTGCGCGCAGGTGACGAAAGCGCCGGCGGCCAGCGCACGGGCGGCCAGCTCCGGCCCGGTCTCATCGGGAGCGGACGGGGCGAAATCCAGCGGCAGGCCGTTGGCCAGAATGTGCCAGATCTCCCCATTGCTGCCGATCTGACCGGCGTGCAGTTCCGCGCCGATCAGCGTGGTGAAATCCGCCGTGCGGTACGGGGTCGTATCGGTGATCGGATTGCCGTACTGCGGCAGCATATGGTCGGTGATGCTCAAAAAGTCGTAACCGAGCGCGCGGTAATAACGGCACACGAACTCCGGGGAGCGCGTGCCGTCCGACCGGGTGGTATGGGTGTGCAGGTTGCCGCGCCAGAAACGCCCCGGCAGGTTGAACGGTGGGATCGAATTCATCGAACGCGGCTCATCCTCAGTTCAACGGTGGGCGGCGCAGATGCCATTCGGTGGATTGTTCGTAGGCATGGCCGACGCGCAGCACCGTGGCCTCGTCGAAGGGGCGACCGATGATCTGCAGCCCGATCGGCAGGCCCTGCCCGTCGAAACCGCACGGCACGCTCAACCCGCACATCCCGGCCAGGCTGGCCGGCAGCGTGAAGACATCCTCCAGATACATCGACAGCGGATCGGTCGTCTTGTCGCCGATCTTGAAGGCCGTCCTGGGCGCGACGGGGGCGCAGATGACATCGACCTGCGCGAATGCCTCATCGAAATCGCGCTTGATCAGCGTGCGCACCTGCTGCGCCTTGCCGTAGTAAGCGTCGTAGTACCCGGCGGAGAGGGCATACGTCCCCAGCATGATGCGCCGCTTCACCTCCGGGCCGAACAGACCGCGCGTGGCCTTGTACGTCGCCCACATATCCGGCTTGCTGACGCGCGGGCCGAAGCGCACGCCGTCGTAACGGGCGAGGTTGGCGCTGGCCTCCGCCGGAGCGATGATGTAGTAGACGGGCAGCGCGTATGACGTGTGCGGCAGGCTGATCTCGATGATCTCCGCGCCTAGCGTGCGCAGATGCTCGATCGCCTGGTGGACGACGACATCGACCTCAGGTTCCATCCCCTCGATGAAGTATTCCTTCGGCACGCCGATGCGCAGACCTTTGATGTCCCCGGTCAGAGCGGCCAGGTAATCGGGGACGGGGAGATCGACGCTGGTGGCATCGCGCGGATCGTGCCCGGCGATCACCTGCAGGATACGCGCAGCATCCTCGACCGTGCGCGTCAGCGGGCCGGCGCAGTCCAGCGATGAGCCGAACGCGACCAGGCCGTAGCGCGATACCCGCCCGTAGCTCGGCTTCAGGCCGACCACGCCGCAGAAAGAACCGGGCTGGCGGATGCTGCCGCCCGTGTCCGTCCCCAGCGTCCCGAACGCCATCCCGGCGCTGACCGCCGCGGCGCTCCCCCCGCTTGACCCGCCGGGCACACGGCTGAGATCCCACGGGTTGCGCGTGATCTTGTACGCGGAATTCTCCGTAGACGACCCCATGGCGAACTCATCCATGTTCAGCTTGCCCAGCATGACCATGCCGGCGTCCTCCAGACGCTGGACGCTGGTGGCATTGAAGATCGGGGTGTAGCCCTCCAGAATGCGCGAACCACAGGTCGTTTCGATCCCTTTGGTGGAGAGCACGTCCTTGATGGCCAGCGGAACCCCCAGCAGCGGGCGCTCATCCCCGGCGGCGCGCGCGCGATCAGCCGCTTCGGCATCCGCCAGCGCCCGCTCCGGCGTGACTTTGAGAAACGCCTGCACTGCGGGTTCAGTCCGCTCGATATGCTCCAGCGTCGCCCGGGTCAGTTCAACCGCGGAGATCTCGCGCTGGCGCAGCTTATTCAGCGCCTGTGTCAGCGTCAGGGAGGTCAGTTCGCTCATCATCGTCTGTCACTCTATTCGGGGGGCCAGCCAACGGACGTAGTATATACCATGCCTGTCGAACTTGTCAGGAGTTCATCCGCCGGACTGCAGGGCTATCGCATCAAATTGGGCAGAGCAACTCCAACAAGAAAGTATCATCGAGTGCGGCACGGAAACGTTTCCGTTTCAGGCTCTG
>DAOUBU010000042.1:0-6562 GCA_034432395.1 Anaerolineae bacterium
CGCGCCATCGTCCGCCTGGCGACGTTCGGCTACGCCATGCCCGGCGCGGTCGTGGCCGCCGGCGTGCTGCTGACGCTGGCCGCGCTCGATCGCGCGCTGGCCGGGCTGCTGGGCGACGGCGCGCGCGTCGGTCTGCTGCTCACCGGCTCGATCGTCGGGCTGCTCTACGCCTATGTCGTGCGCTTCCTGGCCGTGTCGTACAACAGCGCCGATGCCAGCCTGGAGAAGATCAAACCGACGCTGACGCAGGCCGCCCGGACGATGGGCGCGGGGCCGGCCCGCATCCTCAGGCGCGTCTACGCCCCGCTGGCGATCAACGGGCTGGCGGCGGGCGCGCTGCTGGTCTTCGTCGATGTCGCCAAAGAACTGCCGGTGACGATGCTGCTGCGCCCCTTCGGCATGGACACGCTGTCGATCTGGAGTTACATGCTGGCCGCTGAGGGCATGTATCAGGCGGCGGGCCTGCCCGCGCTGACGATCCTGGTCGTCGGCCTGCCCGCCGTCATCCTGCTCATGCGGCTGGGAGGCGATCCGCGATGATGACGACCGTCTCCGCCCCGGCGATCGCCCTGACCGCAGTCCGCAAAACGTATGACGGCGTCACCGCCGTCGATGAGGTCTCGCTCAGCGCCGAGCCGGGATCGCTGCTGGTGCTGCTCGGCCCATCGGGCTGCGGCAAGACGACCACGCTGCGCCTGATCGCCGGGCTGGAAACCCCGGACGACGGCACGATCGCGCTGGGCGGCGTCACCGTCAGCGCGAAGGGGACGTTCGTGCCGCCGGAACACCGGCGCGTCGGCATGGTGTTCCAGGATTACGCGCTCTTCCCGCATCTGAGCGCGGGGGGGAACATCGAGTTCGCCATCCCGCACCTGCCCGTCAGGGCGCGCCGCGCCCGCGCCGCCGATCTGCTGGCGCTGGTCGGGCTGGCTGGGCGCGACGGGCGCTACCCGCATCAACTGAGCGGGGGCGAACAGCAGCGCGTGGCGCTGGCGCGCGCACTGGCCGCGCAGCCGGAGGTCGTGCTGCTCGATGAGCCGTTCAGCAACCTCGACGCGGCGCTGCGCAAAGACATGCGCGAGGAAGTGCGGCGCATCCTGCGCGAGGCCAGGGCGACCGCCGTCTTCGTCACCCACGATCAGGAAGAGGCGCTCAGCCTGGGCGATCAGGTGGCGATCATGCGCGGCGGGCGCCTCGAACAGATCGGGCGGCCGCAGGACGTCTACCTGCGCCCGGCCACCCGCGACGTGGCGACGTTCCTGGGCGAGGCCAACTTCGTGCGCGGTGAGGCGTCCGGCGGCGCGGTCGAGACGGCGCTGGGGCGGCTGCCGCTGCTCGTCCCCCGGCAGGGCGCGGTCGATGTCCTGATCCGCCCGGAGGCGATCAAGCTGGAACCCGATCCGCAGGGGGCGGTGCGCATCCGCGATCTGCGTTACTTCGGCCACGATCAACTGGTCGAAATCGCGCTGCCCACCGGCGAACATCTGCGCTGCCGGACGTGGGCGCGGCTCGATCTGCGCCCCGGCGAACCGGTGCGCGCGTTCGTCCACGGGCCGGTGCTGGCCTACGCGCGTCAGCCGTGACCGCGCGCCCGGTCAAGCGGGATCAGAACACCGGCTGACCGGGGAAATCGTCCAGCGGCAGGCCGAGCAGTCGGGCCAGCGTCGGCGCGACCTGGATCGCATCCGCTTCCGTGACGCGCCCGTGCGGCACATCCGGCCCGGCGAATAGGGCGAAGCGGTCATCGCCTGGCTGACCGGGGCGCAGCCCGTGGCTGGAGATCGCTTTGGGCCGGGCGGTCGGCTCGGTGATGGAGAGATCCTCGTTCTCGAATGTCATGCCGGGCGGCGCGACGAATACCGCCACCTGATCGCGCTGCTCCGCCGGGACGCAGGTGTTCGGGTACGGCTCCACGCCATAGACGGCCAGCGCCTCGGTCACGCGACGCAGTTCATCGGCGTCTTTCGGGGCGACGAGCAGCATCCCCCCCTCGCACTGCACCGTCACGCCGGGGATGATCACATTCGGCTGCAGGGCGGTCTCGATCGCGCTGTGACCGTGATCGCTCATCACCGCGATATTCCACTCATCCTCGACCCCGGCCAGCCGCAGCCGCTGCATCAGCTTGCCCAGCGCCAGATCGGCCTGCATCGTGATCCACTGCGCCATTTCCGAGCGGTAGCCGCTGTAGTGCTGGATGGTATCGGTCATCAGGAACTCGGCCATGATCAGATCGGGCGCGTCCGGGCTGACGGCCAGCGCCCCGACCCAGTCCACGATCGCCTGATCGGCCAGGATGCCGAAAAACGTCCGCCCGGAGTCGGTCGAGACGTCGAGCATCGGCAGCGTATCGGGGATGCCGGCGCTGGCGCAGGCGCGCTCCAGCGCGGGATCGCCGGTGCGCATGGCGACGCGCAGCCAGGCGGCATCCGCCGGTTCGGGCGCGGCGTCGCGGGCGCGCTGGAGGAATGTGCCGCTCCACCACGGCGCGCGGTAGACGGCGGCATCTTCCGGGCGCACCATGCCGAAGCCGACGATCCCGGCGGCCCTCCCGGCGGCCTGAACCCGCGCGGGCAGCGTCGGCACGCGCACATCGTCGGGGTTGGCATAGCGGAAGCGCGTCCCATCCCAGATCCGGTTGGCGTAGACGCCGCTGACGTCGGCGGTGACGCCCGTCAGCATCGAGACGCGGCCCGGCAGCGACGTCCCCAGCACCTCGGCGTGCAGCCGCTCGATGCGGAAGCCGCGCGCCTCCAGCGCGGCGAAATGGGGGAAGCGCCCTTTGTCCTGGGCGTAGTGATCGGCGGCGACGCCGTCCACCATCAGCACGATCAGTTTGTTGGCCATGCTTGAGTCATCCTTAACAGATACAGGCAGACGTGAACAAAGAGCGCCCCCGGAGCGCGGCTGCGTCCGGGGGCGCAGGGAAAACGCGGCGGATCAGTTCATCGAGAACGCGCCGGGGCGCAGATCGATGTAGAACTCCTGGTGCGGCTGCCAGGTGATGCCCTCGCGCACGCCATAGAATTCCACGCTCTGGTACAGCGGCGCGATCGGCATGTCGCGATCCATGATCTCGACGATGCGGCGGTAGTTGGCCAGGCGCACCGCCGGATCGAGCGACGAGGCGGCTTCGCTGGCCAGCGCGACGAATTCCTCATCGGGCGTGTAGTACGCGCCCATCCACGAGTTCCACGTCTGGACGATGCTGCCCGTGGCCGGGTCACCGCTCGTGCCGAAGCTCTGCAGCGTGGCGATGTTCTCGCCAGCCAGCGAGCGCTGGCCCCAGGCGGCGGTATCCAGCGGGCGGTAATCGACGTTGACGCCGATGGCGCTCCACATCTCGGCGATGGCATCGGTGACCAGGCTGCCATTGGTGTAGTAGGCCGAAGGCGGCGTGAATTCGAGCACTTCACCGTTATAGCCGGCCTGAGCCAGCAGTTCCATCGCCGCTTCCGGATCATACGGGAAGATCGGGCGCTCCGGGTCATAGGCGAACTCGCCCGGCAGGAAGTAGTCGTTCATCACGCGCACGCGCCCACCCCACAGCGCTTCAGCGATCGCCTCGCGGTCGATCGCCAGCGAGAGCGCGCGGCGGATATCCGGGTTGGCGGTGACGCCGGTCTTGGTATTGAAGTAGATCAGCATGAAGTTGTACACCGACGCCGTATCGACGCGCAGGTTGGCCGCGCTGTCGATCTGCTCGATCAGGTCGGGCGAGACGGTGGTGATGAAATCGACTTCGCCGGCCTGCAGCGCAGCGACGCGGGTGGCCGTCTCCGGGATGACGCGCACGATGACGCGGTCGGCATCCGCCGGCCCCATCCAGTAATCGGCGTGACGCTCCAGCAACAGGCGCTCACCGGGGACGACTTCGACCACGCGGTACGGGCCTGCGCCGATCGGCGCGGTCTGCACGGCATCGAAGCCCGCGCTTTCGACGTAGGCCTGCGGCATGATGGCGGCATTCGGCGAGGCCAGGCGCAGCGGCAGCAGCGGATCCGGGGCCGGGGTCGTGATCGTCACTTCGAGGTCGCCGGTCGCTTCCACCGAGCTGATGTAGGGCAGGAATGACGGGCGGATCAGGCTTTCGCGATCGCTGAAGAGCAGCCGGTTGAGGCTGTAGGCGACGTCCTGCGCCGTCATCGTCGTGCCGTCCTGGAACTTGACGTCCGGGCGCAGCGTGAACACCCAGGTGGTGTCATCGACCGCTTCCCAGGCCGTGGCCAGCATCGGCTGGACGGCGCCGGTGGTGTCGGTGCGCGTCAGTTGATCGAAGATCATGTGGTAGATGCGGTTGCCGATGATCGCCCCCGGCACGTGATGCGGATCGAGCGACAGCACTTCGGCGTTGATGCCGATGCGCAGCACTTTCTCTTCCTGGGCCGCAGCGCCGAACGCGGTCAGCGCCAGCAGCACGATCAGAACGAACAGTAAACCCCTCTTCATCATCGCTTCCCATCTCCTCTACCGTGATACCAGCCATCCAGCACAATGCTGACAAACCGGCGGCCCGCCCGTCCCGATCAGGCGATCGTGACGTCGAGCAGGTCGCGCAGCCAGTCGCCCAGGGTTCCCACCGCCATCGTGACGAGCACCAGCGCGATACCCGGCATCGTCGCGATCCACCAGGCGGACGAGAGATACTCGCGTCCCTCGTTGATCATGTTGCCCCACGACGGCGTCGGCGGCTGCACGCCGATGCCGATGAAGCTCAAACCGCTTTCGAGCAGGATGATGCGGCCCACGTTGAGCATGGCCAGCACCAGCACCGAGGACAGCAGATTGGGGATCAGGTGCTGCCACATGATGTGCAGCGGCGATGCGCCCAGCGCACGCGCCGCCTGCACGAATTCGCGCCCGCGCAGCGTCAGCACCAGCCCGCGCACCACGCGCGCGTATACCGGCCAGGTGGAGAGCGCCGCCAGCCCGATCAGGACGGTCAGCGAAGTGCCCAGCACCAGCGCCACCGCGACCGCCAGCAGGATGAACGGCAGTGCGAGCTGGACATCGACCAGGTACATGATCACGCTGTCCACGCGCCCGCGGATGAAGCCGCTGATCAGCCCCAGCGCCGTGCCCAGCACCAGCCCGGCGATCGTCGCAGTGATGCTGACCAGCAGCGAGACGCGCCCGCCGTAGATCACGCGGGTGAAGATGTCGCGCCCGGTGGCATCCGTCCCCAGCGGGAAGGCCGGGTTGACGAACGGCTCGGTCAGGCGGGCGCGCAGATTGATGACATTGGGGGCGACCGGCGCGATCGGATCGGCCAGCAGCACCAGCGCGGTGATGACGATCAGGATGAGGATGCTGATGACCACCGCCGGCGTCAGCTTCCGCCGCCAGCGCGGGACGGCGCGCCGGCGCGGCGGCAGGTGGACGACGGTCGGCCCGGTCAGGGCGGCGGGCGTGGAAAGGGCGTTGGCCATGATCAGTGATCTCCCCGGATGCGCGGATCGAGCACGGTGTAGAGCACATCGACGATCATGTTGGTCAGGCCGAAGGCCGCCGCGCTGATCAGGACGATGGTCTGGATGACCGGGTAATCGCGCGAGCCGATCGACTGGACGGCCAGCAGGCCGATCCCCGGCCAGGCGAACACGGTCTCGACGATCGCCGAGCCGCTGATGATGGCGGCGATCTGCAGGCCGATGACGGTCACCACCGGGATCAAGGCGTTGCGCAGGCCGTGCACGTAGATCACGCGCCGGTCAGCCAGCCCTTTGGCGCGCGCGGTCTGCATGTAGTTCTGGCTCAGCACTTCCAGCATTTCGGTGCGCGTCAGGCGGACGATGAACGCCAGTGGGTAGGCGGTCAGCACGACGGTCGGCAGGATGAAATGGGCGAAGCTGTCGCGCCCGAAGGTGGGCAGCCAGCCCAGGCGCACGCCGAAGATCAGGATCAGCACGATGCCGATGAAGAACGCGGGCAGCGACTGGCCGGCCAGCGTCGCGCTCATCACGATCTGATCGAACAGGCTTCCACGCCGCCGGGCGCAGGCGATCCCCAGCGGGACGCCGATGACGACCGACAGGATCAGCGCCGGGATGCCCAGTTCCAGCGTCGCCGGGATGCGCGCCGCGACGACATCCAGCGCCGGGCGGTTGAACAGGATCGACGTGCCGAAATCCCCCTGCAGCAGATCGCGCAGGTAGACGATGTACTGCACGGGCAGCGGCTGATCCAGCCCCAGCGAGGCGCGGATGCGCTCGTAATCTTCCAGGGTGGCGGTTTGCGGCAGCAGCAGCGCGATCGGGTCGCCAGTCAGCCGCCCGAGGATGAACGTCAGCGTGACGACGCCGAACAGCGTCAGCAGGGTGCGGCCCAGGCGCGACAGGATGAACGACATACGGAACAGATCCCTCTGCGGCGGACGGTACTGCCAAGTAGAGAGAGCAGTTGTTAAGCGTCGTTCAAGCGGGCGTTATTGCTTATGCCTTTCTCATGCAGGGGGCGCAGCGTGCTGCGCCCCTCTGGACTTTGGCCAATTTAAGGAACCTGTGATGAAAATCACAGGTGGTCATGCGGTGATTCAGGGGTTGGAAACGGCCCAAAAAACCGG
>DAOUBU010000043.1:0-2126 GCA_034432395.1 Anaerolineae bacterium
GTTCAGCGATACACTGTTGATGATGAGGTGAATTGCTGAAGACAAATCATTCTGTCAGGTCGTTATACGGTTGGGTGAAAACAGACTCAAACTGAACGATAGATATTACGCTGGATTTCTTTCTGGACAGCGAAGGTCTATTAGTCGGAAGCGGTGGAATGACGCAGTCGGTCACACGCCAACCAATGATCACGACGAGCGCGGTGCTGGAGTGGCAGCTTCGCCTGGCGCGCGCGCTGTATCAACAACATCTGAGTACGCCCGATATTCTACAGACCGCATTATCGCTGATCTGCGAGGCGCTGCACGTACCGGACGGCTGTATCGTCATGTTCGATGATGACGGCGGCCTGCGGCACGCCTTTCTTTTCGGATTGGAAGCGAACGCGGAAAGTGCCCGCGAACTGTGGAATAACCTGATCAACTACGGGTTCATCGGCAGTGTGCAGCATTCGCGCCGCCACCAGGTCATTGATGCAATTGCCGATGATCCGCACTGGCCGCGGTCAGCCAGCCCGACTGCCCGCCTGGTCAATGGTTCCGCTGTCGGCGTGCCGATCCTCTACGATCAGGGAATGTACGGCGTCATTGCGTTGATCCATCCCAGCACCGACTACTTCGACTCGGTCGCGATCGGGTTGATCGCAGCCCTGGGGGAGATCACGGGCATGGCGCTGGCCAATGCAGCGCTGCTCGAGGCGGCGCGCACGCGCGAGGCCGGCTTCCGTCGTCTGGCGGAGCGCGCGCAGAATGAGCGTGCAGAGCGGGTGCGGATGGATCAACTGCGGCGCGATCTGACCGCCATGACCTACCATGATCTGCGCGGGCCGCTCCAGAACATCCAGACCAGTCTGACGATGGTGGAGCGCCTGATCGATCGGGGATATGTCAACCGGGCGGTCCAGATCATCCCCGTGGCCGTCAACAGCGTGCGCCAGGCGGCGCGGATGGTGAAAAGTCTGCTCGATATCGAGCGGCTGGAGCAGGGTAAACCGATCCTGAATCGGACTGAGACCGATATCCGCCAGCTAGTGAACGAGGCGGTTGACGGGCTGCTGCTACTGGCTGGCGAGGCCGATCAACAGTTGACTGTGGAGCTGGCCGACGATCTCCCGTCCGTGGCGATCGACAGCGACATGATCCAGCGCGTGATCATGAACCTGATCGAAAACGCGATCAAACATACACCGGCGGGTGGGACAGTTGCAGTGCGGGCACAGCTAGTGGATCATGGGGATGGGCCGAACCTGCTCATCAGCGTGGCCGATACCGGTCCCGGCATTCCCGCTGAGTATCGCGACGAGATCTTCGATAAATACTTCCGCATCAAGCGCACCAACGCGCCACAGGGACTTGGGCTAGGGCTGGCGTTCTGCCGCCTGGCTGTTGAGGCGCACGGAGGACGCATCTGGGTGGAGAGCGAACCCGATCGGGGATCCGTCTTCGTTTTTACCCTGCCTCTGTACGCCAATGCTTGATCAACGCAACCGGCGCGCAGCCCGTCACATGCTTTCCACGTAAATGCATCGCGCCACGTGATGGCCGATCACCCGCTCGGAGCCGTCGATCTGCACTCTGACCGGCCCATCGAAAGGATCCTGCTCGATTGGGGTCACGACAGCGCCCAGCCTGAACCCGCGATCGAGCATATGCTGGATCATCTCCGCAGATTCGGTTTTGAGCTGCGCGACGATGCCGGACGTGCCGATCGCCAGTTCCGTCAGTGGGATGAGCATTCGCCGCGCGATCGTGCCATCGTCCGCCGGGATCGGGTCACCATGCGGGTCGAACGACGGGTGACCGAGGGAATGCGCGATCGCGTCGATGAAGCGCTCGCTCACGACGTGTTCCAGCCGTTCGGCTTCATCGTGGACTTCGCGCAGCTCGTAATTGAGATGCTGGACGAGGAAGAGCTCGATCAGGCGGTGGCGGCGAATGACTTTGAGCGCCATCGCTTCGCCCGCCGGCGTCAGGATCACGCCGCGGTATTTCTGGTAATCGACCAGGCCCGCCGCGACCAGCCGCTGGGCCATATCCGTCACCGAGGGCGCTGAGATCTCCAGGGTGTCGCACAGGGTCGTCGTGCTGACGCGCTGGCCGGACTGCTGGAGGGTATAGACCGCTTT
>DAOUBU010000044.1:0-14803 GCA_034432395.1 Anaerolineae bacterium
AGGGCTGCATTTCCTGGCTTTTGCCATGATTATGCTGCATCGCTTTGTCCATACGTTCGCTTTTTGTCTTTAAAGTGCCTAACACGCTCTACGCAGCGGCCCTCAAACGGATCGATGCCGACCTGATCATGGCCAGAGATGGTGAGGAAGCCCTTGCCTATCTGGCCGAGCGTGCGCCCCATCTGGTCATCCTCGATATGCGACTCCCCGTCGTCCCCGGCGAGGCGGTGCTGGATTACATCTACCATGCGCCCCATCTGGTCAACACCCGCGTGCTGATCCTGACCGCACACGAGGATTACCGCTCGCTGCCCCTGCGACCGGGCGACCGCTTCATGCTCAAGCCGGTGATCAACGGAGCGCTGGCGGCGGCGGTCACTGAAATACTCGCTTTCAATCCCACCCACTGATCGCGCGCTGACCGCGCTGCCGCCGGACAGCGCTGGCGAAATGCGGCTTCATGTCTCAGCAAATTCTCTGCTGACAGATCGGAGGCAGATCTCTATAATATCCTATAGATTTCTGTAGATTTTCGCTCCAATTTTACGGGCAAAACGACCATGCAGATCACACTCCCGGCTGTGCTGTCGGCGCTGACAGCGATCATCAGCGCTGTGTTCTCCGCCATCGTCCTATGGCGCTGGTACGAAAAGCGTCGTCTGGGCCGTCAGGCCCCTCACTTGCTGGCCTGGGGCATCGGCCTCAGCCTGTACTTCGTCGGTGCGCTGTGCCAGACCCTGCTCAAATTCACCTGGAGCGACGTCCTGTTTGCGCTGTGGTACTGGACGGGCGCGCTGGCGGTCGCGCCGTGGCTGGGCCAGGGGACGGTGTATCTGCTGGTGCGGCGCGGCAGCATCGCCCGCAACCTGCAGATGGTGCTGCTGCTGATCTCGGCCATGACCCTGCCCTGGGCGCTGTTCCTGACGCCGCTCAACCCGGAGGCCTGGCGTCCCGGCATCGATCTGGTGACGATCATCAACGAAGTCATGCAGCGCGGCGGCGTGCGCGGCTTCTCGCCGATCATGAATGTCTGGGGGACGGTCGCGCTGGTCGGCGGGGCGATCTACTCCGCCTGGCTGTTCCGCCGCAAGCAGATCATGCGCAACCGCGTGATCGGCAACTGGTTCATCGCGGCGGGCGGCATCTTCCCGGCGTTCGGCGGCACGCTGATCCGCCTGGGCGTGCCGGAGCTGAAATACGTGGGCGAGCTGGTCGGCGTGGTGCTGATCTTCATCGGTTTCTGGCTGGCGACCAACGTCCCGGATGATGCGCCCGCGGCCCGCCGCGGCGCAGCCGCCGGCGCATCGAGCACGGGGGCCTGACGGGCGCATGACGGCAGACCTGTATCTCTTCCTGCGCGATACCCATTACTGGCTCAGCCGGATCGGGCTGGCTGTCGCGCTGATCCTGTTCGTGATCGCCGCTTACATCGGCCTGATCCGCCATGGCGATGTCACGGTCTGGTTCCGGCGCGTCGTGTATGCTGTCTTCGGCCTGATGGTGGCGCAGACCGTGATCGGCCTGGCCATGTACGCGACCGGCTTTCGCCCGCATGAGGAAGTCCATCTGATATACGGCGTCGGCGCGCTGCTGGCGCTGCCGTTTTTCATCTATGTCGAAAAGACCGCGACCAGACGCCCGGCCATGGGCAGCTACATCTGGGCGTTTTTCCTGCTGGCGGCGATCATCGTGCGCACGATCATGACCGGGGCCGCGGGGTGATCCGGTCGCAGCGCGCGGCGCGATCCGGGACTACAATGGAGATCAGGATTGGCGGTGCGCGTCAGGAGTGTGGATCATGCCGTTCCGTCTTCGCTGGCCGACTGAGTTCCCGCATATCATCCAGCCGTTCGGCGTCAACCGCACCGGGATAGCCGATTTCTACACCCGTTTCGGCCTGCCCGCCCACGAAGGGCTGGACTTCATGGCTCCCACGGGCAGCCGCATCTTCGCCTGTGCGGATGGTGAAGTCGTCCGCGCCACGGCCAACCGAAACGAGGCCTACGGCATTCAGGTGCGCATCCGCCACCTGACCGATGAGGGCGAATTCGAGACGATCTACGCCCACCTGCAGGAGCTGCGCTGCAAACGCGGCGATCGCGTGGCCGCCGGTGACGTGATCGGCCTGGCGAACAACACGGGCAATTCGCGGGGATCGCATCTGCACCTGACGCTGAAGAAGAAAGGTCAGGGCACGTTCGTGACCGTGGTCAACGGCAAACGGCTGGCCTACCCGCGCGACATCATCGACCCGACGCCGTATCTCGATCCGTTCGTCCCCCCGCCGGACAGGACGGATACCCTGCCCCCGGTAAACAAGGAGGAGGCCGCGGAAAGCGCCGCCGCCAGACGCCCCGCCCCTGCACCGGGGACGTACAACCTCGATTACGTGGCCGATGTCACCGTCCCGGATGAGACGGTCTTCGCGCCGGGGGCGGGGTTCGTCAAGACCTGGCGCGTCCGCAACAACGGGACGCGCGCCTGGGATGCGGGCTGTACACTGGCATTTTCCAGCGATACACTGATGAGCGTGGAACGCGCCGTCCCCCTGCCCGCGCTGGAACCGGGCCAGATCGGCGAGATCAGCGTGCCGATGACCGCGCCGCCGGTCAAACGCCGCTATAAATCCTCCTGGCAGGCCCGCGCCGGGGACGGGACGGCGTTCGGCGATATCATCTACCTGATCATCAACGTTCGTTAGAAGCGCACCCGCCGACCAGCAGCACGAGGATCGTTTCATTCACCCATGACCGACGCGCCTGTTTGCACCTACACCCTCGATGATGCGGCCCTGCCCGCGCCGGTTCAGCCGGCGGGCTTCGATCCGGGCCTGATCTACGATCTGAAGCCGATCCACATCGGCGGGATCGCGATCGAGACGCCGCTGACGCTGGCCCCGATGGCCGGCCAGACCGGCTACGCCCTGCGCACGCTGGCCCGCGAGATCGGGGACTGCGGGCTGGTGTGCACCGAACTGCTCTCCAGCCATGCCATCCACTACCGCAACAGCAAGACCGAACGCTACTTCGACTGGCATCCCGATGAGCATCCCTTCGCGGTGCAGTTGTTCGGCAGCGATCCGGCGATCATGGCCGAGGCCGCGGCCATCGTCGTCGAGCTGGGCGCGCCGATCGTCGATATCAATATGGGCTGCTGGGTTCCCAAAGTGGCCGGCAAAGGGGCGGGCGCGGCCCTGCTCAAAGACGTCAAGACGGCGGCGGCCATGGTGCGCGCCATCGTCCGCGCGGTCAATGTGCCGGTGACGGTCAAAGTGCGCACCGGCTGGGATGCGCGCTCGATCACCGCGGTCGAATTCGCCCGCGCCGCCGAAGCCGAAGGTGCGCAGGCGATCGCTGTGCATGCCCGCACTGCCGAACAGGGCTTCAGCGGCGAGCCGGATTGGGACATCATCCGTCAGGTCAAAGAAGCGGTGACGCGCATCCCCGTGATCGGCAACGGCGACGTCACCAGCGCCGCCGACGCCGTGGCCATGCTGCGTCAGACCGGCTGCGACGGCGTCATGATCGGGCGCGGCGCGCTGGGACGACCGTGGATCTTCCACCACATCGCGCACGCCCTGCGCACCGGCGAGATCCTGCCGCCGCCGACACCGCAGGAACGGGCGCGGCTGTGCCTGCGCCACGCCCGCCTGACGCTGGAGCGCGGCAACCTCGATCCGGCGATCGCCGTGCGCGAACTGCGCGGTCAGCTCACCAAATATCATCTGGGCGTGCCGGGGGCGGCCCGCCTGCGCGATCAGCTCGTCCGCGCGGAGACGCTGGCCGATATCGAAGCGCTGCTGCTGCCGGTCATCGAAGGCCAGCCGGCGGTTTGAAGCCGCGCACTGACGACGGACTACGCCCGATCCGATCCGTTCTGGATGCGGCGCACGCGCTCCCGCAGGACGTCGATAGGCAGCAGCGCCCCGCTCTCCTCAAAAAAGTACCAGCGCTCCCAGCCGTTGCAGGCGGATAGGCCGCCGATCTGCGCGCCGATGCGGTGGATCGAGCCGCGCGTCCCGTCCGGCAGGCGCAGCGATCCATCGGCCAGGACGACGGCGGCCCTGTCCCGCTGGCCGTCGAAGTAGAGCATCTGGCCGGGCACGAGCAGGCCGTGCTCCAGCAGCGCCGCGAACGCGATGCGGGGCGCTGAGCGCCGGGTCGGATACAGACCGTAGATCTCCGTATCGGACTGGAACTGCGGCGCGGGGATGGCGTCGAGCCGGGCCTGCGCCGCGCGGACGTAAGCGGCATCCCGTTCGATGCCGATGAAGCGCCGGTTGAGCTTTCTGGCGACCGCCCCGGTCGTCCCCGTCCCGAAGAACGGATCGAGCACCACGTCGCCCGGGTTGGAGCTGGCCAGGATGATCCGGTAGAGCAGCGCTTCAGGCTTCTGCGTCGCGTGCAGCTTGCGCCCGTTGACGGTCAGGCGTTCACCCCCGGTGCACAGCGGCAGTTCCCAGTCGCTGCGCATCTGCTTGCCGTCGTTGACCATCTTCATGGCGTGATAGTGGAAGGTGTAGCGCTTCTGGTCTCGGGTCTTTTTGCACCAGAGCAGCGTTTCGTGGGCGTTGGTGAAGCGCACGCCGCGGAAATTCGGCATCGGGTTGGTCTTAACCCAGATCACGTCGTTGAGGATCCAGAAGCCGAGATCCTGCATGATCACCCCGACGCGGTAGATGTTGTGATACGAGCCGATGACCCAGATCGTCCCGTCGTCCTTGAGCAGGCGGCGGGCCGCCCCCAGCCAGGCGCGCGTGAAGCGATCATAGGCGGCGAAATCGGCGAACTGATCCCATTCATCATCGACGGCATCGACGACGGTCAGGTTGGGGCGCAGCAGCGGCTGCTGAAGCTGAAGGTTGTAAGGCGGATCGGCGAAGATCAGATCAACGCTCCGTTCCGGGAGCGCGTTCATGACCTCGACGCAGTCGCCCTGATAAATATGATCGAGCAGCGGCCCTCGTTCCGGGGCGTTCATCGACGGCAATCCTCTTCTCCATAGCGACGGCCGGTCATACGCGGCCACCGGATTGACTGCGATTGTAACTGAAGCCCGGCCCGGGCTGCACGGCGCGCCGCGCGGTTCAGCGCCGTTCATTAAGATGAAGCGCCGATGAGTCCGCCCGGACGGCGATCAGCTTTATCTTTGTTTCAATCGGGCGCGGTGATACACTTATGCGCACTTTCATTCGTCCATTCAGCATCTGCGCGGCAGAATCATCACCGCGCCAGCGTAAGGAGTCGGCATGGCGGCAAAGGGCGCAGCGTTGACCAAAGAAACGCTGCTCGGCTGGTATGAGCAGATGGTGCTGATCCGCAAATTCGAGGAGAAGTGCCGCTACCTGTATTTTGAAGAAAAAGACCGATCGCGCCGCATCACCGGCGTGTACCTGCATCTGGCCAGCGGCCACGAGGCCGTGCACCTGGGCGCGGTCAAGGCGCTGGGGCCAGATGACCACGTCATCACCGCCTACCGCGATCACGGCATTGCGATCGCGCGCGGCGTCGATCCCGGCCCGCTGATGGCGGAAATGCTGGGGCGGCGTACCGGCGTCAGCGGCGGCAAAGGCGGTTCGATGCACCTGGCCTCGCGCGCGCACAACTTCTGGGGTGGCTACGCCATCGTCGGCGGGCATCTGCCGCTGGCGACCGGCATCGCGCTCAAATGCCAGTACACGAACGACGGGGCGGCGGTGCTGTGCTTCGTCGGCGACGGCGCGACGAACAACGGCTACTTCCACGAAGCGGTCAACATGGCCGCGGTCTGGAAGCTGCCGGTCGTCTGGCTGATCGAGAACAACCAGGTCGGCATGGGCACGCGCATCGAAGAGGCCAGCGGTCAGCCCGAGCTGAACAAGCGCGCTATCGCCTACGGCATGGAGGTTCAGCCGCGCATCGACGGCCAGAACGTGATCGAAGTCTACGAGCGGGTCAAAGCGGCGCTGGATTACGCGCGCACCAACGGCCCGGTGCTGCTGGAAGCGCTGACCTACCGCTACGAGGGCCACGGCGTCAGCGACAAGCAGTTCGACGTCCGCGAAGATTTGAAGGCCGAACTCGATGAATGGCTGCAGCGCGATCCCAACGTCATCCTGCGCCGGCATCTGGAGAGCAAGTACAAGGGGCTGGATGCCGAATTCGCCCGCATCGAAGCGGACACCGATCGCATCGTCGATGAGGCGGTCGAATTCGCCGTCAACAGCCCGGCCCCCGGCTATGACGATCTGATCGCCAATGTCTACGTCGACAGCGAATACGTCCACAAAGGGTAAGCAGCCGTTATGAGCAAAAACGTCTCGATGCGCGATGCGCTGCGCGCCGCGCTGCACGAAGAAATGCTGCGCGATGATCGCGTCTTCATCATGGGTGAGGAAGTCGGCCGCTGGCAGGGGACGCACCGCGTCACCCGCGGCTTCTACGAGGAATTCGGCCCGCGCCGCGTCAAAGACACGCCGATCAGCGAGATGGCGATCGCCGGGGCGGCGGTCGGCGCGGCGATGGCCGGCCTGCGCCCGGTGGCCGAGATGATGACGATCAACTTCGCTTTCCTGGCGCTGGATGCCATCGTCAACCACGCGGCCAAGATCCACTACATGTTCAACGGCCAGTTCACCGTGCCGCTGGTCATCCGCGCGGCCTCCGGCTGGGGCAACCAGGCCACAGCGACGCACAGCCATACCCCAGAGCCGATCTTCGCCCACTTCCCCGGCCTCTACGTCGGCTGCCCGTCGAACGCTTACGATGCCAAAGGGATGCTCAAAGCCGCCATCCGCGACGACAACCCCGTCCTGTTCACCGAGAGCATCGCCCTGTACCCGAAAGCCTCCCCCGTGCCGGATGAGGAGTACCTGATCCCGATCGGCAAGAGCGACGTCAAGCGGACGGGCAAAGATGTGACCATTGTCAGCTATGCCCGCGGCGTCGAATGGTCGCTGGAAGCGGCGGGCATGCTGGCCAAAGAAGGAATCGAGGCCGAGGTGATCGACATGCGCTGGCTGCGCCCGCTCGACCTGGACCCGGTTTACGAGAGCTTCAAGAAGACCAACCGCTGCGTGGTCGTCGAAGAGAGTCTGCCGATGTACAGCTTCGGGAGCGAGATCGCGGCGCGCCTGCAGGAAGCCGCGTTCGACTACATGGACGCGCCGGTCAAGCGCGTCACCGCGATGGATGTCCCGCTGCCCTTTGCGGCGGAGATCGAGTTGATGGCGCTCCCCAGCGCGCAGAAAGTCGTCGATGCGGTGAAAGAGGTGTTGAAGTGAGTCAGCCACTCATCATGCCCGATCTGGGCAGCGGCATGGAAGAGGGCACGCTGCTCGGCTGGACGAAACAGATCGGCGACGCGGTCAGCGCCGGCGATGTGATCGCCGAGATCGACGCGGACAAGGCCACGGTCGAAGTCCCGGCCACCGCCTCCGGCGTGATCACCCAGTTCCTGTTCGAACCGGGCGCTGTCCTCAAGGTCGGCCAGCCGATCGCCTATATCGAACCGTCCGGGGCCGCGGCGGCGTCCGCGCCCACCCCGACAGCGGCCCCGGCAGCAGCGCCCGCCGCGGCGGCAACCCCGGTCAGCGCCGCGGCCCCCGCTGTGGAAGAAGATGGCAACCTGCCCGGCGGGGTGCGCGCCACGCCGATCGCCCGGCGCATCGCCGCGGAACGCGGCATCGATCTGCGCGCGGTGACCGGAACCGGCCCCGGCGGGCGCATCACGAAAGACGATGTTGAAAACTTCGTCCCCGCCGCCGCGCCACCCGTCCCCGCGGTCGCGGCTGCCCCCGTCCCCGCCGCTGCGCCCGAGCTGCCGCCGCCGGTCTTCGGGGAAATCCCGTCCGGGCCGGACGTCGAGATCATTGAGACCTCGAAAATGCGCTCGCGCATCGCCCGGCGCATGGTCGAAAGCAAGCAGCAGATCCCACATTTCTACGTCACCACCGAGGTCGATGTCGAGGCGCTGCTCGCCCTGCGCAAGCAGATCAACGCCGCGCTCGACGAAGAGAGCAAAGTCACCGTCAACGACCTGATCGTCAAAGCGACGGCGCTGGCCCTGCGCCAGTTCCCGAACCTGAACACACACTATTACGGCGATAAACTGGTGCGGCACAAACGCATCCATATCGGCATCGCGGTCGCCCTGCCCTCCGGAGGATTGATCAACGTGGTCGCCAAAGATGCGGACAGGGCCTCGATCAGCACGATCGCGCGCCAGAACCGCGAGATGATCGCCCGCGCCCGCGAGAACAAAGTCAAGCCGGACGATATCACCGGCAGCACCTTCACGGTCAGCAACCTGGGCGCGTACGAGGTCGAACATTTCGTCGCCATCATCAACCCGCCGGAAGCGGGCATCCTGGCCGTGGGGACAGCCGCCCCGACGCCGGTCGTCAAACCCGATGGCACGCTCGGCATCGGCCAGCGCATGAAGCTGACGGTCAGCGTCGATCACCGCGTCAGCGATGGTGCGGAAGGCGCGCAGTTCCTGCAGGCCGTCAAACGGCTGATCGAAAATCCGATGCAGCTTCTGGTTTAGCTCCATTGGTGACCCGATCGATGAACCAGCCCTCGATCGAACGGACGATCGAGGGCTGGTGTTTTGCTGCACACCGAACGTACCGGGATCGCAGCCCGGATGCAGGCCCGCTGCCCGACGATCGCACGGCGGTCTCTCATCGGCACTTGACGATCAGCCGCGCATCCCTTTAGATCGATAGCAGTTGACCAGATCGGGAGGCCCGTTATTGGCCAGCATTGAAAAAGCGCGCCTGGGCGATATCTACCGCCAGCGCTTCGCTGAACTGACTCAACAGGAACGCGAGTCGCTGTGGCGCGTGCTGTGCGAGCACTTCCTGCAGCGTTACATCCCCGACGATGCGACCGTGCTCGATCTGGCGGCTGGCCGCTGCGAATTCATCAACCAGATCCGCTGCGCCAGCAAGATCGCCGTCGATCTCAACCCGGATATCCAGCATTACGCCGGCCCGGACGTGCGCGTCGTGATCGCCTACAGCCACGACATGGCAGACGTGGCCTCCGACAGCGTCGATGTCGTCTTCGTCAGCAACTTCTTCGAGCATCTGCCGGATAAACAGGTCTTCCTCGACACGCTGCGCGAGATCCGCCGCGTGCTCAGGCCCGGCGGGAAGCTGCTCATCTTTCAGCCGAATATCCGCTTCCTCAACGGCGCGTACTGGGACTTCATCGATCATTATCTGCCGCTGACCGATCGCACGGTGGTGGAGGCGCTCCACCTGGTCGGCCTGCGCGTTGACGAAGTGCGCCCGCGGTTCCTGCCCTACACCACGCGCAGCCGGCTGCCACGCTGGCCGTGGCTGGTCCGGCTGTATCTGCAACTGCGCCCGGCCCACTGGATCTTCGGCAGACAGGCGTTCGTCGCAGCGCGAAAGGAATCTTCAGGATGAAAGCCCTGCTGACGACGCTGGCGCAGCGCGTGGGCTGGCTGTACGCGCTGGCCCTGATCGCGCTGTTCGCGCGTTACCTGTGGGACAATGCGCTGCTCGTCCCCGGTCTCGATCAATTCCTGTCCACGTACCGGCTGGTCTTCGCCGCGTTCGACGGTCAGCTCACCTGGGAACAGATCGCGGCCTCTTATCAGGGGCATCGGATCCTCATCCCGAACCTGATCGCCCTGTTCGGCGCGATGTTGACGCGCTGGGACGTGCGCTTCGATCTCATCATCAATACGCTGCTGATCGCGGGCTGCGCGGCGCTGGTGCTGGCGCTGTTCCATCACGGGCGTCTGCCCAGATTGCTGGGGTTCACCGCCGTCCTCGCGATCGCCCTGATCACGACCCCGGTGCAGTTCTTCAACCAGATCTACGGATTTCAGATCTGCATCTGGCTGATGATGCTGGCCCTGTACGCCTTCGCCTATGCACTGCTCCGGTCAGGCCCGTCCCGTCTGACGTGGCTGGTCGGGGCCGGGGGGGCGTTCATCGCCGCCTGGAGTTTCCTGGCCGGGCATCTGCTGTGGGCGCTCGTTCCAGTCGGGATGTGGCTGGCCGGGGAACGCCGCCGGAACGCTTACGCGCTCTGGCTGCTGTGGGCCGGCTTCAACCTCGGCCTGTATCTGTGGGGCTACTCACAGCCGCCGTCCCCATCCGATGCGCTTCGACCTGCGCTGCCCGCGTTCCTGCTGGCGCATCTGGGGGGGAGCTTTTCATCTGACCTCAACCCGCTGCAAACGCTGGCGCTGCAAAATCCCGATCAGGCGCAGATCGTCGGACTGATCGGCCTGGCGCTGCTGACGCTGACGCTGGCGATCGGCTTCACGTCGCGCGGCCTCACGCTGCGTCAGGCGGCCCCCTGGCTGATCCTGATCGGGTTCGCCATCGGTACGGGGATGATGCTCTATCTCGGGCGTTCGCTGAACCTGAGTCTGGTCATTTCATCGCGCTACACCACCCTCGCCATCCCGTTCTGGATCGGGCTGCTCGGGCTGATGCTGACGGTGGTGACGACGCCGGGCATCAGCCAGCGGCTGCGCCTGATCGTGCTGCGCGTCGGCCTGCTGGCCGCGCCGCTGCTGCTGTTCCTGTTCAGCTATACGCTGTACCGCTTCACCTTTTTCGACCTGCAGCGCACGATGTCGCTCATCTGCCTGCTCACGCCGGATGTGGCGTCCGATTGTCCGGATCGGATCCTGCGCTTCCCGCGCGTGACGGCTGAGCAGCGCATCGCGCTGGACGAACAGCTCGAGGGGCTGCGCCAGCGGCGGCTGTCGCTGTATGGGGCGCGCTACCTGCCCGATCTGCATATCCTGCCGTTCAGCGCCATGCTGCCGGAAGGCAGCGCCTCATGGCAGGTGCAGCGCATCGACGAGACGATTTACCCCGTCCTGTTCATGCCCCGTCTGTCGCGGGTCGAGCAGCGCTTGTATGTCCCCGATACATTCGAGCGCGTGTCCCTGGAGACGGCGGCTTACATCCCGCCGCTGGAGCAGATCCTGGAGACGGGCGATCCCGCACGGGCCGACGGCGCGGGATTTGCGATCTGGATCATCGACGAGACAGGGACGGAGACACTCGGCTACGCTGGAATTTATGTCCCCGGACAGAACCATGAGCCGATCCCGGTCACGATCGACCTCACCCCGTACCGGGGCCAGCGGGTGACGATCCGCTACGGCACAGAACCGCGCATTCACCCGGATTTCGACTGGGCGATGTGGATCGAACCGCATCTGATCGGCCAGTGAGATGGTATCACGGAGCGACCTTTTGATCCTGTGGGCCAACCGCATCCTGCGTCACGGGCTGCTCATCTATGCGCCCCTGCCCATCCTGCTGATGGGCATCTTCCTCTGGCAAAAAGCGCTCGTCGCCCCGGTTTACGAAGATCTGTACGTCGTGCAGCCGATCATCATGCAGGCCCGCGCCGGGGAATTTCCACTGCAAGCGCTCGTCCGGCCATACAACGGCCAGCGACATGTCCTGCCAATGTTGATCGAGATGCTGCTGGCGCTGATTTCCGGCTGGGACGTGCGCGTCAATCTGCTGTTCAATCTTGTCGTGGTCGCCGTTATCGTCGCTCTGGTCTTCGCCGTATGGCGTATGCAGCGCCTGCCGACGTTCACCGGCGCTGTCCCGGCGCTGCTGCTGGCGCTGCTGCTGACTCCGACGCAATACATCAACTTCATCTTCGGTTTCCAGGTATGCATCTGGCTGATGATGCTCGGCGTGTATGGATCCGCTTTTGCCGCAGCACGCTGGCCGGGGCGCACGTTCGCCTGGGCGCTCAGCGGGCTTGGCACATTCGTCGCCGCCTGGTCGTTCCTGGGCGGTCATGTGCTGTGGATCGCCGTGCCGATCGGGCTGTGGCTGGCCGGTGAGCGCCGCTGGCGGCCCTTCATCATCTGGGCGGGATTCGCCGCGCTCAACATCGGCCTGTACCTGACGAACTACACGCTGTCCGATACGCCGGTGGAAATAGCTCCGCCCCTGCTGGCGAACGGGCGGGTGATCGTCTTCCCGCTGACTTTTCTGGGCGGGCCGTTCTCCGGTAGCATCAACCCGCTGCTATCCGTTGCGGCGCAGGATACAACGCAGAGCGCGCTGATCGGCCTGATCGGCGTGGTCTTGCTGATCGCACTGCTGGCCAGTGCTGCAGCCGTGCGGACGCTCGACCTGCGCCGCACTGCACCGTGGTTGATGTTGATCCTGTTCAGCCTGGGCAGCGCCGCGATGATCACGTTGGGCCGCGCGCTCGAACCGAAGGACACCATCACCTCGCGCTATACGACGATGGCGCTGCCTTTCTGGATCGGGCTGGTCGGGCTGGCGGCCCAGGCGCTGCCGCCCCTGCTGGCCCGCCCGCGCTGGCGCAGCGGGACGATCGCGCTGACCGCCGCGCTCCTGCCCGTCCTGCTGGGGACATTCGCGCTGACCTTCCTCAATTTCACCGCCTTCGACACCCGGCGCGACCGGATGCTCCAGTGTGTGCTCACCTTTGACGGGCCGGACTGCGCATCCGTTCTGATCGGGGAGGATGCGGCGCTCACCCTGGGGTCAGATCTGGTGATCGAGCGCGTGGGCGAACTGCGGCGGGAACGACTGTCGGTCTTCCGCCTGCCGGCCCTGGTCGATCTGCGCGCCGCGGCCATCCAGACGCCGCCGGGGGCCGAGCCGGGCGCGCGCTGGGAGGTCTACCCGGTGGACGGGGCGGTCGTTCCAGTGCTGCTCATGCCTCCCCCGGCGCAGGCCAGCCTTCAGATCTACGTGCCCGATGCCCTGCATACCGTTGAGCTGACCGGCGCGATCTACCTGCCACACCCTCAGTTCATCTCCGGTAATGCCGATCGCCGTCTGGCGGATGGCGCTGATTTCAGCCTGGCGGTCGTCGATGAGGCCGGTCGGATGCAGACCGTCTTCACCGGCGGGTTTGATCCCACAGCAGAGTCCGACCCAACGCCGTTCACCGTCGATCTGACGCCGTACCGCGGTCAGATCATCGCGCTGCACTTTGTGACCGCCGCCCGCGCCAACCCGGACTATGACTGGGCAATGTGGGTGGATCCACGCCTGCAAGGATCATGATGTCCGGACTGACGCAGCGTTTCCTGTCGTTATACGCACTGCTGCCGGTCGTCCTGACCGGCTGGTATGCCGCACAGCACGCCTTCCCCGTGCCGATGTACGATGAATGGGTAATCATTCAGCCGCTGGTCATCTCGGCATCCGATGGCACGCTGACTCTTCAGGCGCTCACCCAGGTTTATTTCGGCCATCGTCAGTTCACATCCTATTTCATCACGGTGATCCTGGCGCTGCTCACGGGCTGGGATACGCGCATCGATATCGCGTTCAATTTCGCGCTGGCGCTGGCCAGCACCGGGCTGATCCTGTCTCTGTTCCGACGAAGCGGGCTGCTCGGCGGATCGGCGCGCTTCGTCGTCGTTCTGGCCATCACGCTGCTGCTGTTCACCCCGGTGCAGTTCATCAATTTCATCTACGGCAACGCCAAGTGCACCTGGCTGCTGCTGATCGCGGTCTACGGTTCAGCCTGGATGCTCACACGCCCGATCACGCGGCAGACCTGGCTGATCCTGGTCGGCCTCGCCCTGTTTGCGAGCTGGTCATTCCTCAGCGGACACCTGCTGTGGCTGATCGTCCCGCTGCTGCTGTGGCTGCGCGGGGAACGCCGCCGGTGGATGTATCTGGGCTGGTTCGCGATCGCTGGCTTGCAGACGGCCCTGTACTTCGGCCCCGGCTATGCACTGGCGCTGCCCGACGCAGCCGCTCTGTCATTCAACCCGGCTGACTGGCCCGCACGGGTGCTCATCTTTCTAGGGGGGCCGTTCTCAGCTCACCCGCGCGCCGATGCACCGCTGCTGCTGCAAAGCCCGGCGATCGCCGGGCTGGCGGGGACGATCGGCTTGCTGACCGTGGTCTTCCTCAGCATCGCCGGCTCTCGAGCGCGCCAGCCGATCGAGCGGCTGCTCCCCTGGTATCTCCTGATCGGGGTGTCGCTGGGTAGCGGGCTGATGATCGCCATCGGGCGGGCGGCCACCTCGGTCGATGTCATTTCATCGCGCTTCGTCTCGCTGGCAGTCCCCTTCTGGATCGGCGCGATCGGGCTGTCTCTGAGCCTGAATGCCGCGCTCAGGCCGCGCCAGCGCGCCCCGCTGCAGGCGGCGGCGTTCGTGGTGCTGCCGGGGCTGGCCGCGCTGCTCCTGCTCGGCGTTTACCGCTTCTATCATGTCGATCCGCTGCCCGCGCGCGCGGTCGCCTGTGTCCGGGATTACCAGAGCGACTGCCATCAGATATTATTGGGGAATGCGCTGTCGGCCTGGATGCCGGAACATCGGCTGGCGGGGGCAGTCAATGCCGTCCGAACACACGAATTATCTATCTTTGTCGATTTCCCCTGATCATTGTGGTAATCTCTATTCTGTCTGGCCTATTCAGCGAGCAGACTATCATGAAGAAACTGATCGTCACGGGGTCAAACGGCCTGATCGGCTCGGAAGTCGTCACGTATTTCGATGCGCTCGGCTGGGAGGTGCACGGCGTCGATAACAACATGCGCGCCGATTTCTTCGGCGAAAAAGGCGATACCCGCTGGAACCAGCGCCGTTTGCAGGAAACATGCCAGCACTTCACCCACCATGAACTGGATATCCGCAACCGCCAGGGCGTGCTCGACCTGATCGCCGAGCTGCGCCCGGACCTGATCGTCCACGCGGCGGCCCAGCCCAGCCACGATCTGGCCGCATCGCGCCCGTTCGACGATTTCGACGTCAACGCCGTCGGCACGCTCAACCTGCTGGAAGCGACGCGCCGCTTCGCCCG
>DAOUBU010000045.1:0-21098 GCA_034432395.1 Anaerolineae bacterium
CGGCAGCCCGCGCCGGCGCAGCCGTTCCGCGCGCCGACGGCTGGTCGCGCCGGCGATCAGGGTGACCGCCAGCCCGATGACGATGATCAACGTGGTCAGCACCGCCGTGGTGGTATCCACTCAGTCCCCCTGACCCTTCCCGGCGCGGCGCACGCAGTCACCGCGCATTCAGCATCCATCCGGCGCATCGATCTGATCGATCTGCGCGCGCAGCTCGTGCAGGCCGTCCGGCATTTCCAGCGCCTGCCCGATCGCATCCACGGCCTGCCGCCACGATCCGCCGAACAGGCCGGCGGCGGGCTGGATCAGATACAGCATCTGCGCTCCCAGCGGGCCAAGCGGCTCGACGAGATCGAGCGCGGTGCGCAGGACGGGCAGCAGCCCGCGCGCATGCAGGTCGGACAGCCAGTTCGATGTTGTCATGAAAAAAGTATAGCCCAGATCGCCGCGCCGTGAAAACAGGACTGGCCGCCGCCGCCCGGCAAAAACGGTTCGAAAACAGGTCGAAAGTGGAAACCAGCGGCGAAGCGGGATACGATAGTACTATCCCTTCACGGGCCATCGGGCACAGAGATGAGGAGGCCACCCCGTGCGACTGGCTGTGTTTTCCGATATCCATGGCAACTGGACGGCCTTTCAGGCCGCGCTGGCGGATTTTGAACAGGTGACGGCGCAGGCTCCGGCAGATGTCATCTGGGTGCTGGGCGATCTGGCGGCGTTCGGCCCGCGCCCGGCGGAATGCGTCGCGCGGGTGCGCGCCTGGGCGGAAGCCGCGCAGGCCGATCCCGCTCAGCCGCCGCGCTTCTGCGCGGTACGCGGCAACACCGATCGCTACCTGGTGCGCGGCGAACGCCCATCCGGCAAACCCGCCGAGGACGAGGCGCAGTTAGCCGGGCAGATCGCGGCCTACCAGCGCCGCGACCAGCAGTTCCACTGGGGGCTGACGCACCTGACCTTCGCCGATTACGACTTCCTGAGCAAACTCAACCCGGAATGCGAGCTGCACGTGCCCGGCTACGGCCACGTGATCGGCTACCACGGCACGCCGGGCAGCGATGAAGGCATGCTCACGCCGACATCGACCGATGAAGAGGCGGCGGATGCCCTGCTCGACCGCGAGGGACGGCTCGGCATCGGCGGGCACATCCACGTCCAGATGGATCGCACGCTGCCGACCGGCTGGCGGGTCATCAACGTCGGCAGCGTCGGCATGTCGTTCGACCGGCCCGGTTACGCCGAATGGGCGCTGATCACCTTCGCGCCGGATGCGCATGGCGCGATCGAGGCGCAGGTCGATCTGCGCGCCGTGCCCTACGACGTCGAGGCCGTCGCCGCCGATCTGGCCGCACTCGGCTTCCCCGGCCATGATGCGATCGCGCAGCGCCTGCGGACGGGGAAGTGACCTGATGATCGCCGATCAGCGCGAACGCCTGCTCTCCGAGCTGGGCGGAGAGGACGACTACGGCGTGCTGCTCGTCGCCCAGATGGGCGGCGTCCCCAACGAGATCCAGCTCATGATCGAAACGGCCCGCTACGATGAGGCGGTGCAGGGGCTACGCCCGCGCGGCGGCTACATCATCCGGGCGCTGGGCGTGTTCGAGCACCGCGTGCACCTCGGCGTATTCTCGCGCGTACAGTTCCTCGATGAGCATCCGCTGCTGCTGCATTACAATTTCCCCAAAGTGGCGGTCGAATTTGAGGGCCGCGCCGAACGCCTCAATGAACTGGTGCTGGATATCTTCCAGGCGTTCGTCAGCACGTTCGGGCCGTGGCGTAACCTGGCCGAACTCAACGACGACCTCAACCCGTCCGCGCCGCTGGTGACGCTGCTGGCCGGGGGAAGCGGCCTGCTCGGCGTCATGCCGCAGCCGCTGGCCGAGCGCATGGGGCGCGTGCTGGCCGCGCACGATCTCAAAGTCCAGTTGACCGAGCAGCCCGGCTTCGAGGCTGAGGATGAGCACGGGCGCTCGCGTTTGAACAAACTGCTGCTCATCGACAGTTCGTACGTCATCGCGCTCGATTTCAGCGTCGATACGCTCGTCCGTAAGTCATAGCCGTCGCACAGGTCGTCCCATGCGTTTTGACACGCACCGCGTCAGCGCCTATCTGGTGGAAGCTCTGCAGGCGGCCCGCCCCGCGCTGGAGGTCATCGACCACGGCGGCGATATCATCCACGTGCGCGCCCGCAGCGGCGATCTGTTCGCGCTGTATTTCATCGAAAATCCGATCACCGTCTACGAGATCCGGGGTATCCTGGAGGCCAACACCGCCGCCGGGGTGTACAGCCTGTTCATCCTCTGGGGCGAGCTGTTCATGCCGGTCGATGGCTCGCACTTCCGCCCGGACAACCACGACTGGATGACGGCGCTGCTGGCAGTCCATCAGGACAAGATCTACGCCTTCGACCCGTATGCCAGCGGCGATTACATCTTCCCGGTGTATTTCGACCGCCTGAGCGGGCGGGCGGAGCGCGCTATCCGCTACGGGCGGGCCTTCAATGCGGCGCGCCTGCACCCGCAGCTCGTCGAAACGCGGGCAGCCGGCATCGCCGGGCGCTGGCGCATGGCCAGTTTCGAAAACCAGCGCGGCGCGCCGCTGCACCTCCATCCCGATCTGGCCGGGCATTACGCCCGCCTGGGCTTGAACCCGCGCCTGCCGCTGACGCGCGAGATCGTCAAACGCGCGTACCGCCGCCGCGCCCGCCAGCTTCACCCGGATGTCAACGCCGCCCACGACGCCACCGAACAGATGCAGATGCTCAATCATGCCTATCAGCGCCTGCTGGAGCTGACCGACGATGCCCGTTGATTTCCGCTGGAACGACGACAGAACCGCGCTCTACTTCACCTGCACCGGGGCCTGGAACTGGGGCGAGGTGCACCGGACGCTCAAACGGGCGACGCTGTGGCTGGATACGCACGATCGCCCGGTCACCGCCATCCTCGATCTGCGCGCCGGGGAGCGCCTGCCCGCCGGGATCGTCGGCCATGTGCGCAGCCTGCCCAACAGCTTCGCCCATCCGCGCGCCAGCCGGCGCATGATCCTGCTCGGCGTGCCGGACGAGGCACAGCGCATTCTGCAAGCGCAGGACGGGCGCATCACCGCCGGCGATTTCACGATCGCCTTTGCCGCCGACGAGGCCGCCATCGACGCGCTGCTCGGCCAGGGCTGAACCGCCCCTTTCAGCCGGCGCGCGCTCCGATTTGCGCTCTGCCCGATCCGCATCGATACTGAGAGCGATCGACAGGGCATCCAGGGCATGAGACGGAGGCAGACCCATGCTCGATGACTGCGCGGGCTGGGGCAGCGAGTCGCTGTCGCTGGATGAGCACAGCCACGCCGAAGCCGGGCGGGCGGTCATGTATTACCTGCTCGACGTCGGGCTGGCGGATGAATTCGTCCCGCGCGAGCGTTCGATGATGCTGCCGCCCTTCCCCGGCGTCCGCGCGCAGCCGCACAGCATGGACTGGGGCCAGGAGACCTTCAACCTCGGCAGCATGATAACGGCGGCCCAGATCCTGCTGGCGGGCTGGGTCGCGCGGCATGAGCCGCCAGGGCGCGCGCGCGATCTCGACCTCGATGCCATCGACGTCAGACGGGCCGAGCTGATGATCACCGGCTATGCGGAAGAGTACGTCAGCGACAGCGATTTCACCCGGCGCGACGCCGCTGCCCGGCGCTGGCTGTTGAAGCTGCACGAGACGGTGCGCGCTCACCTGCATGCCCACTGGCGCGCGGTCGAAACGCTGGCCCTGGCCATCCGCGTCGGCGGAACTGACCTGGCACTCGATCGGGATCGGGTTTACGCCCTGATCCGGCTGGCGCTGGGACAGCGCTGAACGCGCTCCGCGCCCTTCCTTCAGGCGAGCCGCTTGCACATCAGGATGTCCGGCTTGCCGAAGCCGTTGGCATCCGGAATGACGCCGGTGACGCGGTAGCCCAGCCGCTGATAGAAGCCGAATGGATGTCCGTGCAGATCCCGGATGTTGGCCAGTTCCGCCCACAGATCCGGGTACAGATCCTTGCCCGCCAGCGAGGTCTGGCCGAGCACGTCATCCGTCCCCAGCATGACGACCAGCCCGCCGCGCGCCCGCACAGCGGTCTCGAAAGCGCGCACCAGCGCCGTGCCGACCCCGCGCTTCTGCCGGGCGGGCAGCACGGCCAGCGGGTGCAGCTCCCAGACCTGGGCATAGGCGTGAAAACCGCCCACCCAGCCGATGACGCCGCCGGCGGCATCCACGGCGACGAGGTTGATGTGCCCGTCTTGCAGCGCGTCGCTGACCTCCTCACGCGCTGCTTCCAGCGTGTCCCAGGTATCCGGCTGCCCGGCGAAAGCGGCGACCAGCAGATGCGCCGCGCCTTCGATCAGGGCAGCATCCGCGGCTGACATCGTCGTGAGCGTGAAATCGGTCATGGGGGTCTCCGGGTCACATCGATCGGCAGGCCCGCTGGCGCTGCCCGGCGATTCGGTATACGGTTGATCGTGCATCCTGCTGCACCCGCTGAAGGAGTCTACCATCATGCGCCGCGCCCTGTCCGCCCTGTTGATCGGATGTCTGCTGCTGAGTATCGGTGTGGTCCGGGCGCAGATCGCGCTGCCGGCCTTCCCCGGCGCGGAAGGTTTCGGCGCGGTCGCCACGGGTGGGCGCGGCGGGCGCGTGATCACGGTGACGACGCTGGCGCCCTCCGGCCCCGGATCGCTGCAGGCCGCGCTCGATGAAGCCGGCCCGCGCACCATCGTCTTCGCCGTCAGCGGCCTGATCCCCGCCGTCGCCAACATCGTGCATGGCGATGTCACCATCGCCGGGCAGACCTCGCCCGGCGGCATCATCGTGCGCGGGATCCTCTGCGACGGCCACTACGAAATGAACGACTGCGACAACCTGATCATCCGCCACCTGCGCTCGCGCCCCGCCCCGCATCTGCTGCCCGCCGAAGGCTTCTACGACGCGCTGGATGACGCGCTGCGCCTGGACGGCGTCGAGAACGTCATGATCGATCACCTGTCGCTGGCCAACGCCACCGATGAGGCGGTGCAGATCTCGCTGGCGCGCAACGTCACGATCCAGAACACGCTGCTGGCGGAGACGGTCGGCGGGCACGCCCAGTTCGGCGGCATGCTCATCAACTACTCGCACAGCCAGCGCCCGCAGGACAACCTGAGCATCCATCACACCCTGTGGAACCGCATCGACGGGCGCACCCCGGAGATCGCCTGCGAGCTGACGCGCGGTTTCGGCGACGACGATCAGCCGGAACGCCCGTCGTTCTGCGGCCAGCAGCCGCTCAACATCGAACTCAACGCCAACCTGCTGTGGGATCCGGGGGCGGCCATCTGGTATGGCGACAATGCCAGCGCCGACACGCCCGACGCCGGCATCTTCACGCTCAACCTGAACTGGATCAACAACCGCAGCGTCACCCGCGCCGATTTCGGCGAGGCGCTGATGGTGGACGCGGTCATCGACCAGCCGGGCAACCGCCTGTTCTTCAGCGGCAACGTCATGGATCGCTACCCCGGCTACCGCGATCTCGATCTGGTCTACTGCTGCAACGATTTCGCGCTCTACCACCCGAACACCGAGCCGCCCGCCGCGCAGATGCTGGCCGAACGCCACCCCTTCCCGCCGATCACGACCACGCCGCCCGACGCGCTGATCGATTACATGCTCGCCAACGTCGGCGCGTTCCCGCGCGATCCGATGGATCGCCGGCTGCTGGCCCCGCTGGCCAGCGGCATCATCGACCCGACGCCGCGCGATCGACCGGCGGCGGACGATGCGTTCGATCTCGACTTCGACCCGGCCAACCCACCGCCCTACCCGACCGACAGCGACGGCGACGGCATGCCCGATGACTGGGAGCGGGCGCACGGCCTCGATCCCGCCCTGCCGGATCACAACGGCTTCGGCCTGTCCCCGGAAGGCTACACCAACCTGGAGGTCTATCTGAACGAACTGGCCGAGCGGCGCGTCCGCTCCGGCTGAGTCAGGGCACGTCCACCGGCGTGCCGAGCGCCTCGGCGAAGACCATGACGTAAGCGTGGCGCGTGCCGTTGGTCGCCATGCCGATGCCGACGTGCGTGAAATCCCAGTGGATGATGTTGACCAGGTGCGACGGGCTGTTGATCCAGAACGTCCACACCATGTCCGGCGTGGCGTCGATGCTCATGTAGTAGTTCTCGCCACAGCACCAGCCCTGATAGGCGAAGCCGGCGGCGGCTACGCGCGCGCTGGGGCCGATCCCGCCGGGGCGAAAATGGCGGCGCAGCCCGGTCTGCACCAGCCAGTTGGCCTGATCCTGGGCGGCGGCGTTGAGCTGCTCGTTCAGCTCATACGGGGCCAGGCCGCGCCGCGCCCGCACCCGGTTGACGCGGGCCAGCAAGTCCGGGATGATCGACGGATCGGGCAGGGCGATCACCGGGGCATCCTGCGCCCGCACCGTGAACGCCAGTGGACTCGTTCCGAGCAGCAGACAGACGATCAGCAGGATCGGGAGGACTCGCTTCATCGATGCGCTCCGGGGTGTTGAGGATACAGCAGCGCTCGCTCCCTTGATGCAGAGAGCGAGCGCTGTTCTGGCTGTGGACGGCGTCGGCTGGCCGCCCCTACTGGATACCCATCACTGTGCCCAGCGTGATGCAGGCCGCGCACTGGCCGTTGCGGACGATGGCGTAGCCCGCCTGCGGATCTTCCGGCGTGTACGACGGCGCATCGACGTTCCAGACGATGAACAGGCGGATGCGGCCCGACTGCCGCGCCAGCGAGGCCGCCTGCGCAATGTATTCGGCCTGGCGCTGAATGGTCATGCCCGATGCCCAGGCGAAGCCCGGCCCGAGCGGCCCCAGGCCTTCCGGCGTCAGGTAGCCGATCTCGGTGAAGCACAGCGGCTTGTTGGGGAACACGCTGGCGTACAGGTTGACCATCGTCGGGAAGTAACGGGTATAGTGGCCGCTGTTGCCGCGCGGATCGCCGCTGGTGGCGGTGGCCGGCAGGATGCCCTCGTTGTAGTGCACGCCGATGCAGTCCGCATACTGGGCCGCCCCGGCGCTGGCCATCTGGCGGATGTAGGCGTCGTCATCGCAGCCGTTGCCGGTGCAGCCGCCGCCGAAGAAACCGGTCGGGGCGGGCGCGCCGCTGATCACCATGACGTTCGGGTTGGCGCGCTTGATCGCCGCGAACGCCTGCGCCAGCATCTGCGTATAGCCGGACGGGCTGATCAGGCCGCGCGGCCATTCGCGATCGATGTTCATCTCGTTCCAGACCTCGATCGCATCCGGCCCCAGCGCCGCCACCCCGCCGAGGAAGTTGGCGAATGACTGGTAGTAAGCCGTCGGGTTGGCGGCGAGCTGCGCCGGCTCCCCGACGATGCTGAGCAGGATGCGGAAGCCCTGCGCCCGCGCCGCTTCGATCGGGCCGCGCGCGACATCCGGCCCGTCAGAGCCGTTCCAGCGGATCTGCGTCTTGGCCCAGGTCATGCCGGCGCGGCGCATCTGCACGGCGTAATTGTACGAAAAGACATGCCCGCCCAGTTGGAACCCGCCGATCGGGCCGGGGCCGGGGTTGATCGTCGAAGGCGGCGGCGTCGGCGGCACGCCCGTGCCCGGCGGCGGCGTCGGTACGACCCCGCCCGTCGGGATGATCAGCCGCTGCCCGGGGTAGATCAGGTTCGGGTTGACGATGTTGTTGGCCGCGACGATCGCGCTGACCGTCACCCCGTAGCGGCGCGCGATCGTGTTGAGCGACTCGCCGCGCTGGACGATGTGGATCGTGCCGCCCGGCTGCTGCGTTGGCGGCGGGGGCTGCGTCGGCGGGACGCCCGTCGGCGGCACAGCGGTCGGCGGGACGGGCGTCGTCCCCGGAGCGGGGATGATCAGCCGCTGCCCCGGATAGATCAGATTGGGGTTGGCCAGGCCGTTGCGCGTCACGATCGCGCTGACCGTGACGCCAAAGCGCTGGGCGATGCGGTTGAGCGTGTCCCCGCGCACCACAGTGTAAGTCGTCTCGCCCGTCGGCGGCGGCGTCGGCGGGACGCCGGTGGGCGGCGGCACGACGCCCGGCCCGGCGATCCGGATCACCTGCCCGACGAAGATCAGGTTCGGGTTGCGGATGTCATTGATAGCGGCCAGCGCGGCGACGGTCGTGTTGTAGCGCACGGCGATGCCGAACAGGGTTTCGCCATAGCGGACGACATGAACGGGCTGGCTGGTATCCTGCTGGGCGGAAACGATCGGCACGACCAGGATGCTCAGCAGCATAAGCGTGCTCAGCATGAACAGAATTCGACGCATGAACAACCTCCAGACAATGGGCGCGGCCACCAGACCGCATGCGCTGTTATTGAGTGACTCGCACAGCGGTAGGGGCCGACCTGCACACCGCTCCCGACCGCATTGTACCCCGGTTATGGCTTCTGTTACTGCGGAATCAGCAGCACCTGCCCGGCGTAGATCAGGTTCGGGTTGGCCAGGTTATTGTAGGTCGCGATCGCCTGCCAGGTCGTGTTGTAGCGCGCGGCGATGAACCGGAGCTGATCGCCGGGCATGACGACGTAGCGCACCACGTTGACCGGAGGCTGCACCACCGGCGGGGTCGTGCCGCGCGGGATGATCAGCACCTGCCCCGGGTAGATCAGGCTGGGGTTGGCCAGGTTATTGGCCGCCGCGATCGCCGCCACCGTTGACCCGAAGGCCCGGGCGATGCTGCCCAGCGTATCGCCCGACAGCACGGTGTAGTAGATCGCACCGGGGACGACGGGCGGCTGCACCACCGGCGGCTGCACCGGCGGCGTGACCGTCCCGGACGGGATCAGCAGCACCTGCCCGGCATAGATATGGTTCAGGTTGTAAATATTGTTGGCCGCGGCGATCGACCACATGTTGACGCCGTAACGTGCCGCGATCCGGCTGAGCGTCTCTCCATACTGGACGACATGGTAAAAGCCCCCCGTCTGCGCCGAGACCAGCACCGGTGCAGCCAGCAGCAGCAGGACACTCACAATGACGATCAAGCGACGCATCTCGGGCCTCCATCTGTGAAATCAGCGCACACGAACGCCAACCAACGGCCTATCGAAAAACCAGTTCACCCATGACTATAGCACAAAGACACGCGATCTGTTGCAATTTCGTCAGGCAGACGGGCGCATCGGGAAAGGACGCCGAGTCACGTCGCCCGGCCCCGGATCGGGCACGGCTTCAGCCGTTGCCAGATTAGAACAGATATGCTATGCTTACAAATGCCCGATGGGGTCTATAATAGCCTCAGGCTGAAGTTTACCCGCTAGTGAAAAGGAACCATACGTGGCCAGGCGTGCAGCGAAAGACAGTAAAGCCGAAGGGGCCGTGGACGACGCTCAGATCGGCCTGGGCGATGAAGCGCGCAAGAAGGCGCTGGAAGCCGCCCTTGACGACGTCAACAAACGGTTCGGCGATGGCACGGTCATGCGTCTGGGGGACGCCCGGCACATGATCGTCGATGTCGTCCCCAGCGGATCGCTGACGGTCGATATCGCCATCGGCGTGGGCGGCATCCCGCGCGGGCGCATCACCGAAGTCTACGGCGCGGAAAGCTCCGGTAAAACGACGCTGTGCCTGCACACGATCGCGGAAGCGCAGAAGCGCGGTGGGGTGTGCGCCTTCGTCGATATGGAACACGCGCTCGACCCGACATACGCCGAACGGATCGGCGTCGATGTCAACCGGCTGTACATCTCGCAGCCGGATACGGCGGAGCAGGCGCTGGAGATCACCGAGGCGCTGGTGCGCTCCGGCGCGCTCGATGTCGTCGTCCTCGACAGCGTGGCGGCGCTCGTGCCCCGCGTCGAGATCGAAGGCGAAATGGGCGACAGCCATGTCGGCGTGCAGGCGCGCCTGATGAGCCAGGCGCTGCGCAAGCTCTCCGGCGCGATCAAACAGTCCAACGTGGCCGTGATGTTCACCAACCAGCTCCGCGAAAAGATCGGCGTCATGTACGGCAATCCGGAGACGACGACCGGCGGGCGGGCGCTCAAATTCTACGCTTCCGTGCGCCTGGAAGTGCGCAAGCTGGAGGCGATCAAAACCGGCAGCGGCGAAGTCGTCGGCAACCGCACCCGCGTCCGCGTGACCAAGAACAAGGTCTCCCCGCCGTTCCGCGAAGCCGAATTCGATATCATGTTCCTGGAGCGCGGCATCAGCAAGACGGGCGAGATCCTCGATCTGGCCACCGAACTGGGCATCATCGAAAAACGCGGCGCGTTCTACCGCTACAACGACGGCCTGATCGGCCAGGGGCGTGAGGCGGCCAAACAGTACCTGATGGAGAACCCGACGCTCTCCGACGAGATCGAGAATATCGTGCGCGAGCGCTACGGCCTGCGCCCGGTCAGCGCCGGCCCGAGCGTCTGACGACCGACGACACGCGGATCGAACAGGGCGAACGCCGGTGTCAGCGTTCGCCCTGTTTCATAAGATCGCATGGTGATCAGCCGCCGGCCAGCAGCCGGTCGCGGGCTTCCACCGCCGGCGTGAAGTTCGGGTTGAAGCTGATCGCCCCGTTGAGGTTGTTCAGCGCGCGATCGCGCTCGCCCATCGCTTCGCGGGCCAGCGCCGCGTAGTAGTACGTCTCTTCAACGAACTGGCCGCCGCCGTCATTGAGGTTGGCCTGCGCCAGCGCGATGACATCCTGATAGCGACCGACCGCCAGGTACGCCTCGAACGGGCCGAACTGATACCAGAGCATGCGCCAGGGCAGCCCGATCGAGCGGGCCTGGTCGTAGGCCGTGGCGGCCTCCGGGTACATGCCGAGTCCGACGAAATTCGTGCCCATGTTGAACCAGTTGAAGGCGTTGTTCGGGTCGGCGATCGTCGCGGCGCGCGCCCGCTCCAGCGCGTTGACCCAGTTGGTGCGCACGTCGGCATCGGGGCCGAGCAGCGCCAGCACCTCGGCCTCATCGCGGATATCGTACAGGACGATGAAGACGTTGTTGAAATGCGACCAGTAGGTGCGCACATGGTCGTAGGTGTACGCCAGGTTGGGGCCGTCAAAGCTGTCCATGGTGAGGAACGTCTGCGCGGCATCATCGTAGCCGATCACCAGCAGATAGTGGCCCATCCAGCCCAGATTGCGGCCTTCCGGGTCGTAACCGGCCTCGATCAAGACCGGGAAATCGTGGGCGATCAGGGTGCGCAGATGATCGAACGTCCCCCCCTGGCGGACGAGCGCGCGCACATGGGTATTGAGGACGTCATTGACGTAGGTCACCATCTGCCACGGGCTGACGTTCTTGTCTTCCCCGTTGGGCTTGAGCCAGTTGGCCGCCACGTTCTGATCGCCGCCCAGCCCGAAGAAGGTCAGCCCCATCGTCAGCGTGGCCGGGCCGCAGTTGTTCCAGCCCTGGTAGATATGCGTCACCCCGCTGATCTGGTAGGCGATCGGGAGGGACGCATTCGCCCCTGCACCTGACTGGGCGCTGCCGCGCCCGGCGGCCAGCCCGGTCACGAAGAGGACAGCCGCCAGCGCAGCGGCGCGCACCCACATGGTTTTCCTGATCGGCGATCGCATCACCACACTCTCTCCCTGCTCGATATCCTTCCGTAATTATACGAATGCGCGGGCGCGGCGTCTGCCCCCGGAGCGGACGCTCATCCACTGATCGGGCGGCGCTGCGGGGCGCAGCAGTTTTTGTCAAAGACCGTTCGCTTACCGTATTATATTGACAGACATAGGACAATTCGCATCCAGGGCGATTGCGCGAACGGAGCAGCATGCTCACCGATCAGCTTATCGGTCGGCAGATCGACGACTTCACGATCCAGGAACGGATTGGCCGCGGCGGCATGGCGACGGTCTACCGGGCTTACCAGGCTTCCGCCAACCGTCAGGTCGCGCTCAAGATCATTTCGCTGGTCGGCGAGCATGCCCAGGTTGACGAATTCCAGCGCCGCTTCGAACAGGAAGCCCGGCTGGTCTCCTCGCTGGAACACAGCCATATCGTGCCGATCATCAAATACGGTCTGGCCCCGGGCGAGTTCGCCTATCTGGCGATGCGGCTGCTGCGCGGCGGTTCCCTGTCGAACCTGCTGCTGCACGGGCCGCTGACGCTGGATCGGGCCGTCGATATTTTCACCCAGATCGGCGGAGCGCTGGCCTACGCCCACAGCCGCGGCGTCATCCACCGCGATCTGAAACCGTCCAATATCCTGCTGGGGGACGCCGGCGAGCCGTATCTGACCGATTTCGGCCTGGCCAAGATGCTCGCCCAGTCGATCGATCTGACCCGCAGCGATCACATCGTCGGCACGCCCGTGTATATGTCCCCGGAGCAGCTCCGCGGCGATGTGATCGACGCCCGCTCCGATATCTACAGCATCAGCATCGTGCTCTACCAGATGCTGACCGGGCGTCCGCCGTTCGAAGCAACGGAGTCCAATGTCGTCAGCGTGATCTACCAGCATCTGGAAAAACCACCGCCGCCGCCGCGCAGTTTCAACCCGGCCCTGCCCGAAGCGGTCGAGGAAGTGGTGCTGCGCGGCCTGCAGAAGGATCCGGCGGATCGCTACCCGTCGATCGAGGTGATGGTGGACGATCTCAACCGCGCCGCCGGACGCCGCACCAGCACGACGACCGCGCCGCCGGTTCGGCTGGCGCGCAGCCAGCCGGACCAGAGCGCGCCCGCCGAGCAGGCCACCACGGCGTCGTATCTGCCGCCCGTCCCGCCCGTGCCCCCGCCGGATAAACAGGCCCCGCCCGCCCCGGATCCGGCCAGCGCGGGAGCGAACCGGACGCCGTCGCCACCTCCGATGAGCGCGGCGGGCCGCCTGCGCGTCCCGCTCATCCTCCTGATCGCATTCGGCCTGGCCGGCATCCTGATCGCCCTCGTCGTGCTGTTCAGCCTGAGCCAGAGCCGACGCCCTGCGCCACCGTCGTTCGTCGTGCTGGAGGAAGAAACCGGCTCTGCCGAGCTGGCCATCCCCCGCGCTGACGAGATCGCCGCCGCCCGATTAGCGGTCGGCAGCGGCGGTTTCATCGCCTACCTGGCCTGCGTGCGCACGACGGAGTATCACGCCGCCCAGGCGCGGGAGATGGGCGATCTGGCGGCGGAATACGGCATCGCCTACCGGGTATACGACGCGGACAACGACCCCTACCGCCAGCTCACCCAGATCGAGCAGGCGCGGGCCGACGGAGCCAGCGCGCTGATCCTGTGCCCGCTGGATATCCACCTGCTGAACGAGCCGCTCAGCGCGGTGGAGGCCGCCCACGTCCCGCTGGTGATCCTGTCGTCCGGGATCGAAAACTACGGCGGCGTCCTGCTGGGGGGCGATGATTATCAGATGGGGCTGACGGCGGGGCGCGCCGCCGGTCAGATCGCGCCGTCCGCGGTCGGCCCCGATCTCCGGGCGGTTGTGCTGGGCTTCCCGGAACTGGCGGTGCTCGTCGAACGCGCGCGCGGCCTGGTCGATGGCCTGCTCGAGGTCGTCCCCACTGCCGAGATCGTCGCCGAACTTTCCGGCGGCACGCGCGAGAACGGCTACCAGTCGATCCAGCAGGCGCTGGCGGACGGGCTGACGTTCAACGTCATTCTGAGCATCAACGACGCCGGGGCCTACGGCGCGGTGGAGGCGCTGCGCGAGGCCGGCATCGGCCCGGAGGCCGTCGTCATCAGCAGCGTCGATGCCGAGACGCTGGCGCGCCAGTACATCCGTGATGGATACTACTTCCGCGCCTCGGTCATCATCGACAGGCTCGCCTTTTCGCACGCGGCGATCAATGCGGCGGTGCGGCTGCTGGCCGGGGCGACCCTGCCCGAAACGCTGCTCGTCCCCCCCGGCCCGGCGCTGACGCGCGCCCAGCTTCTCGACACGGTCGAGATGGTCGATCCGGCCCCGTGATCGCTCACACTGGCTGAGCCGCGACAAGCGCGAGCCGCGACAAGCGCGGCTCACCCGGTGGGGAATCTCAGTTCGCGAATACGTGCGGCGGGCGATCACGCCTCGCGGCGCATGATGCGCACGTAGCGTTCCGGTTCATCGCCGAAGCTGACCGACTCCAGATGAGCGCGGCGCGCCAGTTCGTGCTGCCGCCGCCGGATCGAGGTGCTCTGCGGCGTGAGATCGACATACGTCATGCCAGAACGCACCAGCATGATCGCCTCTTTGGCTTCCCGCATCGCCCCGGCGAACGGATCCTCCTCCGGCTCATCGGCCTGCGACCCCAGTTCGGGTTCGAAGACATCGATCAGGAAGGCCTCCATCTGGCTGACGGTGCTGGCGCGCAGCACGTAGATCGACGTGCCGCGCCGCTCGGCATCGACGATGACCTTCGGGCGGCGGCGGTAGTAGTTTTTCAGCGTCAGGATGATATCGGCGTCGTCCTCATCATCGACGATCGTCAGTGGGACGCGCAGCCGCCGCGCCGCCTGCTGCAAGCGGACACGGGCCACGCCGTAAGGATAGACCTTGAGCGCGCGCATCTTACCGCCGCTGGCCGCAAGCGGCGTGCCGTCCATCCCTTCGCCGAGATGGTTCAGGCGCTCATCTTCCTGTTCGCGCATCGCAGCTTCCGCATCGAAGCGGCCCCGGCGGGAACGCTCGCTGCGGTCGTTGTGCTGCGCACCGCCGCGGTAGTTCTCGCCGTGATCGCGCCCGCGCCGATGCCCGTTCTCGTAACGGTGACCGGTTTCGTCGCGGCGTTCGTTGCGCTCGTTGATCAGGCGCATCTCCGTCTGGGCGGCCTCGATCGTGATCTCGCCCTGCTCGTTGCGGCTGCGCCGCTCGACGTGGAGCGGGCGATCGCGCAGCAGGGTATCCACCGCCAGGGCGACATCTTCATGCACCACCAGGCGATCGCGCGTCTGGATCTCGATCAAGACATCGAAGGTGGGCGGGGCGCGCCGCTCCAGCACCGTCTTCTGCGTGCCGCGCCGGCGGGCCTCCTCATCGGACAGCGTGACCGATTGAATGCCGCCGACCAGATCGGACAGCGTCGGGTTGAGCAGCAGGTTTTCCAGCGCGCTGCCGTGGGCGGTCGCGATCAACTGCACGCCGCGCTCGGCGATCGTGCGCGCCGCCAGGGCCTCCATCTCGCGCCCGATCTCATCGATGACGATCACTTCGGGGTTGTGATTTTCGACCGCTTCGATCATCACTTCGTGCTGGCGTTCGGGATGGCTGACCTGCATCCGGCGCGCCCGGCCGATCGCCGGGTGCGGCACATCGCCATCGCCGCCGATCTCGTTCGACGTATCGACGATGACGACGCGCTTGCTGACGGCCAGCACGCGGGCGGCTTCGCGCAGCATCGTCGTCTTGCCCACGCCGGGCGAACCGAGCAGCAGCACGCTCTGGCCGGACTCGATCAGATCCTGGATGATGTCGATCGTGCCGAAGACGGCGCGGCCCACGCGGCACGTCAGCCCGACGATCTCGCCGCGCCGGTTGCGGATGGCGCTGATGCGGTGCAGCGTGCGCTCGATCCCGGCGCGGTTGTCGGCGTCAAAGGCCCCGACCCGGCTAGTGATCTGATCCAGCTCGGCGCGGGTGACCTCGCTTTCGCTCAACGGGATTTCGCCGGTGGTGTAGCGCGCGGTGGGGACACGGCCCAGGTCGAGGACGATTTCGATGAGGTTGTCGATCTGGCCCAGGGCCTCGAGGCGGTCGTTGATATGCGCGGGGAAAACGCGCATCAGTTCATGGATATCGTCGGTGATCCGTCGTTCCATACAGGCGGTTTCAGACTCCGTGATAGGCGGTGGCTTCGTCCACCGCGTCCAATGGAGGGTTGAATTCGATGTGCGAGGTCGGGGGCGTGATCGCCCGGACGATCTGCAGCGCGGCGGGCACGCGCGCAAAGGCTGGCTGCCTGACCCCCGCGGTGATGTGCCGCACCATGACGGCCTGCTCGGCGACGCGCTCCATCCCCAGGGCCTGGAGCGGCTCTTCCAGCCAGTCCTGGTAACGACGCACACAGACGTAGACGGGCAGCCCGGCCCCGCGCCCCGCCATGCGGCTGATCGCGGCGTACAGCACCGCCGCGGCCTCGCGACCGGGGATATCCGGATGCAGGAAGGGCAGGACGTACAGCCCCCCTCTGCCCGAAGAGAGCGCCAGATAGCCCATGATGTGACCATCGCGCCGGTACACCAGCCCGGTGCTGTCGGACGACGGCACGGCGATCGGCTGGACGAGGCGCGGCACGATGTTGGCGTACAGAAGCTGGACATCCATCGCATCGGCGTCGGTTTCGTCGTCCAGCGCACCGGCGAGCGGGCCAGCGGGGCGCAGGCTGAGCGCTGACGGCGCGAAATACAGCTCCTGCCGGGCATACACGGCAAACCCCGCCTGGCGCATGGTGCAGAACAGCCGGCTGCCCTCATCGACTTCACCGGTCAGGATGTGCGCGCCGCGCCGACCGGCGTCCGCGGTCATGGCGTCGATCAGATGCAGCCAGGCGCTGTCAGCGGTCTCGTCATCCAGCCGGGGGGACAGGGCGAGCACCTGGGCCAGGTGATCGTCCGCCTTGAGGCGGTACTGACCGGCGAGCGTCTGGCGGTATGCCCGTCCCACCAGAGTGTACACGCCGCGCTGGCGCAGCACCAGCGGCGGCAGCACGGTCAGACCGCCGCCCTGGGGCAGGGTGCACTTCAGCTCGGCATGCAGCGCCACGGCGCTGTCGCTCATACGGCGCAGAACGGGCAGATCGATCAGTTTGGCAGTGTGGATCTCGACTTCGGGAGCGCTCATGGCATCACCTGTCACCATTCTCTCAGGTCATCAACCACTGCGAACAAACCCGAAACGGGTGCGGGGGCTAGCGCACCGCTTAAGTCGATCGATCGGTTGAGGCGCGGATCGTACATCAACAGATAGCGAATACCCCTATTCACCGGATATCTGTATTGTACTCCCAGAATCGATCGTCTGGCAATCGACTTTGCGCATCGTTACCCACGCACCGATCTCAGGCAGCATCGCCGTGGACTCATCATCCTGTGTTCAGCGTCGTCAAAACCGATTATCCTGATCGACGCTTTGATGGCGTGTTCAATTCAAGGATGACAACACCACTCTACCGAAAGGGATACTCGATGCTGTGTCGATCTGACGCGCGGCGCGCCGCCCGCTCTTACTGGACGCCCTCGGAGGCGGGCAGCGCATGACCCCGTCTCACCCATCGCGTCGCACGGAATTTCTGAACGGCGTCCGCGCCACGCTGCCCCTGGTGATCGGCGCTGTGCCGTTCGGGATCATCTTCGGTGCGCTGGCCGTCAGCAGCGGGATCTCACCAGCGGGGACGATCGGCCTGTCGGCGCTGGTGTACGCCGGGTCAGCGCAGTTCATCGCCACCGGCCTGGTGGCGCAGCACACCGGGACGCTGCTGATCATCCTGACGACCTTCGTCGTCAACCTGCGCCACGTCCTGTACGGGGCGACGCTGGCCCCGCATGTGCGCGGCCTGGCCCAGCGCTGGCTGATCCCGCTCGGCTTCTGGCTGACCGACGAAACGTTCGTCGTGGTCATCAACCGCTACAACCAGAACGACGGCGCGCCGCACAAGCACTGGTTCTGGCTCGGCTCGTCGCTGATCATGTACGCCAACTGGCAGATCAGCACGCTCGTCGGCATGGTCGCGGGCAGTTCGATCCCGGACGCGGCATCCTGGGGGCTGGATTTCGCCATGATCGTGACCTTCATCGGCATGGTCGTGCCGATGCTCACCTCGCGCCCGCTGATCGCCGCCGCCGTGGTGGCGGGGATCGTCAGCGCCGCCGCCGCGGGACTGCCCAACCGGCTCGGCCTGATCGCCGCCGCGATCAGCGGGGTGATCGCGGGCGTGTGGCTGGAGTCGCGCATCACCCCGAAGCCGGACGCGCCCCTGATGTCGCACTCGGAGGCGGCCCGATGAGCGACGAATGGCTGCTGATCCTCGGCATGGCGCTGGTCACCTTCAGCGTGCGCTACCCCGTCATGGTGCTGGTGAGCCGGATGCCGCTGCCCGGACGGGTCTTCCGGGCGCTGCGCTACGTGCCGCCCGCCGTGCTGGCCGCGATCATCGTCCCGGCAGTCGTGCGGCCCACCGGTGAGTTCGATCTGGCGCCCACCAACCCGGCGCTGATCGGCGCGCTGACCGCCGTCGCGGTCGCCTGGCGGACGAAGAATCTGCTGCTAACGATCGTGCTGGGGATGCTCGCTTTCTGGGGCTGGCGCGCTCTGCTGGCCGGGGCGTGACCCGCCGCCGGTCAGACGCGCAGCACGCCGCGAAAGCCGCGCGCCGCATAATACGACTGCGCCCCGTTGTGGTAGATGAAGACGCGGTTGTAGCGCCGATCGCCGAACAACGCCCCGCCGAGCTGGCGGATCTCCGGCGGCGTCTGCAGCCAGCTCGATGTTTTCGTGTCGAATTCGCCGAGCGCCTGCAGCCTGTCGTAGTCCGCCTCCGTCAGCAGTTCGATCCCCAGCGCGGCGGCCATCTCGACCGCGCTGCCGGCGGGCGGGGCGGTTTTACGCGCCTGCCGGGCGGCCTGGTCGTAACACAAACTGCGCCGCCCGATCGGGCTTTCCGCGGCGCAGTCGTAAAACACGAACCGATCGGCGGCGGCGTCGTACCCCACGACGTCGGGTTCGCCGCCGGTCTGCTCCATCGCGTACAGCGCGGCCAGGCTTTCCGGGCGCGCTTCCAGCCTGGCCCGCACCGCGTTCCATTCCATCCCCGCATGACGGTGCATCTGTCGCTGAAAGCGCATCGCCAGCGTTTCCAGCAGAGTGAGCCGGATCTCGGTTGACAGCATCATCGGTCGCCCTCCTCAGTTTTCCCGATCGTGCCCAGTTGGTACACTAGAGTGTGCTTCCTCTATTCAAATCAAATGCAGCAAAGGTCGCGCTGTATGACGCGCAAAGTCGCCATTCTGATCTTTCCGGAAGTCGAAGTCCTCGATTTCGCCGGCCCGTTCGAGATCTTCTCGGTCGCGCGCCTGGCGGACGGTTCGCAGCCGTTCACCGTCTACACCGTCGCAGAAACCGCTGATCCGGTGGCGGCGCGCAATCATCTGCTCGTCACGCCGCATTACACCATCCACAACTGCCCACAGCCGGATATCGTCGTCATTCCCGGCGGACGCGGCACGCGCGCGCTGCTGGAGCACCCGCCGATCCTCGACTGGATCCGCCGGGTCGATGCCAGCGCTGAACTGACAACGTCGGTATGCACGGGATCGCTGCTGCTGGCGCGCGCCGGCCTGCTCGATGGGCTGCGCGCAACGACGCATCACAGCGCATTCGCCGAGCTGGCCGCCATCCCGGCCCCGGTGACGATCGTCCGGGATGTCCGCTGGGTCGATAACGGGCGCATCATCACGTCAGCGGGCGTGCAGGCCGGCATGGACATGGCGCTGCATGTGATCGCCCGGCTGCACGGCGACGCGATCGCCCGGCAGACCGCCGACTACATCGAATACCGCTGGCAGCCGTAAGCCGATGGATCTGTTCCTCGGGCTGCTCTCCGCCTTCGGCTACGGCGGCGGCGATTTTCTGGCGCGCTTCGCCGCCCGGCGCATCGGGGCGGTTTCGACCCTGTTCCTGATGCAGTTCATCGGGCTGATCGCGCTCGGCATCTACCTGATCGCATCGGGAGAACTGGCGCGCGCCTGGGCCGATACCGACATCGGGGTGTGGATCGCGGCGGTGATCGTGGCGCTGTTCAACATCGCCGGGGCGGTGACCGTTTACCAGGCCCTGGCGGTGGGCAAAGCCAGCATCGTCTCGCCAATTGTGTCGTCATACAGCGCCCTGATCGTCGTCATCGGCTTCGTGCTGGGGGAACGCCTGCTGCCGCAGCAGACGCTCGGTCTGGCGCTGGTCATCGTCGGCGTCGTCTTCTCCAGCATCGAACGGGCCTCCGGCATCACCGTCGTGTCGGGCCGGGCGGTCGCGGGGACGCGCCTTCAGCTTCCCGCGGGAGTGCTGTGGGCCGGCGCATCCGCGGTGACCTTCGCCATCGCCTTCTCCGCTTACGGGTTCGTCGTCACGCCGCAGTTGGGCGGGATCATCCCGGTCTGGGTATCCCGGTTGACCTGCATCGGGGTACTGGGATCGGCTTTCCTGATCGCGCGCCGGGGTTTTCGCCCCCCGCGCAGCCGCGAGACCTGGCTGTACGTGCTCGGCGTCGGCGTGCTCGACACGATCGGCTTCATCGCGCTGGCCACGGGCGTGAGCGGCGACCAGGTCAGCCTGGTCTCAGTGCTGTCCTCGTTGTTCGCGGCGGTGACCGTGGTGCTGGCGCGGATCTTCCTGCGCGAACAGCTTCAGCCGATCCAGTGGGGGGGCATCGGCCTGATCTTCATCGGTCTGATCCTGGTGACGACCGCCGCCTGACGCGGTTCAAGTTGCACCGGCTGGCAAAGCGCGGACAATCGAAATGCAGCGCCGCACACGCCGCGCTGTCGATTGAATAACAACCTATTCTGGAGTGAGGACATGGCAAAACTTGACAGCTTCATCGCCCGCAAAACGGAGGCGCTGGCCGCGCGCCGCGCCGAATGGGACGGTCACCCGGAAAAATCGACGCTGACGGTCACGGCGTCGGCGCAGGTGGCGGGCATCACCGGGGCGCGCCCGGTGACCATGGGCAAGTTCTTTCTGGTAACGGACTCGGCTCCGGGGCTGGCCGGTCACGCGCTCGGCCCGACGTCGCCCGAACTGATGCTGGGCGCGCTGGCGAGCTGCATCGCCCACACCTATCTGATCGAAGCCTCGCTGAAAAATATCCCGCTCGACTCGGTCGAGATCGCGGTCAGCGGACAGATCGATTACGGGCCGATCGTGGGCCTGCCCGCGGCGGAACCGGCGCGTTTTCACACGATCACCTACCGGGCGCTGGTCGAGTCGCCCGCTGACCCGACGGTCGTGGAGGCGATGCACCGCGCGGTTGAGGAGACCTGCCCGGTGCTCAACACGCTGCGCTATCCGGTCGATGTGCGGCGTGTGACCGAGTAGGAATCGGCACTCATCGGGAGAGCAGGTCGGGGCGCAGGGGGAATCAAAAACGGATACGTTGGCAGCGACCTACTCTCCCATGCAGTCACCCGCAGAGTACCATCGGCGCTGGTGAGCTTAACTTCCG
>DAOUBU010000046.1:0-18503 GCA_034432395.1 Anaerolineae bacterium
AGACTGCTGAAGGGTTGTTCATTCATCGCTACCCCCTTTCTTTAGGTAGCGAGTATGCCTCCTACTTTATTTTGATGCGATAGCCCTGCCACCTTCCGGGGGCACGGTTGATACCGGGTGATCGCCCTGTTAGAATCCCGGTTCGTTCATTGTGCCAGTTTCAACCGAGTCGTGCAATCATGTCCGATGCGCCCGTGACACCCCTGCGCCAGCAGTATCTGGAGGTCAAACAGCAGTATCCGGACTGCATCCTGCTCTTCCGGCTCGGCGATTTTTACGAGACGTTCGATCAGGACGCCGAGATCGCCGCGCGCGAGCTGGATCTGGTGCTCACCAGCCGACCGGTCAGCAAAAATCAGCGCGTGCCGATGGCGGGCGTGCCTTATCACGCGGTCGATACCTACATCGCGCGCCTGATCGAGAAGGGCTACCATGTCGCGGTCTGCGATCAGGTGACCGAGCCGAACGGGCGCGGGTTGGTCGAACGCGAGGTGACGCGCGTCGTCACCCCCGGCACGGTGACCGAACCGCAGCTTCTGAGCGAGAATCAGGCCAACTACCTGATGGCCATCCTGCCGGTGGGCGACCCGGCCAGCGGGCGCTGGGAGCGCGCCGGCATCGCCTATGCCGATATCACGACGGGCGAATTCGCCGTCACCGAGCTGAGCGGGGACAACGCCGCGGTGCTGGTGGTGGAAGAGCTGGCCCGCCTGGCCCCGCGCGAAGTGCTGATGCCCCACAGTTGGACGGAGCGCGGCGTCTCGTTCCCGCCCGGCACGCACCTGACTCCGCTCAACGACTGGAAGTTCGAACGCGGCCAGGCCGAAAGCGTGCTGCAAACCCATTTCGGCGTGCGCACGCTGGACGGCTTCGGGCTGAGCGATCTGCCGGCGGGGATCGGCGCGGCGGGCGCGGTGCTGGCTTACCTGCGCGATACCCAGCGCGGCCAGATAGCGCAGATCGCGACCATCCGCCCGTACTCGACCGGCGAATTCATGGTGCTCGACCCGTTCACGCGGCGCAATCTGGAGCTGACCGAGACGATCCGCGGTCGTCAGAGCCGGGGCAGCCTGCTCGATGTGCTCGATCGCACGATCACGGCGATGGGCGCGCGCCTGCTGCGCACGTGGATCAGCCAGCCGCTGCTCGACGTGCGCCGCCTCAATGCGCGGCTCGACGCCGTCGAAGCGCTGACGACTGATGAGGCGCTGCGCGCGGAACTGCGCGACCATCTGCGCGCAGTCAGCGACCTGGAACGGCTGACCAACCGCCTGATCACGGGCAAAGCGACCCCGCGCGAACTGATCGCCCTGCGCCACACGCTGAGCGCCGTCCCGCCGATCAAGGCGCGGCTGGCGGGGATCAGGGCGCTGGCCCCGCTGCTGGAACGGCTGGACGAGTGCGCCGATCTGGCCGATCAGGTCGCCCGGGCCATCGCCGACGATCCGCCTGCGACGCTCGATCGGATGGGCGTCATCCGCCCCGGGTACTCCGATGAACTCGACGGCATCATGCGGGCGACGCAGGATGCGCGCGACTGGATCGCCGATCTGGAGCCGAAAGAGCGGGCGCGCACCGGCATCGGCTCGCTCAAGGTCGGTTTCAACAAGGTCTTCGGCTACTACATCGAAGTCAGCCATGCCAATGCCGACCGCGTCCCGGCGGACTACATCCGCAAGCAGACCCTGGTCAATGCGGAGCGCTACATCACGCCGGAGTTGAAAGAATACGAGACGCTGGTGCTCAACGCTGAAGAGCAGATCCTGAGCGTCGAACGGCGGCTGTTCAGCGAGCTGTGCGCCGAGCTGGCCGGCCACAGTGAGCGCCTGCTGCGCACGGCGCGGGCGCTGGCGCATCTCGATGTCTTCGCCGCGCTGGCCGATGTCGCAGTGCGCGAGGGCTACTGCCGCCCGACCCTAACCGAGGACGATCGGCTCATCATTCGCAGCGGGCGGCATCCAGTGGTCGAAAAGACGCTCGACAGCGGCCTGCGCTACGTGCCCAACGACACCCATTTCGACAGCATGAGCCGGGTGCACATCATCACCGGGCCGAACATGTCGGGCAAATCCACGTATATCCGCCAGGTGGCGATCATCACGCTGATGGCGCAGATCGGCAGTTTCGTCCCGGCGGATGAGGCGACGATCGGCGTCGTCGATCGCATCTTCGCCCGCATCGGCGCGCAGGATGAGATCCACGCCGGTTACAGCACGTTCATGGTCGAGATGATCGAGACCGCCCGCCTGCTGAGCGGGTCCACCCACCGCTCACTGCTGATCCTGGACGAGGTGGGGCGCGGCACATCGACTTATGACGGGCTGGCGATCGCCCGGGCCGTGATCGAGTACATCCACAACAACCCGCGCCTGAACTGCCGCACGCTGTTCGCCACGCACTACCACGAGCTGACCGAACTGCCGAACATCCTGCCGCGCGCGCGCAATTTCAACGTCGCGGTGAGCGAGGATGGGGGCGAGATCGTCTTCCTGCATCGCGTCGTGCCCGGCGGAGCCGATCGCAGCTACGGCGTCCACGTCGCCCGGCTGGCGGGGCTGCCGCGCCCGGTGATCGACCGCGCCGCCGAGCTGCTCGCTCAGCTTGAGACGCAGGGAAGCGATTTCGAACCGGCGGCCATCAAGCAGCGGCGGCGTTCCGGCCCGGCGCAGATGAAGCTGTTCGCCGAGCCGCCGCACCCGGCGCTGGCCGCGCTGCGCGATCTGGAAGTTGACTCGCTCAGCCCGATCGAGGCGCTGACCAGGCTGTACGAACTCAAACGGCTGGCCCGAGAAGACTGATCGGGCGGGCCGGGCGTCACCGCGCCGGCGTGACCCGCAGCGTCACGATCTCGAACGGACGCAGCGTGAGCGCCACCGAGCCATCGGTCACGGGCAGCGCTTCGAGCGGCGTTTCGTACAGATCGGCCCGCTCGACGGTGCGCACCGGAAAACCGAACGCGAGCGCGGCTGTCTGCCGCGTCCCGGCGGGTTCATACAGGCGCACGATGACCGCCCGATCGTCCTCGCTGCGTTTGATCGTCTGGACGATCGCCGCGCCGGACGGCGCGATCGTGAGCGGTGACCAGGCGGCATTCCGCCCGCCTATCCCGTTGGCCGCGTGAGCGCTGAGCACGGGATGGGCGAAGGCCAGCGCGGCCCGCGCCGCCCCGACGGTCTCGCCATCGCGGTGCGGACGCAGCGCGTAGCGCAGCCGTCGTTCCCCGGTATCGCCGTCGGGATCGGGGAAGCGCGTCCGTTTGACCAGCGTCAGCGCCAGATCGGTATCGCGGACGGATGCGCCGTAGATGCCGGCGTCGATCAGGCTGACGCCGTAAGCGGCCTCGCCGATATCGATCCAGCCGTGGTGCGCCACTTCATAGCGCGCAGCGTCCCAGGCGGTGTTGGTATGCGTCGGGCGCTCGACGTACCCCCACTGGATGCCGTATCGGGCGGTGCGCGCGCGCACATCAAGCGGGAAATGCGCTTTGAGCACCGCGTTGGCATCCTGCCAGTCGATGACGAGATCGAATTCGAGCGCCGCCCCGCCCTCGCCCAGCCGGATCGTCTCGCGGATGGTGCTGTTGAGGATGCGCCGCGTCATGTGCAGCGCGCTGGTTCCATCGTCAAGCGTCACCACGCGGATGGCTTCCGCCGCGGACGCTTCGGCCAGAACGGGCAGCAGCGCGGGCGGGTCGATGTTCCAGGCATCGTAGCGCGCCGGGCGATCGAGGTAGGCGATCAGCCGATTGGCGCGCGCGCCGGCGGGCAGCAGCTCGCGCTGCGCGGCCTTGTCATAGATACTGACGATGGCGCCAGCGGCGTCAAGCTGTACCCGCAGCCACGGGCTTTCGAGCCGATCGGGCTGGACGATGCCGTCTGCGGCGGGCGCGGGTTCCCGCTGCGGCGCGATCGTCAGCGGGGCCAGCGGCGCGGGTTCGACGCGCTGCGCATCAACCGGGTTGACAACGATACGCCCGCCGCTGAACTGCCCCGCCACCGCGATCAGCGCGGCCTCGCGCAGAGCGGCCAGCCGCGTCAGCAGCGGTGCGAACACGTCCTCAGCGTCTTCGTAGACCGGGCCGATGCTGCTTCCCGGCAGGATATCGTGGAACTGGTGCAGGCACACCGTGCGCCAGGCTTCTCGCAGTTCTGCATGTGGATAGCGATACGCTGTATCGAGCAGGCTGGCGCAGGTGGCCGCGAATTCGACGTCGTGCAGCAGCGTTTCCGCGCGGTGATTCCACAGTTTGATGCGGGTCTGGCTGGTCAGCGTACCCTGATGCGTCTCCAGGTACAGTTCGCCATCCCACGTCGGCAGATCCGCCCCGTAGCGAGCGCGCAGATGATCGTAGAAGGCGCGGATCGTGGAGAAGCGGTGGCGCGGCACACCGGGAAAATCCGCCAGCGCGGCGATCATCGTGATCATCTCCCGCGTCGGGCCACCGCCGCCATCCCCCCAGCCGTAGCTCATCAGGACGTCCCGGTGATGCTTGTCGATCTGGCGCGCCCAGCCGTACAGGGCCGACGACGGGGAGGGATCGGCGTTATAGGTCGCCCCTTCTTCAACCACGCCCCGGTAGGGAATGGTGCTCATGTGGGCCAGCAGCCGCGTCCCGTCGATGCCGCGCCACCAGAAGCTGTCATAGGGGAAGTAGTTGACCTCGTTCCAGCGCAGTTTGATGGTGAAGAAGCCCTGCATGCCCGCCTGCGCCGCGATCTGCGGCAGTGAAGCCGGAAAGCCGAAGGCGTCGGGCAGCCACAGGCTCGGCGTCATCGTGCCGGGGCCGAAGTGCTCGTCGAAGAAGGCGCGCCCCAGCATGAACTGGCGGATCAGACTCTCCGCCCCCGTGATGTTGCAGTCCGCCTCGATCCACATCCCGCCGACCGGCTCCCAGCGGCCCGCCCGGACGTGCTCCTGAATGCGGGCGAAGCTCTCCGGGTGCGCGGTGCGGAACCAGTCGTACAACTGCGGCTGGCTCTGCGCGAAGATGTACTCCGGATGCTGGTCGAGCAGGTGCAGCGCGGTATGAAAGGTGCGCTCCACCTTGCCGCGCGTCTCGGTCGTCGTCCACAGCCAGGCGGTGTCGATGTGCGCGTGGCCGACGCTGTGCACCGTCAGCGGGTGCGGCGGGACGCCCGCCGCCAGCCCGGCGCGGAACGCGGCCAGCCCCGCCGCCACACTCTCGCGGAACGGCGCGCCGGGGCGGTTCTCTATCGGATGACGCAGATCGAGCGCCCCCAGACCGCGCTCCAGCGCCGCCAGGAGATCCCATTTCGCCGGGTTGACGTCGTCGAGCGCGCCGATGGCGTTAAGCGCAGCGCGCCCCAGACGCAGAAAGGCCTCCACCTCCCGATCGAGGACGACGAGCGCCGGCTGGCCGAGGCGCAGGACAGCCGGTTCGGAGCCGCCCAGCCCCGTCCAGCCGGTCAGCAGCAGGGCGTGATCGGCGCGATCGCACAGCGCTTCCGGCAGGATGATCAGCGGATGATGCAGATCGACCGCCGCCAGCGGGCGGCCATCGACGTAGACGAGCGCCTCTGGATGTTCGAAATCGCGCGCCTCGCCCAGCGGCAGATGCAGGCCGAGCGCTGTGCCCGGCGCGGGCGGCACGTCCCACGCTTCAGGGATGCGGAACGACCCGCGCAGGGCGAAATGCGTCTGCCAGCCGCCCCACAGCGATCCGGGGGCGAGCGGCGTCCAGCCAGCATCCTCATCCGGGTACGCGATCGGGGGCTGGCGGAAGCCGGGCGATCGCAGCGGGCGGTAGGTCAGCGTTGGCAGCGGCGCGCTGGCGCGCCACAGCGCCCCCGCGATCGCCTTCAGGCGGATTTGCGCAGCTTCGATCCGCTGGAGCAGCGTCGGTACGGGCATCGGGTTCTTCCTCTGTGGGCCGGGCGACATTGCAATAACTGGGCAAAAAAAACACCCAGCGATGATAGATCGCCGGGTGTACGGACGCAACCGCGCAGCGCGATCGGCTCAGTAGCCGAGCACGCCCACCACTGAACGGACGGCGCTGGCGCTCACTTCCAGCATCGCCTTCTCTTCGTCGTTCAGTTCCATTTCGATCACGCGCTCGACGCCGTTCTTGCCCAGCACCGCCGGCACGCCGATGTACAGGCCGTCGTACCCGTACTGGCCGGTCAGGTAGACCGCCGACGGGATGACGCGCTTCTGATCGCGGATGACCGCCTCGACCATCTCGACCGTGCCCGCCGCGGGCGCGTACCACGCGCTGACGCCGACCAGCCCGACGATCTCACCGCCGCCCTTGCGCGTGCGGGCGATGATCGCCTGGAGCTTCTCTTCGCTCATCAGCTCGCGCACCGGGATCCCGGCCACCGACGTGTGGCGCGGCAGCGGAACCATCTCATCGCCATGGCCGCCGAGCACGATGCCGTGCACATCGCGGACGCTGACGCCCAGTTCTTCGGCGATGAAGGCCTTGTAGCGGGCGGTATCGAGCGCGCCAGCCTGGCCGATGACGCGGTTGGACGGGAAGCCGCTCTCGTGCAGGGCGACATGGCACATGGCATCGAGCGGGTTACTGACGACGATGATCACAGCGTTGGGCGAATACTGCGCCGCCGCCTTCGTCACATCGGCGACGATCTTCTGATTGGTGCGCACCAGCTCATCGCGGCTGGGGAACTGCCCGGTGACCGGATCCTTCTTGCGCGGGACGCCAGCCGTGATCACGATCACGTCGCTGTCGGCGGTCATGGCGTAATCGCTGCCCCCGACGATCTTGAGATCGAATTTCATCACCGGGGCGGACTCGTACAGATCGAGCGCCTTGCCTTTGGCCGGGCCTTCCAGAATGTCGATCAGGACAACGTCGGCCAGTTCGCGCGTCGCGATCCAGTGGGCGCATGTCGCGCCGACGTTCCCCGCGCCAATGATAGTGACTTTGCTGCGAGCCATGATAATGATGCCCTCTCTCGTTGATACATCCCGACAACCTGTCGTTCTGGCACAAGGATAACACCGCCGCCCACAGGATTAAAGTGATTTCTATCACAAGGCCGGGGCAGGATGAACATCCTCACAGCTTCGCCGCTTCGCCGCCCGCCGCGCGCGGATCGCGATCATCCAGATGCGGGATCTGGCCGAGGGCGATCAGATGCACCCGATCGCCGACCACGTCCAGCGTCGTGATCGAGGTGTTTTCGATGTGCCCGCTGCGCACGATCGGATCGCCATCGAACAACCGGTAGAGCAGCACGCGGATCAGGCCGCCATGAGAGAAGATCGCCGCCTCCGGGTCGCCCGCGGCGACCACGTCGCGCCAGGCGCTGTAGGCGCGCTCCATCATCGTCCGGCGCGACTCACCGCCCGCCACGACGTGATCGAGGTAATTTTCCTGCAAGCCGCGCAGCTCATCGGGGTAGCGCGCGCGGATCTCATCCATCGTCAGCCCGCTCAACACGCCGAGATTGAATTCGCGCCAGCGCGGATCCAGGCGCACCGGCAGGCCGAGCGCATCGGCGCAGATGCGCGCGGTGACGGCGGCACGGCTGAGATCGCTGGCGTACACGGCGCGGATCGCATATGTTGAGAGATACTTAGCCAGCCGATGCGCCTGCTCGATGCCCACTGCGCTCAAATGGACGTCGAGCGCGCCCTGCCAGCGCCCTTCCGCGTTCCACTCCGTCTGCCCGTGGCGGATCAGATGAATTCGAATTGTCTGCATCGCCCATCCTCTGTGCATATAAGATTAGCAATTATACCCTGTTCGGCGCGCCTCAGGTTTTAAGGATCGATCCGGGCGAAACCGGGTTCCAACCAGGGTTGACGGCGATCCCGCCAGACGGCACAATTAAGGCAGATTGGATCCGGTCATTGCGGTACGGGAGCAGTTTCGTGAATTACAGTCATAAACGCACCAGCGATCCGATGGCGTTCGGCCTGGCGCTGCTCGCCGGTCTGGGCATGATCCTGATGATCGTGGCAGGTGGCATCGGCGCTGTCCAGGGCAGTCAGGCGGACAGCGGTCTGCTCGGCATCGTGTTCGCGCTCGGTCTGGTCAGCCTGGTGAGCGGCGTCATCGCCTGGATCGCCGTCGTCCAGCCGTATCGGCATTTCGATGATATCGACGTCCCGCTGGAAGCGGAAGGGCACGGGCACGACGATCACGGCCATGCCGCCGATGCGGCCATCGTCCCGGCTGGCGACGATCACAGCCACCCCGCTCCGTCGGCGCACTGATCGGCATGCCCCCGGCGATCCCTCCACGTCAGCCGATCGGCGATCCGTTCACCGGCTGCCTGGTCAGCGCGGGGGATCATCATGCGCTCGCGTTGGCGGCGGATCCCGCCGTGACCGTGGTGGCCGAAGGGACGTTCGTGGTGCGCTACGGGATCAGCTTCCTGGGCAAACCTCATCTGTCGATCGTGCCCGGCCTGATCGCGCTCGATTACGGTGAATTCCTCACCGGCGAAGCCGCCTGGGAATTTCTGCTCAAACGCAGCAACCTGTACCCGCGCGGCGAAGTATTCGGCTATCGCGCGGATGGCCGCGACGACATGATGTACATCAAAAATCTCGACCTGGCGCTGCCCGTCCACGTGCTCGTTTACGCTGAGGATACAGCGGTGCGACCGCTGGCGCGTGCGGAAGCGCTGATCGCCCCGGCGCAGGCGGCGATCGCCCCCCGGCTGAGCGATCGCCTGCCCCGGTACGAAACCGCCGCCGCCTGGCTGGAGGCGCTGCATGACCGATCCTGAGCACCATCCCGAAGCCGATGCCACTGAAGAGCCGCTCGCGGGCATCGGGCGCGATCTCGACTCGGTTTTCAGCGATGATCTGCCGCCGGATCACCGCTCCGGGGTCGTCGCAGTGGTGGGCCGCCCGAATGTGGGCAAATCATCGCTGATCAACCGCATCCTCGGCCAGAAGATCGCCATCGTCAGCCCGCGCCCGCAGACAACGCGCAAGCGCCAGCTCGGCATTCTGACCGCCCCCGATGCGCAGATCCTGTTCGTCGATACGCCGGGGCTGCACGCACCGCAGCACCGTCTGGGCGAGTATATGGTCAAAAACGCCGAGGCCGCCTTCGCCGATGCCGATCGCATCCTGCTGCTGCTCGATGTCTCCACGCCGCCGGAAGCCGGCGATCAGCGCCTGGCGGAGACGGTGGCGCGGCTGCGCCGGGAGACCCCGGTCGTGCTGGGGTTGAACAAGATCGACCTCGTCGAGCCGGCGCGGCGGGAAGCGCTGGTGGCGGCGCATACCGGGTTGATCCCGCACGAGCGGGCGTTCCTGATCAGCGCACTGACCGGCGATGGCGTCGCAGAGCTGGTCGCCTACCTCAAAGCGAGCATGCCGATCGGCCCGCGCTACTACCCCGTCGATCAGCTCAGCGAAGTCAACATGCGGTTCATCGCCGCCGAAATCGTGCGCGAAAAAGTCATGCTGCTGACCGAGCAGGAAGTCCCGCACTCGGTCGCGGTCGAGGTGACCAGCTTCCGCGAGCGCAGCGAACGCCTGTCGTACATCAGCGCCGTGATCTACTGCGAGCGCGAGTCGCAGAAGGGCATCATCATCGGCCGGGGGGGCGAGCGCATCAAACAGATCGGTTCGCTGGCGCGCGCCGAGCTGCGCGATCTGCTGGGAACCGAAGTCTACCTGGAACTGGATGTCAAAGTGCTGAAGAACTGGCGCAGCGATGAAACGCTGCTGCGCCGGCTGGGCTACCGCATCAAAGACGATCGGGATTGACCGCCCGCTGCATGGTGAGGAAATCGCGAGCGGCGGCTGAGTCCGCCCGGATCTGGGCGATCAGCGCGTCCACATCGCTGAAGCGCTGCTCAAAGCGCAGGCGCTTCTCGAACGTGAAGGTGAGCGTGCGCCCGTAGATATCGCGGTCGAAGTCGAGCAGATGCACCTCCACCGTGACGCCGTGCCCGTCGAACGTGGGCCGGACGCCGACGTTGGTCACCGCCATGTACGGCTCAGGCTCGCCATCCAGACTGGCCCATCCGGCATACACCCCGTTGGCCGGGATGATCAGCTCGTCCCAGACGGCGATGTTGGCCGTCGGAAAGCCGATGATCCGCCCGCGGGCCAGCCCGTGCACCACCTCACCGGAGACATGGTACGGGCGGCCCAGAAGTTCCCGCGCCTCTTCCACCTGCCCGATCGCCAGCGCTTCGCGGATCGCAGTGCTGCTGATCGCCCGCCCCTGATCGGGCAGCAGATCGACCACGTGCAGGCTGAAGCCGCGTTCCGCGCCGATGCGTTGGAGATAGGCCACATCGCCTTCCCGTTTGTAGCCGAGGGCGAAATCGGAACCGACCCACAGCGCCTCCATGTGGAGATGCGTGAGCAGCCGTTCGACGAAATCCGCCGCGCGGATGCGCCGCAGCGCATCGTCGAAGGGCAGCGTGTAGACGTAATCGACGCCCATCTGCATCAGGAGCTGCGCGCGATCTTCCGGCGTGGTCAGGTAGAAACGCCCGGTCAGCGCTTTGAGGAATACGTCCGGGTGCGGGAAGAAGGTGATCACGACCGCCAGACTGTCCCGGGCGCGCGCCGCATCGACCAGACTGCGAATGAGAAGCTGATGCCCGCGGTGCACGCCGTCGAACACGCCGATCGTGACGATCGACGGTCGTTCCAGGCGGATCGAGGCGAGATCGGAAAAGTGCGGCATGAAACGCGTCAATCTCCTTTGAATACTTTTTCCGGCTGCCAGCCGCCGGGCACGGCCCGCACCACAGCGACGAGCGCGCCGGTCGGCGTGCAGGCCAGCGCCAGATCATCCCCATGTGCCCCGGCATCGACCAGACCGCGACCATTGTACAGCGCCGCGGCCATCTGCGCATCGACGGTGATCGTGCGCCAGCCGGCCAGCGCCTGCGCGGGCGGGATCAGATGCCGGCTCCAGTCCGGCTGATCGAGGACATCCAGCCCCAGCGCGGTCTCGACGCGGAAGGAGCCGCTGGCGGTGCGCCGCAGTTCGACCAGCGTCGCGCCGACGCCGAGCGCCTGGCCGAGATCGTGCGCCAGGCTGCGGATGTACGTCCCAGCGCTGCACGCCACGTCCAGGGTGACGAACGGCGGCTCATACGCGATCAGGCTCAGGTCGTGGATGACGACCGGGCGCGGCTGGAGATCGACCTGGCCGCCCGCGCGGGCGATCTCGTACAGCTTGCGCCCGCCCTGCTTGATCGCGCTGTAGGCTGGCGGGATCTGCTCGATCGGCCCGGTGAAGCGGGGCAGCGCGGCCTCGACAGCGCTGCGGCTGATAGCGGACGGATCGGCCTCGGCGACGACCGCCCCTTCCAGGTCGTAGGTCGTGGTGGTAATGCCGAGCCGGATCCGGGCGGTGTAGCGCTTGCGCGTCGCCATGACGTACTCGCTCAGCCGGGCAGCATGGCCGACACAGACGATCAGCACGCCCGTGGCCAGCGGGTCAAGCGTGCCCGCATGGCCGATCTTGAGATCGGGCCAGCCCGAGCGCCGCGCAGCGCGGCGCACCGCCTGCACCACGTCATGGCTGGTCATGCCGGACGGCTTATCGATGTTGAGGAAGCCGTGCGGTCGGGGCGGCGTGCTCATCCGTTCGCGCGCTGCCCCTGCTCAACCGCGGCGCGCAGCAGCGGCAGGACGCGCTCGCGGGCGGCATCCAGCGGCCCGGGGATGGTCGCGCCCGCCGCCTGACGATGGCCGCCGCCTCCCAGCGCCGTCGCCACCGCCGATACATCGTAGCCGGGCTTGCAGCGCATGCTGATGCTGACCGAGCCGTCGCTCATCTCGCGAAACGTCACCGCGATCTGGCTCTCGTTGACGGTATTGAGGAAGCTCACCAGCCCGGAGTCGCTCGGCTCGGTCAGGCCGACGCTCTGGAAATCCGCCTGCGAGATCGAGGCGGCGATCACCCCGCCTTCCAGCGAGACCGTTTGCAGCGCCCGGCCCCACAGCACGACCGTCGCATACGGATTGCTGTTGAGCGTGCGCGCCGTGATCTCGGCCAGCGAGGCCCCGGCCTCAACCAGCCGCTGCGCGATCGCCAGCGTGCGCGCGGTCACGTTGCTGGTGCTGAAGCCCATCGTATCCGTCACCAGGCCGGTGAGCAGCGGCACGGCGACGGCGGTCGTCAGCGGTGCGGCGACCGCCGTCAGCCAGTGGAACAGGATCTCCGTGGTCGAAACCGCGCCCGGATCGACCAGATAGATCGACCCGAAACCGGTGTTGGTCGGATGATGATCGACGTTGATGACCGTCCGGCTGTGCGCCCGTCCGTAAGTCCCCCATTCGCCAGTGCGCTCTTCATCACTGGCATCGAGCGAGATCAGCAGCGACCACGGGCCGCCTTCCGGCTTCGCCAGCACGCGATCGGCGCCGGGCAGAAAATTCAGATAGTCCGGCGTCCCTTCATCGACCGCGGCGGTGACCGCCTTGCCGCGCGCCGCCAGCGCATTCGTCAGGCCGAGCAGCGATCCGATCGCATCGCCATCGGGGTGGATGTGGGTGACGAGCAAGATGCTGTCCGCCGCGGCGATAGCGGCTTCGGCTTCGGCAAGCTGCACCAGCGGCCAGAGGCGGGGTGTCTCGGTCATACGCGATCATCCAGTGCTTCAGTATCCTCGTCATCGTCGAAGTCATCCAGATCGGCGGACGCCCATTCATCGGCGCCGTCATCGACCTCGTCAGCCCATTCGTCCGCAGCCGCGTCGTCGTCAGCCGGCGGCGGAGCGGACGGCAGATCGAGATCGTCGAGGATGGCGTAGATGCGCTCGCCGCGCGCCAGCGTCTCATCCCACTTGAAGATCAGATCGGGTGTGTTGCGCAGATGCACCCGCCGCCCGACCTCGCGGCGGAGGAAGCTCTTGGCGTGCTTGAGCGCCGCGAGCACTTCGCCGGCGCGCTCTTCCTCCCCCAGCGCATTGACGTACACCCGCGCGTACATCAACTCCGGATCGATCTCGACATTGGTGATCGTCACCCCGCCCAGCCGCGGATCGGCGACTTCGCGCACCAGCAGCTCGCTCAAAATGCGGCGGATCCGCCCGCTCACCCGTTCCTGTTTGATACTTGTCATCGCTTCTCACCTTCCGCCGTCTCATCCCTGCCGACAGCGGAGCACCGGCCCCCGGTCAGCGCAGGCGGCTGCGTGCTCAACTGACGCGCTCGGTGACATAAAATTCGATCAGGTCGCCCACCTCGAAGTCGCTGAAGTTCGCCAGGCCGACGCCGCATTCGAACCCCTGGCGCACTTCCCGGACATCTTCCTGCATGCGTTTGAGCGACGAAACCGGCGAGTCCTCCGCCAGCACCGTCCCGCCGCGCTTGACGCGCGCTTTGGCGTTGCGACGGGCCTCGCCCTCTTTGATCATACAGCCGGCGATCGTCCCCACCTTACTGATGCGGAACACCTGGCGCACTTCCGCCACGCCGATCGTCCGGTCGGCGTAGACCGGCTCCAGCATGCCTTTGAGCGCCAGTTCGACATCCTCCAGCAGGCGGTAGATGGTATCGTAGCGGCGGATTTCCACGTGATACGCCTCTGCCGAACGGCGCGCCCCGCTGTCCACATCGACGTTGAAGCCGAGGATGATGCCGCCGGAAGCGCTGGCCAGCATGACATCGCTTTCGCTGATATTGCCGACATCGGCCTGAAGCAGGCGCAGCCGGATCCCCTCCGTGTTCGCCTGGCCCAGCTTTTCCAGCGAGGTGACGATCGGCTGCAGCGACCCCTGCACGTCCACCTTGAGGATGACGGTCAGTTCTTTGGCTTCCCCGCTTCTGACCTGGGCGAAGACCTCTTCCAGCGTCACGGCGGCGCGCGTCGGCTGGACGCGCGCGGCTTCCGCCTGAGCGCGCCGCTCTTCCACCAGCGCGCGCGCTTCCTTCTCGTTCTTGACGACGATGAACGGATCGCCGGGGTTGGGCAGCTCGTGCATGCCCAGCACCTGCACCGGCGTCGATGGCCCGGCGGATTTGACCGAAGCGCCCGCTTCATCGAACATCGCCTTGATGCGCCCGTAAGACGTGCCGCTGACGATCTCATCGCCCACTTTGAGCGTGCCGTTGAAGACGAGCACGGTGGCGATCACGCCGCGGTGACGGTCGATGCGCGCCTCCAGCACCGTCCCGGTCGTCTCGCCCTGCGGATTGGCCACGATCTCCATGTTTTCGGCGGTGAGCTGGATCGCCTCGAGCAGGTCGTCGATGCCCTGCCCCTGCTGGGCGCTGACCGGGATCACGAACGTATCCCCGTCCCAGTCCAGCGGCGTCAGGCCGATCTCGGTCAGTTCCTGCTTTACCCGCTCGACGTTGGCGTTGCGCTTGTCGATCTTAGTGATGGCGACCACCACCGGCACATTGGCGGCCCGGGCGTGATTGAGCGCCTCGCGCGTCGTCGGCATGACGCCGTCGTCCGCAGCGACCACCAGCACCGCGATGTCCGCGCCGGCGGCGCCGCGCGCGCGCATCGCGGTGAAAGCCTCGTGACCGGGCGTATCGAGGAAGGTGATCTGCTGGTTGTTGTGGCGCACGCGGTACGCGCCGATGTGCTGGGTGATGCCGCCGGCCTCGCCTTCGGCGACTTTGGTCTTGCGGATCGTATCGAGCAGGGTCGTCTTGCCATGATCGACGTGGCCGAGGATGGTGACGATCGGCGGACGGCGCTTGAGATTTTCCTGCTTCTCATGCGCGTACACGCTGCGCCACGTCTGCGCGGTGGCGGCGCGCTTCTCGCGCTCTTCCCGCGCTTTGACCGCGCTGGCGGACTGGGCTTCGTAGCCCATCTCCTCGACGATGATGGCGGCGGTGTCGTAGTCGATCTGCTGGTTGATCGACGCCATGATGCCGTTGGCGATCAGGCGCTTCATGACATTGATCGGGCTGGCCTGGATCAGCTCCGCCAGCTCGCGCACGGTCATGTAATCGGGCAGTAAAATCGTCTGGCGTGCAGCCTGTTTTTCCTGAGCCATTCTGTCCTCCTGTGTCTACAGGCGGCGCTGGCTCAGGGGACGCTCACCGGGGGCGTTCGGGTGAGCCAGCGCTGCCGTTCATCTTGATTCGGCGAAGATATGCTGTCATGCCGCGTCCGCGTCGGATGGACGGGCGCGGGCATCCTGTGATACCGTTCATGGCGCAGACCGGTGCAGCAGGTTGGCGGCATGCTGACGCAGCCGCTGGCGGTCTTCATCGGTGAGTGCCATACGCAGTGCCCTGGCTAACACATCGGTGGTCAATGCACGTTCCCAACAGCTCGGCTGCTCGCATAGATACGCACCACGGCCATTCATTTTACCACTCGCGTCGATTTGAACTCCGGACTCCGTCCGCACCAGGCGGATCAGCGCCCGTTTGCCGGCCTTTTCGCGGCACACGATGCAGGTGCGGATGGGGACGTGCTTGCGCCCCCGCGGCGCATCAGATCTCCCAGTCATCCCAACCATGACCGGCACGGCTTCCCTTACGCTGCTTCTTGCGAACGACGCCGCCGGTGCGCTCATCGAACACCAGCGCGCCCTTCTTCTTCTTGCCCTTCTTCTGCCCCTTCCTGGCTGGCGTTTCGTCCTCTTCGTCTTCGCTCTCTTCGTCGTAGATCAGCGGCTCGGCAACGGGCGGCTGGTAGCGCGGCGCCGGCTGCGGTTTGCGCTGGGCCGACGGCTCCGGCTCATCGACGAACGCATCGAGCACGACGGCGGTATCATCGGCGTGGACGCCCGCGGTGGACAGCGCAGCGGCCTGTTCCGCTTCGAGGGCGGCGCGCTCCGCCTCGGCGGCGGCACGCTGCTCTTCCGCCCGCGCGACCATCTCTTCAGGAATGACCAGTTGATCGAGCGCGGCTTGCAGCTCGTCGAACGCCCCCGGCGGCGCATCGCGCAGCAGATGGCGGATCTTGTTGTCGTCGATCAGGAAGCGCAGCATCACCTCGCCGACATTCTGCAGCGGGCGCAGCGCCTCGATGATCGGCTCGCTGACGGGCAGATCCTCGACCGGCATGGCGAAGGCCCCGGCGGGCAGCGTTTCCTTGACCGCGTTGATCTCGGCGATGCGCTTCTGCCGGGCCTGTTCGCGCATCTGCATGATGCGCCGCTGTGCCTGATCGGCGAAGCGGGCCAGGTAGGTGAACTCTTCGGGCATCACCACCCGCTTGGTGGCGATCTTGTCCATGATGCGGCGCACTTCGGCGACCATATCCGGGTTCTGCGCCTTGAACTCCACCAGGGTCGGCGTCGTCTGATCGTCGAGCGCTTCGGTGACCGCTTCGCTGACGCTCTTGATATCGATCCGCCAGCCGGTCAGTTTGGCGGCCAGCCGGGCATTAGCCCCCTCTTTGCCGATCGCCAGCGACAGCTCATCATCGGGCACGATGACGATCGCCGTGCGCCCGGTGTCGATATCGTCCTCCAGATAGACGCCCTTGACATGCGCCGGGCTGAGCGCCGCAGCGATGAATTCCTCCTGCCTGGGCTTCCACTCGATGACGTCGATCTTCTCTTCGTGCAATTCTTTGACGATATTCTGAATGCGCACGCCCTTCATGCCGACGCAGGCGCCGACCGGGTCGATCCCCTCTTGCAGCGCGGCGACAGCCACTTTGGAGCGGTAACCAGCCTCGCGCGCGATGCTTTTGATCTCGACCTGGCCGTTGTAGATCTCCGGCACTTCGTATTCCAGCAGACGGCGCAGCATGTTGCGGTGGCTGCGGCTGACCACGATCTGCGGCCCCCGGCTGTGTTTCTTCACCTCCACGATGTACACGCGGATCTTCTCGTGGGGCTTGTAGCGTTCGTTGGGGATCTGCTGGTTGCGCGGCATGATCGCCTCGGCCCGGCCCAGGCTCAGCGTCACCATATTCGGGTTGACGCTCTGCACCGTGCCGACGACCACATCGCCCTCGCGCTCCATGAATTCCTCGTAGAGCGTCGATCGCTCCGCTTCGCGGATGCGCTGCAGGATGACCTGCTTGGCGGTCTGCGCGGCGATCCGCCCGAATTTCTTGGTGGTCGCCCCTTCCAGTTCGACCATCACCATGTCGCCGATCTGGGCTTCAGGCACGAAAAAGCGCGCATTTTCGAGATCGACCTCGGTGCGTTTGTCGAAGACTTCCTCGACGACTTCCTTCTCGACGAAAATTTTGGCTCGCCCGGTATTGGGATCGATCGTCGCTTCGACCTTCTGCGCCTTACCGATGCCCGAGTCGCGCTGGTACGCTGTCACCAGCGCATAGCTCAACGCCTCCATGACGATCTCGCGCGGCAAAGCGCGCTGATCGGCGATTTCGCTGAACGCGACCTCAAATTCACTCTTCATAGCACCTGACTCATGCTCCCAACGGCACTGCGTGACCGGGCGACTTGAAAACGATCGGGATATCGGGCTGATTTTCGATCGCCGCCGGATCACATCCCCTGAAGATAGCAAAAAAAGTGGGGGATCCCACTTTTCCGACGACGTCACGACCGATAGTGAAACTGTAACACAATTTACCCCGCCTGACAAGTCAGTTTTTGCGACTCTGGCTGGGAACACGGCCCGCTACCCGCTGCCCACGGAACGTCCCCGGCCCTGATGAACTGACGGGAGCGGGCGCTATTCCGCCGGCGCGCGCCGCCGCTGCATGCTCGGTATTCCAGCCAATCCGGCGATGCTGAGGCCGTATTCAGTCTCGGCGAACGTAGTGTACAAGGTTATCCAATTGCTGTAATACCAGCCCTGATCATCGGCCAGCCACGGCTCCCAGATATCATGCAACTCGCTTTTCAACATCACCCAGCGCCAATTATGCCGCCGACGAGCGATTTCCATTGAGTAGGCGACCAGCCCGGCAAAGATCGCTGGTGAGTTGAGGCACGCCTCCCGCCCGCGCCGCTTTATTTTGGGATCGAGTTTTCCGAGGCTGGCCGATGTGAAATCAAAGGTCTCAAGTGGCAAGTTCAACGCCTGCGCGAGGTCGCGTATCATCTCATCGATATGCGCGGGGAAATCTTCACCATAAGGCAAACGCCCTGCAAGGACGTGTTGTGGCGCTCCTTGGGGAAAGAAGGCTTGTGACAGTTCCTTCAGTTTATGGTACTCATTAATGGACTCGTACAATACTCCCCAACTGCGATCGAATAAGATAAGTAAGCGTCCATCGGTATTAATCATTGAGGATGTCCCCTTTGACAAATTGAGGTCTACAGGGGTCCAACCACCCTCATTGAGAAGCGCTGTAAGCTCCTTCTTTCGAACGTTACGACGTTTGATTGAGGAGAACGCCTTCACTGTATGTCTCCCAGAACATTGTCTTCTTCATCAACAGTGTCTACAACGAAGTAATCTACTCCACTTGGTGGGAACGTAAATCCCTGTGTGTAAGCATTGCAGACCACAACAAAACTAGGGTGTGTCCGCAAACTCGGTTAAAATGGGTGGATGACCAAACGACATGAATTAACCGACGCGCAGCGGGAGAAAATAAAACCGCTGCTGCCGCCTGAAAAACCGAAAACCGGACGTCCGAATCTGGATCATCGTCTGGTGCTCAACGGGATGATCTG
>DAOUBU010000047.1:0-11335 GCA_034432395.1 Anaerolineae bacterium
CGCCGGTGGCGGGCCGGTCGCGCTCAACGGCGTCGTGCGGCTGGCCGATGCGACGGCGATCGCCGCCGCGCCCACGCCGACCGCCCCGCCGGTGACAGCCCCGCAGGACGGCGGCGGGCCTGCCGCCGAAACCGACAGCGGCGAAACGCGCGTGTTCGTCATGGCCAACCCGGAGGACGCGCCCCCCGGTTACGTGCTGTGGGGCGGCGATATCTTCGTGCCGCAGCAGTACCTCGAACTGACGGCGCAGGGCTTCCACATCTACGACGGCACGGCCTTCATGGAGACCTTCCGCTGGCCGGGCGGGGTGATCCCGTACACGTTCGGGGCGGGCGTCACGGCGGCGCAGCAGAACACCGCCCGCCGCGCCATGGATGAATGGGAAGCCTTCAGCGGCGTGCGCTTCGTCCCGCGCACCTCGCAGACCAGCTACGTCGAGCTGATCCTCTCAACCGGCAATTCGTCATCGCTGGGGCGCGTGGGCGGCCTGCAGACCATCAACCTGTACAACTGGGACGTGCCGACGATCATGCACGAGCTGGGCCACGCGATGGGCATCCTGCATGAGCATCAGCGTTACGACCGCGATGCCTTCATCTCGGTCAACCTGGCCAATGCCCAGTCGGGAGGGGTGTCTCAACTCCAGAAGGATTTCAGCGGCGTCCCCTCCGGCAGCTACGACTTCGCCTCGATCATGCACTACTTCGGGACGGCCTTCGGCATCAACGGTGCGACGACGATCACCGCGCTGGCCCCGTACCAGGCCTGGCAGAACATCATGGGATTCCGCAACAGCCTGAGCGAGGGCGATGTCGATCTGGCGCGCCAGTTGTACGGCAGCAATGGGCGCTGGCCCGTGCCCGCCAACGACCGGATCAGCGGGGCGACCGCCATCGCCAGCCTGCCCTACGGCGGCGCACAGACGATGCAGGCCTCCACCATCGGCACGGCGGAGCCGCTCTTTAGCTGCACCCCGAACACCCGGGTCGCCAATACCGTGTGGTTCCGGCTGACGCCAGCGGTGAGCGGCACGTACACCGTGCAGACCAGCACCAGCCCGACGATCAACCGCGTCATCGGCGTGTTCGCCTCCAGCGGCGCGCCGCCCGTCTCGTGGCCGAGCGTGGGATGCAGCACCTCATCCGGCCTGTCGAGCACGACCAGCTTCAGCGCCACGGCGGGGACGACGTACTACATCGGCGTCGGTTACGTCGCCAATTCGGCGATCGATCCGCCGCTGCCGCTGACGACCAGCACCGTGCTGACGATCAACGTCAGCGGCGGCGCGCCCACCGCCACGCCGACGCCGAACATCACCAACGACACGCCCGCCACCGCGACGCTGATCAACAGCCTGCCCGCGACGATCGCGCAGAACACGGTCGGCGCATCGTACAACAACAGCATCGAGCCGACGCTGTGCACGTCGGTCAGCAATCTGGTCTGGTATCGCCTGACCGCCCCGGCCAGCGGCGAATACTATTTCAGCACGGCGGGCAGCAATGTCGATACCGTGCTGGCGATCTACACCGGTCAACCCGGCCCCGGTTCGCCGTCGCTGGCCTGCAACGATGATGTCGTCCCCAACAGCGCGCTGACCTCGTTCCTCCGCGTCACCCTGACGGGCGGCACGGGCTACTGGATCGGCATCGGGCGCTACGGGACGAACACCGGCGGCGGGGATCTGGTGCTGCGCGTCGATCAGGCGTCGCTGCTGCGCAACGGCGATTTCAGCGGCGGCACGGCCCACTGGATGGCCGCCGATCTCAACCCGGTCAACGTCAGCGGCGGCGTGCTGGAGGTGACGCAGCCGCTCGGCACGACGACCGGCGTGCTCTGGCAGGAGCTGCCGCACCCGCTGCCGCTCAATACCGCGCTCGAATTCAGCCTGCAACTGGGCAATTCCAGCGCGTTCAGCAAGGCGGTGCAGGTGATCCTGCGCGGCGCGGACTGGAACAACGCGCTGATCTGCGAGTTCGTGCTCGGCCCGAATGCGCCGCTGCAAACGTACACGCTGCGCGGCATGATCAGCGGGACGTTCTGGTCAACCGTCCACGCCCAGGTGTGGACGTACAACCCGGACGGTGCGCCGGCCATCCGGGTGGACAACGCCTCAGTGCGTCTCCTCGACGGGACGTTCAACCCGACCCAGTGCCTCTCGCCGGGCACGCCGAGCAATGCCAACCTGCTGCGCAGCGGCGATTTCAGCGCCGGGGCATCCGCCTGGCTGGCCGCCGGCTTCGACCCCGCTCAGATCAGCGGTGGCGAATATCAGGCGGCGCAGCAGGTTGGCAGCCCGTATGGCGTGCTCTGGCAGGAGCGCCCGTTCGCCATCCCGGCGGGCGCGCCGCTCCAGTTCTTCATGGCGCTGGGCAACAGCAGCGCCGTGGCCAAGAACGTCCAGTTCGTGCTGCGCTCGCCCGACTGGGCGACGGCGCAGGTGTGCAGCTTCACCATCCCGCCCGGCGCGCCGCTGCAGATCTACACGCTGCGCACGATCACGACGACGGCCTGGCCGAGCGTGCTGGCGCAGTTGTGGTCGCTCAGCCCGGATGGCGCGCCGTTCCTGCGCGTCGATAACGCCAGCGTGCAGTGGATCCCCGGCCTGAGCGTCAACGGGACGGTCGAATGCCTGCGCCCGAACGCGCCGGCCAACACCGAGTTACTGGTCAACGGGACGTTCAGCAACGGCGCGGTCGGCTGGCAGGCGCTCGGCCTTGACCCCACCGGCGTCTTCGGCGGCGAATACAACGCCGCGCAGCCGGTCGGCAGCAGCTTCGGCGTGCTCTGGCAGGAGATGAATTACCCGCTGCCCGCCAGCGCACCGCTCAGCTTCCAGATCGACATCGGCAACAGCAGCGCTCAGCCCAAATTCATCCAGATCGTGCTGCGCTCGCCCGACTGGGCGACGGCGCGGGTGTGCTCGTATGTCGTCCCGCCCGGCGCGCCGCTGCAAACTTACCGCATCCGGACGCGGACGACGACCGGGTGGCCGTCGATCCTGGCACAGGTGTGGACGAACAACCCGGACGGGGCGTGGGCGCTGCGCGTCGATAACGCCAGCCTGCGGTACGTCCCCGGCCTGACGATCGGCAGCGCTTCCGGCCTGGACTGCGCGCCGACGAACACCAACCTGATCGTCAACGCCGGTTTCGACGCCGCTTCGCTCCTTTCGACGTGGGGGTTCGCCAATTTCACCGGCATCGCCTCGTCGGGCGGCTCGCTGAGCCTGACGCATCCGGCAGGCGCGCCTTACGCCGCCTTCTGGCAGGATATCAACGTGCCCGTCCCGGCGGGATCGCCGCTGGAGTGGCGCATCACCCTGAGCAACCCGTCGAACACGGCGCGCAGCGTGCAGCTCATCCTGCGCTCGCCCGACTGGTCAACGGCGCGCATCTGCACTTTCACGCTGCCCGCCGGTTCCGCGGCCCAGCCGTATGCCCTGCGCACGCTCAGCGACGCCTGGAACTACCTGTACGCGCAGGTCTGGTCGTTCACGCCGCAGGTGGACAACACCCTGTCGTTGATCGCCAGCACGCCGAGCCTGATCCACAACCCGGCGATCACAGTCAGCGGATCGGTCGAATGCAGCATCGGCGGCTTCAGCTTCGCCGGTGAGCTGGTCGATCTCGGCGCTCTGGGCGCGGATGCGGCGTCACCCGAACTGGCGGCGGCGCTCTCCGCCGATCTGGCGACGATCACCCCGGAAGCGACGCCGACCGAGACGATGATGCCAGCGGCCAGCGCGACCCTCCCCGGCGTGGGCGGTCTGATCCCGACGGCCACGCCGACAATGACGCTGACGCCGACGCCGAGCGAGACGGCGACCTCGATCCCGACGGCGACACCGACCGAAACGCCCGTCCCGCCCACCGAGACGCCGAACCCGACAGCCACGCCGACCGAAATGCTGATCCCGACGGCCACGCCGACGGAAACGCCCATCCCGCCGACTGAGACGCCGATCCCGACGGCCATACCGACCGAGACGCCCGTCCCGCCCACCGAGACGCCGCCGGGTTCATGAGACGTCCGGCTTCCCGGTAAACGAAGACCGCGCAGCATCCGGCGGTGCTGCGCGGTCGCGATACGGCGCAGTCGCGGTGCGGCGCGATCGACAACCCGGACTCATCTCTCTTTAAGCTTTTTTGCGCGCACCAACTTGATCGCATTTCGATATTCAGGCTACAATATTTGACGAACTATGAAATAGTGTCCGTTATTACTCACTTAGGTTGTGCATAGTGACAGCATATAAGCTCCAGATTGACGATATTACGCTGAGCTTTGGCGGTATCAGAGCGCTGCGCAATGTCTCGTTCAACGTCCAACCGGGCGAGATCTTCGCCGTCATCGGCCCGAACGGGGCCGGTAAGACCAGCCTGATCAATTCGATCAACGGCTTCTACCGCCCGCAGTCGGGGCGCATCTGGTTCGAGGGGCGGGATATCTCCGACCTGCCGCCCTACCGCCGGGCAGCGCTGGGCATCTCGCGCACCTTCCAGAACATCGCCCTGTACACCAACGCCACCACGCTCGACAACCTGATGGCCGCGCGGCACATCCACATGCGCAGCAATCTGCTGACCGGCGCGCTGTTCTACGGGCCGGCCCGGCACGAGGAGGTCGTCCACCGCCGCCGCGTCGAGGAGATCATCGATTTCCTGGAGATGGAGGCGATCCGCAAGACGATCGTCGGCAACCTCAGCTACGGCCTGCGCAAGCGCGTCGAACTGGGGCGGGCGCTGGCGCTGGAGCCGACGCTGCTGCTGCTCGACGAGCCGATGGCGGGCATGAACGTCGAGGAAAAAGAGGACATGGCCCGCTTCATCCTCGACATCCACGAACGCCAGGGCATGACGATCGTGCTGATCGAGCACGACATGGGCCTGGTGATGGATATCTCCCACCGCGTGGTCGTCCTCGATTTCGGCGAGAAGATTGGCGAAGGCACGCCCGATGAGATCCGCAAGGACGAGCGCGTGATCAAAGCCTATCTGGGACAGGAGGTGTGAGTCATGGCTTCAGCCGAAGTGCAGATCCGGGCGGATGCCCCGTCGGCCCCGCTTCAGGGGCGCAAGGAACAGCGCCGCCTGGCCAACGTCGAGATCCTGCCCGATGGCGGCATCATCGTGACCTCGAAAGAGCCGATCGCGATCGAACCGCTGCCGGCGGATGCCAATACCCTGCCCAAACAGTTCGTCCGGCGCGCCCGCGAGCTGAGCGGCAAAGTAGCCATGCGCAAGAAGCGCTACGGCATCTGGCAGGAATACACCTGGGACGAGAGCTACCGGCATGTGCGTGAGTTCGCGCTCGGCATGGTCGCGCTGGGCCTGAAGCGCGGTGAAAAAGTCACGCTGATCGGCGAAAACGACCCGGAATTTTACTGGGCGGAACTGGCGATCTGGAGCGTGGGCGGCATCACCACGGCGATGTTCACCGACGCCAACATGCTCGAATTCGGCTACGTGGTCGATAACTCCGACTCGGTGTACATCGTCGCGCACGATCAGGAACAGGTGGACAAGGCGCTCCAGCTCAAAGGCACGATCCCGGCGCTGCGCAAGATCATCTACTGGGACGACAAGGGGCTGTGGAATTACGACGATCCGCTCCTGATATCGATGGAAGACGTCGAGGCGCTGGGCCGGGCCTACGACCGCGAGCATCCGCAGGCCTTCGAAGAGATGGTCGCGGCGGGCCAGGCGGACGACATCGCCCTGTTCAGCTACACCAGCGGCACGACCAGCCTGCCCAAAGGGGCGATGATCACCCACGCCAACCTGCTCTACGGCAACCGGCACGCCATCTCCCTGGCCCCGGTCTACCCGACCGACAACTACCTGTCGTTCAGCCCGCTGGCGTGGATCACGGAGCAGTCGCTGGGCGTGACCGGGCACGTCGTCACCGGCGTGCAGGTCAACTTCCCGGAAAGCCAAGCGACCGTGCAGCACGATCTGCGCGAGATCGCGCCCAGTTCGCTGCTCTTCCCGTCGCGCATCTGGGAAAATCTCGCGTCAACGATGCAGATGCGCATCAACGACTCGTCGTGGATCAACCGCAAGCTGTACCAGCTCTTCCTGCCGATCGCCTACCGCGTCGCCGATTACGAAGATGCCGAGAAGCCGATCCCGCTGTGGCTGCGTTTCCTGCGCGCGCTGGGCGAGGTGGCCGTCTTCCAGCCGCTGCGCGACAAGATCGGCATGACGCGCATGCGCCACGCCTTCACGTCCGGCTCGGCGCTCTCGCCCGATCAACTGCGCTTCTTCCGCGCCATCGGCGTGCAGTTGAAGAACCTGTACGGCTCGACGGAGTGCCAGGCGCACACCCTGCACTACGATGGCAACATCAAGCTGGCCACGGTCGGCGCGCCTGCCCCCGGCGTCGAGGTACAGGTGCGGCCCGACGGCGAAATGTGGATCCGCAGCCGGGCGGTCTTCAAGGGCTACTACCGGGATGAAGAGAAGACCCGCAAAGCCAAAGATGAGCAGGGCTGGTTCCACACCGGCGATGCCGGCTACGTCGATGCGGACGGGCACATCATCTACCTCGACCGCGTCAGCGACATGATCGATCTGGCCAACGGCGAAAAATTCAGCCCGCAGTACATCGAAGGCCGGCTCAAATTCAGCCCGTACATCCAGGACGTGATGACCGTCGGCGGCTTCGATGTCCACTACGTGACGGCCATCATCAACATCGACTTCGACAATGTGGCCCGCTGGGCGGAGAAGAACCGCATCAGCTTCACCACCTTCGTCGATCTGTCGCAGAAGGATGAGGTCTACAACCTGATCAAGCGCGAGGTCGAGCGCGTCAACGAGACGCTCCCGGAGGCGGCGCGGATCAAGAAGTTCGTCATCCTGCACAAAGCGTTCGATGCCGACGAAAACGAGCTGACGCGCACGCGCAAACTGCGCCGGCGCACGCTGGAACAGAAATACGGCATGATGCTGGACGCGATGTACAACAACCTGGATCAGGTGCTGGTCAGCGCCGAGGTCAAGTACCGCGATGGGCGCACCGGCACGGTCGAGACCGCGGTGCGGGTGTGCACGGTGTAGCCCCCGGTTTTACGGCGGCTGATGCAAAAAAAGATAGTTGATCCGATGATTTTGAAGGATTTACGATTTTGACACCGACCACATTACCGAGTGAACAGCGAACGAACTGGTTCCGGGCCAACCGCAAACTGATCACGACGACGCTGTACGTCGCCGCCGGGGTGATCGTCCTGCTGCTGCTGCTGCCCGTGATCGGGGCGCAGCGCCCCTCCCGGCTGATCCAGTCCGGCATCACCGGGCTGCTGGTGGGCGGCATCTACGCGCTGATCGCGCTGGGCATCGTCATCGTCAACAAAGCGTCGGGCGTGTTCAACTTCGCCCACGGCTGGCTGATGCTGCTGGGCGGCCTGGTCTTCTACTCCTTCTTCTCGGTCGCCGGCGGGCAGATCAGCCCGCTGGCCGCGATCGCGCTGCCGCTGATCACGCTGATCATGGCGGTGACGACCGCGCGCTGGAGCGATCTGCTGAAGCCGCGCGCGCTGGCCATCGTCATCCTCGGCACGGCGATCAGCGCGGTCGTGCTGCTGGCCACCAGTGACGTGCCGCTGGTGCGCGCCATCATCGGGGCGCACTTCGGGGCCATCCTGGCCGGCCTGATGGTGGAGCGCTTCGCCATCCGCCCGCTGATCGGCCAGCCCCTGTTCACCATGGTGCTGATGACGCTGGCGTTGAGCGAGGTGCTGCACGGCATCACCCAGATGACCTGGGGCAGCGTCGAGATCCCGCTGACGGTGTTCGCCGGGCTGCGCGAGCTGGGCGTCCCCAACACCTACCGCATCGACGCCGAGGCGCTGGGCGGGACGATCATCGTCCGGCCTGAGCTGCTGGTCGCTTTCATCCTGGCGCTGGCTGCCTTCGCCATCTTCGTGCTCTTCTTCCGCTACACCAGCGTCGGCCTGTCGATGCGCGCCACCGCCGAAAATCAGAAGCTGGCCCAGTCCACCGGGCTGCGCGTGCGCACCATCCTGGCCGTCACCTGGGCGATCGCCGCCATCCTGGCGGGCACCGCCGGGGCGCTGCAGGGCGGCGCGACCAGCCTGTCGCTCAATCTGCCGCTGCTGGCGCTGCGCGCTTTCCCGGCGGTGCTGCTGGGCGGGCTGGAGTCGGTCGGCGGGGCGCTGGTCGGCGGGCTGGTGATCGGGCTGGTGCAGGAATACGGCAACCTGCTCTTCCCCGGCACGCAGGCGGGGACGGATCTCGCGCCGTATGTGGTGCTGATGGTCGTGCTCATCATCCGCCCGGACGGTCTGTTCGGCCAGAAGCGCATCGAGCGCATCTGAAACCGATCGCGCTGTGATCAAACTTATCTGCGACGCAGGGGGAACGGGAAGGTGCGTCCCCTGAATTGAGGAGAAGGTATGTCCGCCAATATTCGCCCTGCCGGGATTTTTGATACCACTTACGAACAGGATATCTCGCTCAACCGGACGCGCAGCGACAAGTGGCTCGCCAACGGCCTGTTCGTGCTGGCGCTGCTCATCCCGCTGCTGACGATCCAGGGGCCGCTGGGGCTGAACATCCTGCCGCAGTCGGTCGTCGGCGTGATCAACCGCATCGCCATCTTCACCATCGCCGTGCAGGGGCTGAACATCCTGGTCGGCTACACCGGCCAGATCAGCCTCGGTCATGCGGCGTTCATGGCGGTCGGCGCGTACTCCGGCGCGATCTTCGCCCGCGAGCTGGGGCTGAACTTCTTCATCGTCCTGCCGCTGGCGGCCCTGTTCACCGGGCTGGTCGGGCTGGTGTTCGGCCTGCCGTCGCTGCGCGTCAAAGGCTTCTACCTGGCCATGGCGACGCTGGCGGCGCAGTTCATCATCCCGTGGCTGCTGCGCTACCCGCTGGAGCCGCTGACCAAAGGCTCGCGCCCGCTGGAAGTGCCGATCCCGGAGCTGTTCGGCATCAGCTTCGCCCACGAAAGCGCGATGTACTACCTGATCGTCCCGATCGCGGTGTTCCTGATGCTGGCGGCGCGCAACATCATGCGCACGCGCGTGGGCCGCGCGTTTATCAGCGTGCGCGATAACGATCTGGCGGCGGAACTGCTGGGCATCAACGTCTTCTGGTACAAGCTGCAAGCCTTCTTCCTATCCGCACTGTACGCAGGCGTGGCCGGCTGCCTGCTGGCGTTCGAGTCCAACAGCCTGTCGCTGGACAAGTTCCTGCTCGACCGGTCGATCGAGCTGCTGGCGATGCTGGTGATCGGCGGGGCGGGCTTCCCGCTGGGGCCGCTGTTCGGCGTGGCCTTCTTCAACCTGCTGACGCAGAACATCATCCCGGCGGTGGCCACGCCGCTCAACAATGTGCTGCCGGCGCTGCTGCCGTTCATCAACCCGGTCAACATCCAGTCCGCGCTCAGCCCGCTGCTGTTCGGCCTGGTGCTGATGCTGTTTCTGATCCTGGCCCCCCGTGGGCTGGCCCACCGCTGGGAGATCTTCAAGATCGCGTGGAAGATCCGCCCGTACTCGCATTAACCGGATGAGCCGGGCAGGCGTGGCGAGCATCGCTCTGGCGATCGGCTGATGGCCGGGGCGACGCTCGCCCCGCGTGTCCGACGCGCACCCGTCAGAAAGGAGTGAGGCAGGCAGGAAGAGGAGCAGAGTGCGTTGCCGGTGAGTGGTTGTCTCGATTGATCTCCTATATGAACATGACCGTTGTTGAGAAAGGTGCTGCGACCATGAAGAAAATGACCCTGTTGTTGATCGTGGTGGCCGTGCTGGCGCTGGCGGCCCCGGCGCTGGCGCAGGTCGGTGACGAACCCCTGCCCGACTTCATCGCCCACAGCGACTGCGCCGTCGATCTGAGCGGCCAGACCATCACGATCTACCACTTCGGCGATATCAGCGGTTCATACGCCTTCATCACCCAGCCGCTGCTGGCCGGTCTGGCCGACGCGATCGCCTACTTCAACGCGCACGGCGGCGTGTGCGGCGCGGCGCTGGCCAGCGACAACCGCGATACCGGCGGCGACCTGGCCCAGACGCAGGCCCATTACGACTACTACAGCGGCCTCGATCCCAAGCCGCACATCATCCTGCTCTACGCCTCCGGCGATGCCGAGCTGCTGCGCGAGCAGGTGGCCGAGGACGAGATCCCCGTCCTGATCTCCGCCGGTTCGGTTGAAGGCCTGTACGGCGAAGACGGCCAGTCCCCCGGCTGGATCTACGCCACCAACCCGCTGTACACCGATCAGTTCGGGTCGTTCTGCAACTATGTGGCGGCCAACCCGGATCGCTTCCCGGATCCGGTCGTCGGCTACATTAGCTGGCCGGGCGCGTTCGGCGAGGCGGCATTCACGCCCGAGACGATCAGCTACTGCGCCGCGCAGGGCGTGACCGTGCTGGAGACGCCGGAATACTTCCTGCCCTCGGCCACGGACATCACCACCAACGTGCAGAACCTGGTCGACGCCGGCGCGAACATCCTGTACACCAACTCGCTGGCCTCCGGCCCGTTCATGGTCGCCAAGACGGTCAACGATCTCGGCCTGGCCGGTGAGGTGCAGGTGGCGGGCGTCAACTGGGCGCTGGATACCTCGGTCGGCCTGCTCAGCCGCACCGCGCTGGGCGATAACGGCCTGCCGGCGGTCAACGGCCTGATCGGGTCGCTGCCCTTCCGCTGGTGGACGGAGCGCGATCAGCCGGGCATCGCCCTGATCAACGAGCAGGCGGACGCCAACCAGCGCCAGCTTTCGGCCCGCAACATCGCCTATCTGCTCGGCTGGTCGGTGGTGGACAGCTACATCGAGCTGTACATCCAGACGGTCAACCGCGTCGGTTCGCTGGAGGCGGTCACCGGGGCGGATATGCGCGAGACGCTGGATACCATCGTGTACTCGCCGCTCGGCCTGTTCGAGATGGATTACCGCGGCGGTGCGATCCGCGCGCTGCCGGGCAACCGCATCGCCATGATGGCGTTCGCCAACGCCGACATGTCCGGCATCGCCACCAGCGGCGAGGATGCCATGACCGTCCCGCTGCCCGATGGCACGACGGCCTTCATCCCGGTTCTGGTCCCGCTGACGCCGTTCAGCGACGCGCCGGATCTGCGTCCGGGCGGCGCGGACGTCCCGTAGTCAGGCAGCCGTCGGCTGATCGACGGAATCTCGTCAGCCAATGTGGGTACGGGCGCAGGTGACCGCGCCCGTACCCCGTCCCAATTCCCATTCCGTAGGGGCGCAGCGCGCTGCGCCCCTGGACTTTGGCCAATTTAAGGAACCTGTGATGAAAATCACAGGTGGTCATGCGGTGATTCAGGGGTTGGAAACGGCCCAA
>DAOUBU010000048.1:0-30663 GCA_034432395.1 Anaerolineae bacterium
CAGCAGCCAGCAACCAGATTTCCAGAGTGAGAACCGAGAAATTCAGCGGGCGATTGCCACCACCGAGACCGCCTTGCAAGGCTACACTGGGAGCAAGACATGGGTGATGGACTGCGGCTTCGATAACGACGAGGTCTGGTGGCAGATTTGGTCGTCTGCTGGCAGCCATGTGGTGGTTCGGCTCTATCACCATGAGCGGATTGTCCTGTGGCAAAACCGGCAGGGGGTATGGCAGGAGCGCTATCTCGATGCAACTTTTGCCCATTTACAGCCCCTGGCCGAGGTGGAAACCGAATTAGAAGTGCGTTTAGTCGGGCAAAAACGCCCGAAACGCCAGACGGTGACGGTCAGGCTGTCCAGCGTGCCGCTGCGCGTCTACCATCCCACCGACCGGCAGCAAAGCAAAGCCGTCTGGTTAGTCCAAGCCGAAATCGTCAACGCTGTTAACGAGCCATGGTACTTGTTGACCGACTGGCCGGTGGGAGATGCCGCCAGCGCGGTGCGGATCTTCATCTTCTACCGCCGACGCTGGGCGGTCGAGGATACCTTCAAATTCGTTAAGACCTGTTTCGGCGTGGAACAGGTGCGCATGCTGGCTTTCGAAGCCATCCGCACGCTGGTCGCCTGCGCCTGGGTCGCCGCTGGTTTCCTGTTCCATCTCGGCTTGACCCTCGACCACTGGCAAGTCCGCTTGCTGGCTCAGTTGGGGGGCTGGGAGCAGCGGATGAACCGACCACCGGGCAAACTGATCTTGACCCGAGGCTTACGGCGTTTGCTCGATCTCCTGGCGACCCACGCCATTTTAGTCCAATACCTTGAGGAATACGGCGATTTACCACCCTTTATCAAACATTTGTTCGCCTCTTACGGCTTTTCCTTTCGCCACTGATTTATGTCCGGTTCTCAGCAGATCGAACCGGTGCGATCGACTGCGTCACGGGCACTGCGCAGGGGCAAAGCGCATGATCCGGGCTGGCATTCAAGCTCAGACTTTCGAGATCGCCAGCGCTGGACTACAATCCAGCACGCTTCTTCATCCGTCAGGTCTGTTCAGGTGATCGATGGCCGCTCCCGTTTCCTCAGCCGAAACCACTTCCCCTTCACACGCGCATCGCTTTGACCTGCCGACCGGCCTGACCGCAGCGGAGGTGGAAGAGCGCATCCGCCGCGGGCAGAGCAATGCGTTCAAAGCGCGCGTGGGGCGCAGCTACTGGGATATCGTCCGCGACAACGTCGTCAACCTGTTCAACATCGTCCTGTTCAGTTTGCTGGTGATCGTGCTCTGGTTCGGCGATTACGCGACGGTGTTCTTCGCCGGTTTCAGCGTGGTCACCAATTCGCTGTTCGGCCTGATCCAGGAGATCTACGCCAAGCGGCGGCTCGACCGGCTGGCGGCCCTGTCCGAACCGGAGGTCAAAGTCATCCGCGATGGGCGAGTGCAGACGGTCAATATGCACGCCGTCGTCAAGGACGATGTGATGCCGATCGAACCGGGCGATCGGCTGGTCGTCGATGGCCGCGTCCTGTACAGCGATGCGCTGGAGATGGACGAGTCGCAGCTCACCGGCGAATCGGACGCGGTGCTCAAGGATGTCGATATGCCGGTTTTCTCCGGGTCATTCTGCGTGGCGGGCAGCGGCCTGATCGTGGCGGAAACCGTGGGCAAGGACAGCACGATCAACCGCCTGACCACCGTCGCCAAAGCCTACAAACACGTCCTGACGCCGACGCAGCAGCGCATTTCGCTCATCGTGCGCCTGTCCGTGTTCATCATGCTCGTCGCCACGCCGATGATCTTCATCAAGGGGCTGCTGCAGCAGGGGCAGATGTTCTCGCTGGAGACATTCCGCAATGCCGTGGTCTTCGTCACCTCGATCGTCCCGCAGGGGCTGGTGCTGACCGCCATCCTGTCGCTCACCATCGGTGCGATCACGATCAGCCTGCGCCAGACGCTCGTTCAGCGCGTCAACGCGGTCGAGTCGATGGGCAACGTCAACGTCTTCTGTTTCGACAAGACCGGCACGCTGACGAAAAATCTGCTCACGGTGACGCGCATCGAACCGCTGGACGAGGCCGATCCCGACGCCATACGGCGCGATCTCAAGTTGTATTTATCCAATCTCTCCGCACTCAACCGGACTGCGACGGCGGTTGCGGATTATCTGGAGATCGGCAAATCGCAGCCGCACACCCTCAAGCAGCGCGAGATCCCGTTCAATTCGGCGCGCAAATGGGGCGCCATCGCGCTGGTCGATCGCTCGCTCGTGCTCGGCGCGCCGGAACGTGTGCTGCCGGAAGGGCATCCAGCCCGCCAGCGCGCCGAAGACCTGGCGGCGCAGGGGCTGCGCGTGCTCGCCTTCGTTCAGGATGATCCGGATCTCGCTGATCGGCTGCGCCATCCGCGCCCGCTGGCGCTCATCGTCCTGACCGATGAAGTGCGCGAAAACATCAAAGAAACGCTGGATGAATTCCGCGCCAACGGCGTCGATCTCAAGATCATCTCCGGCGATAACCTGGAGACGGTCAAGGAGATCGCCCGGCAGGCCGGCATGACCGTGCGCGCCGCCTACACGGGCAGCCAGCTCGAAGCGATGTCGGAGGCCGAGTTCAACGCCGTCGTCCTGGAGGCCGATCTGTTCGCCCGCGTCGAGCCGGATACCAAGCGTCGAATCGTGGCCGCGCTCAAACGGGCGGGCCATTACGTCGCCATGACGGGCGACGGCGTCAACGACGTCCCCGCCCTGAAAGAGGCGCATCTGGCGGTGGTGATGAACGACGGCGCGCAGATCAGCAAAGACGTGGCCGATATCGTGCTGCTCAACAACGCCATGACCACGCTGCCGCGCGCCTTCGCCGAGGGGCGCACCGTCACCCAGACGATCTTCGCCACCAGCCGGATCTTCCTGGTCAAAAATCTGTACAGCCTGCTGTTTTTCATCCTGGCCGGCTTCATGACGCTGCCCTTTCCGATCAACCCGATCCAGATTAGCTGGTTCACGTTCGGCGTGATCAATATCCCGGCGACGCTGGTCGCGCTGCGCATCCTCAAGCCGGAATACATGCCCCGCTTCCGCGACGATGTCCTCGATTACGTCGTCACAGCCGGTTCAATCGGCGCAGTGCTCATGTGCCTGCTCTTCCCGGTCGCCTATTTCGGCAACGGGCGCAACATTCTGGAGGCGCGCAGCGTCATCACCATCTTCATGGCGTTCTGGGGCATGCTGGTGCTGTGGAATGTGCACGGCTTCTATCTGTTCGATCCGCGTACATACCGGGGGCATCTGCGCGTTTTCGCGATCGGGGTCGTGCTGCTCTTCCTGACCGTGCTGGCGATGTACCTCGTTCCCCACCTGCTCGATTTCATTCCGCCTACGCTGAACGAGTGGGTGCTCATCGTGGCCTCGTTCCTGCTCGGCGCGCTGCTGGTCCATGCAGCGATGCGCACGCGCGCTTTTGTCAATGTGATCTGGCGTTTGACCGCGCCTTAACTGCTGCACACCTCATGGAGGAAACCTGATCTCATGACGGCTGATTCCCTGAAGGAACCGATCCTCGTTCTGGGGCATCGCAATCCCGACATGGACGCGATCGCCGCCGCTGTCGGCTATGCCTGGGTGCTCAACGAAGCCTATGATGAACCTTACCAGGCGGGCCGCGTGGGGCCGCCCAATGCCCAGACCAAGTACGCCCTGGAGCGCTTCGGCCTGGATGCGCCGCCGCTGGTGGCCGATGTGCGCGCGCGCGTCAGCGATGTCACCGAACAGGTGCCGCATCTCCATGAAGGGCAGACGATCCTGGAAGCCTGCCAGAGCATCGCGCGCACCGTGCGCCCGGCCCCACTGCTGCGCGACGACATGACCCCGATCGGCCTGCTGACGGGTGCGGGCCTGTTCGCCAGCCTGGCCGATGCGCTCAGCTCGACCTCGGTGCTGGCGCTGGCCAGAGAATTCGACCGTCCGGCGGTATCGGCGATCAGCGGCGCGCCGATCGTGCTGCGCAGCGATGCGTTCATCCAGGATATCATCAGCACGGTGATCCGCGCTGGCGATGATGATTTTCTGGTGGTGGACAGCGCGGGCAAATACGTCGGGCTGTGCCGCAAAAGCAATCTGATCTCACCGCCGCGTCACCGCGTGGTCATGGTCGATCACAACGAGCTGCAGCAGGCCGTCCCTGGCCTGGAGGAAGCGGAGATCGTCGAGGTGCTCGATCATCACCGTCTGAGCACCGTGCCGACGCAGGTGCCGATCCGCTTCGCCATCGAACCGGTCGGCAGCACCTCCACCCTGGTCTTTGAGCGGGGCGTCGATCACCATCTGAAGTTCCCGCCGGCGATCGCGGGGACGCTGCTGTGCGGCATCCTGTCGGATACGCTGGTCTTCCGCTCGCCGACCGCGACCCCGCGCGATCGCGCCGCCGCTTTCGAACTGGCCAAAATGGCCCAGCTCCGCCCGACGCTGCATTCCGAAGCGCTCATCAGCGAAGCGATCGAAGAGCTGGGCAGCGCGCTGCTGGCGGCGGGCGCCGGCCTGGGGACGCGCCCGGCAGCCGAAATCGTCGGCACGGATTTCAAGGATTACGAGGTCAATGAGTACCGGGTGCGGATCGCCCAGGTCGAGGTGACGTCGTTCGCCGAGGTGACCGCCCGGCTGGATGATCTGCGCGCCGCCCTGCAGGAAGTCGTCGACAGCGAAGGACTGGCGATGGCGCTGCTGATGATCACCGACGTCGTGCGCGGCAACAGCCGCCTGCTGGCCGTCGGCGAAAGCAAGATCCTGTCCGCCCTGCCCTATGCTCGCAACCCGGACGACACGCTGGATGCGCCGCAGGTCGTCAGCCGCAAGAAACAGCTTCTGCCGACTGTTCTGGCGGCGCTGTCGCAGCTTTAGACAGCGCGCATCACCCGTGCTGGATCCCGTCTCCAGATCGCTGATCTGGAGACGGCTGCTCAACACAGGTCTGGCATTCGGCGGGCAGGAAAAACGTGAACGTGCTGCCGCGTCCCGGTTCGCTTTCGACGTGGATCGCGCCCCCGTGCAGTTCGACGATGCGCTTGCAGATCGACAGCCCCAGCCCGGTGCTGCGCTCCCCGGCCGTCGGGCGGGTGCTGGTCTTCTGGAAAGCGCCGAAGACGGTGCTCAGTTCGTCAGCCGGGATCCCCTGCCCCTGATCGACGACCGAAAACATGAAATTCCCATTCACGCGCCGGGCGCGCAGGGTCACCGTCGTCCCCTCATGCGAGAACTTGAAGGCGTTGCTGAGCAGATTGTTGAATACCTGCTCGATCCGGTCAGGATCGAAATAGCCCTCCCCCAGGTTCGGCGCGATTTCGTCTTTCAATTGGATGTGCTTGCGCACCGCGATCATGCCGTTCAAATGCAGGATATCTTCCAGATACGGCGCGACTTTGACCCGCCGCGGCTTCAACTTGAGCTTGCCCGATTCGATCGCCGTGATATCCAGGATGTCGTTGAGCATGGCCAGCATATTTTGCAGCGTCTCGCGGATCACGTGGACGATCTCAGGGAATTCTTCCGGCGGCGTGCGCGGATGCAGCAGCAGATCGGTGAACCCCTGGATGACCGTGATCGGGGTGCGCAGATCGTGCGCCGCCATCCCCAGGAACAGATCCTTCTGGGCATTCACCGTCTGAAGCTGTTCGTTCAGCGCCTGAAGCCGCTGCAGGGCATCTTCCAGTTCCGCCGTGCGTTCGGCCACGCGCTGCTCCAGCCGGGCGTTGCTCTCCCGAAGTTCGGTCAGCAGTTGTTGATTTTCAGCCTGCAATCGGTAGCGTTCGAACGCCTCGCGGACGATCGTGCTCAATTCCGTCGGATCCCACGGTTTCGTCACATACCGGTAAATACTGCCCTCATTGATCGCCTCGATCACCGCCTGAATATCCGAGTACCCGGTCAGGAGCAGGCGGATCACATCCGGGAATTCCGTTTTCACTTTAGCCAGAAACTCAGTGCCGCACATATCCGGCATCCGCTGATCGCTGATGACGACCTGCACCGGCGTCGTCAGCAGGATCCGGTAGGCTTCATCGGCGCTGCGCGCGGTGTACACCGCATAGTCACGGCGGAACTGACGGTAAAGTGAACGCAGGATCTGCTCTTCATCATCGACGATCAGGAGCGACCCCAGTTCACGCTGCTGCGCCGTCACTGTCTCCATCAACTGTTCGCTCACAACTGCCTCTCCACAGTCGGCCCCTTTCGCGAGGCCGCCTATCACCCTGGCTGCCTGTCAGCCAGAGAACGATCTGACGAGCGATCCACGGAAAATCGACCAGCGCTGTCGGGCAGCAGCCAGCGGTTGAATTGTCGCATCGCGGAAAATCCTGTCGGGGATCCTGCACAACCCGGCCCCTGCTCGCCCTGAGCATCGCGGGTGATGTACAGCGCACTGACCCTGCCTGTGTGCAGCAGGATCCACAGTGCATTGTGGATCGTTCTGTCGGGCCAGAACTTGCCGCCCTGTGCAGGCAATGCCGCGGCCCGGCACTGCCCAGGCACAAACCTGCGGGCGAGGCCGAAGCCCAATGGCGCCGCGTGTCACAGAAGCCCCCCTCCATGCGCCGCTGCCCATTCCCTCTCCGTTATCTGTGATCATACGGCGTTATGAGTGGATTTGCAAAGTCCAGTCCAGGCAGGCGCCCCAGTGACACCCATTCCCCAACGCTTGCCCCACTCTCCACCCCCTCATTTTGGAGCGGGCGCGCTGGCGCGATACGATGTATGATGAATCGCATCCACGGCGGAAGCTGCACTCACTCAGGGGATATGCAGCCTCAGCCGGGGATGGGATCGGTTAAAGCCAACTGCGGCTTTTCAGCACGGGAGTCGGACGGATGAACGATTTCAGCGCTCAACGGCACGGGCTGCGGCGGATGCGCTGGCCCGGTTTGCTGCTCGCGATTCTGCTCGCGCTCATCGCGGGGGGATGCAATCTCGGCATCGGGGCGGAACCCACAGCCACCCCCACAGCAACGCGCACGCCGACGGCGACACCCACCGCGACGAATACGCTTGTCCTGCCCCCAACCCTGCTGCCCCCGCCGGTCATCCCGACCAGCACCCAGATCGGGTTTCCGGGCATCGTTCCGACGCTGCGCCCGCCGGCCACGCTGATCCCGCCGACGCGCATCGCCGTGATCGGCACGCCGATCCCGCCGATCAATCAGATGATCGCGACTTCGCCTCCCGGTGTGATCATCATCCCGCCCGGCGGAAATCTGCCGGCGGGCACGATCAACATCAGCATCAGCGCGCCGCTCTCCAATACTGAGATCCGCGGCATCGTCCCGATCACCGGCTCGGCCCAGCACCCGAACTTCTTGCAGTATCAGGTTGAATACGGCCCTTACCCCAATCCGGGCAATCTGTGGTATCCGCTGGGCGCGCCGGTGCAGCAGCAGGTCGTCAACGGGCCGCTGGGCAGCTTCAACACCGCGCTGGTCTCGAATGCCGCTTACACCCTGCGCCTCAAGGTCTTCCTGCGCGATGGCTCGGTCGTCACCGTCGTCAACGAAAACGTGCGCGTCGCCAACCCGACGCCGACGCCGATCCCGACGGCCACCCTGTCGACGCCGCGCCCCTATGCCGCCTTCACCGCCGATCGCTACCTCGCGCGCGTCAATGAGATCGTGCGCTTCTTCGACCGGTCGGGCGGCACGATCACGTCCTGGAACTGGAACTTCGGCGACGGCACGCTGAGCACGCTGCGCGAACCCGGCCATGCCTTCACCGCGCCCGGCGTGTACCCGGTGACGCTCACCGTGAGCGGGCCGGGCGGATCGACCAGCGTGACCGCTTTCATCAGCGTATACATGGACACCGCCCCGATCGCCGCGTTCGAGGCCAGCCCGACCGTGGGCACCGCCCCGCTCGAAGTGCGCTTCCAGAACGCCTCCAGCGCGAACGCGACCGCTTTCCTGTGGAACTTCGGCAACGGCCAGCAGAGTTCGCAGCGCGACCCGATCGTCGTCTACACCGCCCCCGGCACGTATACCGTCACCCTGATGGCGACCGGCCCGGGCGGCTCCTCATCGACCCAGCGCGTGATCACGGTGCTGCCGGCGGCCACGCCGATCACCGCCCCGTCGGCTTCCTTCAACCTGAGCACGATGGGCGGCCCGGCCCCGCTGCTGGTGGAATTCTTCAACACCTCAAGCGGCTCGATCACCAGCTATAGCTGGGACTTCGGCGATGGCCAGTTCAGCAGCGAGGCCAATCCGGTGCATCTGTACACCCAGCCCGGCGAATATCGCGTGACGCTGCTCGTCACCGGGCCGGGCGGTCAGAGCTTTGCGGAGCGCGGCCTCAGCGTGCACGCCCTGCCGACCAGCACGCCGACGAATACCCCGCTTCCGCCCACGCTGACGCCGTCGCCGACGTTCACCCCGTCGCAGACGCCGACGGTCACACCGATCCCGCCGACGAACACGCCAATTGTGATCGTGATCACCGCCTCGCCAGTGCCGATCACCGCGACGCCGGTCGTGACCGCCACGCCGCTCCCGCCCACAGCGACATTCACGCCGACGTTCACGGTGGAACCACCCACGCTGACGTTCACCCCGACGCCGACGAACACGGAAGCGGCCACCAGCACGCCGATCCCGCCGACCGATCTGCCCACCAGTACGGTGGAGCCACCCACCGCCACGCCCGTCCCGCCGACGAGCACACCGATGCCGCCCACCGCCACGCCGCTCCCGGTCGAGGTCTCGTTCACCACTTTCAACGCCGACCCGATGAACCCGCTGCTGCTTCAGTTCATCCCGCAGGTTGTCAACGGCAACCCCGTCGCCTTCAACTGGAATTTCGGCGACGGCGTCGGCATCAGCGCCGAACAGAGTCCCTTCTACACCTTCGCCGCCGGCGGTGACTACCTCGTCACCCTGACCGTCACCACCGACGACGGCCGTCAGGCCAGCGCGCAGCAGGTCGTCTCCATCGTCCTGCCCACGGCCACGCCGCTCCCGGTCGAGGTCTCGTTCGCCACCTTCAACGCCGACCCGATGAACCCGCTGCTGCTCCAGTTCATCCCGCAGGTCGTCAACGGCAACCCCGTCGCTTTCAACTGGAACTTCGGCGACGGCGTCGGCACCAGCGCTGAACAGAGTCCCTTCTACACCTTCGCCGCCGGCGGTGACTACCTCGTCACCCTGACCGTCACCACCGACGACGGCCGTCAGGCCAGCACTGAGCAGATCATCACGGTGATCGCGCCGGTCGAACCGCCGCCCATCACCGAGCCGCCGCCAGCCGGTCAGCCGCCGGCGATCACGGTGAGCGGGTTCAGCGCCGTGCCGAGCGCCCTGGTCTGGAGTCCGTTCGGGACGATCTTCGCCAGCGGTGACGAGAACGCGGACGTGATCTTCTGGAACGCGCTGACGGCCATGCCGACCGCCACGATCACCGACTTCAGCGATACGATCAGCGCGCTGGCCTGGTCGCCCAATGGCGCGCTGATCGCCGCCGCATCCTATGACGGACAGGCAGCGATCTACGATGCGAATACGGCCATTCAGGTCGTCCTGCTCAGCGAGCAGCCTGACCTGCTGCGCAGCCTGCGTTTCAGCCCGGATGGATCGTATCTGGCGGGCGGCGCAGCCGACGGTTCGGTGATCGTCTGGGACATGGGCGGCAATGTCATCTCACTGTTCGCCGCTCACAACGACGCCGTGACCGGGATCGCCTGGTCGCCCGACGGCTCGCTCCTGCTCACTGGCAGCGCCGATACCCGCGCCATCGCCTGGGAGTGGACGAGCGGCACGCCGGTCTGGGAGGGCGGTGCGCACAGCCAGCCGATCAACAGCATCGCCCTCAGCCCGGATGGCGGACGTCTGGCCACCGCCAGCGATGAAGGTCTGGTCTACGTCTGGAACCTGATCACCCGTGCGCCGCTGCCAGAGCTGACCCTCAGCGGGGGCGATGCCTTCACCGCCGTCGCCTGGTCGCCGTCGGGAAGCTATCTCTTCACCGGCGCAGCGGATGGCTCCGTCACTGTCTGGAACAGCCTGAGCGGGGCCGTGCAGACCGCGCTCACCGGCCACAGCGGCGCGATCACGGCGCTGGCGGTCAACGCCGCCCAGATGCAGCTCGCGGCGGCCTCTGAAGATCAAACGGTGCTGATCTGGGATATCAGCGCGACCCCGTAAGTGGGGCTGGCCGGGTAAGCTCGATCGCAGCGATCGAGCTTACCCGGACGTTTCGGATCGGGAGCCGATCAGCCATCGGGCGGGGAACACAGCGCACTGCATCAGCGGGGCGGCGCCCGCTGATCCGTCGCGGGGTATGCCCGGAATGCAAGCGTGTTCGGTCAATCGGCGATGCGTTCGACGACGAACGTCGGGGCGATCGAGCCGCCGCCCGCCGTCACATTGAGCAGCGCTGAGGTGGACAGGCGCGTCATCGCGCCGCTGGTCGTTCGTCCGAAGAAAATGAACGGATCGGCATCCACCAGCCGGGGGCGGATATCGAGCCTCCCGTTCACCAGCGCTGGAAAATCTTCGTAGGCCGCCTCAACCCGCTCCTGCACGACGTATGGATTGGTCAGCGCGCTGCGCAGCGCGGCGTCCCAGTCCTCCTGGCGGGTCTCCCAGCCGATGATCACGCCTTTTCCGCCGTATTCATCGTTCGGTTTGAGCACCAGATGACTGCGATTGGCGGAGATGAACGACAGCAGATCGACGGGCAGGCCGTGATACAGCGTGCGCCGATCGCTGACGCGGCGCGTCCACGGAATATGGGCTTCGATCGCGCGCGCCTCTTCCTCCGTGAACAGCCAGCGGTTGTTCTCATCGCTCAGCAGCGCGAAACTGGCTTTTTTGGCCATCAGCTTGGCCGCAAACGCATTGCTCATGCAGACCGCCCGCGCTTGTAGCGCCTGCACGATCGGGTTGTCCATGCCCATGCGTCCGATCAATTCGCTGCTCAGCACGCGCTTGTAGATCAGATCGATGCGAAAATCGTCCAGCCACAGATGCCCATCGCGAAATTCCAGCGCGCGGGGATCGGCCAGCCGCGTCGGCGCGCCCTCGGCCTCAAAGGCCAGCCGGCACAGTTCGTGCTCGTTCAGCGTGGGCACATCGGCCCAATCGACGATGCCGATCTGCGGGCGACCCGTCCCTCCCCACTCGCGATAGACCGAGAACAGGCCATCGATCAGCCCCTGCATCATCCCGAAGCTGCGCACGGCGTAGCGCCGCTGGAAGCGGCGCATCGGCTCCAGCGTCGGGAAAACCGCGGCCAGCTCATCCTCGTACGCCATGCCCGCCGGCGTCTCCGCGTTGTACTCGATGAAGGTCAGCCGGCGCGCATCCTTGTCGAAAAACGAGTCGAGCCGCGATGTCGTCCAGGGTTCGCGAAACCCGGTATCGAGCGTGAACAGCGTCTCTTCCCACGGTTCGAGATCGAGCTGCGCGCGCAGATCGGGCCGCTCCAGACAGGCCCAGTGCGCCCGCTGGAACGCCTTCAGGATGAGTTCCGTCTCCGTCTTGAGATACGCCCACTGCTCCGGCTCGTAGAAATTGGGGCGCAGGACTGTGCACAGCGGACGATCGCCGAAGTAGCAGCGGCGCGCTTTCAACGCGACATTCATGACGGCTTCCGCTTCAGCGGCAGTCGCATCATCGAGCAGGCTGTGGTAATCATCGATCACGTCCGCGATCATGGCGGGCCGTCCAATCTGTAAGTATGCAAAAAAGGATTACTGATCTGCGTCGGTCTGCTCCGTCTGGATCATCGGCCACCAGCGGTAGCGCGATGCGGTGGTATTCTCGGCATTCGTCTCCAGGGCGAAGCGGATGCACATATCGGCCATGTGGGTCACCATCCAGCGGAAGTGACCCGCGCCCAGCGAATTGATATCCATATCCGGAGCCGGGTTCATGAAATCGATGGCATACGGCACGCCGTCGCGGATGGCGAACTCGACCGTGTTCATGTCGTAGCCCAGCGCTCGCACCAGTTTGCGCGCATCGCTGACCATCCGATCGTACAGCGCCGGGCTGAAATCGTGATCTTCGTAGTAGCGGCGCTGGCGCGGATCGTACTTCATCACGTAGATCTCATCCTGCCCCAGGCACATACAGCGGGCGTAGTTCTCCCACTGGATGAACTCCTGGACGATCATCGTCATCAACCCGGACTGGTTGTACCGGTTGATCAATTCCTGGATGTTCTGCACCACGTAGACATCGCGCCAGCCGCCGCCGTGTGCATCTTTGAGCACGCACGGCATGCCGACGTAGCTGGCGATCCATTCCCAGTCGAGCGGATACATCAGGTTGCGCAGGCTCTCCGACGGGATGATGCCCGGCACGTAATCCTTGTTCGGCAGCGCCAGCGTTTTCGGTGAGGCGACGCCGAGCCGGTCGCACAGCGCCGCGCCGAAGAATTTGTCGTCCGCCGTCCACATGAACGGATCGTTGACGATGCGCACGCCGGAAAGCGCCGCCTTCTTGAGATAAGTGCGGTAATACGGGACTTCGTGAGAGATGCGATCGACGATCACGCGGTACGGGATCGGCTCATCCATGCGCGTGCCGCCCAGTTTGACGTACTCGGCGATCACGCCGGCATTGCGGCTGTTCACTTCCTCGATGAAGGCCGGCGGCCAGGACCACTCGCGCCCGACGATCACCCCGATCCTGACTGGTTCTGCTGCCATGATTCAATCCTCAGGTGTGGATCAGCTCACAAAGAAACAGGTCTTTCCCCGGCGGCGTTCGCATGCTCGCGCGCCGCCCGGTCTCACAGTTCAGTCATGACCGCCCACATAGCGCACGATCATCTGCTGCCAGTAAGGCCAGTCGTGCGCCCATCCGTCCCATTCGCGCAGCGCATTGCCGATCCCCTTCTGCCACAGCACCCCGGACAGCTCGCGCGCCGAATCGATCAGTCGATCATCCTTACCGCTGACGATAATGATATCCAGCGCGCGCAGTTGGGCCAGCCGGGCTTCATCGTGTTCACCGGAAATATATGCGATCGGGTTGTTGAAATACACATGATCGTCGGTATAGCCGTCGGTGAACCGGCGGATATCGTAGATGCCGCTCATCGCGACGATGCGCCGCACGCGATCCGGGTGGCGCAGGCCGAAATTCATCGCATGATACGCCCCGAAACTGGCCCCGGCTGTGATCAGGAACGGATTGGCATTTTTGCTTTCCAGCAAAGGCAGCACTTCGTTGTACAGATAGCGATCGTACTGCTCATGCCGGTAGGCGCGCCCGCTGGGATGCGCCCAGGAGCAGTACCAGCTTTCGACATCGACGCTGTCCACACAGCAGACCTGCAGCCAGCCGTTGTGAATGTGCTCGCCCAGCGCGCCGATCATGCCGCGATCTTCCCATTCGTAGAAGCGGCCCATCGAGGTCGGAAATACCAGCATCCGCGCCCCGCCGTGGCCGAACAGCAGCAGTTCCATGTCGCGCCCTAACGCCGGGCTGAACCAGCGGTGATACTCACGGTGCATCGTCGCTCAATCCCTGTACGTCAGCGCGGCGTAAACCGCATCGCCCGCATCCAGACAGCCCGCGCCCTGCTGTTCAGGCGGGATATCGAGCCAGCGCCGGCACGCCGCGCGCAGTGCCGCCCTGACCTGTGCCGGGTTGAGGTCGGGCCGCGCCTCAAGCATCTGCGCCACCACCCCGCTGACGATCGCCGCTGAAACCGACGTCCCATCGACATACTGATGTCGGGCATCGATCAACTTGTGCTTGAGGACGCGCTCCTGCAGGATCGCGAACACATCGCGGCCCGCGCCCTGCGCTTGGGCTTCCGTCAGCCCCAGATCATCCCAGGCCAGGCGCACCAGACGGCGCGCTTCGCGCAGATCCTTGCGCGGCATCTCCAGAAGCGGAGCCAGCCAGTGCGCATCGCGCTCCATCGCCGAACCGGCCAGGATCGGCGATGCGATCCACGCCGCCGGCGCGAGCAGGTCGGGCTTGCTATCCCCAGCATACCCCACACCAAACGACGACGTGTAAGGCCGCCAGCGCAGCGGATCGCGGCTGTTCTGATCGTCATAACCGCCGACCACGATCGCCTCGCTGGCGCTGGCCGGCGGCAGCAGCGGCGGCATCCCGGTGTTTCCCGCCGCCACCACGCACACGATCCCCTGAAACGTCAGCGCGCGCACCGCGGCATGCAGCGGATGATCGGGATCGTTCGACGGGGCATCGCCGCCCACACTGATATTGACGACTCTCACCCCGTAATCCGCCGCATGATCGATCACCCAGCGCAGACCGCGCAGGATATCCGCCTCTTTGACCTGCCGTTTGTGATTGGCGACCTTGACCAGCAGCAGATTGGCTCCGGGGGCCATGCCGGGGTAGCGTCCTCTGGACGAACGACCATCCCCGGCGGCGATGAAGGCGACCATCTGCCCGTGCCAGCTATACCACGCGGGGCGGCGGTAGCGCGTGCCGAGCTGAATGTGCTCATCAGTGGCATCGACGTGGGCCAGGACGCGGCTGGCGTAGTCAGGATGCGGGTAAAAACCGGAGTCGATGATGGCGATCGTCACCCCCTTCCCGGTGAAGGACGGGAAGGCGCGCATCCGTTCCGGCACGCTGAGGACGCCAGTTTGACCGGGATCGGGCAGAGGAAAAGTACGCTGAAGGATGTTCACGAAACCGCCGTTTTTGCGGACTGGCAGCGTCTGACCGATCCGGTCAGGCGGCCTGCTCAGTGGCCGCCTGCACAAACGAACTGAACAGCGCCGCCATCGCCGGGTCGGCCTCGACCAGGCTTTCCGGATGCCACTGGACGCCGACGACGAACACCTCGCCCGGGCGTTCGATCGCCTCGACGACGCCATCCTCGGCGCGCGCGCAGACGGTGAAATCCGCCGCCACCCGGTCGACGGCCTGATGATGGAAGCTGTTGACGCGCGCCCCACCGCCGACGATGCGCGCCAGACGCGATCCGCCGGACGTCTCGACGGGATGCGCGACGTATTCGCGCGGGAATTCAGGGTAGTACTGGTGGCGGATCGCTCGCGGCACGAACGTCTCGATGTCCTGGATCAGCGTACCGCCCGCGGCCACGTTGAGCGTTTGAATGCCGCGGCACACCCCGAAGATCGGCTTGCCCTGTTCCAGCGCCCAGCGCGCATACTGCATTTCCGCAGTGTCGCGCAGCGCGTCGATCCCTTCGGTCTTTTCGTGCGGCTGGGCCGCATACCAGGCTGGCGCGACATCGCCGCCGCCGGCCAGGAACAGACCGTCGAGCCGATCGAAAATGGCCTCCATCGTGGCAGTCTGCAGATCCAGCGGGATGAGCATGACCGCCGCGCCAGCCGCTTCCAGCGCCTGGATGTACGGGCGGCTCATGGCGAAGCGCTGCGGCATTTTTTCCGGCAGTGTGGTATCGAGAAATGTGGGGATACCGATCAGCGGCTTGATCGCGCGCTGACGGGCACGGTTCCAGGCAGAGATCACGTCCTGTACCGCCTTTCTTGGAACATCCTGTGCTGTTATGTGTTGTTTAAGCATAACGTAGGAAGGGGCCGCGGATCAAGTAGGGGCGCAGCGCCCCGCGCCCGCGCGACCGCCGATCCCCCTCCGCGATCCGGTTGTCTTGCCATCAGCGGGCAGGCCTAGCCGTCCTGCAGCACCATGCCGGACAGGATCAGGGCACTCAGGCCGAGGACGATCAAACCAACGGTGGGCGTCTGCAAGGCCGCGCCCGCCCCCGCCGCCCCACCGAAGACGATCAACGTCCCCAGAAGACGCATTTGCAGCGTGCGCCGCTGGGTCAGGCTCCAGGCGTTGATCAGGAACAGCGCGATCGCCGCCAGCGGCAGGCCGATCCCGGCGTAGACCAGAATGGATGATGCCGGCTGCATCAGCAGCAGGGCCGCCACCCCGCCCAGCAGCGCGATCAGCCAGGGGATCAGCGCGTCGGCCAGCAGAAGCTGCAAGCCGTCAAAGGGCAGAAACTGACGCAGGAAGGGTTCCTGGACGTCATCTTCAAATACGCGCAGCATGCCCCGCGGCACGACCAGACCGGCGAACAGCATCCAGCCGATCCAGGCCTGCAGCGGCAGCGCCCGTTCGACGATGAAAACTGCCGCCGCCGTCAGCGCCAGGGCCCACGCCGCCACCCCGATCAGCGCTGCGGGATGGCGCAGATAGGAGATGGCCGCCCGCGCCAGCAGCATCCGCGCGCCGGTCGCGGCTGGCAGTTTGAGGAACGCGCGCCGTCCGGCGCTGCTCGTCTGCAGGCGGATGCGCGCCTGCAGCCGCGGCTGCGTCCAGGCCAACGTGCCCAGCGCCTGTAAGCGCGCGTACAGCAGACTCTCATCAGCGGCCAGGATCAGGCTGACCGATCGTCCCAGACGGATCACCAGGGCGAGAAAAGCCGCCGCGGTGACGGCCAGCAGCGCATATCCGGCCAGCGGCAGGCGATCGACGATCACCAGCGTGAACAGATACCCCGGCAGTTGACCGACCTGCGGCAGCAGAGAGGCGGGGATGATCAACGCCAGGGGCAGCAGCCAGATGAAGCGCAGGCGCCGCACGCCCGGCACGATCAGCCGGATCAACCCCAGCGCCCACGCTGCCCCCCAGGTGATCGTGACGAACAGGATCAGCGCCGCTGTGACGCGCAGCCCGGCCCCGATCGTGAACGGCTGCCCCAGCCCTTCGCCGATCAGGATGCCGCTGAGCAGCGCCGGCACAATCAGGATGACGACGCGTAGGATCACCAGCCGCAGGAAGTTGAACAGCGTCGGCGCGGCGCGATCGACCGGTGACGCAGCCAGATAGGCCATATCGGCGAAGGTCAGTTTGAGCGGGGTCGAAGAGAGGGCCGCCGCCAGCACGACGATCTGCCCGATCAGGATCGCCCAAGACAGGATCGCAGCCGCGCCAGCAACCCCATCCGGCCCGATCAGCCGGGCGATGAAGCGCGCCGAATCGGCCAGATAACCGAACATCGCCACCACCCAGATCAGGCCGAACAGGGCCAGATACAGCACGTAAAGCTGCTGGGAGAACGCTTTCTCGTGCGGCTGGTAGCCGAGCACGCGCAGCCAGTACACGGCATCATCGCGGAACTGCCGCCAGCGCAGCCAGCCCACCGTGCGCAGATCGCGGTAGAGATCCGGTTCGAACGACTTACGAACGGCCGCTGTCGTCATCGTCGTCCCCGTCCTCATCGGCGTGTGCTGCCTGTGCGATCAGCTCCGCCTCACGACGGGCCTTGCGCGCCCGGATCGCGGCGCGCAGCATCGCATCGAGCGTGAGCGCGCCGTCCAGATCGAAGGCCGAACGCAGCGCCTCCGGCGTCCCCTGGGCGATGATCTCCCCGCCTTCCATGATCACGTAGCGATCGGGATGCGTATCGGCGGGAAGCTGATGGCTGCTCAATAGAATGGTCATCCCCTCATCGCGATGCCGGTTCAGTTCTTCCCACAGATCGTCCGCGGAGACCGGATCGAGCGGCCCCAGCGGCTCATCCAGCAGCAGCAGCGTCGGCTCGATCAGCAGCCCCATGCACAACGCCAGCTTGTACTGCATCCCGCGCGAGAAAGCGAACGGAAACGCATCGCGGTTGGTGATCAGCCCGTAGCGTTCGAGCAGGTATTCAGCGCGTTCCTGCCAGTCCACCAGATGATGGGCCTGCGCGTTGAACTGCAAATGCTCCCAGGCGGTCAGCTCGTCGTAGAACGGCGGCTTGTCCGGCACAAGGATGACGTGTTCGCGCGTCCAACGTTCAGCCGCGCGCAGCCGCCGGCCCAGGATGTGAATTTCGCCATCGGAAGGCTGCGTCCACCCGGCGATGCATTTCAGCAGTGTCGATTTGCCGGCGCCATTGCGCCCGACCAGCGCGATCAGTTCGCCGCGGTCAACGCGCAGATCGATATTCGCCAGCGCCTGGAACGAGCCATAGCGATACCCGACGCCCTCGACCACGAGCAGCGGCGCGGGCAGGTCAATCTCTTGATCGATCATCGTATCCCTGTTATGTTGATGAACAAACGGATCGGGTCAATGCATTCTAACGGAACAGGATGCGGTTTCTATCATTTCACTTTCACACAGGGCAGATAAGATCAGCCTGACCCGAAAACTGATGGACTATCGACTCACCGATTATACACTTTCACACGATGCCGGCATCGCGTCATCTTTGAGTGGACAGGCAGTGATCTGAGGTTATGGCAGAAGAGTGCAACCATGTCGCGCTGGATCATCCTTGAAGACGAACCGCAGCTTTACGACGTTCTGATGCACTTTACCGAAATTTTCGGCGTGGGCGGTATCGGTTTCGCCAATGCCGACCAGGCGCTCGACTGGATCGAGGATGTCGATAACGGGCTGTACGATGGGGAACTGCCCGCGCTGGCCCTGCTCGATTATCGCATGGAGAACGGCACAGCCTCCGGCGCTGACGTGATCCGGCGCCTGCGCAGCAGCCCGTATCTGAACAATATCGCCATCGTCGTCATGTCGGCCTACTTTCAAACCGATGAATTCAAACGGGAAATTCTGGACAACGCTCAGGCCGACCTGCTGCTGAACAAGCCGCTGCCCACCATGTATGAACTGCGCGCGATCCTGCTCGAAGTGGTGCGCAAGCGCGGCGCTGCGGCATGAACCGGCCCCCCGGAGCCGCCCGCGCGGGATATAATTACCCCTGACCTGTTCGAACGGGGGACGAAGCCCGCGTGTTTCGCGGCTGGATCCGTTTTCCCTCACCCTTCAGGCAGGAAGGCGATCATGTATATCAGCGTCGTTTATGTTCACGTCAAACCCGAATTCACCGAAGCCTTCATCGAAGCGACGCGGGAGAACGCGCGCAGCAGCCGCCAGGAACCGGGCGTCGTGCGCTTTGACTTTTTGCAGCAGCAGGACGACCCGACCCGCTTCATGCTGTACGAGGTCTATCGGCAGCCGTCCGATCTCGACGCGCACCGGCTCACCGCGCATTACCTGCGCTGGCGCGACACTGTGACCGACTGGATGGCCGAAACGCGAACCAGCGTCAAGTACACCAATCTCGAACCGGCGGATGCCGACTGGACGTAGCGGATGCCCAATCATCAGTTCGAATTCGCCACTGCATCCCGCATCGTGTTCGGCGCGGGCAAAGTGCAGCAGGTCGGCGCGCTGACAGCCGGCCTGGGCCGGCGCGCGCTCGTCGTGGTCGGCGGCAGCGCCGACCGCGCGACCCCGCTGCTCGATCGGTTAGCTGAGGCCGGTGTCTCCGCCCGGGTTTACACCGTCACGACGGAACCGACTGTCGCAATGGCCCGTGAGGGCGTTCAGGCCGCGCGCGATCAGGCCGCCGATGTCATCGTCGGTTTCGGCGGGGGCGCGGCGATCGATACCGGCAAGGCGATCTCCGCCCTGCTGACCAATCCCGGCGATCCACTCGATTATCTGGAGATCATCGGGGCGGGCAAACCGCTGGTCAACCCGGCTGCGCCGTACATCGCTATCCCGACGACAGCCGGAACCGGCGCTGAAGTCACGATGAACGCGGTGCTGGCGGCTTCTGAGCAGCGCCTCAAGGTCAGCCTGCGCCACCCATCGATGCTGCCCCGGATCGCGCTGGTCGATCCGACCCTGACCTACACCCTGCCCCCGGCGATCACTGCCAGCACCGGGATGGACGCGCTGACGCAGGTGATCGAGCCGTTCGTCTCGAACAAAGCCAATCCGCTGACCGATGCCCTCTGCCGCGAGGGGATCAAACGCGCCGGACGATCGCTGCGGCGCGCTTACCAGCATCCGGACGATCCGATCGCGCGGGAGGATATGGCGCTCGCCAGTCTGTTCGGCGGTCTGGCGCTGGCCAATGCCAAACTGGGCGCGGTGCACGGTTTCGCCAGCCCGATCGGCGGCATGTTCCCGGCCCCGCATGGCGCGGTGTGCGCCGTCCTGCTGCCCCACGTCATGGAGGCCAACATCCGCGCGCTGGAAATGCGCGAAGGCGCTTCGTCAACGCTGCGGCGCTATGACGAGATCGCGCAGATCCTGACCGGGGATCAGACGGCGCGCGCGCTCGATGGGGCGCGCTGGGTGCAAGCGCTCACAGCCGATCTCAATATTCCGCCGCTGTCCACCTATGGCATCACCCGGGACGATCTGCCCATCATCGCGGAAAAAGCCGCTTCCGCCAGCTCAATGCAGGGCAACCCGATCAAACTGACCCACGATGAACTGATCGCCATTCTGAGCGCGGCGCTGTAACGGATGGCGCGCTTCGTCACCGTCACCCTCAACCCGGCTCTCGATAAGACCCTGGCGATCGAGCGCCTGCGCCCCGGCGGCGTGCATCGCGCTCAGATCGTGGCGCTCGAAGGCGCGGGTAAAGGGGTCAACGTCGCGCTGACGCTGCGCGCGCTCGGCGCTCATCCCGTGGAGGCGGGCGGGCTGCTGGGCCGTGAAGGGGCGGCCCACGTGCTCGACCGCCTGCGCGCGGCGCAGATCGAGACCGCTTTCACCCTCGTCGATGGGGCGGTGCGCACCAACATCACGCTGATCGAACAGGGGACGGGCATCACGACCAAGATCAACGAGCCGGGTCTGCCCGCCAGCTCCGCCGATCTGGCGTCCGTCCTGGCCTGGGCGGATAGCGCGCAGCCCGGCGATCTCTGGGCGCTGTGCGGCAGCCTGCCGCCGGGTCTGCCCGATACCGCGTACCGCGATCTGATCGCGCGGCTGCATGCGCGCGGCGCGCTCACGTTTCTCGACACCTCAGGATGGCCGCTGCGTCACGCGCTGGAAGCGCGCCCGTATGCGATCAAGGTCAACCGCGAAGAAGCGGCCTTCGCCCTCGATGAGACGCTGCCCGGTCGGGTCAGCCTGAGGGACGAGGCGGCGGTACGGCTGCGCGAACGCTCCGGCGCGGCGCTGGCGGCGATCACTTACGGGCCGCTCGGCGTGACCCTGGCGGCCCGCGATCAGGTGTGGGGAGCGGCGGCCCCGACGATCCCGGTGCGCAGCACGGTCGGCGCAGGGGATGCCGCGCTGGCCGGCCTGCTGGATGGCGTGGCGCGCGGTCAGCCGCCCGACATCCTCGCGCGCTGGATGACGGCCTGCGGCTCGGCGGCGGCGGCACACCCGCGCTCCAGCCTCGACGATGCCGAACAGGTGCGCGCGCTTTTCGCCGCCACCGAGGCGCTGCGCCTCGACCGCTAATCCGCCGGCGCGTCGTCGTCGAAAGTGAACGTCAGGATCGCGCCGTCCCGGTCATAATAGCCGTCATCATCGATCTGAAGCATGCCGGGCCAGCGCGCCATCACCCAGTCCCAGATCGGCTCGATGCGATCCAGGTAGACGATGCCGAAATCGGTGGGCCGCAGCGCGATCATCCCGCGTGCGCTGGCGAAAACCGCCTCGATGCGCTCGACAGCGGGGCGCTCATCAGGCCCGGCATCCGCAAGCTGTTCGCGCAGCACATCGACGTCATCCCGGAACAGATCGCTCTGCGCGGTGTCGATCTCGATTTCGGCGTAGCTGTCGTCCTCGTATATCAAATCGGCGATATTGCCCGCAGCAGGATCGCGCTCCAGCCAGAATCGATCAGAAAGCGCGCGAAACCCCTGTTCGAGGTCGCCCAGCGTGACGACGCCATCGGTGTAGAAATAGCGCCAGTACTCGCCCATCCCCGCTCCAGTTCTTCTACGGCTGGCTGGTGATGATACGGAAGGTCAGCGTGAATGTGTGCGTATCGCCCGGCGCGATCATTTTGAGATAACCGCGCTCGCGCGCCACGACGCGCCCCTCCGGCAGGCAGTTCCCCGGTTCGATACCCACGGTGTAATCGCCGAATCCCATCTGCTTCCACTCGGTCATGTGCGTCAGGCTGGGGCTGAACTCGATGCTCATGCCCAGGTTGAGGCGGCGGTTGAAGATGCTGGCCGTGCGCGGGCGATCGTCCTGCGGCAGTTCATGCCAGAAGACCTGTTCCTTGTACCCCGGCGTCGGTTCGTGCATGGTCATCCAACTGTCGATACCGGGTTCCGCCACGGCGTCGCGCGGCACGACCCTGAGCGCGGGCGACGTGATGATCGAGTCGGGCGAGACGATCGGATAGCCAAAATTGCAGTGATACAGGATCATCAGCGGCGCGGGCGTGCCGCCAAAGTTGTACACCCGGTCATGCACGGTGAATTCGGGGACGCCGGGCGTGAACGTGATCGTCCGCTTCAGGCGCAGCTTGTAACCGAACAACGAGACTTCATCGACGGTGCCGTGCAGGCTGAGCGTCGGCGTTTCGTCGTGCCAGTTGCGGTCGATGCGCACGTCATAGGCCGGGATCGTGCCGATGCGCCCGTGCAGCCCCAGCACTTCATTGTTCTCCGGATCGACCGCCGGGCTGGCGAAGCCCGCGTGCGTCAGGCCGCACAGGGCGAGCAGCCCGCCGTGGAACGTGCGCAGCCAGCCCAGCCCCTCCGGCTCGAACCGCGCCGGATCGGCTGCCCCCGTGCCGCTCTGCCAGGCCAGCGGGATCCCGTTGTAGCTGGCCATGCCGATATCCATGCCGCGATCGAGCAGCACCGTGAAATCCAGCCCACTGCCCGTGCGGATCTCCGCGGCCCGCACGCCGCGTTCCTGGCCATCGTCAAACGCGATCAGGCGAATATCGGCGAACTGGCGCAGATCGCTCGAATACGCTTCAAGCTGCCGGGCGGTGTACGATTGTCCAAACAGATTCATGATATCTAAACCTCATCCTATCAAAAATGCTGCGATCGGAAGGCGATTATAGCGCTGCGGTCGTGAATTTCGTAAGCTGACGGCGCAGCATCGCCGGCTCGATCGCATCGAGATGGATGGCAGTTGCGTTGTGGAAGCGCACGAAACGCGCCAGACCTCTGGCAAGCGCTTGAACCAGGTCTCCATCGCGAACGGATATGCCCGGCTCGAACCACAGGCCGTTGATGATCAGCAGGCGCGTCTTGCGATCGAGACGTGGATCGATGCGCGCCACCAGTCGATCGCCATACAGAACAGGCAGTGTGTAATACCCATAGACGCGCTTCTCCTGCGGCGTGTAGATTTCCCATTTGTAATCGAAGCCGAACACTGTCCGAGCGCGACCGCGAGCGCTAACCATCTCCAGCGGAGCCAGAAATGTGACTTCCTCATCGGTCGTCACGCCCACTGGCTGCCACTGCAGGGGATACTGTCCGGCTTCCAGCAGATTCAGATCGGGCAGCGCGCTGCTAAGCGCATAGACATCCCCCTTCTGCCCTTCAACCTGAAGCTGCACGACCTCGCCCTGTTCCACCAGGCGATCGAGATGGACTTTTGCCTCCCTCGTCTTCATCGTCAAATGCGTCATGACTGAATACCGGACTGCCCATTCGCGGGCGGTGACCAGTCCCATTTCGCGGAAGACCTGGCGGGTGAAGAAGGCCCTGGCGTCGTCCTCGCTCACGCTGACGCCGCGCTGATCGGGGAACAGGCGATCGGCGAAATCGAACAGGCGATCGAAGCCGCGCCGGCTGTGCGTCATCAGTTCGCCGGTCAGCCACAGCCGATGGAGCGCCAACCCGGTATCCTTACGCGCCCGGTAGCTGGTGATGCGATTGCCGTCGAAATCGCGATGCCCCAACGGCCCTTGCGCTGACAGTTGAGCGCGCACGACCTCACATACCTGTGCATGCTCGTGCAGAAAAGAAGCCACATACGCTTTCCTGGCAGTGCGCGCCATGACCATCCGCAGATACGGCAGCGCCGCGATCGGATACATGAACAACGTCTCACCGTAATCAAACGCCAGCCTGTGCTCGTATGCGGCCTGATACAGGTCGTCGGGATGATAGCCGTCCACCCGACTCGCCAGGATCAGATCATGCGCCCGCGCGACCACCTGGACGGGATCGATCTGCACCGATCCACACTCGGTCAACGCGGTCAGAACCCCGTTGAAACCAGACCAGCGGCGTCCCGGCCACAGGCCCTGCTGCCCCAGGATATAGCGGCGCATGGTCTGCCTGGAGATCGGTATGGCAGTTGTCATCATCTCACCTATGCTGGAAATCAACAGGGCGCACTGTTTGCAATGCGCCCTGTCAGACGGATTGTGAAGGAAAAAACGCAGCGTCGCTCAGGGGGTCTGGCGCAGCCGCCCCAACTGCCCGCGCTCCAGATATCTGACGCTCTGCTGGATCGCCTCCAGCATATCGGTGTCGCAGCGATCCAGCTCGATGATCAGCCACTGCGCGGCGGTCGCCGCCGGGATGATCTCGTGATAATTCATGATCCCGTCGCCGACGGGCAGCATCGCCTGCTCTGACGACCCCGGCCCATCTTTGACATGCAGCAGGGTGACCCGATCGCCCAGTTCGTTGAGCGCCTGCGGCACGTTCACCCCGCCGACGCGCACCCAGTAGGCATCGATCTCATACCGGATCGTGGGCGAGAGATGTTCATGCATGATCAGGTAGGCGTATTCCCTCCCATCCGGAAGGCGCTGGTATTCCCACCAGTGGTTGTGATAGAGCAGCTCCAGACCGTTCGACCGGGCGACGAGATCGGCCTCATTCAGCGTATCGCAGAGGCGCCGGATGCTGTCCACCGATGTGAATTCTTCCGGCGGGATGTAAGCGCACACCATCCGTTTTGTGCCCAGTTCGCCCAGCGTATCGAGCACCGCGTTCTTCTGCTCGCCCAGCGGCAGCGGGACGTGGGCCGCGACGATCTCCAGACCGGCAGAACGGCACAATTCCGCACTGCGAGCGGGCGACTCGTAATACAACCCTGCATATTCCACACCGGACAACCCCATCGCCGCCAGTTGGTCGATCACAGCCACGTAATCTGTTTGCAGCACATCGCGGACAGAATACAACTGAAGCGCCAGTGGACGCAGAGCAGCGGACGTCGTCATGGTCATTTCATCTCCCAATTCGTCAGACATCGGATCACCCCGATAACACGGGGAGTATCACAGGGATTCGGTCAAATATCAAATCGGGCGGATCGATCCGCCCGACAATTTACAGGCATTTGCCCATAATTCAACTACAATCAAGATCAAGTCCTGCGCTGCTGCCGCCCGGCGTTCGACGGCCCGTCTGTTGATCAGGAATTACGCGCTTTTGAGGAGATCGTCCATGCCCGACAATACCTTAAGTCTGCTGAATGTCTTCGATCTCCCCCCGGAACAGCGCGAGATCCTGCTGCACCTGACGCGCAAAGGCCCGACGGCGCCCCCGGCGCTGGCAGCGCTGCTGAGTATGGACGCCGATGCCGTCGATCAGGCGCTGCAGGCGTTGATGAACGTCAACAAGGTGCGGATCAATTCGCAGGGCGAAGCCGAGATCGTCCTCGGCCAGACGCGCCGACGCGCCCTGCCGACCCAGCTTTTACCCGTCCTGCTGGCGACCGATCGACTGTATACCGCCCAGGAGATCGCCGCGCTGCGGCTGGCGGTTCCCATGCTCCAGTTCGCGCGCGCCAAAATGGGCGAGTTCGCCGATCACGGCCCAGGGCATGCCCTGCGCGTCAAAACCTTTGCCACCCAGCTCAGCTACCTGCACCGGTGCAGCCCGCTGGAGCGGCATCTGCTGCGCGCGGCGGCCCTGTTCCACGACGTCGGCAATGCCGCTGACCGGGTCAATCATCATCTGGTGAGCGCGGATACCGTCGAGAAGCTGACGGCGCGCGGCGATCTGCCGTTCTCCGAGGACGAGGCGCGCCTGATCGCGCAGTTGTGCCGCTGGCATCGCGGGGACTACGACCCGGCCCAGATCGACCCTCTGCGGGGGGAGACCATCCGCACCGGGCTGCTGGCGTCGCTGCTGCGGATCGCCGATCGGCTCGACATCGATCAGCGCCGCTATGACTATACCGAGCAGTTCTCCAGAGTGGTCGAATTCTTCTACCCCCAGGAAGTCCCCTTCTGGAACAGCCTGCGCGACGTGCTGCTGGTGCGCATCCAAGCGAGCGGCGAGTCGATCGCGCTTCAGATCTACACCCGCCCCGGCGTTGAGGACAATTTCCAGATCGCCGCGCTGCGCCAGGCGATCCGCGCCACGCCGTTCAACTGGGCCGTGGAGGTGCTGCCGGTGTCCCCTGAAGAGCCGGCCCGCCGGACGCTGACGGGCGAGGAACCGCTGGCCGTCATCGCCTGCCCGTTTGACCCGCACAGCCTGATCATGACCGCGATCAGCCGCCGGCATTTACAGCAGGCCGGCTATCTGGTGCGCGTGATCTGCTACGCCGATACGCCCGGCGGCTCCGCCTGGTTGTGGAAGGAGCAGTTACCCAAACTGCCGCCCGCCACCCACGGGATGCTGGTGGTGATCGGCGATCGCCCCAATGCCGCCACCGCCGACAGCATCGCCCGCATCCTGCAGGAATGGCAGCGGGCCGGCGTGCCGGTTCACCTGCTCAACCGCCATGAGGCGAACTGGAGCCGCCTGCCCGATACCTTCGCCCTGGGGGCGCAGGCGGTGATGGGCAGCGATGGCTGCTATTTCTGGGGCGACCGCGCGACGCAGGCGGACATGGACTGGAGCCGGATCGCCGCCCTGGTCACCCGCGATCCGACCCAGACGCTGGCCGGCATGACCATCGAGGAAGAGCAGATCGCGCAGGGGTTCCTGCGCGTGGTGCATGAAGCGGCGGCCAGCCTGCCCGATGATCAGATGAACTGGTCGGGCCAGGCCGACCCGATCCTGAAGCGGATCAGCGGCAATGAGTTCGCCTATTTCCGGGGTCAGGCCGAAGGCTTCAACCGGCTTTTCGCCGGGCTGACGCCGACCCGCAGGGAAGGGCGAGTGCTCGTTTTCGCGATCGACGGGGCCGCCCACGCGCCGCAGATCTACTTCTGGGCGCTGGAACATGCTATCGAACAGCAGGGGCGGCTGCGCGAGCGCGGGATGCGCTTCCGCACCCCCTACGCCATCGCGCACTGGAACAGCGACGACGGCGTGGAGATCATCGCCATCAACCACTGGCGCGAAGAGGATGCGATCCCGATCCGTTTTCTCTACCCGACTGAACTACAGGATCTACCGGAGGGCCATGAAGGGGCGATCCGCCTGCACGTCAGCGCGGAGCGCGCCCCCGCTGTGATCACCGCCCTCGTCAACGCCTGCAACAACGACCTGCTCCAGCGCTGACGAGGACGGAGCCTTTCAGAAGACGTGAGCAGGCCTGAGCGAACGCATCACGGCAGCGGCCCGGTGCTCAACATCCAGCCTTCCGGCAGGGGAGCGCCGGACGCCAGCGCGATCAGCAGCAGGGCGATCAGCAGGCCGACGACCGTCAGGATCAGACAGCCCGGCTGGCGCAGCCACCGCCCGGCGTTCACGGCCCGTCAGACCTGAAAGCGCGTGCGGGTGCGCGGGGTGAAGCGCAGCAGGACGATCTCGTTGCCCAGCCATTCCTCCAGATGCTGGTCGGCGGTGGCGCGATCCTCGTAATGGTACGTCACGCGCTTCAGGAACGCCGCATCCGGGTCGGCTTCGACCGCAAAATCGCCTTTGAACACGTAGGCGATGCCGCCCTGGGCCGGCTCGCCGCCGATCTGCAGGCAGCCTTTCGGGTTGGCCAGCGCGTAATCGACCTTGCGCGTGGCCCGGAAACTGGTGATCAGGAAGGCATCGCCCTCCAGCATATACCAGACCGGCACAGTGAGCGGATAGCCCTGGAGATCGACCACGCTCATCCGGGCGATCCACGGTCTGGCCAGAAACTCCCGATCTTCCGGGGTCAGATTGACCGCAGTCATTCAGCACGATCCTTTCGCGGATGTTTTTCTGTCAAGGGGCGGGAAGCGAGCGGCGGCCAGCCTCGATCGCGTTTCCCCATCTGAATCTACCCCGCCCGAACCGTCTGTGCTATGGTATGGTGCTGAATGCCCGTTTTCCACTTCATTCAGCAGGGAGAGACCATGCTGCGTGTGCCTGACCCGTTTTCGTTCATCCAGCCGCTGCCGCAGATCGACGGGGTCTACGTCGCGTCGATCCGATCGTTCGGCGATGATCGCGGGCGCTTCATGGAAACGTTCCGCCGCGAATGGTTCCCATGGATCAACTGGGATCGCATTCAGTGCAATCGTTCCGAAAGCCGGGCCGGCGTGCTGCGCGGGCTGCATTACCACCACCGGCAGATCGACTACTGGTACGTCATCCACGGCACGATCCGCGTCGGCCTGGCCGACCTGCGCCCCTCATCCCCCACTTACATGGCTGTACACACGCTTGAGATCGGCGACAGCAACAACGCCGGCGTCTTCATCCCGATCGGCGTGGCGCACGGTTTCCTCGCCCTGACCGATGCCATCCTCACCTACATGGTCAATAACTACTACGATGGCAGCGATGAAAACGGCGTGTTCTGGGCCGACCCGCAGCTCAACGTCCCCTGGGGTGTCGAGACGCCGCTGCTGTCGCCGCGCGATCAGACCAATCCACTGCTCAAAGATATCCCGGTGGATAACCTGCCGCGCTGATGCGCCCGCCCGTCACAGGCGGCGGCTGGCGGCCCGGCTCGCGAGATAAACGCGCAGGCGGCGCGCCAGCGCGCGCGGCTGGCCGGTCGGCTGGGCCGCGCTCCAGCGATACCAGCGCAGCATCTCGCGGCGCGGGATCGCCGGGCGACGGCGCGCCCGCAGCGCCGCCGGTGCGCCGCCGATCACCTGCCGCGCCAGCTTCAGGCCGAGGCGCGGCGTCAGGGCCAGGCGCGCCAGCAGACCGACGATCATCAGCGGCAGATTCAGCGTCAGCAGGTCGATCCAGCAGGCATTGCGCAGCGTGCTCAGGTACAGATTGCCCAGCGCCTGGGCGCGGGTTTCCGGGCGCAGCGTCCCGCCGCGGTGCAGAGCCAGCGCCGTCGGCACATACCAGCAGCGCAGACCGGCGCGCCGCGCCCGCCAGCCTAGATCGATATCTTCCGCATAGAGAAAAAACGCGGGATCGAACAGCGCGCCATCGGTGGACAGCGCCGCGATCAGGCGCTGCGAGAGCAGCAGCGCCGCCCCGGACGCCAGCATGACCTCCCGTTCCTGATCGAACTCGGCGGCATCCATCCGCTCGCCCACGTTGATGACGAAGCCGTCGCGGCGAATGCCCTGCCCCGCGCTGTAGATGAAGCCGGTCGGGCGGCCGTCGTCATCCGCCAGCAGCAGCTTGCCGGTGGCGAAATCGGCCTCATGGCGCGTCAGCGCAGCAACGAGCGCCGCCACGTAGCCGGGATCAAGGCGGCAGTCCGGGTTGAGAGCGAGATAGCAGTCCCCCGGCATGAGTTGAAGTGAGCGCAGGATGGCATTGTGCCCGCGCCCGAAGCCGAGGTTGACCGGGCTGACGATCACTGTCGCTTCCGGCGCGTGCTGCCGCACCCAGTCGGCGCTGCCATCCGCAGAAGCGTTATCCAGCACTACCACGCGAATGTGGGGATAAGTCTGCCGCGCCAGCCCGGCGAAACAGGCGGGCAGATCGCGCAGGCTGTTGTAGGTGACGATGCCGACGAAGACCGTCCCCGGGGCGCGCTCATCCGCTGCGGACATCGGGCTGTGCTCATTCCAGATCGCGGGAGATGGCCTCGAACGCCGCGTTGATCAACGTCATCCGCTCGGTGTACTTTTCCTTCTCCGTCGGGTGCAGATCGGGGTGATTTTCGCGCGCTTTGCGGCGGTAAGCCTGCTTGACCTCGTCAAGCGTGAGGGCGCTGCTCATCGTCAGCCCCAGCGCCGCATAATGATGCGGCTGGGCATAACGCCGCTGCCGCGCCGGCGTCCGCGTCCGGCCCGCCTGCTCGAAGTCGTCAAAGTTGAACCCGGAGCCGTCCGCCCCCATGTACTCGCTGGCATCGCCGTACTGGCGCTGAAATTCATCCCACGGATCCCAGTCGGATGTTTCGGCCTGCTGCCCGGTTTTCCCCGTCCCGCCGAACGACCAGTTGCGCCAGGAGAAGTCGAACTGGCGTCCCTCGTTGGGATCGCGTTTCTTCCAGAACGCCCCCTCGCCGAAATCGGCGGTTGCGTAGGTGCCGTCCATCTGGTGCGCGCTGGCCGTCACCGACGAGGGGCGCAGCTCGGCGACATCCACCGGCATCCCCACTTCGACGCGGCGCGCCGCCCCGCCCCAGCGCCACTCGATATGCATGGGACGGATTTCGACTGCGCGTCGGTCGCAGGTATAGGCGTACACGCGGCCATGTGTGAGCATGTGCAGCGCGTTCATCCACGGCGGCGGCGTTTCGATCGGCTGCTGCGGCAGCATACGCCCATCGACCAGGAACAGGGTGTGGATCTTGCGCCGCGTGTTCTGCTCATACCGCTCGCGGATCTCCGGCAGGCGGGGCGCGCGGTTGATCACGTAGATGGCGACTCGCTTACCGCTGGTCAGCTCGACCAGCAGATCGGCCTCAGGCGTGTCGCGCAGGCAGCGGTTGAAATGCGCCCCGCGCAGACATTCATTTTCGAGAAAATCGAGCACGAACTGCTTCATTCGCACCGAGTTCCTGTACTCCGGGGGGATATCCCGTCTTGCTGTCGTTCTGGCTCAGCGCAGATGCACATGGCTGAACGTGATTGTACTTGATTGAGCGAACATGCACAACGCACGCTTACCAGCCTATCAGGGCTATCGCATCAAATTGGGCAGAGCAACTCCAACAAGAAAGTATCATCGAGTGCGGCACGGAAACGTTTCCGTTTCAGGCTCTGT
>DAOUBU010000049.1:0-8503 GCA_034432395.1 Anaerolineae bacterium
CAGCAGCACGTTGGCCAGCACCGGCAGGGTGTTGCGGGTATCGACCGCGCGGCTGACCAGGTTCAACGCCCGGGCAAGCTGATCCTGCAAAACCGATACTTTCATGGGCAGCATCTCGATTGAGGTTGTGCGATCCGGTTCAGGTCAAAACCCGGTCGATCAAGGCCGGGAACTGCTATTCTATCACAGGTGGCTGGAAGATGCAGCACGGGCGCTGCGCCGGGAAATATCTCACCGTGTGGTGCAGCCCCCGCGTCAGCCCTCACCCGGTGAGGGCCAGCGCCAGCGATTTCGACGCGCTCTCCTTTATATTCACATTTGGATTTTGCGGGTTGTGCCGTATACTTAGAGTGTTGCGCGGCACGGTGCAGGATGAGCGGTGATCAAATGATGGTTGTGCGCCCGCCGATGTACCGATTGGAGGACATGGCCTGATGCCCCGTGAGAAAAGCGGATATTACTATCCCAACAAGTTCGCCCGGCTGACCATTGAAGCGATGGAAGAGGTGATGGGGCGAAACGGTCTGAATGGGATATTACGCCTGGCAAACCTGGAACAGTATATCGACAGTTATCCACCCGACAATCTCGACAAAGAGTTCGACTTCGCCGATTACACCGCCCTCAACGTGGCGCTGGAAGACATGTTCGGCCCGCGCGGCGGGCGCGGCCTGGCCCTGCGCGCCGGGCGCGCGGTCTTCGCCGGCGGTCTGCGCTCGTTCGGCGCGCTGGCCGGCGTGGGCGATCTGGCGTTCAAGGTGCTGCCGCTGAGCGCCAAACTGCGCGTCGGCGTCCCGGCGATGGCCAACATCTTCTCGCAGTTCTCCGACCAGATCTCCAACGTCTACGAAGACGGGCCGGACAAGATCATCTACACCCTGGAGCGCTGCCCGATGTGCTGGGGGCGCAAAGTCGATCGCCCGGTCTGCTACATGGGGCAGGGCCTGCTCCAGGAAGGCTTGAAATGGGTGAGCGGCGGGCGCGAGTTCAAGGTGGACATGACGACCTGCATCGGCAAGGGCGACGATATGGGCCGCTACGTCATCTTCAAAGAGCCGATCCTGTAGCGGGCGTCCCGGCGGCGCGCCGCCGGCTTCCCCCTAGCTCTGTCCAACAGTACCCCCGCGGGGGTATTTGTTTTTCAACCCGGTTTAGGATCCGGGTTCGAATTATGTTATCATGCAGACAGGTTGATGTGTCTTTCGATCCGCGGGGATGACGGGTATGGCCTGTGTAAAGCCTCTTGTGCGCGCGCTGATGCGCGCGCTGGCGCTCGGTTTGCTGCTCTTCGCAGCGGCCTGCAACCTGACGACCGGCCCCAATACCGGCGCTGGCAGCACTCAGACGCCGACCGATCGACCGGTGGTGCTCATCAATTCGCCCGCCAACGGCGCGGAGTTCACCGTCAACCAGCAGATCCTGGTCAGCGCCACCGCCACCGACTCCGTCGGGGTCAGCCGCGTTCAGCTTCTGGCCAACGGCGTCGTCGTCAAAACGATCAACTCCGAGTCGCCCACCGGTGACCGCACCTTCAACGCCCTGCTCGATTACCTGCCGCGCACCGCTGGCCAGGTGCAGCTTCAGGTGATCGCCTACCGCGGCGCGGTGGCCAGCACCCCCTCGGCGATCACCGTGAGCGTCCGCGACAGTCAGCAGTTCGTCACCGCGACGGCGGCCCCGCCGCAGCAGTTCACCAGCGTCCCGCCGATCAACCCGAACGATCCCACCTGCCGCGTGCTGACCAACGCCAACGTCAACCTGCGCCAGGGGCCGGGGACGAATTACCCGGTGCTGACGCTGCTCACCGCCGGGACGGTCGCCCCGGTCACCGGGCGGATCGGATCCAACCAGTGGTATCAGGTGCGCGTGGGCACGACGCTCGGCTGGGTCAGCGCCGGGTATGTCACGCTGTACGGTACGCTGTGCTCGACCGTGCCGCTCGTGCCGACCCCGCCACCGCCCTCACCTTCCGCCCAGCCGACCATCCCGGTGACGCCGCCGACGGCCACGCCGATCCCGCCCACGGCCACGCCCGTCCCGCCCACGGCCACCCCCGGCCTGCCCGATCTGCTGATCACATCGGTCAACGGGCCGGCGACGCTGACGCTGGGGCCGGGCAATACCCCGGTGAGCGCGGCGTTCACCGTCACGATCACCAACAACGGCGGGCGTCCGACGGGCCAGTTCAACAACACGATCACGGTTTCGCCGGGCAGCACCAGTTCCGATCTGGGCGTGGTCGGCAACCTCAATCCCGGTGAAAGCGTCATCCTGTCGGTCAGTCTGACGTTCACCGCGGCGGGCACGTATACCCTTCAGGCGCAGGCCGACAGCAGCGCGCAGGTGACCGAGGCGAGCGAAGTCAACAACCTCGGTTTCGGCTCGGTGATCGTCAGCAGTGCGCCCTGATCGATGAGCGAGTGGGGTCAGCCGGGCGGCGCAGCCGCCGCCCGACAGGATGGTGCAGCATGATCGCGCAGGTGGTCTTCATCCATCGCAATATCCAGTTTGCGATCGGGATCAAGCAGGCGCTGGAACGCACGGGCAACTACGAGGTGCGCGTGTTCACCTCTGGCGAGACGGCGGCGGAGGCGCTGGCCCAGCAGAGCTTTCAGGTCGCAGTGGTCGATTTCGACCTGCCTGAAGGCGGCGAGGCGATCGTGCGCCGGCTGCGCGCGGCCCAGCCCGATCTGGCCCTGATCGCCACGCCGCGCCAGCCTGCCGACGCGATCCAGCAGCTCGGCCTGCAGGGATCGATCGCCGCCGCTTTCCAGGCGCGCGATCTGATCCCGGTCATCCACCGCGCGCTGGAGGGCCGGCGCGTCACCCGCGGCCTGCAGCGCCCGCCGCTGCGCCCCGGCGAGATCTCCACCGATCCGGAGGATTACCTCCGGCAGGCGGGCAGCATCCTGAAAACGCGCCCCTCTGGCGACGATCCGATCGCCACCATTCCGGGCACGCGCCCGGCCAGCGGTCGCGCCCCGGAGGCGGAGTACGTGCCGCTGGAACAGATCTTCGACCGCGGGGCGGGGACGCTGCCCGCCGCGCCGCCGGAAGACCCCGATATCCTGATCGAACCGGACGTGACCGAAGGGACGCCGCAGTTCCGCCCCGGCATCAGCTTCGACGATCTCTTTCAGGACATGGACGAGGGGGCGGGTGGCAGCGCGGGGGCGTCGGTGTTCCCGCTGCACCCCGGTCAGGCCGAGGACGATCACCCCCCGCCGGATTTCCCCTCGTTCGATGAGGTGCTCGGCACGATCGAGCCGGACTCCAGCCCGCGCCGCGAAACCGATACCTTCAACAGCCTGGTCAATTCGATGCGCGCCCAGGAAGCGCCGAAACCGCCGCTCCCCTCGCGCCAGCAGCCGATGGTCGAATTCACCCTGTCCAGCGGCATGGACGATCTGCTGGCGCAGATTCAGGAGTCGCGGCGGAAAACGGATCACCTGGTCGAGAAACAGCCGGCGGTCGATGCGGATGTCTTCAGCAAGCTGGCGGAAGAGGAGCCGCCGCTGCCGGAAGGCGAGGGCACGATCAGCGACCTGGTCGTCGGCGTCACCGACCCCGGTTTTCAGCAGGTGATGGCCGCCCTGCGCGGCGAAGAGCCGCCCCCGGTCGATGCCCCGGTGGCCTACAGCAGCGCGGAACTTCAGGAAGCCTTCTCGTCTTACTACGACAGCCACCCGGAGGCCCTGTCCGCCGCCGAGCGGGCGGCCCACGACGCGGCGGAGCCGCGTCCGCCGCGCGATCCGCTGCTGGCTGAGGTCGATGCGCTGCTGGCCTCGGTCGAGGCGGAGATGCGCGATCAGCCGCCGCCCGCCGCCAGCGACTCGTTGGACACCCCGGCGCGCCTGATCCTCGAACTGGAGCAGATGCTCGACCCGACCCGGCCGCTGGACACGTTTTCCATCTCGGAATTGATCGACAGCATCGAAAGCCAGCTTCCGGCCCACCGCCCGCAGGTGCAGCCGCTCCCGTCCTGGGTGCAGGAACTGCGCCGGGCGCAGCAGTCACAGCCGAAATCCGAACGGGGCAAGCGGCGCAAAGGCGAACGGCGGACGGAGCGAACGCCGGCTTCCGAGTTCGACGCCTTCGGGCCGTCGATCCCGCTCGATCGACCGCCCGCACCCCATCCCCATGCGCCGGATGTCCCCGCGGCGCCGCCCGCGCCCGTCAACGAATTCGATTTCGATACCACCGAATTCCTGGCCGGCTTCAAGCCGGAGCAGATGCTCGACGAGGCCGCCGCATCGCGCCCGGACAGCTACGATCTGACGACCCTGCAGCACGATGCGCTGCCCGCCACCGGCGACGCCGAGACGATGGCGCTGCCGCCGCGACCGGGACAGCCGCCCAGCCTGCCGGAGGCGGACGAGATCCCGCCCGAATTCCTCACCGTCGGCGCGGTCAGCCAGCCGGAGGAGCTGGACTGGGACACCGGGCCGCTGCAGCCGCTGGCCGAACCGCCGATCGTCGAAGACGACACCAGCGATTACACCCAGCCGCTGCCGGTGGAAGACGAGGACGACGCTGTCGGGGGTGAGCTGCTCGTGCCGGACGATCGCGCGCCGGCGGGCTGGCAGCCGCTGGTGGTGGACGATCCGCTCATCGCGCAGATCTCGCTCAGCCTGATGAACGTGTCGCTGGAAAGCATCGTCGAGGCCGCCCTGCTCACACGCGACAATCAGATCGTGGCCTTCGCCGGGTCGATGGCGCGCGAGGACATCGAAGCGCTGCGCCAGCTCTTCCACGATGAGTGGACGGTTCCGGCGGGCGGCGGCGTCAAGATGAAATTCTTCACGCTGGAAAGCAGCGGGCGCGATTACATGCTCTACGGGCGCCGCACCGAACACGATCTCTGTCTGTGGCTGATCGTCCCCGGTTCGACGCATCTGGCCGATATCAAGGCGCAGAGCCGCAAGCTGATCGAGGCGCTGCAATCCGTGCCGGAGACGCCGCCCGAACCGATCGCGCCCGACGAAGCGGTGGCAGCGGTCGAAACCGCTGTCGAGCGCCAGCCGTATGCCTACGTCTGGACGCTGCGCGACCCGGCTGCCCGCCTCGCGCCGCCGGTCGCCCAGGCGATCCGCAGCGGCATGCGCGTCCAACTGGGTGAACGCGCCTGGCAGATCGACGAGATCCGCGCCGAGGACGATTTCGTCTACATCCTGGCGCAGGTTCCCGACGACACCCCGCCCTACGAGGTCATCCGCGATCTCAAGCGCCGCTCCGCCGAGATCGTGCGCGAGATCGCCCGGCGGCAGAATCAGCGCCTCGACCCGGCCAGCCTGTGGGCGGACAGCTACCTGATCGTCACACCGGGCCGCCCGCTCGACATGGAAGAAATCCAGGAATACATCCGCTTTGAGAGGATGCTTTGACCCACGCTGAGGCCCACGCTGGCTCATCCCGTCCGGTGCTGATGCTGATCGATGGCTACGCGCTGGCTTACCGGCATTACTTCGCCCAGCAGCGCGGTCGCCCGCTGACGACATCCGGCGGCGAGCCGACCAGCGCCGTCTATGGGTTCGCCCGCATGCTGCTCGACATTCTGGAGAAGGAGCGCCCGCGCTATCTGGCGGTGGCGTTCGACGCCGGCCTGAGCGGACGCGACCAGATCTACGCCGGGTACAAAGCGACTCGCGACGAGATGCCCTCCGACCTGGAAACCCAGATCGCCCGCATCGAGCAGCTCACGCGCGCCTTCAACATCCCGGTGCTGACGCTGCCCGGTTACGAGGCCGACGACATCATCGGCACGATCAGCGCCCAGGCCGAGGCGCAGGATCTCGACGTCCGCATCGTCAGCGGCGATCGCGATCTGCTCCAGCTCCTCTCCGATCGGGTGAGCGTGCGCCTGTTCATCCCGCAGGCCCGCGTCCCCGATGTGATCTGGGATCTGGCGCGCTTCCGAGCCGATTACGAACTGGAACCGCACCAGTTGATCGATCTCAAGGCGCTGGAAGGCGACACCTCTGACAACATCCCCGGCGTCAAAGGGATCGGCGAGAAGACTGCGAAAGCCCTGCTCAAACAGTTCCCCTCGCTCGAGGCGATCTACGCCGGGATCGACCAGATCCCGGCGACGACGCAGAAAAAACTGCTCGCCGGGCGCGAGGACGCCTTCCTGAGCAAGCAGCTCGCCACCATCCGCCGCGATGCCCCGATCGCGCTCGATCTGCAGGCCTGTCTGGCGCACGACTTCGATCGGCAGGCGGTCGAGGCGCTGTTCCGCGAACTGGAGTTCGGTTCGCTGTTCGCGCAGTTGAACCGCATCCAGTCGCACAGCGAGGCGAACGCCGCCGCGTCCTCCGGCCAGCTTGCGCTGTTCCCCGCCGAGGCGCAGGCCGAGCGTGCGCCAGCGGAACGTTCGCCGGCATTTCCCTTTCAGATCGTGCGCACCGCTGACGAACTGGCGGCGCTGGCGCGGACGCTGGCCGGGGCGCAGGCGATCGCGTTCGACGTCGAGACGACCGATCTCGATCCGATGCGGGCGAAGCTGGTCGGGATCGCGCTGTGCTGCGACGGGGAAACCGGCTACTACATCCCGGTCGGCCATGCTGGCCTGCTGGGCCAGCCCGACGGGGAGCAGCAGCCGCTGGATGCGGTGCTGGCGGCGCTGCGCCCGGCCCTGACCGATCCGGCCATCCCCAAATACGCGCACAACGCCAACTTCGATCTGCTCGTCATGCAGCAGCACGGGATCGACGTCCGGCCGATCGCGTTCGACACCCTGATCGCGGAATGGCTGCGCGATCCGCTGTCCAACCAGCTCAAGCTCAAACGGCTGGCCGCGGTCGAACTCAACGTGCACATGACCGAGATCCAGGATCTGATCGGGTCGGGCAAAACGCAGATCACGATGGATCAGGTCCCGGTCGAGCGCGCCGCGCCGTATGCCGCCGCCGATGCCGTCGCCACCTACAGGCTGGTCGCGCCGCTGCGCGCCAGACTGCTGCCAGCGGACGCGGGCGCGCGCGTCGATCCGCTGTGGGGCGTGGTCATGCCGCCGCCGCTGCACGTCTTCGAGACGATCGAGATGCCGCTCGTCCCGGTGCTGGTGCAGATGGAGCGCGCCGGCGTCCTGCTCGACGTGCCATATCTGCACGACTACAGCCGCGCGCTGGCCGATCAACTGCGCGCGCTCCAGCTCGAGATCTACGATCTGGCCGGGGGGTACGGCCCGTTCAACATCAACAGCCCCAGACAGTTGAACGACGTGCTGTTCGGCAAGCTGGGCCTGCGCGCTGAAGGGGTGCGGCGGACAACGCACGGTTTCAGCACCGCCGCCGACGTGCTCGACGATCTGCGCGGCCAGCACCCGATCATCGACAAGATCCTGGAATACCGCGAGCTGACCAAGCTGCAGGGCACGTATGTCGAGGCGCTGCCGCGCCTGATCCACCCGCAGACCGGGCGCGTGCACACCAGCTTCAACCAGACCGGGGCGAGCACGGGCCGCCTGAGCAGCAGCAGTCCGAACCTGCAAAATATCCCGATCCGCACCGATGCGGGCCGCGCGGTGCGCCGGGCCTTCATCGCGCCGCCCGGCTGGCAGTTGATCTCGGTCGATTACAGTCAGGTCGAGCTGCGCATCATGGCGCACGTCGCTCAAGAGCCGACGCTGCTGCAGGCCTTCCACGACGGCCAGGATATCCACGCCGCCACCGCCAGCGTGATCTACGGCGTGCCCCTCGATCAGGTGACCAAAACGCAGCGCAATTTCGCCAAACGGGTCAACTTCGGGCTGCTGTACGGCATGGGGGCCTACCGGCTGGCCCGCGACAGCGATCTGACGCTGGCCGAGGCCGAGGCCTTCATCAAGACGTACTTCGACCGGCTGCCCGGCGTCAAACAATACATCGACCGGGCGAAGCAGATCGCGCGCGAGCAGAAGTACCTGTGCACGCTGTTCGGGCGGCGGCGGCAGTTCCCCGGGCTGGAGAACAGCAGCCACAACATCCGCGCCGCCGCCGAGCGCGAGGCGATCAACATGCCGATCCAGGGCACTGCTGCCGATATCATCAAGCGCGCCATGATCGATCTTCAGGCGGAGCTGGCGCGTTCCGGGCTGGAGGCGCGGCTGCTGCTTCAAGTCCACGATGAACTGGTGCTGGAAGCCCCGTCCGATCAGGTGGAAGCCGTCGCCCGGCTGACGGTGTCCGTCATGGAGCGCGCCGCCGATCTGCGCGCGGCGCTGCGCTGCAATGCCGCCGCCGGCCCCAACTGGCTGGACATGACGCCGGTCGGCGCATAGCGCCCGGCCCCGCCCCTTCCTATAAGTTTGACTTGCCCCCGTCTATCTCAATTTTTGAAGGCTCAGACCCGAGATTGTACGATCTTTCACATGATAAATGTCATATGATCTTGGGCAGAGTATCAGGTGAAAACACAGCCCCGGTATTTTATCCTACGGACATTACAGCATTTTCCGACATCTGTCACAAATGTCACAAACTGGCGGCTGGCATTCACGTCAACACAGGACGTGCTGCTCTGT
>DAOUBU010000050.1:0-10447 GCA_034432395.1 Anaerolineae bacterium
GCGCTGGCCAGCGCGCTGGCGGCCTGTCTGCCCGAACCGCTGCCGCCGACGCCCGCCCTGCCGACGCCGATCGTCCTGCCGACGCCGCTGCCGACGGCGCTGCGCAACCCCGGCCAGAACGATCTGACCGCGGCTTCGCTGCCCAGCGGCGGGGCGCTGCCCCCGCTGCCGCTGGCCATCCCGGCGGCGGGGGCGGGCGGCCAGGCGGTGCAGATCGTCACCGGGGACGGCACGCTCCTGATCGGCGATCTGTACCCCGATCCGGGCGGGCGGCGCGTCCCGGCGGCGCTCCTGCTGGCGCTCAACCGGGCGGACTGGCTCGATCTGCCGTTACGGTTGCAGGCGGCGGGCTACACCGCGCTGGCAGTCGATCTGCGCGCCGGGGTGAGCGCGGACGCTCCGCCCCCGCTGGGCGATTTCACCGCGGTCATGGATGCGCTGATCGAGGTCGCCACGGTCGATCCGGGGCGGGTGGCGGTCATCGGCGGCGGGGTCGGCGCGGATGCCGCGCTGGCCGGGTGCGCCTCCGATCCGCGCTGCGATGCGCTGGCGCTGTTCGGCGTCACGCCGGCGGTCTCCACCGTGGCGCTGCTCCAGTATGCGCCGCGCCCGCTCTTCCTGGCGCAGGGGTCGGACGCGCCCGGCTTCCTGGCCGCCGGCCAGCTTCGCGCCAGCGCGCGCGGCCCGCTGCGCTATGAAGAGGTGGCGTCGATGGCGGACGGCCCGGCGCTGCTCCAGCGCCAGCCCGCGCTGATCGACGCGCTCATCGACTGGCTGCGGACGGCGCTGGCCTCAGGCTGAGGGCGCGGACGCGGAGTCGGCCCCCGCCGCGTCGTCATCCACCTGGCTGATGCGCAGCTCCGCTTGATCGAGCAGCGCCTGGCAGTGCGCCGCCAGCGCGCGCCCGCGTTCGAACCGGGCGACGGCGTCGTCGAGCGTCAGATCGGGGTCGTCGAGCTGGGCCACGATGCGGGTCAGCTCGGCGAAAGCGGCTTCGAAAGTGAGGGCGTGCAGGTCAGCAGGTTCGGTCATCGTTCCAGTAAAGTCCTCATCCAGCACCGGAGTTGGCCGGTGCGCCCAGCACCGGGGTCAGCCGGTGCGCGTCACCTCGATCGAGCCATCGTGGAAGCGCAGGCGCAGCCGGTCACCGGGCCGCGTCGCTTCCGCTGAGGTCACCCGCGCGCCGTCCGCCGCGCTGACCAGGGCGTAGCCGCGGTCGAGGATGGCCTGCGGGCTGGCGGCGTACAGCGTGCGCTCGGTCAGGCGCAGGCGCTCGCGCCGGGCATCCAGGGCGCGGCGGGCGGCGCGTTCCAGGCGCAGCGCCAGGGTATCGACATCCTGCCGCCGGCGGACGATGGTGTAGCGGGGGGAATGGCGCTCCAGCAGGCGGCTTTCCGCCGTCAGGCGGTCGCGCCAGCCGTCCAGCGCCGCGCGCATAGCTGTGGTGAGATCGGCGCGGGCGCGCAGCAGACGCGCGCGCAGCTCGGCGCTGTCCGGGGTGAGCATGGCGGCGGCGGCGGAAGGCGTCGGCGCGCGGACGTCAGCGGCGAAATCGGTCAGCGTGAAATCGGTCTCGTGGCCGACGCCGCTGATCACGGGCAGGCGGCTGGCCGCGACGGCGCGCACGACGCGCGCGTCGTTGAACGCCCACAGATCCTCCAGGCTGCCCCCGCCCCGGCAGATCAGGATGACGTCGAGATCGGGCCGGGCGTTGAGGCGATCCAGCGCGCGGACGATCTGCGGCGGCGCGTCGTCCCCCTGCACCGACGTCGGCGCGAGCACGACGTGCGCCAGCGGGAAGCGCCGGCGCAGCACGTGGAGCACGTCCTGCAGCGCCGCCGCCTCGGGCGAGGTGACGATGCCGATCGTGTGCGGGAAACCGGGCAGCGGGCGCTTGCGCGCCGCGTCGAACAGGCCTTCGGCGTCCAGTTCGGCCTTCAGGCGTTCGAATTCGAGGTACAGCGCGCCGATCCCGGCGGGGCGGATCAGCCGGATGTTGAACTGATATTCGCTGCGCGCGGGGTAGATGCTGACATCGCCGCGCGCGTGGACGCGCTCGCCCTCGCGCGGCATGTGGTCGATGCGCGCGGCGGCGCTGCGCCAGATCGTCGCCTTGATCAGCGCGCCGCCGGACGGATCTTTCAGCGTCAGGTAGGTGTGGCCGCTGCTGGCGATGGTGCGCAGATCGCTGACTTCGCCCTCGATCCAGACGTCGTTCAGGCCGGGGTCGGACGCGATCGCGTCCTGCAGCCGGCGGGTGATCTGGTCGACGGAGTAGACGGCCGCGGCGATCATCGTCACAGGCGGCGCAGGCGATCGATCAGCCGCTGGATCAGGCCGCGGTTGATCGGCGCGGCGGGCAGGCCGGCGGCGGCGAACGCCGGTTCCTGGATCGGCACGGGGATGGGCGGTTCGGGCGGCGACAGCGGGGCGGGCGCGGGTTGGGGCGGAGCAACGGCCACCGCCCAGGCCTGCTCGGAAGCCCTGGCGCGGATTATCTCGGTAAGGCGTTCGATCTCGGCGAAGATGGTGGCGCGGTGCACCGTCTCGCCATCGATGCTGTACCAGTGGTTGCCCATGTAGCGGACGGAGGGCTGGCGTCCGTACACGCGCTCATGCAGCTCGATGAATTGATCGAGGATGAGGCGCGGGGTGAGCGTTCGGTCATCAGCCAGCATGATGTCAGGATTCCAACCAGCCGTTCATGTGCATAGTATATCCCCGATCGAGAACGGATCGATCATAAAACTTTCGTGAAATCTGCTTATGAGTCCATCCAGCCGGGCCGGCTTCACTCCACCACCGGCAGGCGCTCGACATCGACATTGAGCAGGACGAGCTGGCGGAAGACCCAGCCGGAATAGCGGGCGGTTTCGACCCGGATCCAGTCGCCGGCGGCGCTGCGCCCCAGGACGCGCAGGATCTGGCGTCCGCGCAGCAGGACGATCGGGCGGAAGCCCAGCCCAGGCCCCTCGCGGATGTTCATGTCATCGAGCGAGAAGGCCGACGGCCCGTCCCCGACGTAGACCGGGACGGGGGCGATCGTGTTCACCGGGGCGGCCAGCACCGGCTCGGCGGTGCACGTCGTGATCTCCAGGCGCGTCGGCACGCCGATGCACACCTGCTCGATGCGCGGCGGGACTTCGCGCAGCGGCAGGCGCATTTCGACCTCGATGCGGGCCGCCCCGGCGGAGTCCGCCAGCGGGATGTCCGGGGTGGCAGCGTTGACCACCTGCCCGTAGCGGTAGCGGATCAGGGACTGAGAGTCCGCCTCACCGAAGCGCATCTCGACCACGATCTCGCTGACGAGGGTCGGGTCGTCCGGCATCATGACGGTGACGTAGAGGTACTGGTCATCGTAGAAGGCGCGCGTCGCGCCGGCGGGCTGGCGTTCCGCCCCGACCACGCCGCCGTACAGGGGCACCTCAGGCGGCCAGTCGTCCGTCACGCCGTCGATGGCGATGCGGGTGAAGCCGGCGGGCAGCGTCGGCCAGGCGTCGGGCGGCAGGCCCATCAGCCAGGCGATCAGCCGCTCCATGAGCAGAGCGTCCCCGGGGAAGCGCGGCAGATCCTCGCGCCCGATCAGGCGCGCCTGGCCGAACAGGTTGCGCAGGATCTCGCTGTCGCCCAGCAGTGCGACGCGCGAGCCGCTGGTCAGGTGCTCGGCGATCGCGCCGACGAGCAGGCGGCCCTGCGCGTCCGCGCCGATGTTGAGCGTGAACTGGGCCGGGTCGTTCTGGCGCAGGTCGAGCGGCCCGGTCTCGCCATACGGCGCTTCGACGTAGAGCAGCGGCGCTGTCCGGGCACTGCCGTTGACCATCTCGACGAGGGCGCTGCGCCCGCCCCAGAGGCGCACCGGCAGGGCGAAGTCGATCAGCGGCTGCGTGATCGGGTGCGGGACGAGATCGTCGGCGTAGGCTTCCGACCAGCTCGTCGTCACGTCGGCCAGCGGGCGGGCGGAAAACCACGGCTCGATCAGGAAGGTATCGGCGAAGCGCAGGCCGTACTCGCGCTCCAGAAGCTGATTGAGGCCGCTGGCGGCGCGTTCGGCGCTGACGCCGTTGTGGCCGTTCGGGTCGAAGGCGAGCAGCATGTGCCCGCCGCGCGCCAGAAACTCCCACAGATAGGCCGTCAGCGTCAGCGAGAGCGGGCGCGCCGGCCCGACGACCGCGACCAGTTCGATGTTGGGCGGGATCGGCTGATCGGCCGCCAGCACGTAGGTCGTCGCGCCGTATGCGCGCATCCGTTCGGCCAGGCGCGCGATGCCGCCGCCGCCCGTGTTGCCGATCAGGGCGGTGTTGACGGCGTCATCCTGGATGAAGCCGACGGTGCGGACGGGCGTCGGCCCCGCCGGAACATCCTGCGCGCTGACGGCGCGGATGACCAGCAGCAGCCCGACGACGATCGCGCGGAGCGCAGGTTTCACGGCCCGCATCCCTTCAGCGAGCGGCCCGCATCACGAGCCAGCCGGCGTCTCGGTCGGCATGGGGGTCGGCGTCGGCGTCGGGGTGGGCGTGGGCGTCAGCGTCGGCGTGGCCGTCGGCGCGGGGGTGGGCAGCGTCAGGCTGACGATCTCGCGCTCCACCAGCCAGGCGACCGCGCGCATGGCGAACTGGACGTTGTGCGGGTAGACGAATGATCCGCTGTACGACGGCGAGGTGACGAAGCCGCCGCCGTTGGTGATGAAATCGCCATCGCTGATCAGCACCATGCGCGCGCGCAGCGCCGGATCGTCGTAGGCCGCCGCCAGGATGAGATCGCCGGGCGCGGTATCGGCCCCGATGTTGAACTCGGAGAAGCCGTCGCGGTTGTAATCGGTGAAGGCCGACTCGCCGTAGATGCCGACGTCATCGGTGAAGATCAGCGGGGTGACGGCGGCGGCGGCCAGCGCACCGTTCAGCTCGATCGAGCGCGCGCCGTTGAAGTACAGGCTGTTCAGGTTGGTCTGTTCCTCGCCGGGGGCGAGCAGGCCCGCCGTGATCGGGTGATCGCCGGCGAGGCGCTGGGTGAGGAAGGTGGTGGTCAGGATCGGGGCGTCCAGCGTCGTCTGCGATCCGTCGGCGGCAGTGCGGGTGATCGAGCGCAGCTCGCCGGGCAGCGCCAGCACGTCCGCGCGCCCGCGGATGCCCAGGTCGTTCCACGTCAGCTCGAACCATCCGGCGGGGACGCGGCTCGGCGCGTTGTTGGCATCGAAGGCATCGAACGTGAGCAGGACGCGCCCGCCGCGCTGGAGGTAAGCCCACAGGCGCGCCACCATCTCCGGGGTCAGCTCGCGCCGCGGATTGGGGATGACGATCAGGCTGGCATCGAGCGGGATGCCCTTGCGCCATTCCAGCGTGAAGGTGTTCGCCCCCAGCAGCCGCAGCAGCGCGGCGAAGCGCGACACCCCCACGCCGCTCCGGTCGAACTGGCTGTTCTCGGTATTGCTCTCAGAAAAGTAGATGTTCAGGCCGGTCAGGTCGGGCCGCGCGCCCAGATCCTGCATGTAGATGACTTCGGGCGCGCCGGTCAGCAGCGGGGCGATGCCGAAGACAGCGAGGATGAGAACGATCAAGACGATCAGCAGCCTGCGCATGGGCGATCTCCACTCCGCACGGGGAATGCCTGTGCTACTCTATTATCTGCACGAGATGATAACCCGAATCGGGTATGGTAGCAAACCGGGGATCTGGACGCACTGCGCTCCGGTTGGTAAGATCGAAGTCTCATCGTCCGCCGCGACAGGAATGCGATCATGACCCTGGCAGACCCCGGCCCGCTGGCCGCGCTGGCCCGACTGGCGCAGCCGATCCTCAACTTCACGCCGATCCGGCGCACGCGCCGCAATCACGGGCTGGAACATGCCACGATCACGCTGCTGGCGCGCCGGGTGCGCGGCTTGCAGATGGCCGGGCGCAGCGACGCCAGCGGCTTCTACCTGATCGGCGATGTGCCGACGCCGCAGATCGAAAGCGCCGCCCACGAGGCGCTGCGCCGTCTGCGCAGCGGGGAGCGCGGCCTGGCGGTGCACCCCAACTGCGGCACCAACCTGGTCACCACCGGGCTGATCGTCGCGCTGGTGGCGCTGGTGAGCACAGCGGGCACAGCGCGCAAAACCATCTGGGATCGCCTGCCGCTCGTCATGCTCGGCGTGATGGGGGCGCTGCTCTACGCGCCCGCGCTCGGCTTCGGCCTGCAGCGGCATTTCACCACCGACGGCGATCCCGGCGATCTGACCATTCATTCGGTGCAGCGGCGCACGATCCCGCTTCCGGCGGGCGGCACGCTCGTCGTCCACCGGGTGCGCACGCTGGGCGGCTGAGCGCGCGCGGTCACACGTCGAGGATGAGCTGCCGGTCGAGCATCCAGGCGGTGTGCAGGGCGCGGAAGAACGCCTTGAACTCGCTGATGCTGCGGTCATCGCCCGGTTCTGGCCGCAGCAGAAACGGAAACTGAGCGGCGATCTGCTCCGGCGACAGCGATCGGTTGAAGATGGCCACGATCGTATCCGCCTCGATGTCCCGGCGGATGCCGTTGAAGAAGAGCAGCATGATCCCCGCCTGCGGCGGCTGGATGTGCCCCAGCAGGAAGAGCATCTCGAAGACCTGATCGGCGCTGAAGATGAATTCGGTCAGATCGCGCCCGCGCACCCGGCGTTCCTCGAAGTACTGACCGCTGGCGCGGAGCTGCTGCGTCAGCGAGCCGTCGTAGCCCAGCTTCTGGCTGCCCTCGCGCAGCAGCAGCCAGGCGAGCGGCTGTTCGATCGACGGCAGTTGATCGAGCAGCCACGCCTCGGCCCGGTCGCTGATCGGGTAGTTGATCTGGCCGATGCAGCCGAACGGCTGGCCGGTCAGGTTGGCCGGGCAGCCCGCGCAGTGACCGGCCAGCGGATCCAGCTCAGCCGCCCGATCGAGCAGATCCTGGACGATGAGCAGCTCCGTCTCTTCATCCCCGGCCAGCGAGGAGCGCGTGAATTCGAAGCCCATCTGCGACGGCGGGCGCGAATCGCCAGCGGCGCGGAACTGCTGGATGATGACATCGGCGCGGGCGCGCTCTTTGAGCCGCTCCATGATGCCCGCCGTCCCGAGCACGGATTTGGGTTCGCAGCCGAGATCGACCGCGTATTCGATCGCCACGATTCGGTTATCCCTCTCTGTTCACCGGCTGATCCGCAACTGAGCGCACCGCATCGACCTCATCCGGCAGCGGCAGATGCAGCGTGAACGTGCTGCCCCGCCCGACGGCGCTCTCCACGGTGAGCGTCCCGCCGTGCGCCAGCGCGATGCGCCGGGCGATCGTCAGCCCGATGCCCGCGCCCCCCGTGTCGATACTGCGCGCGCTGTCCGCCCGGTAAAACGCATCGAACACATGGGGCTGTGCGTCCGGCTCGATGCCGATGCCGTTGTCCTGCACGCTGATCGCCAGATGACAGCGGGGCGGCTGCGGCCCATCGCTGTTCAACCGCGTCACGGCGGCGCGCACGCCGATCGCGCCGCCATCCGGGGTGTAGTCGATCGCATTCTCCAGCAGGTGGCGCAGCAGGCGCTGAAGCTCGTTCTTGTCCCCGTGAATATGCGGCAGATCGGCGGGCAGGTCAAGGGTCAGCGCGTGACGCCGGGCCTCCAGGCACGGGCGCAGCGTCTCGACCACCGGCAGGATCACCGCGCCGGGGGCCAGATCGGCCATCTGATAGCGCGCGTCGTCCTCGCGATCCAGCCGGGACATGTCGAGCAGATCGGTGAGGACGGCCTGGAGATGATCGACCTGTTCCTCGATCACGGCCAGCTTCGGCTCGATCGGCGCGGGATCGGCGACCAGCTTACGGATGAGATAGGTGTTGACCCGGATCACGCTGAGCGGCGTGCGCAGATCGTGCGACAGGTTGTCGATGAACTGGCGCAGCAGGCGCAGGCGCGTCTGTTCGCGCTCCAGCAGCGCGCGCCGTTCGGCCTGCGCTTTCTGCTCGGTGATATCGCGCACGGCGGCCACCCGCACCCGTTCCCCACCGTACTCGGAGAGATGCCCCTGGATCTCAAACCAGCGGCGGCTGCCATCGCGCAGGATGCCCTCGGTCTGGTAAGGTTCGGTCGTCTTCTGGTAATCGGGGATGCGCTCGCGGTATTCCGGCGCGTACAGATTGCGGATGTGCGTGCCGATCAGCTCGTCCGGGGTGTAGCCGCTCAGGCGCGTGAAGGCCGGGTTGATATCGACGATCACGCCGTCCCTGTGGATGACGACGCCTTCCGAGGTGGCATCGAGCAGATCGCGGTAGCGCCGTTCGCTGGCCGCCAGCGCGGCCTGCTGCGCCGCGATCTGCGCGCGCTGTCTGGCGCGCCCGTACCCGGCGATCAGCGTCATGAGCAGCACGACCACCGCCGTGATCACCTCCACCCGGATCTGGCGCTCCTGCACCAGCGGGGTGATGCGCCAGATCTGGCTGGCGATCAGGATCATCGCGGCGCTGAGCACGGCGAACAGCCGCAGCGGCAGCAGCAGAAAGGCGAACAGGATGCCAGCGTTTAAAATGAGAAACAGCTCGTTGACATACGCCAGGGTGAACTGCGCGCGCGAAAACATCTGCATGAAGGCGCTGGCGAAGACCATCAGCACGGTCGTGACGGTGGCTGGAGCGACGAATCCCAGCCGATTGAGGATGTAGGCCAGCACGTTGTGCACCACCACGCCGCCGGCAAAGGCGCGGTAGAGCGTCCCGAAGGTCGGCAGGATGGCCGCGGCGATCATGCCGAAAGTGAAGATGAGCAGCAGGATCGACAGCAGCCGCGCGCGATCGCGCTCTTCCCGGCTCAAAGCCGCTGAGCGGCGCGGGTCGAGCAGCAGGGCGAGCAGCCGCTCGCCCAGCGCGCGCGATCTGGATGAATCCAGATTTGCAGCCGTCACAACACAACGCCATCCTACACAATATTTCTACCCTGATTACAGTATATATCGATACACATCGATATCGGGCGTGTGCGATCAGTCCTATTTTCTCTTTGTGACGATTGCGATCGCCGGTGAGCGATCGGGTTTGCAGCGTCAGATGATGGCGCGTTCGTGGTAGACGCCGAACACCGCGCGCAGGACATCCACGATCTCGCCGAGCGTGGCATACGCTTTCGCCGCGGCGATCAGCGGCGGCATCAGGTTGTCGCTGCCGCGGGCGGCGGTGCGCACCCATTCCAGCGCCGCGCCGACGGCCTCATTGTCCCGCTCGCGGCGCAGCGCCTCCAGCCGCGCCACCTGCCGCTGATAGCCGTCGCGATCCATCTCGAGCAGCGGGATCGGCGGGTAGTCGTCGGTGGCGTAAGCGTTGACGCCGACGATGCGCCGGTCGCCGCGATCGATCTCGCGCTGCGCGCGGTAGCTGGCGTCCGCGATCTCCTGCTGGAAGAAGCCGGCCTCGATGGCGGGCAGCACGCCGCCGAATTCCTCGATCCGGCGGAAGTAGGCGTACACCTGCGCCTCAATGCGGTTGGTCAGCGCCTCGACGAAATAACTGCCCCCCAGCGGATCGACCGTGCCGGTGACGCCGGTCTCCTCCGCGATGATCTGCTGGGTGCGCAGCGCCAGCGTGACCGCGTGCTCGCTGGGCAGGGCCAGCGCTTCGTCCATGCTGTTGGTGTGCAGGCTCTGCGCGCCGCCCAGCACCGCGGCCAGCGCCTGCAGCGCGACGCGGATCAGGTTGTTCTCCGGCTGCTGCGCGGTCAGGCTGACGCCCGCCGTCTGGCAGTGGAAGCGCATCCACCACGAGCGCGGATCGCGCGCGCCGAACGTCTCGCGCATTTCCCGCGCCCAGATGCGCCGGGCCGCGCGCAGTTTGGCGATCTCTTCGAAAAAGTCATTGTGCACGTTGAAAAAGAAACTCAGGCGCGGCGCGAACGAGTCGATCGGCAGGCCGCGCGCCAGCGCATGGCGGACGTACTCCATGCCGTCGGCCAGCGTGAAGGCCAGTTCCTGGGCGGCGGTGCTGCCGGCCTCGCGGATGTGGTAGCCGCTGATGCTGATCGTGTTCCACTGCGGCAGGTGCTGTGTCCCGAATTCGATCGTGTCCGTCACCAGGCGCATGGCCGGTTCGGGCGGGAAGATATATTCTTTCTGAGCGATGTATTCTTTGAGGATGTCGTTCTGCAGCGTGCCGCGCAGTTGGTCGAAGGGGACGCCCTGCTTTTCGGCGGCGGCCAGGTAGAAGGCCCAGAGGATGGCCGCCGGGCTGTTGATCGTCATCGAGGTCGAGATCGCGCCCAGCGGGATGCCGTCGAACAGGATCTCCATGTCTTTGAGCGAGCTGACGGCCACGCCGCAGCGCCCGAACTCGCCGATCGCCTCGTCGGCGTCGGTGTCGTAGCCCATCAGCGTCGGCAGATCGAACGCCACCGACAGGCCCATGTTGCCCTGTTCGAGCAGATACTTGTAGCGGGCGTTGGTCTCTTCCGCCGTGCCGAACCCGGCGAACATGCGCATCGTCCAC
>DAOUBU010000051.1:0-23197 GCA_034432395.1 Anaerolineae bacterium
GCCGTTTTCTGTTGTCAGCAACAAAAGCTTGATTCTGCGCTGGCATTTGACCGTTTGTTATCTTTTTGAAACCTGCACATTGGGTTAACTATACACCGAAATCCGCCGGCGTCCGTTCGATGACCACGCCGACGGTATCGGTGAAGCGCAGCGCGCCCGGCTTCTGCACGCTGACGACGATGCGCGGCGCGCCGCACTCGATGCAGGCAGCGCGGGCGATCGCCGTGGCCAGCGCCTCGATCGTGTTGTAGCTCGACGCTTCAACCAGCCGGATGACCGTCTTGTTGAGCGTTTTGTAGTTGAAGATATCGCCCGGATCATCGGTCTGGCCGCCGCGCGTGAGATCGGTGTACACCGTCATGTCGATGACCACGTCCTGCTTTTCGCGGCGCTCCTCCGGGTTGAAACCGATGATGCAGCGCAGGCGTAGCCCGCGGATTTCGATCCGATCCATCCGTCATTCCCCTCCGAGTTCAGACAGCCGGTCGCCCCGCGCGCGGCGGATCGCCTGCTCCCAGGGCTTCCTGGCTGAACCGGTGTAACCCAGTTCGCGCAGGCGTTCGGTCTCGAGCCGCTCCAGCGTGTCGCTGAGCGCCGCCAGATCCGCCGGGGGGATGCGCCGGTCGATGCCGCGTTCATCCCGGTAGACATAGCCGATCCCACCGCACCAGGTGCATTCCGGCTCCGGGCTGTCGGGATCGTCGATCCAGCCGTAGCCGTCGCAGGCGACACAGCGGACGATCGCAGCGCTCATCCCGGTTCTCCCGATCGGCGATGCAGATATTTCGGCGTATCGATGCGCTGCGCCGGATAAAGCTGGCGCGTGCCGGAGATGAAGTACGCGCTGACGATGCCGACGATGACGTAGACGAGGCTGCCCCCGCCGAATACTTCCACCGTGAGCAGCGTGCACGCGATCGGCGTGTTGCTGGCCGCCCCGAAGACGGCGGCGAACCCGATCGCGGAGAGCAGCGCCGGATCGCCGGCAGCCATGCCGATGACGTGGCCGAGCGATGCCCCGATGCCGAACAGCGGCGTGACCTCACCGCCGATGAAGCCCGACCCCACCGACACCCCGGTGAAGATCAGCTTGATCAGCCAGTCGAATGGGCCGATGGACGGATCGCCGCGCAGACTGGCGTTGATCAGCGGCAGGCTCAGGCCGTTGTAGGCCGTCGTGCCCACCAGCAGCGTGAGCGCGATCACCGCCACCCCGCCGACGACCGGGCGCAGCAGCGGGCTGCGCAGCCGGTGGCGCAGCACATCGCGCACCGTCTCCGTCACCAGCACGAACAGGCGGGCCGCCAGCCCGAAGACGATCCCCGCGCCGATCACCAGCGCCAGCCGCGGCAGCTCGACCGGCAGTTCGGGCAGCGCGGGCTGAGCGGTGTGCGTCACGCCCAGCGTCAGCGCCGTCCAGTCCCCGACGACCGCGGCGATCAGACAGGGGATGAGGGCATCGTAGCGGATGCGCCCGGCGCTGTGGACTTCCAGCCCGAAGACCGCCCCCGCCACCGGCGTGCCGAACACCGCCCCGAACCCGCCGCTGATCCCGGCCAACACCAGCAGCCGGCGCTCATCGGCTTCGAACCGCAGCAGCCGGCGGATGGCATCGGCCAGCGCCGCGCTCATCTGCACCGCCGTCCCTTCACGGCCCACAGATGCGCCGAACAGGTGCGATGTCCACGTGCCGATCAGCACCATCGGCGCCATGCGCAGCGGGATGCGGCGCTCATAGCCGGTATCGGCATCGTGGACGGCGTCGAGCACGACCGAAGTTCCGCCCCCGGCGCGCCCGCCGAAGCGCAGGTACATCCAGGCGACGGCGGCCCCGGCCAGCGGCAGCCCGATCAGCAGGGCGGGGTGCTCGATGCGGAAGTGTGTGATCGCTTCCAGCACGGCCAGGAACAGGGCCGATCCCGCCCCGGCCAGCACGCCGACCAGGCTGCTCAGCAGCAGCCAGCGCCCGGCAAAACGCAGCGCCGGCAGTTTGCGAATGAACCAATGACGAAGTGGAAGGTGCGGGGTCACGATGATCGTCCTCATGGGTTTCAACCTGTTATCCGCCGCGGGCCGAATACCCCGCGTTCGCCGCCCAGCCGGGCGACGACGCGCTGCCAGCTCGTGCTTTCGGCATCGGTCAGCGGTTCATCAGCATGCTGGAAGTTGCTCTTGCGGATGAAACCGGCCAGATCGTCGTTCAACCGCCCCCAGATGGCTTCCTGGATCCCCAGCAGGCGGCGCTGACGATCGGCGTTCTGCGTGTGTTTCAGCAGCATCCGGAAATGCGGCAGACACAGCCCTTCGGAGTCGGCGTAGGCGCTGTGCAGACGCGGATCATCGACATGGTCGCTCAGCGCGGCGATCAGACCGGCTTCACTGGCGTCGAGCAGCTTGCAGGCGACGCAGGGCCGCGTCGGCTCCAGCGTGTCGATCAGCGCGGCATGGGGCGCGCTGAGGAACAGACGCTGCATCAGCTTCGCCTGCGCGCCCGTGGCGGACGCAGACCGTTTGACCAGCGTGAGCACATCTTCCAGCGGGCGCTCGTACAGTTTGGCGATGTTGAGCGCGCCGCCGCGCTCGGCGCTGAGCTGGATCATCTGCCAGCCGTGCTCGGCGCACAATCCCAGGCTGGCGCGGAAATCGGCCTGCATTTCCGGGTCGGTGGCGTATTCATACAGGATCGAGTCGAGCAGCCGCGCGACATCCGTCAGCAGCAGTTGACAGATCGCACAGCCGGGCTGGGCGAACTGATCGATCAGGTCGTAGAAACCGAACGGGAGCGCCGTCATCGGAGATCAGTCCATTGATCGGATTGCATACAGGATGCCCCAATTATGATCGTTTCTCCGCTGTGCGTCTACGAGACCAATCGATAGATCCACCGCGGCGGCTCGTGGCGGATCCCGGTCTTCCCGCGGCCAGCAGACCGCGCGCCGTCCGCCCGCTGCGCCCCCGGGGGGGTGGCCGCGGCATTAGAACATTTGCCCGATTTCCACTATAATGTGCGTCGTGTTGGTGAGCGAGGATGATCCGGCCCGATGGCGAGTTTACTCCATACGCTGCGCGCTCATGAGAAGTATATCCTGCCGATCCTGGCCCAGGCCTGGGATTTCGAGGTCGAGGATCCCGCTGATGAAGGTCTGCCGCGGGCGCTGGAACGGGTCATGACCGACCCGCCGCGCGTGCGCGCCGTGCTGGAGGGGCTGGACGATCGCGACCGCAGCGCGCTCCAGTTCCTGCTCAACCAGGGCAAGCGCGGCACGGCTCCGGCATCCAACTTCACACTGGTCTATGGAGATATCCGCAAGCTGGGGGCCAGCCAGATCGCCCGCAGCAACCCCCTCAAAGCCCCCGCCAACGTATCCGAGTCGCTCTATTATCGCGGGTTGATCAGTTTCGCCTTCGAGAACAGCGAACAGGGCGCGCGCCGCATCGTCTTCATCCCGGAAGAGCTGATCCCGCTGCTGACTGATCTGGCCGGGTACAAAGTCGTCTACCAGGATGAGGACATCGACGAGGATATCGACGAAGATCTGGATGATGAGGAGGCTGACGAAGCGGATGATGCGCCCCCCGTCCCGTCCGATCGATCCGCCCCCGTCCGCGCCGCTGCGCCGCCGCCTCCCAGAGCGGAAGCGCGTCGCGCGTCGCCGCCCGCCGCCGCAAAGCCAACTGCCGGTCAGGTGACCGACGGGCAGGTGACCGCGTTCAGCGCCGTGCGCCCGGATACGGTGCATTCGGCGGATACCAGCCTGGTCGATGATCTGACGACCATTCTCGCGGCGATCAGCCGTTACGAGCACGACACGGAGATCAACCTGCTGGCCCTGATCACGACCGAGGCCTTCGCGGCCAATCTACTCGTCCCGGTGCAGGAACGGCTGATGTTCCTGCTCTCGATCGCGCTAGGGATGAACCTGATCCGCTATCAGGATGGCCGGCTGGAGATCAACCGGGCCGACCCGGCGCGGATGGTCTCGCGCTGGCTCAATGCGCCGCGCCCGGAGCAGGTGCGTCTGCTGGCCGAGGCCTGGCGCACCACCGATCTCTACGTCGATCTCCAGCGCGTGCCCGGCCTGCGCGTCGATGCCCAGGCCGGGACGACCGAATTCTACCCGGCGGCGGCGCGTAAAAACGCGCTCGCTTTCATGGCCGCCGCGCTGCCCGATGACGGCTGGTGGCTGGTGGACGACTTCGTCCGGCTCATGCAGGCCCGGCAGCGCGATTTCCAGCGCCCGAACGGCGATTATCAGACGTGGTACATCTTCGATGCCGCCACCGGTGAACCGCTCAGCGGTATCGAAAACTGGGAGCGCGTCGATGGGGCGCTGCTCCGCTTCTACATCCACATGCCGCTGCACTGGCTGGGGCTGGTCGATCTGGCCGCCGATGCGCAGGGCCGCCCGGCCGCCCGCCTCAACGCCTACGGGCGGGCCTTCATCAAGGGGGGTGTCTTCCCCAGGCCGCCCGATACCCCGGAGAAGCTGGTCGTCGAGGCCGATGGCCGCATCAGCGCCGGACGGCGCGTCAGCCGGGCCGATCGCTATCAGGTGGCGCGCTTCAGCACGTGGGGCGGCATCGTCAACGGGACGTACCTGTATCAACTGGACGCGGACGGGATCGCGATCGCCGGGAAACAGGGGATCGCGATCGAGCAGATCGAGTCGTTCCTGCGCAGCGCCGTCGGCGCGCTGCCTGAGTCGGTGACGGCCTTCCTGGAGACATGGCGGCTGGGTGCGGCGGCGGCGGTCACGCTGGAGCGCGTGATCGTGCTGCGCACGACGTCGGATCAGGTGCTCGATGCGCTGTGGGAAGACCCGGCCACCCGGCGCTATTTCGGCGCGCGGCTGGGGCCGACGGCGGTCGTCGTCCGCGCCGGGCAGATCGCCAGACTGCGCGACGCCCTGGGCAAGCGCGGCATCCAGGTCGAGTTCATCGGCGACGTCGAATGATCCCTGTCCGCTGGCCGCTGGTCGCACTGCTGGTCGCGCTGCTGCTCGCGCCGGTCGATCCCGCCCGCGCGCAGGACGATGCCGCGCTGATCCCGGTGCGCGATCTGTACGCGCTGACCCGGCGGCTGACCGGCGCCACCGTCACGCCGCCGCCGCCCCTCACCGCTGACGGGCGCACCCGCCAGCCGGGCGAGCGGGCGCGCTTCCGGGTCTTCAGCCTGGGGACGGAGCGCGCGCATGAAGTGGAGGCGACGCTGCGCGTCGTCGGGGAGCTGGCCTACCTCTGGACGGAGACAGGCCTTGCGGTGGATGATGCCGTCCTGGCCGATCTGGCCGCCCGGTTGGACGCCGACTATCTGCCGGCGGTGCGCGCGCTGTGGGCGCTGCCCGCGCCGGATGCACCGGATATCGACGGGGAGGCGCGCATCCACATCCTGTTTCAGATCGATCCGGCTGGTGGGTACGGCGGCTACTTCAGCGGCGATCATCTGTATCCGCGCGCGGTCAGCCCTCACAGCAGCGAACATGAGCTGCTGGTCATGAACGCCGCGCTGCTCACCGCCGGGATCGATCCCGGCGCTATCGGCCTGATCATCGCTCACGAATATCAGCACCTGCTGCGCTATCAGGCCGGGGGCGGGCTGATGCTGTGGCTCAACGAGGCGTTCTCCAGCTACACCGAATACGCGCTGACCGGGGACAGCCGCCTGACAGCGCATTTTTACGCCGCGCCGGGCACGGCGCTGACGCGCTGGGACAGCGGATCGGCGGCGCACTACGGCGCAGCGCTCGACTGGCTGCTTTACCTGGATGCGCGCTGTGGCCCGGATGCGGTGCGCGCGCTGGCCGGGCGCACGAACAGCGGTCAGCGCGATCTCAATACGGCGCTGGCCGATCTCCCCGGCTGCCCCCTGCCAGCCGCCGCCGGCCTGACCGTGGAGGAGACGCTGTTCGCCGACTGGATCGCCGCCCGCGCCCGACGCTTCGCCGCGCTGCCGCTCGATCGGGCCGGGGCGCAGCGGGTCGATCTCGCCCCCGGCGGCACGGCGGTCTTCGCGCTGGAGCGCCCCGCTCATCCAGCGGCGCTGACGCTGACCGCGCCGGCGCTGCTCCCCGTCCTGCCGGACGAGACGCCCGGCCCGGTCTGGCGGACGCAGCGGGCCGATCTGCAAATGGCGGAGCTGACGCTGGCCGATCTCGATCTGACGGATGCGGCCCGCGCCCGGCTGGAGTACCGGATCTGGTATGATATCGAGCCGGGCTTCGATTATGCGTATGTGCTGGTGAACGATCGCATCGTCACCCCGGTGACGCACACCCCCGATCCGTATCAGCGCGCGTTCGGCCCGGCGTACACCGGGATATCGGGCGGCTGGCGCGATCAGTCGATCGATCTGACGCCGTTCAGCGGAGGGCGGGCGCGGATCAGCTTCCTGTACGTCACCGATGAGGGGGTGCAGCGCCCCGGCGTCGCGCTGGAGGCCATCCGGGCGATCGTCGATGAGGCGCCGGTGGACGGATCGATCCAGACCGCCGCGGGCTGGGTTTTGAGGCCGCCGCTGCTGGCCAACCGTCTGCTGGTGCAGATCATCGATCGGGCGGACGGTGCGCTGCTCGACCGGCATCTGCTCGATGCGGACGCTCTGCAGACCGGGCGCGCGGCGCTCAACCTGCCCGCCGCTGACGGCCTGCTGATCGCGATCACCCCGCTGGAAGACGCGCTCGAAGTCCCGGCTGCGCTCACTGCTGCGATCACACCTGCATCCTGAAGGGAGACGGAAGATCCATGTCCGCGATGACATCGCCAGACTCAGCGTCGATCGTACCGCCCGCTGGCTTCACCCACGGCGTGCCGATCCAGGTGCGCTGGGGCGATCTGGACGCGATGGGCCACGTCAACAATGCGACGTATCTGACGTATCTGGAACAGGCGCGCGTCACCTATTTCGACGATCTCGGCCTATGGGATGGCTCCGGCGGCGGGCTGGGGCTGATCATGGCGCGCGCCGAGATCGATTACCGGCTGCCGATCCGCGCGCGCGATGCGATCATCGTCTACACCCGCTGCACCCGCCTGGGGACGCGCAGTTTCGACACCGAGCAGCTCGTCGCCCGGGTGGACGACGGTGGCGCGCTGACGATCGCCGCCCAGGCCCGGATCGTCGTCGTGGTCTACGATTACGGTAGCGGCCAGTCCGCCCCGATCCCGGACGCATGGCGGGCGCGGCTGAGCGAGCACAATCCTGGTCTGTGATCTTCGTCATGCGCCCGCGCTGATCGACGTCACAGGGGAATGCCGCCGCGCCCGTCTGGATCTCGCTATAATGGCTGTTGAGAACAAGATCCCGTTTCGCTCGCCGGATGAAGAGACGCAGTCGTTTTCCATGCCGGATCCCGTTTGTTGAGAGAAGAAAGCGAGCCAGATGGGACTGCTCAAACTCATCGACGCCGACGTGCGCCCGGTGGACAAGGAGCCGCTCGAACGCGAAGCCCTGCGCGACGTGATCGATCTGGCGCTGTGGGCCGGGCAGCTCCTGCTTCAGCATGGCGCGGAGACCGATCGCATCGAAGAGACCGTCCACCGCATCGGAACCGGGCTGGGTGCGAACTGGATGGATATCCTGGTCTCGCCCAATGCCGTGGTCTGCACCACCAGCAGCGGCGAAGAATTCCGCACCAAAGTCCGGCGGGTGGTCGCGCTCGGCGTCAACATGACGATCCTGGCGGAGATCAACGATCTGAGCCGCAAAGTCAGCCAGGGTCAGCTCGATCGATTTCAGGTGCGGCGCGAACTGGAGCGCATCGGCCAGATCCGCTCCAATTACAACCGCTGGCTGGTGGCCGCCTGCGTCGGGCTGGCGTGCGCCGCTTTCAGCCGGCTGTTCGGCGGGGATTGGGGCGCGTTCATCCTGACGGCGGCGGCTTCGTCGTTCGCCATGATCGTGCGCCAGCAGATGCAGCTTGGGTATTTCAACCCGTTCGTGACCACGATCGTCACCGCGTTCAGCGCGGCGGCGGTCGTCAGCGGGGGCATGGCGCTGGGCGTGACGGCTGCGCCGGAACGGGCCATGGCCTCGGCGGTGCTGCTGCTCGTCCCCGGCGTCCACCTGATCAACGCCGCCGAGGATATCCTCAAAGGGCACATGGTGACCGGGCTGGTGCGCGGCATGTTCGGCGCGCTGCTGTCGCTGGCGATCGCGGTCGGGCTGGTGCTGGCGATGATGCTGTTCAATACCTGGGTGAGGTTCTGACCATGTCAGCGGATGCGTTTCTGACGTTGCTGATCGACGCGGGCTGGCCAGCGCTGGCCGCGTTCGGCTTCGCGCTGGTCTTCAACGCGCCCCGGCGCACGTTGATCGGCTGCGTGCTGGCCGGCGCGACCGGTCACGCCGTGCGCACGGCGCTGATGACGGGCGGGGTATCGCTGGAATTCGCCACGCTGGCCGGCGCGTCGAGCGTGGGGGCGCTGGCATGGGGTTTCGCGCGCTGGCAGCGCACCCCGGCGCTGATCTACGCCATCTGCGGGGCGATCCCGCTGGTTCCCGGCGTGTTCGCCTTCCGGGCGATGCTGGCGCTGATCAACATCGCCGCCGCGGCTCCGGGCAGCGCCGGGCCGTTCCTGGAAGAGGCGGCCATCGCGTTCACCCGGACGGGCATCACGCTGGCGGCGATCGCCATCGGCATCACCGCGCCGACGCTGCTGTTTGGCCGCCGCAAGCCGATCGTGTGAGCCGCGCGCGCCCCGCGTCAGCGGTTGAGCAGGGACGGCATGTCCGTCCCGGCGACGATCAGGATGTCCTCACCGGTCAGCCCGTCGCTGCCCGGTTCAATCCGGTCGGCGGGCAGGCCGAGCAGCGCCGCCAGATAGCGCGCCGTCCACAGGTTGCCGGTGTAATCGCGGATGACCGTCAGGCCGTTGGTCAGCTCCGGCGTATTGCCGACCGCCGTGATCGCCACGCCGCGCGCGCTCAGCCAGTCGCGCGTTTGACCGGCCAGGCCGGTGATCGTCGTGTTGTTGTAGATCGCGATCGAGGCTTCCTCGCGCTCCGCGCGCGCGCGCAGATCGTCGAGCGAGAGATCGGGCTGCGGGTTGAAGACCTGCTGGATCAGCGCGCGGATCGCCGTATAGCGCGGGATCAACACCTGCTGACCGTCCGGGGAGGTGGCCAGGTTGACGTGCAGCGTGTTGATCGTGCCGCTGGTGACGTTCTCGCGCGGGATCTGGCTGGCCAGCGCGGCCAGGCTCAGGATCTCATCGAGCGTCAGATTGGTGGTGTACGCGCCGGACAGGCGCTCCCACAGCGCCGGGATCTGGGTGAAGAAGTTGGCGATCCCACCGGCATTGAGGACTTCGTTCTGCACGGCGCGGATCACTTCCTGCTGGCGCGCCGCGCGGTCGAAATCCGATCCCTGGGTGGCGCGGGTGCGCGCGTACTGGAGCAGGCGCGTCGAATCCAGCCGCTGGCAGCCGGGGTCGAAGTGGACGTGGATCGTGCCGTAGCCCGCGTCCGGGTAGGTCGGATCGTCGATCACCTCCGTCGGGCAGACCTCGACGCCGTTGGGCGCGACCAGATCGACGAGCGTGGTGAAGACATCAAAATTGACGCGGACGTATTTGTCGATCTCGATGCCGAGGTTTTCCGTGATCGTGCGCGCCGCCAGCGCCGGGCCGCCGCCCGGGTAGGCGTTGATATCGCCCAGGTAGTTGGCGGTGTTGATGCGCCCCGGCTGGAAACCGGGGATGGGAACCCACAGATCGCGCGGGATCGACAGCAGTCCGACCGTGCGCCGCACCGGATCGATGCTGGCGACGATGATGGTATCGGTGCGGAACGCGCCTTCTTCACCGGTGCGCTGGTCGATGCCCAGCAGCAGGATGTTGATGCGGCGCGGATCATCCCAGGTGTAGGCCGCCAGCGGATCGACGGTCGGCGTCGGGCCAGCCGGGATGGCGGCCTGATCGGGGGTCGCCGGCGGCGGCGTCTCACCGGGGGCTGGCGTCAGCGTGGGCGGCGGGGGCGGGGTGAAGGTCGCCGTGGGCTGGGCGCGCAGAAAATCCGAAAACGAGGCCACAGCCACCCCGCTGCTGCCCAGATCGACCGCGATCTGGCGCGCGGTGGTATAGGCGCCCACCGAACACACCGCCGTCGCCCCGACCAGGGCGACGACGCCGAGCAGAAACATCCATCCGGGAATACGCATAAGCACAGACTCGCAGTATTGATGCAGCTACGCGATTATAAACCCTGGATGCTGACTGTGAAGATCGACCCTGCCGGAGGAAGCCGCCGTTATGCCCACGCTCGTTCGACTGATCCGCTTTCTGGAATGCCTCTCCATCCGCGCTTACCCGGCGCTGGAAGAGCAGTGTGACGACGGCTGGCTGCTGCGCTTCGCCGAGGGGTTCACCCGGCGGGCCAATTCCGTCCACGTCCTGGGGCCGTCAACCCGGCCGCTGGCGGACAAGATCGCCCACAGTGAGCGCTGGTATCGCGAACGCCATCTGCCGCCGATCGTCAAGCTGACCGGCGATCCGGATGCCCCGCCGTCCGAGCTGGAGCGCGCGCTGATCGACCGGGGATATACCGCCGACCGCGCCCTGCTCACGACGGTGCGCGCGAGCGCCGCTCTGCCCGACGAGCCGCCATCGCCGCAGACGCAGATCGCGATCGCTCCGGATCCGGACTGGCTGCGGGCCTACGTCGCGCTCAACGACATCGCGCCGGAGCGCATCCCGCTCAAGCGCGCCCTGCTGGCGCGCCTGCGCCCGGTCGCCGGGTACGCCCGCATCGCTGATGCCGACGGCGCCATCCGCGCGGTCGCGCTCGGCGTGATCGAGCGCGGCTGGATCGGCGTGTTCGGCGTCGTCGTCGCAGCCGATCAGCGCGGGCGCGGCCTGGGGACGCAGCTCATGCGCGATCTGCTTGCCTGGGGGCGCGCGCACGGGGCGCAGCGTTCGTATTTACAGGTGCTGGACGCCAACCATGCCGCCCGCCGTCTCTACGATCGCCTCGGCTATCGCGATGTCTATCGCTACTGGTATCGTCAGGGGGGCGCGCCGTCGTCGGATGCGATCATCCGGTGAACCGGGCGGATCCGCTACAATGGATGTGAGTCAGAAGGGCATCGAGAGGGGGCTGTCGTCATGCGCACGAACCTGGCGCGTCTGGCCGCGCTGATCTTTGCGCTGGCCGCTGTTCACGTCACACCGGTGCAGCAGCAGGCCGGTTTTCGCCTGCCCGCCGATCTGTACGTGCTGACCGGCGGCGGGCAGGTCGAACGCTACGCGCTGGGAGGGGGCGGGGCGCAGCCGATCACGCCGGCGTCGGTGTTCGTCGTCGATTTCGGCATCGATGCGGCGGGGGAACGGCTGGCCTACCGCACCGAGCAGGGTCTGTTCCTGATGCTGCTCGGCCTGCCCGACATCGAACCGCTGCCGATCGAAGGCCCCACGGCGGGGGTGCCGCCCTACCGCGGGCGCGGCGATACCATCGCCTGGTCGCCGCCGGGCGATGCCATCGCCTACACCACGCTGAACGGCGCGCGCATCTATTTTGAAGCCGGCGGGGGGACGTTCGTCGATCTGACCGAGGCGATCTTCCTCAGCCTGACCTGGTCACCGGGCGGCACGTACCTGGCCGCCGAGGGCGAGAACAACGTCTGGTGGATCTACCGCCGCACTGCCGACTCGAATGGCGTGCCCGGCATGACGCTGACCAGCATCATCCCTTCATCAGCCGGCACGACGTTCGTCAGCGATCCGGAGCTGATCTTCGCGCCGGAAGAGGGCGGTCTGCGCCTGATGAACCTGGCGGCGGCCAACGCCCAGACCTTGATCCTCGATGAGTCGGTTCAGTACCGCTACCCGACGCTGACGGCGCGGGATGAGCTGGCGTTTTTCGCCCGTCCGCTGGCCGATCCGTCCGTCGAACCCGGTTACGGCATTTTGCAGACGCTGGCGCGCGGCGCGGCGCAGGTCGTCACCGTCGGGACGCGCCCGATCCCGCTCAACGGGCTGCGCTGGGCCTCCGGCGGTCAGTGGCTGATCGCCTTTCAGGGCGGGGTGCTGGCGCTGATCGATCCGCGCACCGGGGAGGGGATGCCCTTCAGCGTGCGCAGCGCCGCCGCTTACGCCTGGGGGCCGCTGCGCGTCGATGCGCCGGGGGTGACCAGCCTGCTGGCGACGGCGGCCCCGACGCCGATCTTCGATATTGCGGCGCAGTCCACACTGATCGCCAGCGCCTTGCCCACCGTCGGGGTGGAACCGCCGCCCGCCGTGGTCGGCGAGGTGATCGAGCAGCTCCTTGCGCCGCCGACGCCGACCTTCCCGCCGATCGCCGGGCGCGCGCTGCCCGCTGACGGCTTCTTCTTCAACCCCGGTTCGGATGGGGCGACGATCCAGGTCTGGCGGCTGAACGCGCGCGACTCAGCGGCGTTCGCCTTCACCGGCGCGACCGCCAGCGTGAGCGAATTCGCCAGCGCTCCCGATGGCCGGGCGGTCGCCTACGTCAGCGCGGGGGCGCTGTGGCTGCAGCGGCTGGAGGTACGCACCCCGGCCCGGATCGCCGTCCTCACCGGCTTTGCGCCGATCACGCCGGTCTTCAGCCCGGATGGAACCCGGATCGCCTATGTGGACGAGACGCCGGAGACGGGTGGCATCTGGATCGCCGCGCTGGACGGTTCCGCGCCCCGGCGGGTGCTGGCCAATATCAGCGCCCCGGCGGGCGATCCGTCGGCGTGGCGGGCGTTCCGCCGCCCGCAGTGGTCGCCCGATGGGACGCGCCTGCTGGTCGATGCCTATCTGTTCGATCGAGCGGGCGGGCCGGCGGGCGCGGCCATCGGCGTGCTGACGCTGGCCAGCGGCGCTTATGATGAAGCCCTGCCGGAGACGCCCGCCGATGACCGCGCGCTGACGTCGCGCTGGCTGTTCGACGGGCGCATCCTGACATATGCTGACGCCGGGTCAAGCGCTGCCGCCGGGCCAGAGCCGATCGATCGCGGCTTCTATCTGTTCGACGGCGGCGCGCCGGCGGATGCGCCGGCCCAATGGATCCCGCTGCCCGCGACCGCGCTCGTCCGGGCGGTCATGCCGGTGGACAGCGGGCGCTTCCGCGCGCTGCTGGCCGATGCCGCCTATCCGTCGGCGCTGCTGCGCGTCGTCGATGTCAGCGGATCGGGCCTGACCGATGTCCTGGTGCTGCCGCCGCTGAGCGGCGCGCGCCTGTCGCCGGATGCCGAATTCGCCGCCGGGCTGCTCGATCCCGTCACCGCTGAGGGCATCACCCGCGGGGCGCTGGCGATCGTCGATCTGACCACGGGCGGTCAGTTCGTCCTGACCGATCCCCCTGCGATCTGGGGGTTCCGCTGGGCCGGGGGGTAGCGGCCGATCTCAGGAGTTGCGATCGCGCTTCTCAGCAGACATTTATTTAAATTGCGTATTATTCATCGATCGAGCCTGCTTTGCAGTGAGAGGAAGAACTGGCATGGCTGGGGAACGCATACTCATCATCGAGGATGAAGCCCGAATCGCGCAGTTTGTCGAACGCGCGTTGATCTACGAAGGCTATCGCGTCAATGTGGCGCGCGACGGTCAGACCGGGCTGACGATGGCCCGCGATAACCCGCCCGATCTGGTGGTGCTCGACTGGATGCTGCCGGGGCTGGACGGGCTGGAGGTGTGCAAACGGCTGCGCGCCGCCAGCGATGTGCCGATCCTGATGCTGACGGCCAAAGACGACATCAAAGACCGCGTCCAGGGGCTGGACGCGGGCGCCGATGATTACCTGGTCAAGCCGTTTTCGGTCGATGAGCTGATGGCCCGCGTGCGCGCGCTGTTCCGCCGTTCGACGCCGACGTCACGGCCCGAGATCCTGCGCTTCAGCGATCTCACGCTCGATACCGGCACGCACCGCGCCTACCGCGGCGAGCGCCCGATCGACCTGACGGCCAAAGAATACGAACTGCTCGAGCTGTTCATGCGCAACCCACGCCAGGTGCTGACGCGCGACGTCATCTTCGACCGCGTGTGGGGCTATGATTTCGGCGGGGAGAGCAATATCATCGAGGTCTACGTGCGCTACCTGCGCCAGAAGACCGAGCAGGAGAACGAGCCGCGGCTGGTGCATACGGTGCGCGGGGTCGGTTACGTCCTGCGGGAAGATGAATGACGCAGCCCGATCTGCCGGCGGCGCACCTGACTATGACCATTCGCCTCAAGCTCATCCTGTGGTTTTCCGGCCTGCTGGCCATCATCATCGTCGTCTTCGGGCTGACGATGTTCGCGGTCACGCGCTGGGTGCTCGTCAACAGCGTCGATCTCACCCTGCTGGAGACCGTCGATCAGGTGTGGCGCAACAGCAATGCCGCCCTGGTCGGCGAGTTCGGCAGCCCGAGCGGCATCGTCATCCAACTGCCGGAACTGGACGTGTTCCGCGCTTCCAGCGTCGTGGTGCAGGTCTGGGATATGAGCGAGGACACGCCGCGGCTGGCGCGGGCCTCGTCCAACCTGGAGGCGTATGACCGTCCGCTGGACGAGCGCATGCTGCTGCAGGAGGCCGATCACCAGTTCCCCCCGCACGAGTCGCCGGTGCTGTATTCGAATGTGCGCCTCAACAGCCGCGAATGGCGCGTGCTCACCCGCCCGATCGATGTCTGGGGCAAGCGCATCGTCATCCAGACCGCCACCAGCATGGAGACGGTCAACCAGGCCGGGCGCGGCATCCTGCTGCTCATCCTCGGCAGCATGATCGTCGCCATATTCGGCTCGGCGCTGGTGGGGATGTATCTCTCGCACCGCGCGCTGCAGCCGATCAAGGCGATCACCCGTGCCGCCGCGCGCATCGCCACCTCGGACGATCTCAAGACACGCCTGCCGTGGGATGGCCCGATGGACGAGCTGGGGCGGCTGACCTCGGTCTTCAACACGATGATGGAGCGGCTGGAGCATCTCTTCAGCGTGCAGCAGCGCTTCGTCGCCGATGTCTCGCACGAGCTGCGCACCCCGCTGACGGCCATCCGCGGGCATCTGGATCTGATCAAGCGGTACGGGATGGATCCCGCCTCGTTCGACGCCATCGAAAGCGAAGTCGAGCGGATGCAGCGCATGGTCAGCGACCTGCTGCTGCTGGCCAGGGCGGATTACGGCGGTCTGACGCTGACGCTGACCCCGCTCGATGTCGATGTCGTGCTGACGGAGGCCTACCGGCAGGGCCGGGCGCTGATCAAAGATCGCCAGCTCAAGCTGACGATCCAGGACTTCGAACCGGTGCGCGTCAACGGGGATGCCGACCGGCTCAAGCAGGTGCTGCTCAATTTGATCAGCAACGCCATCAAGTTCACGCCGGATGGCGGCGCGATCACGCTCAACCTGCGCAAGCAGGGCGATTACGCCGTGATCGAGGTCAAGGATACCGGCATCGGCATCTCGCCCGAAGATCAGAAGCGCGTCTTCGACCGCTTCTTCCAGGCTGAAGAGTCGCGCGCGCGCGATCAGGGGAAGAGCGGCGTCGGGCTGGGGTTGAGCATCGCCAAATGGATCGTGGAAGCACATCACGGCCACATCCGGGTCGAAAGCGAACCGGGCAGCGGCTCGACATTCATCGTCGAGATCCCGCACATCGAAGAGCGCGCCGTCTCGCCGACCGCGGTCACGCGCCCGCGCCTGGGCCTGATCCGGCGCGGAAACCATCACGAACAGACGTCTGCGATGCCGTCGCAGACGACGCATCATCCCTGACGCCGCCCGCGGCGGGCGCTGCGCTCAATCCAGCGTGTAACACGGGGACGACCGCTCCGGAGGGCAGGTGAAATCCAGCGGGGCGGGGGTATGCCCGGACTCGCTGTCGCGCGCCGGGATCACCCAGTAGCGCAGCCACGTCCCCTCGGCGATCCAGCCCCGCACCCCGGCGCGGGTTTCCACCCGCCACCAGGCGTAGCCGCTGTTGCATGACGGGCCGCTGAGCACGGTCAGGCGATGGCCGCCGTAGAGCTGCGCCCGGATGCCCGTCCCGACCGCCGGCAGGGCGCGCAGGTTGAGCGGGCCGATGCCCGGCGCGACCACCGCGGTCATGCCGGCGTGCAGCCGGGAACGCGGGGCGGCGGGACAGCCGGCGGTCGCCTGACCGATGAGCGAACCAGCATTGGCAAAAGCCACAAGTGCGATCACAATCAGATAGCGGGTCAGTTTCACTGTCATGCCTGATAGTGTACTGCGAATCCGCCGCCGGCGGCGCGCGTTCAGCATCTGCCATTTCGACGCCAGACCGCCGCCCGGATGCTGGCTGCACTGCGTTTCAAGGATGAAGTTCGACATGTCCCGGTTTGCCACTGAAGCGGAAGCCGTCACCTATATCTTCCGTTCGCTGCGCCGCCTGCGCGGTCAGCTCGACGGCCCGGATGAACAGACGCGCGACGTCACGCCGACGCGCCGCCTGATCGCGACCCACGATCTGCTGGGGCGCTCGCGCGAGTACGCCGTCGTCACCGGCAGCAAGGGCAAAGGTTCGACGACCGCCATCACCTGTCGCATTCTGCGCGAGCTGGGGCACACCGTCGGCATGATCAGCAGTCCGCATCTGATCTCGTGGCGCGAGCGCATCCGCGTCAACGGTCGCGCCATCCCGGAAGCGGATTTCTGCCGTATCCTGGGCGAACTGGCCCCGACGATCGATCAGATCGAGGCGGAACTGCCGCCGCACCGCTATTTCAGTCCGCAGGGGATCTTCCTCGGCATCGCCCTGCGCTGGTTCGACGAGCAGGACGTCAACGCCGCGGTGCTCGAAGTCGGGCGCGGCGGGCGCTTCGACGATATCGCGGTCGTGCCCAATCAACTGTCGCTCTTCACGCCGATCATGCTCGAGCATCCGCATGAGCTGGGGCCGACGCTGGCGCGCATCGCCTGGCACAAAGCCGGGATCATCAAGCCGCTCAGCTACGCTTACAGCGTGCCGCAGGCAGAGGAAGTGCTCACCGTGCTCCAGGCGGAGGCCGACGCTCAGAACGCCGAATTCGCCTGGATCGCGCCGATCGACATGGGCGAATACCTGGGCGACACGCCGAACGGGGTGCGCATGCGTCTGGGGCGCTACGGGGAGATCGATCTCAATCTGATGGGCCAGTATCAGATCGTCAATGCGACGCTGGCCGTGCAGGGGGCGGGCAATATGCACGGACGGCTGCCCGGCCCGTCCCACGGATCGCCGGAATACGTTGCAGCGGTGCGCCGCGCGCTGGAGACGGTGATCTGGCCGGGCCGCCTGACGCGCCTCAACGAGGCGCCGCTGACCTTCGTCGATGGCGCGATCAACGCCGAGTCGGCTGCATCGCTGGCGCAGAGCGTGCGCGATCGCGTCCGTCCGCCGGTCATCGCGGTGATCGGCGTCCCCGATGAGAAGGATTACGCCGGCGTCTACCGGGAGATCGGTCTGCTGGCCGATGAAGTCATCCTGACCGAGACGGCGCGCAATGTCACGCTGCGCTTCCCGCCCGCGGATCAGGCGCTGGCGCTGGCTCAGCGATACAACCGCGCCGCCGTCCACCGGCCCGACGTGGCGTCGGCGCTGGCGCTGGCGCGTCAGCGGGCCGGCGCGCAGGGCACGATCCTGATCGTCGGCACGCAGAGCATCGTCGCGGATGCCTGCGCCCTGCACGGCGCGTCGTTCGAGACGATCTGAATCCCGCCGCGCGACCCCGACAGATTTTTTCGGGATCTTTTTTTTTAACAATCGGCCCATTTCGGGTTAGAATATCTGTTCAATGGATGACCGATCGAGGCCGCAATGGAACTGACCGACGCGCAGCGCGCTGTACGCGATTTTCCCGCTCATGGATCGCTCTTCGTGCACGGCCCGGCGGGGGCGGGCAAGACCACCGCGGCGGCGCTGCGCCTGCTGGCGCTGCTCGAATCCGGCGTCAGCGGGGCGGAGATCCTGATCATGGCCCCGCAGCGGGGCGCGCTGCGACCGTATCAGCGGGCGCTGCGCGCATCCGGTTACGCCGGCCCGCTGCCGCTCATGCTCACCATCGGCGGTCTGGCGCGGCAGATGAGCGCGCAGTTCTTCCCGCTGGCCGCCGCTGACATGGGCTTCGCCGATCCGGAGGCGCCGCCCGTCTTCCTGACGCTGGAGACAGCGCAGTACGTCATGGCGCGGCTGGTCGATCCGCTGGCCTTCGCCGCCACCGGCGTGCGCGTCGATCGCCAGCGCATCTTCAGCCAGATCCTGGATAATCTCAACAAGGCCGCGCTGGTCGGCTTTCCGCAGACGGAGATCGCCGAGCGGTTGAAAGCCGCATCGCGCGATGCCGCGGCGCACCCGGCTTACGATCAGGCCGGCTACTTCGCCGCTGTATTCCGCGCTTACTGCCTGGAGCACAACCTGCTCGATTTCTCGCTCCAGTTGGAGATGCTGCGCCACCTGTACCGGCTGGATGCGCCGCGCCGCTGGCTGCTGACGCGCGCGCGCCATCTGTTCGCCGATAACATCGAGGAGGACGCGCCGACCGCTCATGCGCTGATCGGCGATCTGATCGCAGCGGCGGACTCGGCGCTGCTCGTCTACGACCGGGACGGCGGCTACCGCTACTTTCTGGGCGCGGATCCGCTCTCGGCCTGGCGGCTGGGCGATGCCTGCGCGCAGACCGCCGCGCTGGAGGGGTCGTTCGTCATGAGTCCGGCGATCGCCGGGCTGGCCGGGGCGCTGGGGGCCGCCCTCGGTGGCCCGGACGAGGGCGTGCCCCCGGTCGCCATCGAGTCGCTGCGCGCGGCGCTCGACTTCCCCGATCACACCTACTTCCCGCAGATGCTCGACTGGACGGCGGACACGATCGCGCAGCTCGTGGCCGCCGGCGTGCCGCCGGGCGAGATCGTCGTGCTCGCCCCGTTCATGGCCGACTCGCTGCGTTTTTCGCTGATCCAGCGGCTGGAAGCGCGCGGCATCCCGGCGCGGTCGCAGCGCCCATCGCGCGCGCTGCGCGAGGAGCCAGCGGTCGAATGTCTGCTCACCTGGGCGCAGATCGCCCACCCGGAATGGAACCTGACCCCGCCGGACGTCGATGCGCTGGCCTACGCGCTGATGCTGTCGCTGGGCGGCATCGCCGGGGACGATCTCGATCTGGTGCGGGCGCGGCTGCTGGCGGGCGCGGCCTATCCCGCTGACGATCAGCCGGCCCGGCTGCGCCCGTTCACGGCGCTGCCCCCGGACGTGCGCCAGCGGGTCAGCTACCTCCTCGGCCAGCGCTATGACGTCCTGCGGCTGTGGCTGGAGGAATACATCGCCGGGAAGAACCGCGCCCTCACCCCGGCGGACGCGCCGCCGGAGCCGACAAAGGGCCGCAAGCGCGGCAAGCGCCCCGCCGTCGAACCGCTGGCCCCCGCGCCGCCGCAGCGGGCAGAACTCGATCACTTCTTCAGCCTGCTGTTCGGCGAGGTGCTGTCGCGGCGCGGCTTCGGCTTCCACCGCGATTTCATCGCCGCTGACGCCGCCGCCAGCCTGATCGACTCGGCGCGCGGCTTCCGCCAGACGATGGCCGGGCGCGCGGTGTTCGAAAGCAACCTGGAGGGCAAGACCCTGGCCGAGGAATACGTCGAGATGGTGCGCGGCGGCGTGATCGCCAACCAGTACCTGCGCCCGGACGAGGAGCGCGCGCCCGATGCCGTGCTGCTCGCCCCGGCGTACACTTTTTTGAACAACAACGTGCCCGTCACCGTGCAGTTCTGGCTCGATATCGGCAGCCGGGCCTGGTTCGAGCGGCTCTACCAGCCGCTCACCCATCCGCATGTGCTCTCCCTCCAGTGGCCGATCGGGCGCATCTGGACGGATGACGACGAGGACGCCAGCCGCCGCGAGACGCTGCGCAGCCTGGTCTACGGGCTGCTGCGCCGCTGCCGCGCGCGCGTCTACCTGGGGTACAGCCAGCTCAGCGAGAGCGGCCACGAGAGCGCGGGCGAACTGCTCGCGGCGATCAACCGGGCGCTGCGCCGGCTGCAAGCCGCGCCGGAGGTGACCGATGACCGGGTTTAAGCCGCGCCAGGGGCAGGCGCAGGTGCTGGCTTACCGGGGTGGACGGCTGGGCGTCGCCGCGGTTCCCGGCGCGGGCAAGACGCGCACGCTGTCGGCGCTGGCGGCGCAGCTCGTCGCCTCGCCCGCCATCGGCGAAGGGCAGGAAGTCCTGATCGTGACGCTGGTCAACGCGGCGGTCGATCATTTCGCCCGGCAGATCGGCGCGTTCGTCAGGGAGCGCGGGCTGCTGCCGCGCATCGGCTATCGCGTGCGCACCCTGCACGGCCTGTGTTCGGATATCGTGCGCGAGCGGCCCGCGCTGGTCGGGCTGGGCGAGGCGTTCACCATCCTGGATGAGCGCGAAGCGGATAAAGCGCTGGCCCAGGCGGCGCAGGCGCGGCTGAAGATCGCCCCGGACAGCCTCGATCGCTACCTCGATGCCGGTCTGGATCCGCAACAGCGCGAGCGGCTGATGCGCGACGGCACGATCGCCGGCGCGATCGTCGAGATCGCGCGCGATTTCATCCGCACCGCCAAAGATCGCCGCCTGACGCCGGAAGCGATCGCGCGCGGGCTGGCCGCCTTCGACGGTGAACTGCCGCTGGTCGAGCTGTGCCTGCCGATTTACGTCGATTACCAGCGCGCGCTGACGCTGGCGGGCGCGGTCGATTTTCAGGATCTGATCCGGCTGGCTTACGAGGCGCTCGAACGCGATCCGGAGTATCTGGTCCGGCTGCGCCGCCGCTGGCCGTTCATCCTGGAAGATGAGGCGCAGGATAGCAGCCGTCTGCAGGAAGACATCCTGCGCCTGCTGGTCGGGCCAGATGGCAACTGGGTGCGCGTCGGCGATCCCAACCAGGCGATCTACGAGACGTTCACCTCGGCGCGGCCTGAATTTCTGCGCGGCTTCCTGAACGAGCCGGGTGTGCAGCGGGTCGATCTGCCGCAGAGCGGGCGCAGCGCCCCCCGTATCATCGATCTGGCCAATTTCCTGATCGCCTGGTCGCTGGAAGATCATCCGAATGCGGCGGTGCGCGCGCGCCAGCCGCTGCAGCCGCCGTACATCCAGCCCGTCCCGCCGGACGATCCGCAGCCCAACCCGCCGGACGCCGACGCGCGGATCGTGATCTACCCCGAACGGTTGACGCCCGCCGAAGAGGTCGAGCGGGTGGCGGAGAGCCTGATCAAATGGCTGCCCGATCACCCGGATCGGACGGTGGCCGTGCTGGCGGCCACCAACCAGCACGGCGCGCGCATGGTCGAAGCGCTGCGCAAACGCGAGATCGACTACGTCGAAAAATTGCGTTCGACGACGACCACGCGCCTGACGGCGGGCGCGCTGACGCATCTGCTGCGCTACCTGGCCCGGCCCGATCACCCGCCGCTGCTGGCCCGCGCTTACGAGGTCTGGCGGCGGCTCGATCGCGATGAGGAGGACGCCGCCGAGCGGCTCAAGCGGACGCTGACCGTCCTGCGGTCGATCGAACACCCGGAAGCGTTCACCCATCCCGGCCCGGAGGGGGACTGGCTGGAGAGCGATGCCGTCCGCGCGCTGATCGAGGCCGACCCGGCGGTCGGGCCGCTGCTCCACGAATTCCGCGAGCGCGTGCGTCGGTGGCAGGCCGCCGTCGTGCTGCCGGTCGATCAACTGCTGCTGGTGCTGGCGCAGGATCTGTTCGTCGATCGTCCCGCCGATCTGGCGGTGGCGCACAGCATGGCGGTGGCGCTGCGCAGCATCGGCCAGAACAACCCCGGCTACCGGCTGGCCGACTACGCCCAAGAACTGGAGGACATCGCCGCCAACGAGCGCAAATTCCTCAACATCGACGCTGACGCCCGCGAGTTCGACCCGGGGCAGCACCGGGGCAAGCCGATCGTGATGACGCTGCACGCCGCCAAAGGGCTGGAGTTCGACCGGGTCTATCTGCTGGCGTGCAACAACTATGACTTTCCGTCCGGCATCCCAGGCGATCAGTACACGCCGGAGAAGTGGTTCGTGCGCGGCGGCCTGAACCTGAGCGCCGAGACGCTGGCCCAGCTCGACTGCGCGGTCGATCCGACGCGCCCTTACCGGGAAGGTGAGGCGACCCACCGCGCCCGCGATGAATTCGTCGGCGAACGGCTGCGCCTGCTCTACGTCGGCATCACGCGGGCGCGGCGCGAGCTGATCATCACCTGGAACAGCGGCAAGCGCGGCGATCGGAGCGCGGCGCTGCCGTTCCAGGCGCTGCGCGCCTATGTCGAGATGCATGAGGGAACCCGATGACCGCACTGCCGCCCGATTTTCAGTTCTCGCAGTCGAGCTTGCAGGATGCGGCGGACTGCCCGCGCCGCTTCTGGCTGCGGCACGTCCTGCGGCTCCGCTATCCTGCGCCGGTCGCGGCCCCGGTGCGGGCCTACGAGCTGCATCTGCTGCGCGGCGACCGGCTGCACCGTCTGATCCAGTCCACGCTCAACGGGATGCCCGCCGACAGCGTCCGCGCCAGCGCCGCCGATGATCCGGTGGTGGTCGGCTGGTATGACGCCTGGCTGCTCCACGGCCTGACCGGCCTGCCGACGGAGCAGCGCCGCGCCGAGATCGATCTGAGCGCGCCCGTCCCCGGCTGGCCGGACGGGCGCATCGTCGCCAAATACGATCTGCTGGCCGAAGGCGGCGGTCAGATCGCGATCGTGGACTGGAAGACCGCCGAGCGCGCGCCGTCCGCGCGCGATCTGGCCGCGCGCTGGCAGACGATCATCTACCGCTGGATGCTGGCCCGGGCGCGCCCGGATATCCCGCCGGAAGCGATCACGATGATCTACTGGTATGCTGGCGATCCGGCGCGCCCGACGCGTCTGCCGTATTCGGCGGCGCAGTTCGAGCGCGATGAAGCGCGCATCCGCGCGCAGATCGACGCGCTGCTGGCCGATATCGCGGTGGGGGAAGCCGCTTTTCCCAAAACGGACGACGACTATCGCTGCCGCTACTGCAGCTACCGCACGCTGTGCGAGCGCGGCGCGCGGCCGGGCGATCTGGCCGACCTGATCGACGAGACGTTCGCCAGTGACGATCCGGCTGAGCTGCGCATCGATTTCGACCAGATCGCGGAGATCGCCTTCTGATGGCCGCCCGGCGCTGGGTCGATCCCCCACCGGTTGCAGTGAGCGCGGCGCTGCGCGCGGCGGTCGGCGGGCATCCGCTGATCGCGGAGACGCTGGCGCGGCGCGGCTTCGCCGACCCGGCGGCGGCGCGCGCGTTCCTCGACC
>DAOUBU010000052.1:0-82887 GCA_034432395.1 Anaerolineae bacterium
TGCTGAAGGGTTGTTCATTCATCGCTACCCCCTTTCTTTAGGTAAGGTAGCGAGTATGCCTCCTACTTTATTTTGATGCGATAGCCCTGCATCATCCATCCTCATCGATTGGCAAAAACACAAGACACTTATACAATCGGAAGCGATCGGACTTTCATTTGTTTACATTTTACGTCGCAGATGATGGTTTTGAAAGCCGCCCACCATGTCCGCTGCGCCCGGTGAAAGCTATTTCGTTCAGGAACGCCGCCGCCTGATCCTGGAACGGCTTCAGGCTGAGGGGCGTGTTTCTGTACGCAAATTGAGCGAGGAACTACACGTCAGCGAGGTGACGATCCGGCAGGATCTGCGCGCGCTGGAAGATCACGGTCTGCTCGATCGCACTTACGGCGGGGCAGTGCGCCGGGAAACGCAGACGCTGCTGCCCGAACTGTCGTTCAATACGCGGCTGAGCAAGCGCAAACGCGAGAAGGATGCGCTTGCCGCTTTCGCGGCCCGGTTCATCGAGGATGGCTACAGCCTGGCGCTGGATGCCAGCACCAGCGTCTATGCCCTCGTCCCCTATCTGAAACACTTCAAGAAGCTGACGATCGTCACCAACAGCCTCGTCATCGCGCAGCACCTGCTCGATGTGCCGCAGTTTCAGGTTTTTCTTCCCGGTGGGCGGCTGCGTCGCGACTCGATCTCGATCGTCGGTCGTCCAGAGGGGCTGCCCGATATCAACCTCAACCTCGGTTTCTTCGGTGCGCGCGGGGTGTCGCTCGCCAACGGCTTCACTGATGTCGATGCTGATGAGGTGAGCATCAAACAGGCGCTGCTCGCGCGCTGCGTGACGTCGATCCTGCTGGTCGATCATTCCAAGTGGGGGCAGGTGGCGCCGTATACCTTTGCGCGCCCGTCGCAGATCAGCCGTATCATCACCGGGGCGGATGCGCCGGAGAGCCTGATCGCGCAGTTCCGGGCCGCTGGCTGTACGATCGAGGTCGTTCCAACGCCGATGCTCTGATCCGTGATTGTTCCGTTGAGAACAATGTTGACGAACGCGCAGGATGCGTTAAACTAGCGGAAAACGAAAGAAAACGAAAGTTCAGCCGCCTGTTTGTCAGCGTGATTTTTCAACGTGGAACGTAAGTCCACGAATGCGATAAAGGACAGTTGAATATGCCACGTCATCTCTGGAATGACGACGAGTTCGCTCAGCTTCCGGATCTGGAAGGTCTGGTCTACCGCAGCAATCTGCTGGGGCGCGATCGGGCGGTGGTCAACATCTACGGTGGCAATACCAGCGCCAAGATCGTCATGCCCGATCACATGGGGCGGATGGTGGAAGTGCTGGCGGTCAAGGCCAGCGGCTCGGACGTGCTGACGATCACGGCGCCGCAGTTCGCCCTGCTGCGGATGGAGGATATCCTGCCGCTGTTCGAACGCGAGGCGATGACCGACGAAGAGATGGTCGCGTACCTGGAACGCACCGTGCATGAACCGGGCCGTCCGCGCCAGAGCATCGAAACGCTGCTGCACGCCTTCGTCCCGTTCAAACACGTCGATCACACGCACCCGGACGCGATCATCAGCCTGGCGTGCGCGCCCGATGCGGAAGCGGCCGCCCGCCGCGTCTACGGCGATCGGATGGCGTATGTTCCGTACATCCGGCCCGGTTTCACGCTCAGCAAATGGATCGGCGGCAAAGTGCGCGATAACCCCAAGATCGAATGCGTCGTCATGGGCAAGCACGGGCTGGTCACGTGGGGCGATGACGCGCGCACCGCTTACGACAACACCATCCGCATTATCCAGGAAGCCGAAGATTATCTGGCCGATCAGATGCGCGGCAAACGGGTCTTTGGCGATCTGGTCGTCCGGCCCCTGCCAGCGGAAGAGCGCCGGGAGATCGCGGCGCAGATCCTGCCGGTGGTGCGCGGCGCGGTCAGCCGCCGCCGCAGCGCGATCCTGTGCTACGACGACAGCGACGTCGTGCTCGATTACGTCGGCAGCGCGCGCACCGGCGAGGTCAGCCAGCTCGGCGCGGCGTGCCCGGATCATCTGGTGCATGTGAAGCGCCAGCCGCTGTTCGTCGATTGGAAGCCGGAAGAGGGCGTTGAAGCGCTCAAGCAGAAGCTGATCGCGGGCGTTGAGGCCTATGAACGGGCTTACGTCGAATACTTCGATCGCTGCAAGGAGCCGGGCGACCAACTGCGCGATCCCGCGCCGCGCGTGATCCTGATCCCCGGCATCGGGATGATCAACACCGGTAAGGATGTCACCAATGCCGATGTCAGCCGGCAGCTCTATCACCGCGCGATCGCAGTGATCGGGGCCAGCGAGGCGATCGGCGGGTTCATCAGCCTGACCGAGAAAGAAGCCTACGATATCGAATACTGGCCGCTGGAGCTGTACAAGCTCAAGCTGGCCCCGCCCGATCGCGATTATGCCGGCAAAGTCGTCCTGATCACCGGCGCGGCCAGCGGCATCGGGCGGGCCACAGCCTTCCGGCTGGCCCAGGACGGGGCGCATGTGGTCGTCGTCGATATCAACGCCGAAAACGGCGAAGCGGTCGCCGCCGATATCGCGAAAAAATACGGCACAGGGCGCGCGGTCTTCGTGCGCGCTGACGTCACCCAGGAAGCCGACGTCGCCAATGCCCTGCGCACCGCCGTGCTCACCTACGGCGGGATCGATGTGCTGGTCAACAACGCTGGAATCGCCGGCGGCGCGCCGATCGACGAGACGACGCTGGAACAGTTCGAGCGCCAGATGGATATCCTGGTCAAGGGCTATTTCCTGTTCGCGCGCGAGGCGTTCAAGGTGCTCAAGGCCCAGCGCGTCGGCGGGGCGATGGTGTTCGTCGGCAGCAAGAACAGCGTCGCAGCGGGCAAGGGGGCGGCGGCCTACAGCGCGGCCAAAGCCGCTGAAGCGCATATGGCCCGCTGCCTGGCGGAAGAAGGCGGTGAATACGGAATCCGCGTGAACTCCGTACTGCCAGATGCTGTCATCCGCGGCTCCAGCATCTGGTCGAGCGAGTGGAAAGAGGCGCGTGCGCAGCAGTACGGCGTATCGGTTGAAGATCTGAACGATTTCTACCGCAAGCGCAACACGCTCAAAGTCGAGATCCTGCCTGAGGATCTGGCCGAGGCGATCGCCTTCCTGGCCGGGCCGCGTTCCGCCAAGACGACAGGGGCGATGCTCACCGTGGATGGCGGCGTGCCCGCCGCCTATGTGCGCTGACGGGGGGCGATTGATGGACGGGCATGTCATCGCAGTCGATCTGGGGGCGGACAGCGGGCGCGTCATGACGGTGCGCCTGGAGGGCGAAACGCTGATCCAGGAAGAAGCGCACCGCTTCCCCAATGTGCCGGTCATGGTGCGCGGTCGCCTGCACTGGGATGTGCTGCGCCTGTGGCATGAGATCGTCACCGGGGTTGACCGCGTGCTCGATGGCGCGCTGAGCATCGGTATCGATGCCTGGGGGGTCGATTACGCGCTGCTCGACAAGGATGGAGAGCTGGTCGGCAATCCCGTCCACTACCGCGATGCGCGGACGATGGGCGCGCCGGAGTGGGTGTACCAGCGCATCCCCAAGCGCGACCTGTTCGAGCGCACCGGCCTCCAGTTCATGATCCTCAACACCATCTACCAACTGGCGGCCATGGTGCGCGATGAGTCGGATCAACTGGCGCGGGCGGCCACCTACCTGTCGATCCCGGATCTGTTCAACTACTGGTTCACCGGGGTGAAAAAGTGCGAATTCACCCACGTCTCGACCACGCAGCTTTACGATCCGCGCCGGGGGGATTGGGATCGTGAGCTGATGCAGCTTCTCGGCATCCCGGCTCAGATCTTCCCGGAGATCATCCCGCCCGGCACGCGCCTGGGTGAGTATAAAGGCATCCCGGTGATCGCACCGGCTACCCACGATACCGGATCGGCGGTGGTCGGCGTCCCCGCCACCCAGACCGACTACGCCTACCTGAGCAGTGGAACCTGGAGCCTGATCGGACTGGAACTGCCCGCGCCCGTCATCAACGATGGGGCGTTTCAGGCCAACATCACCAACGAAGGCGGGGTCGATGGGACGTTCCGTTTCCTGAAGAATGTCGTCGGGATGTGGCTGGCGCAGCAGTGCCGCTACACCTGGCGCGATCAGGGGACAGAGTATTCGTGGGATGATCTGACCGGGGCCGCCGCCGGGGCCGAGCCGTTCCGCAGCCTGATCGACGTCGATGATCCGTCTTTCCTGCCGCCGGGCGATATGCCGACGCGCATCCGCGAGTTCTGCCAGCGCACCGGCCAGCCCATCCCGGAGACGGTCGGTCAGGTGATGCGCACGGTCTACGAGAGCCTGGCGCTCAAGTACCGGCACGTCCTGGACAGCATGGCCGCGGTCAGCGGCCAGCCGATCAACCGGCTGCACGTCATCGGCGGCGGTTCGCGCAACAACCTGCTCAACCAGATGACCGCCGATGCGATCAAGCGTCCGGTGGTCGCCGGCCCGGCTGAGGCGACCGCGCTGGGCAATGCGATCGTCCAGTTGATCGCGCTGGGGCGGATCGCCAGCGTCCGCGAGGCGCGCGCGATGCTGAGCCGGACGGCGGAGACCCGCACCTTTGAACCCCGCGATCCTGCTGCATGGGATGCGGCGTATGATCGTTACCGACAGATCGCCGGAGCGGTTTGAGCGACACATTTGATTCAGCATGTGGACAGCGCGGCTTCTGGTGCGCTGCGCTGTCCGTACCCAGGTTTTATGACGATGAACGAATTACTGCTTGAGTTAAGCCATATCTCGAAGAGTTTTCCCGGCGTCAAGGCGCTTGACGATGTGCAGTTCGATCTGAGGCGCGGCGAAGTCCATGCGCTGCTGGGCGAAAACGGTGCGGGCAAATCGACCCTGATCAAGATCATCTCCGGGGTGTACAAACAGGACAGCGGCGAGATGCGCATCAACGGGCAGAGCGTCAGCTTCAACAGCCCGCGCGAAGCGCAGTTAATGGGCGTGGCGACGATCTATCAGGAACTGAGCCTGTACCCGGAACTCACAGTGGCCGAAAACATCTTCCTCGGCCATGCACCGCGCACCCGTCTGGGGATTCTGGACTGGCGGGCGATGAACCAGCGCGCCCGCGAGATCCTCGACTCGCTCGATATCCATGACATGGACGTCACGACCCGCGTCGGGACGATGACGGTGGGCAACCGCCAGCGTGTTGAGATCTGCAAGGCGTTGAGCCGCGATGCGCGCATCCTGATCATGGATGAGCCGACCGCGTCGCTGAGCGAGGCAGACGTGCAGCGCCTGTTCGCCATTGTGCGCAAGCTGCGCGAGCGCGGCGTCGGTATCATCTACATCAGCCACCGTATGGAAGAAGTTTTCACGCTGGCCGACCGCGTGACTGTGCTGCGCGATGGTCAGTACGTCGCCACCAAGCCCGTGAGCGAGACCGATCACGACGATCTGATCGCGATGATGGTCGGGCGCACGATCGATCAGATGTTCCCCAAGCTGGAAGCTGAAGTGGGCGCGCCGGTGCTGGAAGTGCGCAATCTGGTGCGCCGCCCGCTGACGCGCGGAGTCAGCTTCACCCTGCGCGCCGGGGAGATCGTCGGCCTGGCCGGCCTGGTCGGCAGTGGACGCAGCGAGGTCGCGCAGGTCATCTTCGGCATCAACCCGGCGGAGAGCGGCGAGATCCGCATCGATGGCCGTCCCGTCCGGATCCGGCAGCCCAGCGAGGCGATGAAGCTGGGGATCGCTTACGTGCCAGAAGATCGCGGCGTCCAGGGGCTGGTACGGCAGATGAACGTGCGCGAGAACGCCGCGATGGCGATGCTGCGCGAACTGTCCAACGGGCTGTTCCTCGATTTTCGGCGTGAACGCGAACTGGCCCGCAAGACGATCCAGGATCTGAGCGTCCGCGCCTACAGCATCAACCAGGTGGTCAACAAACTGTCCGGCGGCAATCAGCAGAAGATCGTCGTCGGCAAGTGGCTGGCGCGCCGCCCGCGCGTCCTGATCATGGATGAGCCGACGCGCGGTATCGACGTCGGGGCGAAAGCGGAGATCCACCGGCTGATGAGCCAGCTCGCTCAACAGGGGATGGCCGTCCTGATGATCAGCAGTGAGCTGCCCGAAGTGCTGGGTATGAGCGATCGCATCCTCGTGATGCGCGGTGGGCGGATCGTGGCTGAATTTACACGTGAGGAAGCAACACAGGAGAAAGTGGTAACGGCGATGATCACCGATCAGACGGAAACCGCCGGGAAAGCGGTGGTGGGCGCATGACCGCACTGACTTCACAGCCATCGACGAGCGTCGTCGGCGCAAACGGATCAGCGGCTGCCGCATTTGTGCGGCGGCTGCGCGCGCTGATCTTCTCTCAGGAATTCATCCTGATGATCGTTCTGATCGGCCTGAGCCTGCTCTTCACGGCGGTCAACCCGCGCTTCGCCCGCGAGCGCAATATTTCCGATATTCTGCTCAACAGTTCGTACATCGCGGTGGCAGCGGTCGGCATGTCGATGGTGATCATCAGCGGTAACATCGATATCTCGGTCGGCTCTATGATCGGGGTGCTGGCGACCCTCAGCGGCACGCTCTCGACGCAGGGCGTCCCGGTCATCCTGTGCTGGCTTGTGCCACTCTTCGTCGGCCCGATGATCGGCGCGGTGACCGGATTCCTTGTCGCATACATGCGCATCCCGGCCATTGTGGTGACGTTAGGGATGATGTCGATCCTGCAGGGCGGCCTGATCATCGCCACCGGCGGGGTGTGGATCTACGACATGCCCCCGGAATTCAAACTGGCTCAGCAGAGTCTGCTGGGCGTGCCCGTGCCGGTGTATTTCATGATCATCCTGACGATCGTCGCTGCGCTGTGGATGCGCTATACCCCCGCCGGGCGCGAGATTTACGCCGTCGGTGGCAATAAAGAAGCCGCCCGCCTGTCCGGCATCAGCGAGCGGCGCGTCATCATGCGCGTGTTCATGATCAACGGGTTCTGCGTCGGCATCGCCAGCGTGCTTTTCGCCACCCAGTTCAGTTCGATCCAGTCCACCGTGCCGCCCGGCGTTGAACTGACGATCATCACGTCGTCGGTGGTGGGCGGGGTGTCGATCCTGGGCGGTGTGGGCACGGTGATCGGATCGACGATCGCCACGATCCTGCTGCGGGCGATCAGCAGCGGCATGATTTTCATCAACCTGTCCGCCTACTGGATTCAGGCGGTGCAGGGCCTGTTGATCCTGCTGACGGTGCTGGCCGATCTGCTGCGCCGCCGCCGGCAGAGCAAATTTCAGGGGAAGTGACGAAGACGATGGCTGCTATTGGACGTTCTACCAATCCTGATCAACCGACACTGGGACAGCGCATCCGGGATATCGTCCTCAGTCAGGAGGGGGTGCTGCTCATCATCGGGGTGATCGCAATACTGGTGCTTTCGACCCAGAATGCGAATTTCCTGACGAGCAGCAATATCCTCAATCAGATCCGTCTGGTGACCGAGATCGGGCTGATCGCGCTGCCGATGACGTTCATCATCATCACCGGCGGGATCGATCTGTCGGTCGGGTCGATCTTCGGGATGAGCGCGATCATCCTCGGCTTCACCTGGCAGGATATGGGCCTGCCGCTGGAGCTGGCGATCGTGCTCGGCCTGGTGTCCGGCGCAATCGCCGGGTTCATCAACGGTTTTTTCATCGTCCGCGTGGGCGTACCGCCGTTGATCATGACGCTGGCGACGCTGGCCCTCTATCGCGGGATCGCGCTCGGCATCAGCCAGGCGCGGTCGGCGCGCAATTTCCCCGAATGGTTTTTCGGGATCGGCGCGGGGACATTTCTGGGTGTGCCCAGTCAGATCTGGCTGCTGGTGATTTTCATCATCATTTCGGGTCTGCTGCTGGGGCGCACGCGCTTCGGGCGCGGTCTGTACGCGATCGGTAACAATCAAACTGCGGCCCGCTTTTCCGGCATCCCCGTCGATGCCTACAAGCTGGCGATCTACACCTTCTCCGGCTTCATGTCCGCCCTGGCGGGCTGGATCTTCACCTCGCGCGTCAGCACCACGCGCTCGGATATGGGGACGGGGATCGAACTGGACGTGATCGCCGCAGTGGTGCTGGGCGGGACGAGCATCTTCGGTGGGGTCGGCTCGATCACCGGGACGGTCATCGGGGTGATCTTGATCCAGCTTTTGAAGAACGGACTGTCGCTCTCCGGGGTGCGCGGGGATGCCACGGTCATCGTCGTAGGCCTCGTCCTCATCCTGGCGATTTTGATCAACAACTTCATTCAGCGGCGGACGGGGGCCGCTGGATAAACAGAATTGATGCAGACCTGCGCGCGGAGCAGTCTCGTGCTCACCGTGCAGATGGATGCATGCTGATCGGATCGATTGAAAGGAGGAGCGCGATCTCAGGTACGGTCGATAGAAGTGATTACGAGAAACATGGTTCCATCATTCGCTGCGTTACATGAGGAGAACTACGGAATGAACAAGAAACTCTTCTCGACATTGATGCTCGTTCTGGTCGTCGTGGCCGCCTTTGCCGCCGTCGTGCCGGCTGGCGCGCAGGATCGCTGGGTCGGTGCGGATGATCTGCCGACCAATCCGCTGGACTGCCCGGCCGGGGTGACACCGGTCGAACCGGAAGCCGCCGCCACTGAAGAAGCGCCGATGGAAGCGATGGCCTACAACGGTGGCGTCGCTGTCAACCCGCCGGATCTGGCCGGCCAGCCGATCGTCCTGGTCGATGTGCCCAAACTGATCGGTATCGGTTACTTCAATGCGACCAGCCTCGGCATGCAGCAGGCCGCTGAGGAACTTGGCAACGTGACGGTCACGACCGACGGCCCGACCGAGGGTGACGTCGCCCAGCAGATCACGTTCATCGAGAACTACATCACCCAGGGTGTGAACGGCATCCTGTTCGCCGCCAATGACCCGGTGGCGATCTCGCCGGTGCTGCGCCGCGCGCTGGAGCAGGGCATTCACGTCGTCGGCTATGACGCCAACAGCGAACCCGATGCCCGCGAGTGGTTCGTCAACCAGGCCGAATTCAACGGCATCGCCAAAGCCCTGATCGACAGCATGGTGGCCGAGATCGGCCCGGATGGCCGCTTCGCCATCGTCACCAGCTCGTTCACGGCCCCGAACCAGAGCCGCTGGATCGCCGAGATGCAGGCTTACGCCGAGAAGTGCTACCCCGATCTGGTGTGGCTGGAGACGGTCGAATCGCAGGAAGATCAGAACCTGGCCTTCCAGCAGACCCAGACCCTGATCAACAAGTGGGGTGAGGAACTGGACGGCGTCTTCGGCATGTCGTCGGTCGCCTTCCCCGGTGCGGCGGATGCGGTCGCGCAGGCTGGCCTGTGCCCGGTCGATGCGACGGAGAACGCGGCTCCGTCGGCGGACGAGGCGGTGTCGGTCGTCGGTCTGTCCACGCCGAACCAGATGCGCCCGTTTGTTGAGAGCGGCTGCGTCAAGTCGGTCGTGCTGTGGAACCCGGTCGATCTGGGCTACGCCGCCGTCTACGTCATGCGCGCGGTGGTCGATGGCACGCTGACGCCGGAGTCGACGGAAGTCGAAGCGGGCCGCCTGGGCACGCTGCAGGTCGTCAATGGCAGCGAGATCCTGCTTGGCCCGCCGTTCGTCTTCACGGCGGAGAACATCGGCGATTTCGACTTCTAAAGCATTCGTTCAGCAGTTCAACTGAGGATCGGGGTGATGGGGAATGCTCCCCGTCACCCCGATCCCGTTTGGGGGAGGGGTGATCCATGTCCGGCGATAAGCTGCACGAATTGGTGACGATGTCCAATGATCTGGCGCGGGAAGAGCGGCGCTGGGTGATCATCGGGGAGGGGAACACGTCTCTGCGCATCGACGCGGAGACGTTCTACGTCAAGGCCAGCGGGCGCTCACTCAACGGGATCACAGCGGATGGCTTCGTCGCTGTGCGTTTCGAACCGCTGTTGAAGCTGCTGGATGCAGCGGGGGACTCGACCGCGCTGCAGGAGGCGATGAATGCGGCGCGCGTCGATCCGGCGTCGGGGCTGCGTCCATCGGTCGAGGTCACATTTCACGCACTGCTGCTGCATGAGTGCGGCGTGCAGGTGATCGCGCACTCGCACCCGGTGGCTGTCAATCAGATCCTGTGCAGTCCGCGCGCGGCGGATTTCGCCCACCGGCGCATGTTCCCGGATGAGATCGTGCTCTGCGGGCCGCGGTCGCTGCTGATCCCGTATGTCGATCCGGGCGTGCCGCTGGCGCGGGTCATGCGCGATGAAGTGCGGCGCTTCATGGATCTGGAAGGGGAACCGCCGAAGGTCATCCTGCTGCACAACCACGGTCTGATCGCGCTGGCGCAGACGCCGACAGAGGCGCTCAATATCACTGCCATGGCGGTCAAAGCGGCGGAGATTTTCACCGGGGCGGCGCTGCTGGGCGGCCCGGTCTTCCTGACCGATGACGACGTCCAGCATATCTATAAACGGCCCGACGAAATTTACCGGCGCAGGCTGTTCGCCCGTTCCGATTCGTAGCAGCGGGGCGCGACTATCTCAGTACGCGCCCCGCCCCTCAGCCGATGGGATGTTGTGGAGCGATCCGATCGGGTTAATTGCGATCTTTGGCCTGCGGGTCGAAGGCATCGCGGATGCCATCGCCGATGACATACAGACACAGCACCGTGATGAAGATCAGGAGGCCCGGCATGACCACCAGATGTGCGCCCAGCGTGAAGTAATTCTGCGCATCGGTGAGCATGTTGCCCCAGCTCGGCGTGGGCGGCTTGATGCCCAGATCGAGGAAACTGAGCGCGGCCTCGGCCAGGATGATGCTGCCGATATCGATGGCCAGCGTCACGACGATGACGCTGAACAGATTAGGCAGGATGTGGGCGAACATGATGCGGAAAGGCGACGCGCCCACCGCGCGGGCGCTGACGACATATTCGCGCTCGCGGATGGAGAGCGTTTCACCGCGCACCAGACGGGTGATGCCCGTCCAGCCCAGAAAGCCGAAGATGATGATCAGCGTTCCCGCCGAAGGCTGGAGCACGGCGGCGATGATCAATAAGAGGAACAACTGCGGGATCGAGTTGAGTGTGGCGATGACCCAGTTGACGATGTCATCGACGATCCCGCCGTAGAAACCGGTCAGAATGCCGAGCGATACGCCGATCGTCAATGAGAGGGTGGAAGCGAGCAAACCGACGCTGAGCGAGACCTGACCAGCGTAGAGCAGGCGGGCGAAGTGATCGCGCCCCAGATCATCAGTGCCGAGCAGGTGCAGCACCTGCTCGCGCCCTGGGATCGGATCGGTCGGGGGCGCCCAGGTCAGCGGCAGCAGGAAGCGCTTGGTTGAGTCAGTCCGCGTTTCGTTGACGCCCAGCAGACCCGTGGTGATCGGGGCGGTGAACGACGCGATCGCCAGAAAAGCGAGCACTGCGATCGCGATCAGAGTCAGCTTGTCGCGACGCAGGCGGCGCAGCGCCAGGGTCGTCAGCGACTCGCCGACCAGGTTTCTGGGATCATCCTGCTGAATGTCGAGTTTAGCAACGCGAGCGACGCTGCTGGCCATGATGCACCTCGCCGTTAATCGAAGCGGATACGCGGATCGATGATCGCGTACAGGATATCGGACAGAATGTAACCGAGGATCGTCGCCACCGCGCCGATGATGACCACCGTCATCACAACCGGGTAGTCCTGCTGAGTGACCGCCGCGACGCCGAAACGCCCCAGGCCGGGCCAGGAGAAAACCGTCTCCGTGATCGCGGCGCCGCTGAGCAGGCCGGTGATCGCCGGGCCGAGGAAGGTGGCCAGCGGCATCAGCGCATTACGCGCCCCGTGTTTGAACCAGACCGTGCGGTTGGGCAGCCCTTTGGAGCGGGCGGTGCGCATGTAATCCTGCGACATGACATCGAGCATCGACGCGCGCATGTAACGGGAATACACGGCGATTGCGCCGACGGAGAGCACGAAGGTGGGCAGGATCAGGTATTCGATGCGCCCCCAGATCGGCGGGCACGGGCCGAGCACGGGGGGACAGCGCCCACCCATCGGCAGTATTCCCAGGCGCGAGCCGAAGATCAGGATCAGGATCAGCCCGAGCCAGAAGATCGGGACGGCGCTGAACACAACCGCCAGCACGCGGGTGATATTATCGAATAACCGACCTTTGTAGACCGCCGCCAGAATGCCGATCGGGACGCCGACCGAGACGCCCAGCACGAGCGCCGAGACGCCGAGTTCCAGCGTGGCCCCGACCCGTTCTCCGAGCAGTTCGATCACCGGGCGGCGGTAGAAGAAAGAGCGCCCGAAGTCGCCGCGCAGGATGCCCAGGCGGTTGCCCGGCGGCAGCGGATCGTTGAATTCTCCATCATTGTTCAGATCCTGACTGCTGTAAAGCGGCAGCAGGAATGAATGGTCGGCGACCCCGTCGCCATTGCTGTCCCAGCGCATCCAGGTATCGCCCAGCAGCCAGCGCAGGTATTGAATGGGAAGCGGATCGTTGACGCCGAGCTGTTCGGCCACGCGCAGACGCTGCTGCGGGGTGATGCGCGGGTCGAACGTCAGCGCGCCGACCGGGCCGCCGGGCGCCGCCGCCATCAAGAGATAGGAAAAGACGGTGATCCCGAAGAAGGTGGGGAGCGCCTGAAGCAGGCGGCGGAGCGTATATTTGATCATGATCGGGTGGCCTGAGTCACGGGTGCCAGGAGCGAACTCCTGCTGCGATCGAAACGGCTGAACCTCAGTATCGAAAGGGCGGCTGCCGCTGGAATATGCCGGTCAGCCGCCCTTACTTTCAAACCAACGAACTCAACTCACACGCATCGTGAGCGCTGCTGCGAAGCCGTTACGGGGTGGTAATGGTCCACGTATCGACGTTCCAGTACAGCGCCGACGGGCGCGGATCGAAGCCGTTGACGTTCGCGCCGGCGGCATACATGCCGTTGATGGCGAACAGCGGGATGTAGGGCAGATCCTGCTGGAAGATCGCCTGCATTTCCCGGTACAGCGGCGCGCGCTCAGCCGGATCGCAGCCGGGCAGCGACTTGGCCTGATTGTTCAGGCGGACGAACTCGTCGTTGCGATACGACGTGAAGTTGCTGCCGCTGCCCACCACGTCCGAAGCCGGGGTGAAGAGCTGGGTGGCATCCGGATCATCGGGATAGCCGTTGCGCCAGCCGAGGATGAAGGCATCGAACGTCTGGCTGTTCATGATGTCGATCAGCGTGTTGAAGTCGATGGTCTGGAAGTTGACCTGAACGCCGATCTGAGCGAGCTGATCCTGGATCAGCGTGCCGATGGCCGCGCGGCGGGTGTTGCCTTCGTTGGTGTACAGCGTGAAGGACAGCGGCGTGCCATCCGGCGCATACGCAGCGCCCTGAGCGACGCGCGGCGTGGACGGATTGTTGTCGTCATCGACCCAGCCCGCGGCTTCGAGGCCGGCGGCGGCGGCTTCCGGATCATACGGGATCGGCGGCAGATCGTCGGCATAGGCCCACGAGGCCGGGATGATGAAGCTGGTCATGCGCGCGCCTTCGCCGAACACGGCGGCTTCCATGATCGCATCGACATCGATGCCGAGGGCGAGCGCCTGACGGACGCGGACATCGCCGAAGATCGGGTGATGGCCCTGATCGATCGGATTGCCGTTTTCGTCCAGACCGTTCTGCGGGTTGTTCGGGTCGGCCAGGTTCAGACCGAGGTAGTCCCAGGCGTTGCCGGGGAATGAGAAGACCTGAGCCGTGCCGGCTTCGGCAGCGGCGCGGAATTCAGCGCGGCGGCCCACCGCCGGGCCATCGATGACGTTGGTCTCACCGGCGAAGAACTGCTCGACCAGAACAGTCGCGTCGGGCACGTTCTTGTAGATGTAGCCAGTCGGCAGGACGACGCCGTTGGTGGCATCGAAGTAATCGGGATTGGCCGACAGCGCGACCTGCTCACCGGGGCGGAATTCAGCGAACTGGAACACGCCGCCCGCCACCGTCGGGCCGGTGTTGAACGGATCGTCGTTGAGCAGGCTCAGATCCTCCGGAAGCACGTGCGACGGAACCGGGCCGAGCACGCCGGCGTTGTTCAGGGCCGTGCATTCCGCGGTCGCGAAGGTGACGACGACCGTGTAGTCATCGGGCGCTTCGACGCTGAGGATGCCGGTCGCGCCGGTCGGGTCGATGACGAACGAGAGCGGGGTGTCCACGATCCCCTCCGCGCCGGCCTGAATGGCGCGCCAGGTATAGAGGACATCCGCCGAGGTGATCGGCGTGCCGTCGTTCCAGGTCAGCCCCTGGCGCAGGTTGAAGGTGTAGACCGTGCCATCTTCGCTGATCGTCCAGTCATTGACGATACCGCCGGCGGCAACGCCCTGCTGATAGGGCGAAATGACCGCTTCTTCGACGTTGACATTGACGAAGCCGGGGAACAGGAAACCGGCGATGCGCGTGCTGGCGACGTCCGATGCCAGAATGGGATTGAATGTCGCGGGATCGCCACCGAGGTTGCCCTCGATGATGATGCCGCCCGTACCCGACTCCTGGGCCAGAACCGGGGCGATGGCCAGCGCACCCACCAGGGAGAGCGCCAGACCGACCAGCAAGAACTTCAAGCGGTTGTTCATGCGTACTACACTCCTTAGAACAATTTAATTGAGAAACGCATCGGTTCGCAGCCAGAAGCCGCGTCCATCCCACCAGCGCTGGCATCGATCGATTCGCAGTTCTCTGTGCAGCTTCTGGTGCAGCGCGAGATCGTCCTGACCGAATTCAGCCCAGGTATTCATCCCACACTACTCTTATTACACAGCGAAACCGCCAAAGGTTCGATTTTCGCTCTGGCGTAGATCGGGCATGATTGTAACAACCGGCGTGACGTTCGTCCAGCTATTCCGCTGAGGTGGCGGCACTGAGATTTCGGGGCGAAAGTTCATGACAAACGGACAGTGCGCTGTGTCTCAAGCCATCAACAAATACACCCGTCAGGTCATGACGGGTGTTCCGGTGTCGGAGTGCCGAGACTCGAACTCGGGACCTCTTGCACCCCATGCAAGCGCGCTACCAGGCTGCGCCACACTCCGCTACAGCAGGCATTCTAATGGATGGAGCCGGCGTTTGCAAGCCTGACACGGTTGCGCGGTTCGATCTCGATCACTATACTTTGCCGCATCACTGAGACGGGAAGGAGGTGGGCGAGATGGCGGAGACTGTTCGCCTGACTGCGCTGGCAAGCTGCGCGGGTTGAGCGTCCAAGCTCGATCCGGGCGAGCTGTCGCAGGTTCTGCGACCTTTACATGCGTTATTCCCAATCGAAGCGTTTCCGCAGCTCCTGGTCGGCCTGCGCGAGCCGGACGATGCCGCTGTCTATCGTATCGACGGCGAACGGGCGATCGTATCGACGGTCGATTTCTTCCCGCCGGTCGTTGACGATCCCTATCAGTTCGGCGCGATCGCGGCGGCCAATGCCCTGAGCGATATCTACGCCATGGGTGGGGATGTCTTGTTCGCGATCAATCTGGTCGCTTATCCCGACGGTTACGGGATGGAGATCCTGAGCGAGATTCTGCGCGGCGGGGCCGAAAAAGTGCGCGAGGCCGGAGCGGTCGTCGCGGGCGGCCATACGATCACGGACAAAGAACCGAAATTTGGACTGGCCGTGACGGGCATCGTGCACCCGGAGCGGATCTTTCACAAAGGCGGCGCGCAGCCCGGCGATCGCCTGATCCTGACCAAGCCGCTGGGCAGCGGGACGATCACGACCGCGCACAAACAGGACAGGGTGAGCGCGGGGGATCTCCAGGCGGCTGTGGCCGCGATGCTTCGGTTGAACAAAACGGCGTCCGAGATCGCGCGCCGTTACGCCGTGCACGCGGTCACAGACATCACAGGGTATGCGCTGATCGGCCATGCGCATGAAATGGCGCACCTCAGCGGGCTGACGCTGGCGTTTGATCATGCTGCCTTGCCCTGGCTGCCGGGCGTCGAAACCTACGCCAAAGCGGGCATTTTCCCCGGCGGTCTGTATCGCAATCAGGCGCATTACGAACAGTGGGTGATGGTGCAGGCCGATCTCGCTCCATTCCAGATCGAACTGCTTTACGATCCGCAGACGTCCGGCGGGCTGCTGATCGCCGTTCCGGCGGCGCAGGCGGCTGATCTTTTGAGCGAGCTACTGGCCGCCGGCGAACAGGCGGCTCTGGTGGGCGAGGCCCTGGCTGAACCGCCCGGTCGAATACTGATTCGTTGAAAAAATATCCTGAGAGAATGGGCTGAAGCGGATGTCATCACGGTCGCGACCTCAATACTGTTACGGCCTGAGCGTTCAGCTCTTTGCTTTCCCGAAGCCGCAGGGAAATGCGGTCGTCATCGGCGGGCTTTCCGCCGGACGACTGCGCTGGACGCGCGTACTGTCTCAGCGGGCGGCCGGGATGCTGTGGGTATCGCTCGCTCAACTGCTCGACCCGCAGCATGCACAGGGCTATCTATCCCGGTTGACCACGCTGGGCATGCGTGAACCCGCGATGCCGACGATCACGACGTCGGTGGTCGTCGATGTCAGCGATGCGGGGGAATATGAGATCTGCGGCATGTCCGGCCAGCAGACCTGGTCGGCTGCCTTCGGCGAAACCGAAGCGCGCGCTTTCTGGCTGGCCCTGTCGCAGGCGCTGCGCGCCCAGGCGGAGCGCAGGGTTTCCCAGAGCCGGTGAGTCGCTGCCGCCAGCGCCGGCTGATAGGCTGAAGCACGCACGGCGCACCTGTGCTATGCTCAACAGGAACTGGCATCTGGCCAACCGGCCGATCGAGGAGGATGTATGAGCACCTTTCCAGCGCCCGTCCCCAAACCGACCACCGCTGGTTCGCCGCAGACCGCCATTGCGAATACCACTGGCGCATACGTCAACATCCGCAACGGGCCGGGGACGAATTACCGCGACATCGGCGATCTGCGCAATTTCACGCTGGTTGCGTATTTTCCAGGTTCGCGCACCGCGTCGGGCTGGGTCTGGATCGAGCAGTACGGGGTGAGCGGCTGGGTATCGACGCAGGTCGTGCGTTTCGAGCCGGTGAGCGGCACTCCGCCTATCTCACAGCAGGCAGCGACGCCGTATGACAGCAAAGTCGGCGTCTGGCACTGGAAAGGTGACGCCGTCCAGGAGAACTCGATCGAAGAGTTCGCGCGCAGTTTGCGGCGCAGCGCCAGCAATGTGACGATGGTTTTCGTCAAGACGAGCGACTACGGTCAGACCGTCGGGGCGCAGTGGCAGGGCTACTGGGACAGTAAGCGCGCGCTGGCGATCGACGGCCCGGCCAGCATCGATCGCTGGGTGACTGCGCTCGGCCAGGCCGGGTTAGAATTTCATGCCTGGTGCGTGCCGGTCGGTAGAGACATCAACGCGGAGGCCGATCTGATCATTCAGGCCTGTCAGCGCCCCGGGGTGCGGTCGATGATCCTCGACATCGAACCGTTTGAGGGGTACTGGGAAGCCGGCCAAGCGGCGATCCGCCCGTTCATGACGCGCATCCGCCGGGCGCTGCCGGGTAGTTTCCATATCGGCATGGCCGTCGATCCGCGCGCACATCACTATGAGACTATTTTCCCGCGCGAGTGGCAGCCTTTTGTCAACAGCGTCCACCCGATGGTGTACTGGCGCACGATGCGCCGCCCAGTGGATGAGCTGCTGCGCGAGACTTATGAGGTGTGGTCGGGCTATGGCAAGCCGATCATCCCGATTTTGCAGGCGGATGCCGAGACGCAGGACATCGATGCGGCGATCACGCTGGCCGTGAACCGGCACGGTGCGCGCGCGCTGAGCTGGTGGCGGCTCGGGGTGATCAGCCCAGGGCAGTATGCCGCGCTCAACAAGCCGATCCAGCCGGGGACGATCCAGCCGCCGCCGCCGGACGTCATTTACACCAACGAGGTCATCGTCAAGCCGGACGATCCGGGGTTTGCCACGTTCAGCTACACCGGCCAGAACGAGCTGCAGAGCTTCCAGGGGACGTGGGGCTGGCGCGTTTATTACAAGGCGACCGAGGCGCAGGCGAGCAAGACCTCGGTGCGCTGGGCCATCCCGATCCGGGAGGATGGGCGCTACGAGATCGCGGTGTTCATCCCGGGGCGTCATTCATCCACGCGCAACGCACGTTACAAGATCCACGGCGTGCGCGGCAGCAATGGCGAAATCAGCGTGACCGTCGATCAATCGCAGTACACCAACCAGTGGGTGACGCTGGGCGTGTTCGATATCGAGCGCAGCGCGATCAACGCCGGGACGGTGTTCCTCAACGACCTGACGGGGGAGGCCGGACGCGAGATCGCATTCGATGCCATGCGCTGGCGTCAGGCGGTGAGCACGGGGACGGGCAGCGGCCCGTTCGCCGATGGTTTCGACTCGCCGGTGGGGACAGCCGAAGAACGACGCGGGCGCACCGTCTGGCCGGGGCGCTGGTACGATGCCAGTCCGTTTGGCCGCCTGTACTTCGTCGGGACGCCGCAGGAGGCCTATCACACCGGCGCAGACCTGAACCTGCCGCAGGACGCCGATCGCCTGGCTCCGGTCTATGCGCCGGCCAGCGGCATCGTCACCTTTGCGGGGCGGCTGCCCATCTGGGGGAACGTCATCATCATCAAACACGACCCGCTGCAGACGACGCGGATGACTGTGTACAGCCGCTTCGGCCACGTCGACTCGATGAGTGTGGCAGCGGGCGCGCGCGTCTCTCGCGGGCAGCAGATCGGCACGGTCGGCAATGCGTTCGGGCGCTACGCCTTTCATCTGCATTTCGACATCAGCCCAACGACGATCCTGGAGACCAACCCGCAGCACTGGCCGGGGCGCAACTACGACGCGCTCATCAAGAACTACGTCGATCCCAGAGAGTTCATCCTGGGCAATCGCCCGCGCTGAGCGGAGCCGGGTGCGCTCTGTAACAGGCAGACCGCCGCTTCCGACGGTCGGCCTGTTTGGGGGGCTGCTTCAGAACAGGCCCCAGTCGTCGGCGGCGCCTTCTTCCATCATCGATGGATCCCACATCTCCAGCCCCATCTCGATGGTGGTGGGCACTTCGAGGTATTCCTGGGCGGTGCGGCGCGTCTGCTCGAGGAGCTGCGGCGCATAGGGGCAGAAAGGCGTCGTCATGATCATCACGAGGTGAGCGCGATCGGGGGCGATCTCGACGCTGCGGATCAAGCCCAGTTCGATCACATTCATGCCGATTTCCGGGTCAACGACGACGCGCAGCGCTTCGCGCAGGCCTTCTTCTGTTTTGGGGGGAGATTGGAGCGAGTCGCTCATGGTAGCCCTCTCTTGTTGCTGAACTGATCGCTTCGCTTACGGTTTATTGTACTGCATGCGCGACCGATTCTAAGGGAATTTTTATCAGGTCGCTCATAAAAAAGATTGACGGTGCCAATAAGCCCGATTATACTGAGGCTGCTTTCGTACTATAGGTACGGAATCATTTTAATCGGACTCAAACTTACCGGAGGATGGTCACAGCATGAGCGTGGCACTGGAAATTCGCAACCTGCATGTATCTATCGAAGACAAACCGATCCTGCGCGGGGTGAACCTCACGATCAAGCAGGGCGAAGTGCACGCGCTGATGGGGCCGAACGGTTCGGGCAAGAGCACCCTGGCCAATGTGCTGCTGGGCAACCCCGCCTATGAAGTGACTGCCGGGCAGATCATTTTCGATGGCAAAGAGCTGCTCGAGATGACCCCCGATGAGCGCAGCCGCGCCGGCCTGTTCCTGGCGTTCCAGTACCCGGTGTCGATCCCGGGCGTGACGCTGGCGAACTTCCTGCGGCTGGCCATCAATTCGCGCATGAAAGCGGAAGACCCCGACAGCAAGGGGATCAGCGTATCCGATTTCCGCAAGCTGATGCGCGCCAAGATGGACATGCTGCACATGGATCACTCGTTCGCTGGCCGCTACCTGAACGATGGCTTCAGCGGTGGCGAGAAGAAGCGCGCCGAGATCCTGCAGATGGCGGTGCTTCAGCCCAAGATCGCTATCCTCGATGAGACGGACAGCGGCCTCGATATCGACGCGCTGCGCGTCGTCAGCGATGGGGTCAATGCCCTGCGCGGCCCGGATCTGGGGGTGCTCGTCATCACCCATTATCAGCGTATCCTGAACTATATCAAGCCGCAGTTCGTCCACGTGATGTACCAGGGGCAGATCGTGGAAGAAGGCGGGCCGGAGCTGGCGCTCAAGCTAGAAGAGAGCGGCTACGACTGGATCCGCGAACGCGCGGCTCAGTAAGCGCATCCCGTTAGCCTGAATGAGATAGAGAGGTGTACCTCCGATGATGCAGGAACCGATCGTCAAGAGTGAAAAGCAGCTAACCGAGGAAGAGCGCTCGTTAAAGAGTGTGCGCGCATCCTATGCCGAGACGTATGGTTTTCACGAGCCGGAGCGGTATGCGTTCAAAAGCCAGAAAGGTCTGAACGCCGATATCGTCCGTCAGATCAGCGAGATGAAGCAGGAACCGGCATGGATGACGGAATTCCGTCTCAATGCGTATCAGCAGTTCCTGGCCAAGCCGCTGCCGACCTGGGGAGCCGACCTGAGCGGCATCGATTTCGACGACATCTACTATTTCGTGCGCGCCGCCGAAAAACAGGGGCGTGACTGGAACGAAGTCCCGGAAGAGATCAAGCGCACCTTCGACCGCCTGGGCATCCCGGAAGCGGAACAGAAATACCTCCAGGGCGTGACGGCGCAGTATGAGTCGGAGGTGGTGTATCACAGCATCCGCAAGGATCTGGAAGCCAAAGGCGTGATCTTCACCGACATGGACTCTGGCCTGCGCGACCACCCCGATCTGGTGCGGCAGTACTTCGGGACGGTGATCCCGGCCAGCGATAACAAGTTCGCCGCGCTGAACAGCGCGGTCTGGTCGGGCGGCTCGTTCGTTTATGTGCCCAAAGGGGTGCATGTCGAAATGCCGCTCCAGGCCTACTTCCGCATCAATACCAAGAATATGGGTCAGTTCGAGCGCACGCTGATCATCGTTGAAGAGGGCGCTTACGTGCACTACGTCGAGGGCTGCACCGCGCCGACATACAGCGAAGACAGCCTGCACAGCGCGGTCGTCGAGATCATCGTCAAAGAGGGTGGGCGCTGCCGCTACACGACGATCCAGAACTGGTCGAACAACGTGTACAACCTGGTGACCAAGCGCGCGATCGCGTACAAGAACGCCACGATGGAATGGGTCGATGGCAACCTGGGCAGCAAGGTGACGATGAAGTATCCCGCCGTCATTCTGGCTGGCGAGGGTGCTCACGGTGAAGTGCTGTCGATCGCGTTCGCCGGGCCGGGGCAGCATCAGGACGCCGGGGCCAAGATCACGCATCTGGCGCCGAACACCACCAGCCAGATCATCAGCAAGTCGATCAGCCAGGGCGGTGGACGCGCCAGCTACCGCGGGTTGCTCAAGATCGTTGAGGGCGCGGATAACGTCAAGAGCAACGTCGTCTGCGATGCGCTGCTGCTCGATGATCACAGCCGCAGCGACACCTATCCGACGATCGAAGTCGATGCCCGCAATGTGACGATGGGTCATGAAGCCTCCGTCAGCCGCGTCGGCGAAGATCAGTTGTTCTACGCGATGTCGCGTGGGCTGACTGAGGACGAGGCCAACGCGATGATCGTGAACGGGTTCATCGAGCCGCTGGTGAAGGAACTGCCGATGGAATACGCGCTGGAGATGAACCGGCTGATCCAGATCCAGCTTGAAGGCTCGATCGGCTGAAGACTGCGCCTGTGTGAGGGGATCCCGCCGGGATACCCTCACCTTAACTCTGCGATCGTAAGGAGAAATGGTGTGACTGAACTGGTGAGACAGCGCCGCACGGCTGTCGCTGATGCCCCGCGCTATACAGTCGCTGATATCGAGGCGATGAGCCGCGCTCATAACGAGCCGAACTGGCTGCTGGAGAGCCGTCTGGCGGCCTGGGAACTGTACGAACACCTGCCGATGCCGGGGCGCGAGGATGAGGCCTGGCGGCGCACGGACTATCGCCATATCCGCTGGGACGAAGCTGGCAAGCTGATCCGCCCGGATCTGACCGCCACGCGCGAGACCGTCCCGGCGGAGAATCTCGAGCCGCTGATCGGTGAAGCCCAGGCCGGTACGCTGATTTTCGTCGATGGCCGGGTCGTCCAGTATGAAATCGATGAGGCGGTCAAGGCGCAGGGGGTGATCTTCACCGATCTGCTCACCGCATGTCGTGAGCATCCGGAGCAGGTGCGCGAGCAGTTGATGACGCGCGCCGTGAAGCCGGGCGATGGCAAGTTCGCCGCGCTGCATGCCGCCCTGTGGACGCACGGCATCTTCCTGTATGTCCCGCGCGGTAAGGCGATCGAACTGCCGTTCCACGTGGTCATGTACAACACGCAGGATGGCGCGACGCTCGGCCATACGCTGGTGGTGCTGGGCGAGAACGCGCAGGCGACGATCCTGGTCGATTATCTGTCTAAGGAAGGGGAGCGCCAGTCCGCCTTCATCGGTGCGACGGAACTGCTGATCGGCCCGTCGGCGAACCTGCGCTATGTGTCGCTGCAGGACTGGAACCGCCAGACGTTCGAATTCAGCCACCAGCGCGCCCGCGTCGATCGTGATGCCAACCTGGACTGGATCATCGGCACGATGGGCGGCGCTCTGGTCAAGCAGTTCATCGAGGTCGAACTCGATGGTTACGCCGCGACAGCGCGCGTCAGCGGGATGTTCTTCGCCGATCAGGATCAACTGTTCGATCATGACACGCAGCAGAATCACAACGCGCCGCTGACCACCAGCGATTTGCTCTTCAAGGGGGCGGCGAAGGATAGTGCGCGCACGGTCTGGCAGGGGATGATCAAATCGCTGCCGAAAATGCAGAAGATCGATGGGTTCCAGGCCAGCCGCAACCTGGTACTGAGCGAGGATGCGCGCATGGATGGCATCCCCGGCCTGGAGATTGAAGCCGACGATGTGCGCTGCACTCACGCGGCGACGTTTGGCACGCTGGAAGAAGAACCGATATTCTATCTGATGAGCCGGGGGATTCCGCGCGCCGAAGCGGAGCTGACCGTCACCGAGGGCTTCTTCGAAGAACTGCTCGACCGCATCCCGTTCGAGCGCGTGCGCGACCGTCTGCGCGCGAGCCTGGATGCCAAGATCACCGGGCGCAAGCGCGATCGCAGCGCGGAAATCGAGAAGGTCAGCGAGTACAATGACATCGATGCCGAGTGACCGCGGCGATGCCGCCGGTGAGGCTGACGATCGTTGGTGAGCAGGTGAAACGGAGCGCGGAGAACGGGATTTCCGCGCTCCGTTTTCTCAGTCTGGAGTATGAACGGCGATGAACACACCCCCACCAGCCGCTTTTGATGTTCAGGCGGTGCGCGCTGATTTTCCCATTCTGGCGCAGATGCATCACGATGAGGTGCCGCTGATCTATCTCGATAATGCGGCCAGCAGCCAGAAGCCGGACGTCGTGATCGAAGCGATGAATACGTACTACCGGACGTACAACGCCAATGTCCACCGCGGCATCCACAAACTGAGCGAACTGGCGACCGAGGCTTACGAAGCGGTGCGCCCGAAGATCAAGCGTTTCATCAACGCGGCCAGCAGACGCGAGATCGTGTTCACCCGCGGCACGACCGAAGCGATCAATCTGGTGGCGCAGACGTGGGGGCGCGCCAATATCCGCCCCGGCGATGTCATCGTCTCCACCGTGATGGAACATCATGCCAATATCGTGCCGTGGCAGATGCTGGCCGCTGAAAAGAACGCCATCATCCGCTACGTACCGACACAGGCGGATGGGACGCTCGATCTCGATGCCTATCAGCATCTGCTGACGGCTGAGCCGGTCAGGCTGGTCGTGGTGACCTACGTGTCGAACGTGCTGGGGACGATCAACCCGATCGCCGAAATGGTGCGGGCCGCCCATGCCGCCGGCGCGCTCATCCTGGTCGATGCAGCGCAGGCCGCGCCGCATCTGCCGATCGACGTGCGTGCGCTGGATGTCGATTTTCTGGCTTTCAGCGGTCACAAGATGTGCGGCCCGACCGGAAGTGGCGTCCTGTATGGCAAGCTCGATCTGCTGGAGGCCATGCCCCCGTGGATGGGCGGCGGCGATATGATCAGCCGGGTGACGCTGGATGGATCGACCTGGAACGAAGTGCCGTTCAAGTTTGAGGCCGGGACGCCGTCGATCGCCGAGATCATCGGGCTGGGGGCGGCGGTCGATTATCTGACTGGCATCGGCATGGAGCAGATCCAGGCTCATGAGCGGGCGATCGGCGCGTATGCGCTGGAGCGGCTGGCGGAAGTGCCCGGCCTGACTGTGTATGGCCCGGATGCATCCCGGAAAGGCGCGGTCGCCGCGTTCACGCTCGATCGCATTCACGCGCACGATCTGGCCCAGGTGCTGGACGCGGAGGGGATCGCTGTGCGCGCCGGGCATCACTGCGCGATGCCGCTGCACGATCATCTGGGTATCCGGGCGACGGCACGGGCCAGCTTCTACCTGTATAATACCGAAGCAGAGGTCGATGCGTTGATCGCAGCGCTGTACCGCGCCAAGCGGCTTTTCCACAGCTAGAGGTCATGGATGGATGATTTTTACCGGGAAAATATTCTCGATCACGGGATGCACCCGCGCAATCGGGGCGTGCTCGACCCGGCGGATGTCGATTACGAAGTCAGCAATCCGCTGTGCGGCGATCGTCTGCGGCTGACGCTCCGCTTTGATGAGCAGGGGCGGGTGGCCGCTGTCGGCTGGGATGGTGAGGGCTGCGCGATCAGCCAGGCCGCCGCGTCGATGCTGGGCGAGGAGATCATGGGCAAGACGCTGGAAGAGATCCACGCGATCGACAAACAGTTCATTTTCGATCTGCTCGGCATTCCGCTGTCCGCCAACCGGGTGAAGTGCGCTCTGCTCGGCTTGAAAGCGCTCCGGGTAGGGCTGTATGGTCTGGAAGCATGGCGCAAGCTCGAACACGAAGAGGAAGAGGATTAGAGACTGTGAGCGAACCGATCACTGTGGCCCGCGTCGAAGATATCCCACCGGGCGAACGCCTCGTCGTCGAAGTGGGCCGGGACTGGATCCTGATCATCAATATCGACGGTGAGTTTTACGCGGTGCGCGATGAGTGCACCCATGAGGAGTACCCGCTCAGCGAGGGGATGCTGCACGGCTGTCAGATCGAATGCCGCAAGCATGGCGCCCGTTTCGATATGCGCACAGGTGAGGTGACCGCGCCGCCCGCCGTCGTGCCGGTGAAGCGTTATCCGGTGCTGGTTGTGAACGGTGAGGTGCAGATTGTCCGCTGAACACCCTTTGCTGCGACAGATGCAGGCGGAGAAACGGCTCGTGCTCGGTCACCGGGGGGCGCGGGCCTATGCACCGATGAATACGCTGCCGGCGTTCGCGCTGGCGATGGAACAGGGGGCCGACGGCGTCGAACTGGACGTCTGGCGAACGGCGGATGGTCACGCAGTCGTGATCCACGATGAGACCGTGGATGCCACGACAAACGGCCGCGGTCAGGTGCAGAAGATGACGCTGGCCGAGTTGAAAGCGCTGGACGCGGGCGGCTGGTTCGCCCCACAGTATGCTGGCGTGTCGATCCCCACGCTCGATGAGGTGTTCGCGGCGCTGCCCACCAGCGCGATCATCAACGTGGAGATCAAAAAACCCGACGATCGATCGGCGGAGACCGACGGCGTCGAAGCGCTCGTGGCGGACTGCATCCGTCGTCATCGGGCTGAGGAACGGGTGATCGTTTCGTCGTTCAATCCGCACGCGCTGCGGCATTTCGCCGCACAGCCGGGGATGGAGACCGTCCTGCTGGGCTGCCTGTATGCATTCGGCAGTCCCGCCGAACTGTTCGGCGATATCGCCGAGCGCGCCGCGTTCCTGCATCCGTATCACGAGCTGCTGACCCCGGAGGTCGCGCAGGCGATCCGGGCGAGCGGGAAATACATCAATACGTGGACGGTCAATGAGCGCGCGCGCATGACGACCCTGCTCGATATCGGCGTGAGCGCGCTGATCAGCGATGTGCCTGACGTGGCGCGCGCGGCGGTTGACGACTGGCTGGCGGCACGATCGGCACCACCGGGCAGAAGCTAGCCGATGACGATCGGGTGGCGGCTGGTGCAGGCCGGTTTCTGGCTGCTGTATCATCCATTTGCGTTCACATACGATGCGGTGAGCTGGATCGTGTCGATGGGGGCGTGGCGCGCCTGGACGCGCGCCGCACTTCAATTCGCCGATCCAATTGGCGGGCGCGTCCTGGAACTTGCGCACGGCCCGGGCAATCTCCAGCTCGATCTGTCGATACGGGGGTATGACGCGGTGGGCTGCGATCTATCGCCCCAGATGGGGCAGATCGCGGCCCGCAAGCTCAAACGGGCGCGCGTCGAACCGCGGCTGGTGCGCTGTCGTGCCCAGGCTCTGCCGTTTCCGGACGCAGCGTTTCAAACCGTGATCGCAACCTTCCCGACTGATTACATCATCGATCCGCGCACGCTGAGCGAGGTGCGACGGGTGCTGGCCGCCGCCGGTCAGTTGATCATCGTGCCCGGCGCGGCGTTCACAGCCGGCGGTATCATCCGACGACTGCTCGATCTGGCGTATCGCCTCACCGGGCAGGGGAGCGGGGACGTCGAAGCGGCACGGCGCGCCGCTGGAGAACTGGTTGAGCGCCGACTGCATCCCCACGGGTTCGATGCGGTCGTGCATTTCGTCCCCTGTCCGCGCAGCGAGGCGCTCGTGATCGTGGCGACCAGACGGCCGGAGGCCAAAAAAGATCAAACAGACACTGGATCTTGAGCGCGGGTTGTGCTATTGTTCTGGGTGTACGGTGCCCATAGCTCAGTTGGTCAGAGCGTCTGATTGTGGATCAGAAGGTCGAGGGTTCAAGTCCGTCTGGGCACCCCATACTGATACACCCCGCCATGCAGCGGGGTGTTTTCATTCCAAATCTCGGATCGGGGTCTATTCCTGGTTTCACCTGCGCAATCAAGAATACGAGGAAACAGCGAAGGCCATTTTCAGTTCAAACGGAAGCCAGGATTGTGTCAAGGTATGGGAATTACCGGGCGTGGACATCGAGGAATTGCTCAGGTAATTTCCTGGCATACTGCAGAAAAACTCACCGGACAGGCGATCTTTTCTTTTGACGGCACTATCCACCATTGTGCTCAATCGAGAAACTTAACCCTACAGACGATGCGTACTTCATTTCGAACGATCACCGGTTCAGCAGTGCTGGCGCAGACGCTGACCCTGATCGTCCTGCTGCGCCATGAGAGCGCCAGCGGGGCGATCCTGGGGCGGTACAGCCCTCGTTACGCGCTGGTGCTGGCGCTGGCGCTGTTCGCAGTCATCGCGAGCAGCGGCGCGCTGCTGTTCGCTGGACGCCTGGAGCGCTGGCTGACGCGCTGGACGCTGCGCAGCCGGCTGCTGGTGACGGGGCCGATCAGTGCACTGGCGGCGCTGATCTGGCTGCTGCCGGTCGAACTGACGGTGAAGCAGTTCGCCGCCATCAGCGCGCTGAGTTTCACAGCGATCGTGATGTTCCCCGCCCGTGAGACGATGCCCGATCGCGTCGTGCGAGCGGGGAGGATGATCCTGCCCGGTGCGATCGCGCTCATCGTTGTGCTGAGCGGTTTCACCGCGCTCACTGAGTTCCCCTTCAGCCCGGATGAAGCCCACTGGGCGGATTACGCCAGCACCGCTGTCCATTTCGGCGGGATCTACGCGCGCCGCTGGATGATGGAGCCGCAGCTCATCGTGCCCGGGCTGGGGTGGAGCATCGCCGCCTACGGTCAGGCGCTTGAGCATATCGCGTTTGATATCCGCACGGGGCGGCTGTGGGTGTACGCATGTTATCTGCTCACGCTCATCGGCGTGTGGCTGCTGGCGCGGCGGTTGTACGATCGCCCCACGGCCTGGGTCAGCGCAGCGCTGGCAGCTTTCAGCGGGGTGTTTTTTCCGGCGTTCGATTACCGACCGCATCATCAACTGGGGGCAGCCGCTGTTTTCGTCGGCTGGCTGGCGTTGATCGGTCAGACGGACGAGCGCGCATGGGCGCGCCGGGGCGGGGCTTTCGCCGCCGGACTGCTCGCGCTGCTCTCCCTGCAACTGCACGCCGCCGGTTTGGCGCTGGCCGTGGGATGCAGCGTATTCATGGCGATCGCCGTGCTGCGTGCGCCGCGCCGTTTCGATGCATTCGCTGCATACGCCGCCGGTGCGGGGGTGGGCGCTCTGGTCTATTGGTTTTTCAATATCGTCCCGGCAGGGGGGATCGGCCCGTTCCTGACCGGACTGGTGACCGATCGCGGTGAGCGCCAGACCTGGTTGTATTTTCTGACCTGGCCGACGCTGCTTGAAGGGCTGATCATGGACGCCGGTCTGCTGTTCGTGCTGCTGCGCCGGTCACCGGCTGATCGCCGACTGCTCAGCCTGGCCCTGCCGGTCTTCATCAGCATGGCCATCATCGATACGCAGGGCTACCGCACGCTGACCGCCCCATTGTTCGTGATCATGGCCGCCGCGGCGCTGACTCCCTCAGGCACAGGACAGGCCGTCGCAGCGCGGCGCTGGATCGGGATGGCGGCGGTGCTGCTGATGCTGGGCGCATCCGCTGCCACCAACCTGAACTGGTCGGGGTTGATCGCGGTGCTGCGCGGGCAGGGGCTGCCGAACTATGTCTATGCCGATCTGGCCGGGCCGCTGACTGAATACATCGACGCTGAGGACGTCATCGCCAGCACGCACCTGCTCATCTGGACGCTGCCCGATCATCTTGAGCTGTACAGCACCGCCGGTGAGTACGGCGTGATACGTCAATCCGGCCTGAGCGATCCGCAGCAGGTGTGGGAGGCGGTGCAGCCTACGCTCGTGATCGACATCCCCGGTCAGATGCTGGTGACGGAAGGGCTGCAGCAGTACATGCAGGCTCACGATTTCGGCCTGTGCCAGTCCCTGAGGGTCGAACCGCTAACGGTCGATCTGTATCGCGCGGGCTGTTGAACTGACACCCCGATCAGACGGGACGGCGGATCCGCACCCGCCTCAGACGCATGCGCGCCCGATGACCGCCGCGTCGTGGCGGACGCTCCGAGGCGATTGGTTCCCCTGAACGAAGCGACTCCAACGCCTCCATCAAGCCGGGGGGCGGTTTGGGCAGCCGATCCGCGAGCAAGCCGTCCGCTTCCACCTCGACCGGTTTCAAAGGAGCGGTATCGTCCGATATTGGCGGCGATACAGGGGAGGCCTCACCGGCTTCAGGCTGTTCCGCCGGCGCTGACTCCACTGCGAGACTCGGCTCCCCGATCGTTTCGGTGGGCTTGGGAATGCCGAAGACCTCCCAGATGCTCTTGATCTCACCGGTCTGCGCGGTGGAGGCCGGCGTCACCGCTGCGAGATCGGCAGGGCTTGATGTCACCGGGGGCGCAGCGGGCGGCTGCTCAACTGGAGGCGGTGCGGAGACGTCCGCAGCGGCTTCCCCGGATGCAGCCGGAGGCAGCGGCGCCGCGTCGAGGATGAGGGCTGAGATATCCTCGATGACATCCGGCACGGCGACAGGGTCGCCGATCGATGCGGTGGGGGAGGCTGTGTCAGCGCTGGCCGGGGTGACTGCGTCGAAGTCGAACGCCGGGCCGATCGGGCTGTCCAGTTCGATGATGAGTTCGTCAAGGAAGTCCGGTTCGCCCTCGATATCCTCCGGAAGCGGCGGCAGCACCGGGATCTGACTGGCAACCGCCTCGATCGCCGGGCGGGGGCGGGTGTCGTCCTCGCGGATCGGCGGATCGAGCGCGAAGTCGAACGCCTCTGGCTGCGCCGGGATCAGGCGTGCATCATCGGTCTGCAGCGGCGGCTCGATCTGTAGATCGAGGGCTGAGCCGGTCACGGGCGCGATATCGAGGTCATCGAAGGTGAATTCCTGCGCCGCCGCCGGCGCATTCGTGCCCGCTGGCGTCGGCATGGCAGAAGGGTGGCGGGGCTGATAGTGAGACCGATCGCTGAAGCTGACCGCTTCGCGCATGCTCGATTTCGACTCGGTCATGGGCTGACGCCCGGCCTGCGTCACCTGGCGGTACAGGGCCTTGAGATTGTCCTCCAGACGGCTTTCGAGCTTGCGGGCGGCGCCGCGCGAGCCTTCCCATTGAAACGTCCACTGGACGATCGTGCCTTCCGGGATCTCCTGCAGGCGGATGCGCCCGATCGGGTTCTTCAGTCCGAGGCCGTCGATGTAAGTGTATTCAAAGCCCAGACCGTTGTACCATGCCGTGATCTCGACAACGGCCTCTTTGCCCTTGCTGTCGCGGCAGCGAAAACGAGTGGCGCGTCCTTCTCGTTTGGTGGTCAAAAACGCGACCTGCTGCCAGTCCGCGTTCCATGCTCCGCTGTGCGCCAGATCACTGATAGCGGCCCACACAGCAGCCTGAGGGGCCGGGATGAGAATGCGTCGATCGAGTGTATTCATGGTCAGCATTATAGCCGTTTCCTCTGTCGCATGCTACAATCCTCGCCAGCCGAGGTGTCGGCCTGGTTTGAGGAATGCTGAGCATGACAACTCCGGGGCTGTTTCTCGGGTTTATCCTTGCCACGCTGTATGGCGCGCTGTTTCATCTGATTGTGGGCGGTGACGCGCGCCGTCTTGCATTATATCTGCTGGCGGGCTGGTTGGGGTTCAGCGTAGGGCAGGTGTTGGGAACCGCGCTGGAGATCACGTTGTTTCAGATCGGGCCGCTCAAGACCGCCGCGGCGACGATCGGCTCGCTGGTTGCGCTGCTGGCCGCCTACATTCTGGGCGTGCGGCTGCAAGCGCCAGCGAACCCATGAAGGGACAGCCTGAACGGGCCAGGGATTGATCTGCGCTGCGACCGCCTGATGACGACGTCGGGCGGGTGAAGTCTGAAAACAGGATGACCGATGACCGAAAGTCCTTCCGAGAGCGCGGCGATACATGAAGGGACGGAGCGCGCAGCCGGTCGATCGCTGCGTCGTCTGATCATTCTGGTCACTGCTGCCCTGATCGGCGCTGTCATGCTGCTGTTCGTGCTGGCGATCGTGATCGCCCTGACGTCCGATCTGGAACAGAGCAGCGCGGTGATCCGTCTGTTTCGCGATCTGGTGATCATCTTTCTCGCATTAGAGGGGATCCTGATCGTGCTGGCGCTGGGCATCCTCATCCTTCAGATCGCCAAGCTGATCAACCTGCTGCAAACAGAGGTCAAGCCTATCCTGGAAAACACGCAGCAGACGGTCAAAACAGCCCAGGGGACGGTCGAGTTCGTCAGCCAGAATGCGCTGACGCCGATTTTGCGTTTGAGCGGCTTTCTGGCCGGCGTATCGGTGCTGACGCGCGAATTGTTCGGTATCCGTCGCGCCGTCCGCCGCAGTGGGGATGACGATGGACGCACGACAGCCTGAGGATCTCCACCCCGTGCAGCAGTCCGACCTGATCGACAGCGAGGCCTTCGTGCTGGGCACGCTGATCGGCCTGGCGATCGGCGCGCTGGCGGCGCTGTGGTATGCGCCGGTATCCGGCGGGCGGCTGCGCCGGACGCTGACCGCGGCGCTTGAGCGCACAAGCCGGGCGGCGCGCACCCAGGCCGAAGCGATCAATCAATCTCTGAGCGCCGATCCGATCGCACAGAGTGTGGCGGAAGGCAAGGCGGCGGCCCGCCGCCGTCGCGCGGCGCTCGGCATGGCTGACCCCGAGTCCCGCTGACGATTACGGAGTTTTATCCCTCTTTTCAACGCTCAACCGATCGATCAGGTCGCGCGCGAGCAGAGCGCGCGGCTCGGCATCCTGTCCCGCGCGCCCATGCAGATAAGCCCCGACTGCGGCGGCATCGAACGGAGGCAGTCCCTGTGCCAGCAGACCGCCGATCACGCCGGAGAGCACGTCCCCCGTGCCCGCTTTGGCCAGGGCGCTGGTCTTGAACGGCAGCGCGCGGATCCTGCCATCCGGATGGGCCACCAGCGTGTGCGCCCCTTTCAACACGCACACCGTGTTGAAGCGCTGCGCGGCTTCGCGCGCGGCTTCCCAGCGGCTGCTGTTGATCTGATCGGCGGAAACGTGCAGCAGCCGCCCCAATTCCCCTGGATGCGGGGTGATGACGGAACGCTCCGGCAGCGGCGGCGGATCGGTCATTTCGCTGTACAGCGTCAAGCCGTCCGCGTCCAGCAGCAGCGGGGGCAGATCCGTCCGCTGGAGCAGGGCGCGCAGGAAATCCTGCGTCTGAGGATCGCGTCCCAGCCCCATGCCGACGATCAGCGCATCGGCGTGCGCCAGCGCCGGTTCGAGCGGCATAAGCGCTTCCACTGTGAGCGCAAGGTCAGCATGGGGGAGCGGCGTCCAGGTGGCTTCCCAGAATATCGCGCTGAGCTGGGCCACCAGCGGCGCGGGGGCGGCGACATTGACCAGCCCGGTTCCACTGCGGTAAGCGGCGGCGGCGCTCAGGGCCAGTGCGCCGACGTACTGGCGCGATCCGCCGACGATCAGCGCGGTTCCAAACGTTCCTTTGTGCCCATTCGACGGGCGGGGCGGCAGCAGCGCATGCGCGCTCTGTCCGTCGAACAATTCCCAGGGTTGTTCCTGCATTTCCGGAAGACGGGGCGAAACGCCCAGATCGGCCAGCAGCAGACGACCGACGTATTCCGCCGCCGGGAAGGTCAGCAGGCCGGGCTTGGCGGCGATGAATGAAAGCGTGATATCGGCGCGTACCGTGTGTTCATCAACCGCGCCCGTGTCGCAGTCAATACCGCTGGGGCAGTCCACCGCCACGATCAGCGGGGCGGGGGGCTGTGGGGCAGGATGAATCGGATCGGCATACGGCGGAAGCAGGGACTCGTCGTTCAGCGCCAGCGCAGACGTGACGGCGCGCAGCAGCCTGGCCGCTTCCGGGCGTAATGGCAGGGTCACGCCGATGCCGAACAGCGCATCGACCAGCACATGGGAACTGGCGACCAGATTGGTCAGCACACGCCAGCGCTGATCGTCCTCGGCGTTGGCGATGAAGACCCCGGCCCCGCGCGCCGCGTTGAGATGCGGATCGTCGGCGGGGCGCGGGCGCAGCAGGTAGGCCGCCACCTGGTAAGTTCCGGTTTCAGCCAGCAGGCGCGCGGCCACCAGCCCGTCGCTGCCATTGTTGCCGGGGCCGATCAGGAAGGTGGCTTTCGCTCGATCGCCGAACCGGGGGCGGAGATCGACCAGACAGGCACACACCGCCGATCCAGCGCGCTGCATCAGCTCGTCATAAGTCAGACCGGCGGCATCGCAGGCCGCTTCGATCCGACGGACAGCATCGACAGAGGCGATCTTGAACATGTCCTGCTTCCTTATCCAGCGCAGAGGTACGCTGATGCGATTATACCGTCAGGGGGCATTGGATCGGGGGCAGGGCTGTCAAAAACGAACAGGATGCAGTCGTCAAAGCCGGTGACTGCATCCTGTTGGCGTGGACGGGTGGAAGGAACTACGCGATCTCAGGACTTGCGATTGACCATCGCATGCGCGTAGGCGACCAGTTCGTCGCGGAACGGGGACTCCGCCAGGAACTCAAGCTGGTTAAGCGCATCGGTGATCAGCAGCGCCGCGTGATCATAGCCCTGTTTGATGGTATCGCCCTGCATGATCTTATTGCGGATCGTCACCATCGGATCGGGGGACTGTGCGGCGCTTTCGCTGGCGAGCGCCACACCGATGCCGCGGCCCTGTTCGACATCGATCCCCGCGGTCTTGCCGAGCTGTTCCGGCGTCGCGGTGATATCGAGGATGTCGTCCACGATCTGGAAGGCCAGGCCGACGTTGAACCCGAACTGCGCCAGCGCTCGTTCCTGGTCGGCATCCGCACCGGCCACCCGAGCGCCGATCGCCGCACCGGCGCGGAAGAGCGCCGCCGTTTTGCGGGCGATGATGTCGTAATAGACCTCACGGTTGAGGCGATTTTCCTTGACAGCGGCGGCCTGCAGCGTCTCCCCTTCAACGAGCGCGAGCGTCGCTTCAGCCAGCACTGTATTCAGCTCATTCAGCGGAGCCATCAGTTGATAGACTTTCGTGAAGAGAAAGTCGCCAGTCAGGAGCGCGAAGGTACGCCCCCAGATCTGGTTGACTGAAGGACGCCCGCGGCGCATCACGCCGTGGTCATTGATGTCGTCATGGACGACGCTGGCGGTGTGCACCAGCTCCAGCGCAGCCGCCGCGCGCACCAGGTCGTGATAGGCTGGCGAACCCGGTTTTCCGCCCAGAGCGCCGAAGGCCAGCAGCGCCAGCCGCGGACGCACCCGCTTCCCCCCCGCGTCGAGAATGTGACGGCTGGCATCGCGCAGCACGTGGACGTCGCTGTCGACGATCGTATGCATCAGATTCTCGATATCGCGCATCCCGGTCTCGATCAGATCACGAGTCAGGGCGGGGGCCTCGATCTCGCGTATGGCCACTGACTGGCTCGGCGTCATCATGGTGAGCATCCTGTCTATCGACGTCAAGTCGAACATGCAATCAAGGGCATGCAAACAATCACTTTGTTAAATTCAGAACAAATTGAATTTTACAAACAATTGTACACGCGACGGGCGGGGGAGTCAATCACACCAGATAAAGGTCATCTGAATGTGCGGTGATCCAGTGACCCGGATCGAACCAGACGCCGGGATGATGCACACCGGGGGCGATCTTTCGGATCCGGTTTCAGAACAGTTGCGCCGCCGAGACGACGAAGCTGAAAGCGCTGCCGCGTCCGATTTCGCTCGATACTTCAACCACCGTATTGTGACGGGCGGCGATGCGTTCGGCAAGAGCCAACCCGATACCTGCCCCGCCGCTGCACCGATTCGCTCCCCTGTCTGTTTGGTAGAACAGATCGAAGATCCGGCTGCGCTCATCAGGGGCGATGCCGATCCCGCTGTCAGCGACAGTGAAGCGGACGCCAGCGGGGTCGGACTGTACAGTGATATCGACAGCGCCGTCGCTGAATTTTAGCGCATTGTCGATCAACTGCTCCAGTAAAACACCGAGCGCCTGCTTATCCCCCATAATCAACGGCAGATCCGGATCGATCCGGGGGTTTAAGCGGTCGATTTTGCTGCGGTGTTCCCAGCTTGTGCTGATCTGACGCAGGGCAAGGTTCAGGACGTCACCGGGCAGCGTGGGTTGGGGCTGAATTTCAATACCGCGGGCGATGCGAATGACCCGGCTGACCAGCCCCTCCAGGCGACCGACGGCCTGACCGGCATAATCGGATAGCTGATTCAGAAATGCATCATCGGGAAGCGCCTGGGTCATCTGACTGACCGCGCTTTTGATCTGCAGCAGCGGCGTCCTGAGTTCATGGGAGATGTTGTGGACGATCGCAGTCTTGAAGAGTTCAAGCTCACTGCGAAGTATATTCAGATCGTCGCAGGCAGTCGCAGGGGGAGGGCTGTTTTTCAACGCTCGGCGCAGATGATAGCGACACCACTCGTCTGACCACGGAAGCAGCAGATCGGCCTGCTCGGCATACAACCGCGTTGGATGCCGGGTGACGATCGCGGCCAGCGGACGACGATCTTCCTTCTGGTACTGCTGCATGGTTTCATGCAGGCGGCTGACGGCTGACGCGACGTCGGGGGCGATCAGCACGACCGGGTGATCGAGCGGTTCAGCGCTGGATTGAGCGGCGATCTGATCCAGCAGCGCGCGAAAACGATCGCCCTGCCTCCCCCGCGGGATGAATGCGGCGATCGGCAAGTCATCGAAGAGCCGATATTCGATCGCGATACGTCTGTACACTGTGCGCACGCTTGCACCAGCGACAGGGGGCTGCGGCTGGCTCCCGCTGTGGACTGCTGACGGAGCGAAAGCATCGGCGGGGGGTTGCTCATCCTTCATCATCGTTCTCCAGCGCCTTCAAAAAGGCATCGAGACCGGGACGTTCGGCGTTGCACCGGGGACATCCGACAAAGGGATCGGGGATGGCCTCTCGATGTCGGAGGCAGTCCGCTTTGACCGTGAGCTTCCGGCCCAGTCCCAGCAGCCGCGGCTGGACGGCCAGTGTGATCTGCAGATTGGGGCTGGAATTGGCGTGGAGGATGTCCGGCACAGGACAGCGAGCGCACAAACCCGGACTCCAGGGCAGGGAATTCGGGTTCTCTTTGATCAGCCGGCACTCCTGTACGCTGCGACCGCGTGCGAAATCGGCGTAGTAGTAGCGGCACTCTTTGCCTGCGGGTGTCCTCATCCGATCGACCTTAAGCGATTTAGCCTCTACTTAAAATGGTATCATAGCCGGCGGCGTCAGACGATCAGGGGATGGCTTGAGATCGGTTCGTGTTTTCTGACATCCAGGCGGCTGCATGCACCGGCAGATCGGCGAGCGGGCCGCGTACCTGCGTGCAATCCGGCAGCGCGGCCAGGAATTCGCCTCCGTAACTTTTGGTCAGCACGCGCGGATCGAACACAGCCACGACGCCGCGATCGCTGCGTGTGCGAATGAGACGGCCAAAGCCCTGGCGGAAGCGCAGCACGGCTTCAGGGAGTTGATAATCGTTGAAGGAGTCGGTGAACGTTTCCATGCGCGCAGCGACGATCGGCTCGGTCGGCGTGGCGAAGGGCAGCTTGGCGATCACCAGGCCGATGAGCGCGTCACCGGGCAGGTCAACCCCTTCCCAGAAGCTCTTCGTCCCCAGCAGCACGGCGCGTTCACTGGCGGCGAAACCATCGAGCAGCGCCTGACGGCTGCTGCCATCACTCTGATCGAAGACCGGGATGCTGCCCAGCGCCAGGCGCGGCGTGATCGCCTGGGCGGTTTGGCGGAGCTGTTTATAGCTGGTGAACAGCACCAGGATACGGCCACGCAGCGCATCGGCCAGCGCGACGATGCCGCGTTCAACTGCGCGCTGATAGCTCGGCTCATATCGGATCGGATCCGGGATATCGGTCGGCAGGTATATCAGGGTGGACGAGCGGTAATCGAACGGGGAGCCAACTTCCGCTGTGGCGATCCCCGCGCCGTTGAGCCGGGTCTGGAGATACTCAAAGCCGCCGATCGTGCGCAGGGTGGCGCTGGTGAGCACTACCGAGGCTTTTGCCCCCCACAGCGACTGTTCGATCAGGCGGCCCACATGAAGCGGGGCGCTGTTCAGGCTGACATAGCTGTCCGATTGGCCGAGCGCAAGCCAGTACACCGTGTTGGGATCCGGCGCGCTGAAGAACTGTTCGAGCTGATGAAACGTCTCGGTCAGGAAAGCGGCCGCTGCATCGACGCTCGACTTGAGATCGCCGAAATCGGCCAGATGATAGGCTTCCAGACGCGGCATGTAATTGGCCAGATCGCGGATGCGCTCGCTGATGACCAGGAAAAATTGGCGCAGCGTCTCCCACCGCGCCTGCAAACTGTTGAAGTGCCCGTGCTGGCGAACGGCGTCAACGATGCGGAGCTGCGGGGCGTAATCCCCCCGACCGGGATGAAATGCTCGCGCCAGGTCGCGCAGCGCTTCAAACAGGCGGGCGATATGCACTTCCATTTTCCCGGTGGCCGCGCTCAGATCGCCGATGAATTCGCGGATGCGCAGGCGCGTCTTCTCCGGGGCTTGAGAAGCGTCCAGGCTGGCGAGCAGACTGCCCAACAGCCCGGTTTTCAAACCGCCCAGATCGCTCAACCGGCGGCGCAGGATACCCTCATCGAGGCGGAAGCTCAGGCCGCTGGTGACCGCGTCCTCCAGGTTGTGCGCCTCATCGATGATGACGCGGCTGAATTCTGGCAGCACCCGGTTATCGGCTAGCGCATCCGAAACCAGCAGGGCATGATTGACGATCACGATGTGGGCTGCACGGGCCGCCTGGCGCGCCCGGTAAAATGGACAGGTGCCCTGCATCAAGGTCTGGCACATGTCATCGTGACAACCTTCATCTTCCGCGCTCAGGCGCGACCAGATCGAGAATTCATCGCCGCGCAGGCTGATTTCACCGCGATCGCCGCTGGCGCTCTCCGTCAGCCAGACGAGGATTTTCGCTATGGTGCGCAGTTCATCGACTGAAGTCGGACGGCGGCGGCGCGCAGCATTCAACCGGCGCGGGCAGAGGTAGTTGCCCCGTCCTTTCATGACCGCCGCTTCAAATGGGATCGGGAGCGCCGCTTTGAGCAGTGGGATGTCTTTATGGAAGAGCTGCTCCTGCAAATTGATCGTGTTGGTCGAGATGACGACGCGCTCACCATGCGTCACCGCCCACAGCACGGACGGCACAAGATAGGCCAGCGATTTGCCCGTGCCCGTGCCGGCTTCGATCAGCAGGTGCTGATCGCGATTGAGCGCATCATGGACGCGGTAAGCCATTTCAAGCTGTTGAGGGCGATATTCGTAGCCTGGCAGGGCGGCGGCGAGCGCGCCACCCGGCCCCAGCACGTCGGCGATATCCTGCCTGTCAACCGGACGGTTGTCGTCCGTCTGGCTCAGCGGAGGGCGTTCCGGGGCGGGGGAGAACGGCAGATGCGACCGGGCCGGCGCCGGTTCGCTCCGCCGGGCCTGCCGCTGCTCGTTCAGCGCCGCCTGGAAGAACTTGCGCGAGTCCCAGGGGAGATCGCCGGACAGATCAATGATCTCCTGAAGCAGAGCGGGGGAGAGCGCGCAGGCGCGTTCCCAGAGCATGGTGTACAGCGCCGCGGTCGCCCGGGCATCAAATTCGGCCCGATGGGCATGGTCGATGCGCAGCCCCATCAAAGCGACCAGCGACTGCAGGCTGTAGCGGGCGGCGCGCGGGATCAGGATCGAGGCCAGATCGAATGTATCCAGCCGGGGATTGTCTTCCAGAGCGCCGCGCCGTCGCAGGAAGCCGTGGTCGAAGCTGACGTTGTGGGCGATCCACAGGCCGCCGCCGACGAAGGCGTTGAGCATGGGCATGACGCGGTTGACGCCGGGCGCGCTGCGGACGTCCTCATCGCGGATCCCGGTCAGGGCGCTGATGGGTTCCGGGATAGGCCGTCCCGGATTGACAAAAGACTGAAACCGATCGACGACCTGGCCATCCACGACCCTGACTGCAGCGACCTCGATGATCTCGTCATCGACCGGATTGAAACCGGTGGTCTCCAGGTCAACCGCAAATAATTCTCCGCGCACTGCGGACTCCGTTCTACCGATCTATCGGGGAATGATGGACTGGATGCTGCGCTGACACCTGCGTGCAAGTATATCATGATGAGGTCGCCGCCCGGAGCCTGTGAGCCAGCGGGGGATACACCCGGCTGATGTATCCCCCGCTGGAGAGTCCGATCGGATAAGTGGACGTCGTCGGCTAACTGGCCGGGGTGGCTTCCGGCGTCACCTCAGGCGTGACTTCCAGCGTGGCTTCCGGCGTCACCTCAGGCGTGGCTTCCGGCGTGAGGGCCGCTGCCGCCGCCGCCGTGAACGCCGCTTGCAGGCTGGCGCGCAGGTCGGAGAGGCTCTCAAACGTCACGCCGATGAGCTGCGCATCAGCGAACTGCGGGAAGTTCTCATCCGAGACCAGATACCAGAGCACGGACTGCACTTCCGGGCGGGTGAGGGCCGCGGTATTGACGAGCAGCCGCGCCGGTCGGGACAGCGCATAACTCCCATCCGCGATCGAGCTGAAGGTCGGCTCGACACAGCCTGAGCCGCTGTCAACGCTGACCGGCATGAGATTCTGCTGCCCCCGGGCGAGGACATCCTGATATTCCGTCCATGACAGCACCGCCAGACCGCCTTCGACGTTGGCGGTGGCCGCGGCGCGATACGCGGCGTCGTCGTCGAGCTGGATGTCGATGCGCGTGGGCATGGTGCTGCCGCCGGTCAGCATGAGCAGATCGGTGAGGACGGAACCCGGCTGCGGCGTGAACAGCGTCAGCGGCGTCTCTGGGAATGCCGGATCGACCTGCGACCAGGTGGTGATCGCCCCGGCTGACTCGGCGCTGAAAGCCGTCACGATCTGCGGCAGGGTCAGGCACTGAAGGTAGGGCGAGGCCGCGTTAGCGACGAGGACGACCGGGCGATGGCCCAGGTCGAGCGTGAACAGCGAGATGTTATTGGCGGCGCAGTTTTCCGCCTGTTCGTCGGTCAGATCGCTGAATGCCAGCGCCAGATCGACTTCACCGTTGCACAGACGGCGGATGCCGGCGGTTTGACCGTTGATCGCAGTCGTCACGGTGATGCCGGGGTACTGCGACGTCAGCGCGCCGGTGGAAGCGTTGAAGAAATCCGCTGCGATGGCGCTGCCGGCGACGTTCACCGTTCCGCTGACGCCGGATGGAATGACGAAGGCATTTTCCTCAGCGGAGAAGACGCGGCCCGTCCGACCGGTGGCGATCGTATCGCGATTGGTGGCTGCAATCGCATCCGGCGGCTGGGTGAAGGCCGCGGCTGCCGGATCAGCCCAGATCGCATCGCCGAAGGCGGCATTCAGCAAGTCACTGACGCCGGGTTTCTGCAGCGCGCTGGCATTGACGTAAACGTAGAGCGGCAGCGCAGCGCTGTATGTCCCGGCATCCACCGCAGCCGCCGATGGGGCGGTGCATCCAGCCGGGCTGGTATTGAGGTCAAGGATGCGCACTGCGTCGCCAGCCGCCAGCGCGGCGGGCAGATCGATCAGGCCGATGCTGTTCGGGGTGGTTGTGACTTCCTGGATAAGCGCATCGGCGGGGACGCGCACGCTGTCCGCGCGCAGGCCGTCACCGGTGATGAGCCGGTCGAGCAGATCGGGGAGCGCCCCGCTGTCCGGCAGCACGATCGTGAGCGGAGCCGGCGCATTTTCGGGGTTCACCTGCGACCAGTCGACGATCAGGCCGGAGGAACTGGGCGCGAACAGGGTATTGAGCTGGTCGTTGGTCAGGCACTGGGCGAAGGCGCTGTCCGGGGGAGAGATGAAAGCCGCGATCTGGTAGCCGAGCAGCAGTTCGAGGAATTCGACGCCGAGGCTGGCGCAGGTCACGCTCTCCGACTCGTTGAGCGAGCGCGATGCCGCCGCCAGATCGGCCTGACCCTGACAGAAGGCTTCAAGTCCGCGCTGCGAACCGGTGACTTCAACCGTGAGCGGTACGCCCGCTGAAGCTGCCGCCGCTTCCAGAACCGGCGTGATCAGGCCGGAGCCGACCGCAGTGACATTTTCATTCCCGCTGGTTTCCTGGGCGAAGAGCGGCACGGGGAGCAGATACGCCGCCAGGAGAAGCAGCATCCCGACCGAACGCAGGAGAGAATACATGTTTTGGATGCTCCTTAGGGAATGAATAGCGTATAATAGTCACGTCGCGCCATTGTACGAGTTTGAAATCAATTGTCCAGAGAAATTTTGAACGTGACGAACAGCCCGGTCGGCCCGGAGCATTCCGGTGAGAGTCTGTATGAGCGCGTGGGCGGCGCCCCGGTGTTCAAGCGGCTGGTCGATATCTTCTACGATCGGATCGCCGCTGACCCGGTGCTGCGCCCGTTGTTCCCTGAAGATCTGGAGCCGGGAAAGCGCTATCAGTTTCTGTTCCTATCCCAGTATTTTGGCGGGCCGACCGATTATCTGGCCGAGCGGGGACACCCCAGGCTGCGTATGCGGCATCTGCCGTTCGCGATCGACCGGCAGGCCAAAGACCGCTGGCTGGAACATATGCTGGCGGCGATCGACAGCGTCGGCATCCCTGAACCGGAGCGCAGCGAGATGCGCCGTTACTTTGAACGCACGGCTGAATTCATGATCAATCGATTCGAAGACGGAAGTTCCGGATGAAAACGCCGTCGAAACCGCGTCCATCGACCTGGTACGAGGGGATCGCGCGTCCGGTGCTGCTGCTCAATCGTCTGGCCCGCATCGCCGTGGTGACACTGGGTACGCTGATCCTGGCGATGGTGGTGATGCCGCTGGTCGATCTCGTCTATCTGACGTATTTTTACGACCCCGCCACGACGGCTGTCCCGGCATGGATTATCGCTATCACTGCGGTGATCTGGTACGGTGCGGGCTGGATCCTGATCGTCGGTTCGTCCGGTCGTCCACCGGCACCGCGCCCCGCGACAGCGGTCTATCTGCTGGCCGCCGGGGCGATGCTGATCGTGATGCTTATCCTGGTGGTCAGCGGCGCGGTTGACGCTTTGCGCGTCTAACGCGGCCTGCTGACGGATGTTGAACGAACAGGGGGAATGCCTGTGAAGCCGAAGGCCCTGGTCTGGATTGCGCTGTTGACGCTGCTGGCGCTGGCTGCCTGTGCGCAGCCGCCGGCTCCACCGGCGGTTGCACCCACCATCCCTGTGCTGTTGACGCCCGTGACGCCGGCCCCGACGCCGACGCCGATCCCACGAGCGACGCTCCCGCCGACGTGGACGCCGTTCGTCCCCCCGCCGACGGAGACGCCGGTCATCGTCCCGACGCTCGATCTGACCGCGACCGCGATCATGCTGACGCCCACCCGTGAAATCTGCGCTGCGTTCCTGCCTGACAGCGCACGAACCGACGTGTCGTTCCCGTATGGCAATCCCGCTTTGATCGCGTGGCTTCCGTTCGAGATAGCCAGCACGTATGACGTGAGAGTGTACGATGCGACCACTGACGCGATCGTGCTGCATACGATCACGGGCGCCAATGAGCTGATGATCCCGGAAACCTACTTCGCTCTGGATGGAAGCTACTACTGGCTGGTCTATCCGCTGGATGTCAACCGGGTCGTCCTGTGCCCCCCGATCGGCGGCGTGATGTTCCCGGTCGTACCCTGAGAGCGAGGCCGGGAGCAGCGCTGACTGCGTGCGTCATGCGTCCGCCGTGCCCGCATCGGGGAGGGGGGCACTGAGGACGTATTGTTCAAAAGCTTCGGCAGTCCACGGGAGAAATGGCTTGAAGAAGTGGGTGTAGATCGCCTGCGCGTACACCCGGATCTCGTACTGTGCGTCATCGGCCAGGCGCAGCCGCAGAAAATTCATCAGATTCAGCGCATCGACTTTGACGACCCAGGTGTAGTAGACGCTGAAGCCGGGCAGGAACAGACGGGCCATCTCTTTTGAGACCCCTTTGGCGAGCGCATCCTGATAGAGGCGAAAGCCCGCCTCGTAATGGCTCAGCAGCGCCTGCGTCAGCTCGGCGCTGGCGGATGGATCGATCTCGCCTTCGCTGGCCTGTTTGTTGCTTTTGCTCTGCCGTCTCCAGACGGACGGGACGTAGAAATCGTCCTCGTCGAACGGGGTGTACCGTCCGCTCTGGGCGTTGGCGGACTGGTAATGAAAGGTGCGGTGGCGCACCCACTGCCAGTACGTCACCAGGGGGGCGCGCAGCCTCAGCTTGAATTCAACCATCTCAAACGGGCTGGTATGCTGATGGCGCAGCAGGTAGAAGAGCAGTTTTTTATCGGCTGCCTCGCCTTTGCTCTCGCCCAGAAAGCTGACGCGCGCCGCGTTGACGATGGCGAGATCACCGCTGATGCCCGTCGCCGGGTGCGGCATCAGATCGACCAGCTCCACCCAGCCTTTGTCGAGCACGTCGATGCGTTTACCGATCAGCGAGTTCATGATAAATCGTCCTCGTCAGGGGGAAACGAAGTAAGCCAGCGCCCGGCGCAGGCGCTCCTCAAAATCATCCGGGGTATCCGGCGGGATCGCCGCCAGCGCCGCCTGGGCCTCGCTAACGCTGTAGCCGAAGGCCGTCAGGGCATCGAGCACGTCTTTGTTGACGTCACTCAACGGCGCGGCGCCGATCAGGCCGTCAGCGCCCTTGAGCTTGTCTTTGAGTTCGAAGATGATCTTCTCGGCGGTTTTCTTGCCGATGCCGGGGACGCGCGTCAGCACTTCGACCTGCTGGCTGGCCACAGCGGTGCGCAGCCGCTCGATCGAAAGCGTGCCCAACACGGCCAGCGCCATTCTGGGGCCAACGCCGGAGACGGAGAGCAGCCGTTCGAAGATCTCGCGTTCGGCTGGTGTGCCGAAACCGTACAACGCGATCGAGTCTTCGCGCACGATCATCAGGGTGTGCAGGAAGATCTCATCGCCCTCGCGAGCGCTGATGGAATTGATCGGGACGTAAACCTTGAAGCCGACCCCACCCACAACCACGACCAGATGGTCGAAGCTGGATGAACCGACAATGCCGCGCAGACTCGCGATCATCGCAGCGACCTACTCCAATCCTGTGAAATGGGCGTTATGCAGATCGGTGATGGCGATGGCCAGGGCGTCGGCGGCATCGTCCGGTTTGGGCACGCTGTCCAGCGACAGCAGCATGCGGATCATCTCCTGCATCTGCGGTTTCTTCGCCCCCCCGTAGCCAGAGATCGCCTGTTTGACGAAAGTCGGCTTATATTCGTAGATCGGCACCTGCTGCTGGGCCAGTGCAAGCAGGATCACTCCGCGCCCCTGGGAGACTGTGATCGCTGTATTGACATTTTTGCCGAAGAACAGTTCCTCCACAGCGGCGCGGTCGGGCCGGTGCAGGTGGACGAGCGCGGTGATCGAGTCGTAAATCGTGTGCAGACGCTCGTGCATCGGTGCATGGGCGGGCGTGGTGATCACACCGTAGGCACGGGCGATCAGCCCGCCATCCGCACCTTCTTCGACGACGCCGTACCCCACGATGGCAGTTCCCGGATCGATACCGAGGCTTTTCATGCTCGGCGATCAGGCGGTCTCGAAAGCGGCGATGATCTCGTCGCTGATCATCAGCGTCGATGCCACCGACTGCACATCATCGAGTTCTTCGAGATCGGACATCAGTTTCATGTTGACCAGCGCGCGATCGACGGGGAGCGTGGTTTCGTTTTTCGCTTCCCACTTCAGCGCCGCCTCCTGGATCGGATACCCCTGGGCGCGGAGCGCTTCCTCAACCGCATTGAGCGCCTCTCGTGGGGTGTAGACCGTGATCGCGCCGCCTTCATCGACGACATCATCGGCCCCGGCTTCCGCGGCGACCATGAACACGGTGTCGAAATCGTGCGCGCCATCCCCCAGCACAATGACGCCCTTCTGGTCGAACTGCCAGAGCACGGATCCGGCGGATGCCAGGCTGCCGCCCGCTTTGTTGAAGACCCGTTTGAGTTCGGACAGGGTGCGGTTCTTGTTGTCGCTCAGCGTCTCGACCAGGTAGGCCACGCCATCAGGGCCGTACCCTTCGTAGATCGCCTCGATCATCTCCTCGCCATCATCCAGCTTGCCCAGGCCGCGCGCGATCGCCCGTTCGATATTGTCCTTGGGCATGTTCTCTGCTTTGGCTTTTTCGATCGCGATTTTCAGCCGCGGATTGGCCGCCGGATCGCCGCTGTTCCCCTCTCGCGCGGCCATCGTGATATCGCGCGCCAGTCGGGTGAAGATCTTGCCGCGCCGGGCGTCTTCTGCGCCTTTTTTCCGCTTAATGTTTGCCCATTTGCTGTGCCCGGACATAAACCCACTCCAGTTTAAGCTCATTTTGACGGACGATTATGTTCGCATTATAGCCGTGCTCTCGGTGAGCGTCGAGATCGGCTGCGCCGCAGAGGCACCCACATTCGGGGATCGATCGCAAGATCCACGGGGGCGCTGTGGTCTGTGCTATAATTGCACCCGGATCAGGCAAAATCGGTTTCGATCGACATGCGATCGACAGTGGAGAGACTGGCTTGGCGCAAACGGCAGCGCGCCCCGGAGCAGTGCCAACGGCCAACCGGCCGGCGGCGGTGACCCAGCACATCGCCTGGGCGGTCATTCTGATCGCGTTCGGCATCTTCTGTGTGCTGTGTGTGCTGTTGGGGCTGGGTGTCAACTACGTCGTCTATCAATCCGTCGTCCCGATGCCGGCGGTGCTCGTGGTTGGACGCGGCACGGTCGGCATGACCGGGCCCGATCAGATCGAGCAGGTGGTGCGCAGTCAGCGCGAGGTATCGAACAGCGCGGTTTTCAGCACCGACAATCAATCGCAGGCGACGCTGTCATTTCTCGATCAGATGCAGAACGGTCGGTTGGTGGCTGCGATCACGATCAAGCGCGATACGGCGTTCGATCTGGAGAATGTGTCGCGCCCGCGGTTCGAAATCAGCTCGCTTAGTTATGACATCGTGCTTCAGGACGTGAGCGGGGCGCTCGATATCTTCGTCCCAGTCGGGCTGCCGCGTTCGATCCGCCTCAGCCTGCGCGCTGCGCCGGGGGCATGGGTGGTGATCACCGGCCCCGGTCAGTATTCGGTGCGGGTCAACCCCGCCGATATCGTGGTCGATAACCAGGACGGCGAAGCCGTTCTGATCGCGCCGAATGCGCGTGTGCAGGCTATTCCCCCCGGTCAGCGCGGGATCTGGAGCGCGGAGACGGATGCGCTGGTCATCACGACGACGTATACCAATCTGCTGGTCAACTCGTCGTTCGAACAGACCAATCTGACCGCTGAAATGGTCAGCCCGCCGACCCGCGAACTGCCGCTGATGTGGGGGTGTGCCGATCAGCCGAATGATGCCCCGCCAGGCGATTATCGCATCGAATGGCTCAACGGGCGCGCAGCCATGCACCTGTACCGCGGTGAAGGGGCCAGTTCGCACGGGGAGACCTTCTGTGTGCAGTCCTTCGGCCCGCCGGGGACGCCGGGGCGCGATCTCTCGGAATTTGATTACCTATCGCTGCGGGCCACGTTCATGATCCGCAGTCAGTCGTTGAGCGCCTGCGGGATCGCCGGCAGCGAGTGCCCGATGATGTTCCGGATCACGTATGTGGATGCGTTCGGACGAGAGCAGAACTGGTATCGCGGTTTCTACGCCTTTGCCGATCCGGCTTTCGAATATCCGACAACCTGCGATTCGTGCCGGCAGGATCACGATGTCATCCACATGAATACCTGGTATACGTATGAGAGTGAGAACCTGTTCAATTCGTTCTCACCGTTAGAACGCCCGCAGTCGATCCGGGAAGTGCGTTTTTATGCGTCCGGTCATGACTACGATGTGTACGTCAGCCGGGTCAGTCTGTTAGCCGGTCGAACCGAACTGCCGACGCCAGCGGAAGCGCTGGGTGGATAGGAAAACACGATGAATCCGGGTGATTTCAGTGGGTTGATCACGGGCGGTCTGATCTATCTGGGGCTGACGCTGGCGGTGGCGCTGCTGGCGATGATCGTGTGGACATACCGCGATATGCGGGCGCGATCGCGCGATGCGATCATGCCGCTGATCGCGGCGCTGATGGTCGGCGTGCTGACGGTGCCCGGTCTGCTGATCTATCTGTTTTTACGACCGCGCGAGACGCTCGCTGAAGCGTATGAGCGCTCGCTGGAAGAGGAAGCCCTGCTGCAGGAGATCGAAGAAAAGCCCGTCTGCCCCGGATGCAGGCAGCGCATTCGACCGGAGTGGCAGGCCTGCCCGGAATGCCATACCCGTCTGAAACGGCCCTGCGTGCGCTGCGGTCAACTGCTCGAACTCACATGGGATATCTGCCCGTTCTGCACCAGCGCGCAGCCCAGTTATTCGATGGAGCGCGCAGCCCAGCCCGCTGCGACCAGCACATCCGGTCATGTACGCCCGGCGGGCCAGGTGAGCGAATATGGCGAGGGACGGGCGATGAACACCCGGCGCGCGCGCGCACGGCGTTCCAGCGAACCGCTGGAATTCATCGACGGCGAAGAGCAGTGAGCGCGCCGGCTGATATCAGCCAGCGGGCGAAAAGCGACGGGGTGTCTCGAACTGGACACCCCGTCACTGTTTCTGTATCGGTCAGTCCGGCGTCGGCTAATCGAGTTCGTTGTTTTCGCCGACGGTGTGGATCTTGAGGAAATTCGTCTGACCGCTGTTGCCGAACGGCACGCCGGCGATGATGACGATGCTGTCCCCCCGATGCACCAGATTGTGGTTATAGGCCGCGCGGACGACGATCCCCATCATTTCGTCGATGCTGTTGAACATCGGCACGTGGATGGGGTGCACTCCCCAGACCAGCGCCATCCGCCGATAGGTGGTTTCGTGCGGGGTCACACAGATGATCGGCGTGCGCGGGCGTTCCCGGGCGACGCGGCGCGTCGTGTAGCCGGTCATCGTGGTGGTGATGATCGACTTACAGTTCAGCGTATCGGCGACGTTGACCGTCGCCCAGCTCACCGCATCCGAGATCGACTCCGTGCCCGCCAGCGGCTTGTAGGCCGTCCCCGATAGATTGCGGGCGTACAGGTGGAGGTGACGCTCGGCCATGGAGGCGATGTTCGCCATCATCTCGACGGCTTCCGCCGGGTACTGGCCGGAAGCCGTCTCCCCGGAGAGCATGACCGCGTCGGTTCCGTCGAGGATGGCGTTGTAGACGTCACTGGCTTCGGCGCGCGTCGGACGGCTGCTCGTCTCCATCGATTTGAGCATCTCTGTGGCGGTGATCACCGGTTTGCCGGCCTGGTTGGCCAGTTGGATGATGCGCTTCTGATGATACGGCACATCTTCCGGGGACAGTTCCAGCCCGAGATCGCCGCGCGCCACCATCACGCCGTCAGCCACGTCGATGATCTCTTCGATGCATTCCAGCGCTTCGTGTTTCTCGATCTTGGCGATCAGGCCGGCATTGCCGCCGCTGTGGCGGATCAGCCAGCGCATTTCGCGCAGATCGTCCGCTGAGCGCACGAAGGACATGGCGATGTAGTCCGTCTGCTTGGAGAGGGCGAACAGCACGTCCTCCCGGTCTTTGTCGGTGATGACGTTCAACGACAGCCGAGCATTGGGGGCCATCACCCCTTTGCGCTGCTGAATGACCGTGCCCCGCACGACGGAAGTCGTCAGCGTCCGACCGGTGGTCGCGGTCACCAGCAGTTCGACATCGCCATCACCGAGCAGCAGCCGCGTCCCGACTTTGATATCGCTGACGAACTCCGGGTGCGGGATCTGCACGACATTGTCGGTTCCATCAGCCGGGTCAAGCGTCAGGGTGACGGTGTCGCCCACCTGGACGGGGATCTCTTCGTTCCGGATCTGACCGAGCCGGATCTTCGGCCCCTGGATATCGCACAGGATCGCCACGAGCGCATCTTCTTCATCGGCGATGCGGCGGATGCGGTCGATCGTCTCGCCGTGGATCTCGTGCGTCCCGTGCGAAAAGTTGATGCGGGCGACATCGATGCCGTTACGGATCAACTGCCGCAGCACCGCCTCATCGCGCGAAGCCGGGCCGATGGTGGCGACGATCTTGGTGCGTTTTCCGTTGATGCGCTTCTTGTACATGCGCGCAGCCTAGATATCCAGATTCAAATTGGTGAACGCATGCTTGCCGGCGTAGACCGCAGCCGAACCCAGTTCTTCTTCGATGCGCAGAAGCTGGTTGAACTTGGCGACGCGGTCAGTGCGCGCGGGCGCGCCGGTCTTGATCTGACCGGCATTGAGCGCCACGGCCAGATCGGCGATCGTCGTGTCTTCCGTCTCGCCGCTGCGGTGGCTGACGACCACGGTCATGCCGTGGCGCTGGCTGAGCTGCGCCGCCGCAAACGCTTCGGTCAGCGAACCGATCTGGTTGACCTTGAAGAGCAGCGAGTTGACCGATTTCTCCTTGATCGCGCGTTTGACAAACGCGACATTGGTGACCAGCAGGTCATCGCCGACGATCTGCACGCGGTCGCCCAGCGCCGCCATCAGGCGGTTCCAGTTGTCCCAGTCGTTTTCGGCCAGGCCGTCCTCGAGCGAGATGATCGGGTAGCGCGAGACCCAGCCGCTCCAGAATTCGACCATCTCTTCCCCGGTCAGGGTGCGCCCTTCGATTTCGAGATGATACTTGCCATCCCGGTACAGCTCGGAGGCCGCCGGGTCAAGGGCGATGAAGACCTGCTCACCGGCTTTGAAACCGGCTTTGGCGATCGCTTCCATGATGACATCGAGCGCGGCCTGATTCGATCCCAGGCTGGGGGCGAAACCGCCCTCATCGCCCACTGTGGTGCTGTAGCCCTTGCCGTGCAGGATCGACTTCAGGCTGTGATAGATCTCGACGCCCCACTGCAGGGCTTCACGGAAGCTGGATGCACCAGCCGGCATGATCATGAATTCCTGAAAATCGGTGCTGCCGCTGGCGTGTTTGCCGCCGTTCATGATGTTCATCATGGGGACGGGCAGCACATGCGCATGGGCGCCGCCCAGATAGGCGTACAGCGGCAGACCGACCGACTGGGCCGCCGCCTTGGCAACCGCCATCGAGACCCCCAGGATCGCGTTCGCGCCCAGGTTTTTCTTGTTCGGCGTGCCATCCAGCTCGAGCAGCATCTCATCGATGGCTTTCTGGTTCAGGGCATAGGCGCCGCGCAGATGTTCGGCGATCGTCTCGTTGACTGCATCGACTGCGCGCAGCACGCCCTTGCCCATGTAACGGCCCTTGTCACCGTCGCGCAGCTCGAGCGCTTCATTTTCTCCGGTGGATGCGCCGCTGGGCACGATAGCCCGTCCGAATGCCCCATCGGCGAGCGTCACCTCGACTTCAACGGTCGGATTACCGCGTGAGTCCAGGACTTCGCGCCCATGGATGAGTTCGATGATCGACATGGGTTTTTCCCCCTATGAATTGCTGGCACAACGGTCTGATTATAACCCAAACGCGAACCGAGAGCAGGACATGTTGCCCGAAATCCGGTGACGATTTCAGGCGGGGTTTCCGGTAAAATAACCAAACCGTTCGTATCACTGGGAAATTCAGCGCGCAGTGCGATGGGGATGCGTCAGACAGTCTACCTCGACCATGCGGCGACCACGCCGACCGATCCGCGCGTGATCGAGGCGATGCTGCCGTATTTCAACGATGTGTTCGGCAACACCGCATCAGCGCATGCGGTAGGGCGGCGGGCGGAGACGGCGGTTGATGCTGCGCGCCGTGCCATCGCGCAGGTTTTGAACTGCCAGCCGGAGGAGATCGTCTTCACCAGCGGGGGGACGGAAAGCGACAATCTGGCGGTGCGCGGCACCGCTTTAGCGCGCGCCGACCGGGGGCGCCATCTGATCGCCAGCTCGATCGAACACAGCGCCGTCACGCGCACCATCGAGCATCTCGTCAGCCATCTGGGCTTTCAATCCACCCTGTTGGCGGTCGATCGCGCTGGCCATGTGACGCCTGAGACGCTGTCCGGCGCGGTGATGGCCAGCACGACCCTCGTCAGCGTGATGTACGCCAACAATGAGATCGGCACGATCGAGCCGATCGCGGAACTGGCGGCGCAGGCGCGGGCGCGCGGCATCGTTTTCCATACCGATGCCGTGCAGGCTCCCGGCCAGCTTGAACTCGATGTGCAGAAGCTGGGCGTCGATCTGCTGTCGCTTTCAGCGCATAAATTTTACGGCCCGAAAGGGGTCGGGGCGCTGTACGTGCGCGGTGGACTGGAACTCGTCCCGAGCCAGACCGGCGGCAGTCATGAGGAATATCGGCGGGCCGGCACGCTGAACACCCCCGGCATCATCGGCATGGCGCAGGCGCTGACGCTGGCTCAGGAAGAATTCGAGGTGCGCACGGCGCATTACCGCCGGCTGCGCGATCAGCTCATCGACGGGGTGCTCACGCGCATTCCGGGGGCCTACCTGACCGGCGATCCGGTGCATCGGCTGCCCAACCACGCCAGCTTCGTCTTTGAAGCGGTCGATGCCAACACGCTGCTCATGCATCTCGATCTGAAGGGCGTGCAGGCGAGCAGTGCATCGGCATGCAAAACCGGCAGCCCCGAACCCTCGGCGGTGCTGCTGGCGCTGGGATATCCACCTGAGCTGGCGAAGTCGAGCCTGAGATTGACCGTGGGACGCGATACGACCCCCGCTGACATCGACTACGCTCTCGACGTGCTGGAGGAGACGATCGCGCGTGTGCGCAGGATCAGCCGTCCAGTGCGCGTTCAGACCGTCGTGACGCGAAATTGAGCTGTGGTGGAGATTGAGCGATGAGTCATCGGGACACCCGCGTTGTGGTGGCGATGTCCGGCGGGGTGGACAGCTCGGTCGCAGCGGCGCTGCTGGTGGAGCAGGGGTACACCGTCATCGGCATGATGATGCGCCTGTGGTCAGAAGAGACGCGCGACGGACGGGTGCATAACCGCTGCTGCACACCGGAACAGATGGCTGATGCCCGGCGCATCGCCGATCAACTGGGGATCCCGTTTTACGTGCTGGATACCCGCGATGTGTTTCGCAGCACGATCGTCGAGTTCTTCATCGACCAGCACCGCCAGGGGGTCACGCCGAACCCGTGTCTGGAGTGCAATCGTCATATCCGCTTCGACTGGCTGCTCAACAACGCGCTGGCGCTGGAAGCGGATTATCTGGCGACCGGGCACTACGCGCGCATCCAGCGCGGGGCGGATGGCCGCTATCAACTGCTCAAAGGGCGGGATGAAGACAAAGATCAGAGCTATGTGCTCAGCGTCATGGGGCAGGAACAGCTCGCACGGACGCTGTTCCCGGTGGGCGAATATACCAAGCCGGACGTGCGCGCGCTGGCCGCCCGCTTCGGCCTGCCGACCGCCAGCAAACAGGACAGTCAGGATCTGTGTTTCCTGGGCGACGGGGATTATCGGCGCTTCCTGCGCGAACACGCCCCGGAGGTGATGCAGCCCGGCCCGATCGTGCGCCGCGATGGCACGATCATCGGCCAGCATCAGGGCCTGGCGAATTACACTATCGGCCAGCGCAAGGGACTGGGGATACAGGCATCCGAGCCGCTGTACGTGATCGCCGTCAATCCGCTGCGCAATGCGCTGGTGGTCGGCACTGCTGATGAACTGGGCAGCAAAACCCTGATCGCCCGGCGGGTGAACTGGATCAGCGGCCAGACTCCGGCTGAGTCATTCCAGGCCGAAGTCAAAATTCGCTACAAGGCGCGGCCTGCTCCCGCCCGGATCGATGTGCTGGAGGAAGGGGGGGCGTTCCGGGCGGTTTTCGAGCAGCCGCTGCGCGATATCACCCCCGGTCAGGGGGCCGTCCTCTACGATGGCGATATCTGCCTGGGCGGCGGGATCATCGTCCGGGAGTGAGCGCAGCGCCGCCGGGGATCACAGCGGGCGCCCCTGCAGGAATTTGCTGATCTCGATGGCGAACAGCAGCATGATCACAGTCGCAAAAACGATGTACTGTCCGTAAGGCAGCGGGGTGAACATCGAGTAATGGCGGCCCGCCAGCCGCCGCGCGATCAGATAGAGCGCTGCGCCCAGCGCGCCCAGAAAGACCGTGATGAACATGGCGAAAATCAGCGCGCGCCAGCCCAGGATCAGGCCGGACAGCGTCATCAGCAGGACATCCCCGTAGCCGAAGGCCACTTCGTTGATCGGGCGCTTCTGCGCCATGGCCATCAGCCAGGTGAACCCGTAACCGCCCAGGTAGAGCAGGAAGAAGACGCCGAAACCCAGTGCCGCGCCGATGAGCGCATCGCCCAGTGAGGGGCCGTAGTTCGTCACCAGCGGATCGAGCAGGGCGATGACGTAGCTGGGGATGATGACGACGAACAGGATCAGGCGGTGTTCCAGATCGATCACGGTGATAAGCATGAAGATCGCCATGTAGGCGAACCAGAAGAGCATCTGCACGACCGACATATCCGGATCATCGGAGCCGATCCACAGCGTCAGCGCCAGCAGCAGCGCCATTCCGATTTCCGTCAGCGGATGCCGCCACGACAGTTTCGACCCGGATGGGGACGTGCGTTTCCCAAGCATGAAAGCCAGCAGGCCGCTCCAGGCGATCCAGGGGCGCGGTGTGCCGTCCGGGTAGCGCGGCGATCTGACCGGGCGGCGGTGCGGCAGATCATCGGCCAGCGCGTTGATGACGACGCCGATCAGGAAGCCGGCGATCAGAGAGAGGATGAGTGTTATCGGAGTGAACATGGCTGACGGCTCCACGGGAAGGTGCGTTCAACGCCCCGGGATCGGCGGGGCGGGAGGAAGCAGGTTAAGGGCGATGACGAGCAGCGCCAGCAGCGCGCCAACAGCGCTGATGATCATCGCGAGCTGCGCCACCTCCGGCTGTGGATACTGGATGGCCAGTTCGGCGGGCGGCGGCGCTTCACCGATGTGGAGATCGAGCCGGATCACTGTCCCGTGTTCGATCTGCCAGGCGGCCAGCGCTGCGGTTGCGCCGTCCAGCCCGATGATCAGGTAAACCGCATCGGGGTGAGCCGCCAGCCGCACATCAGCCGGGGAGGGCAGCGCCGTCCCACGGGGGTGCGAGTGGTAAAAGCCGATGAAGTCCAGTTTGGCGGCGGGCAGTTCCGCCAGCCGCTGGGCCAGCTCGCGCTCATCCATCCAGTACGCTGCGGACGGATTGGCGGCGGCGTTGGTCACCGGAACAATCTGCTCGATCCGGGCGACGCCGGGGGTCAACCATGTGCCCGCTAGCACGCCGCAGGTTTCATGCGGGGCGTCCGTCCGGGCGTGGGCTGTCAGGCGCTGCGCGATCGAAGCGGACAGCCAGACGGCCTGGATCCTCATGCCGATCCGTCTTCCGCTTCAGGGACGACGAACGGGATCTCGCGGCGATCGAGCGGCGGGTTGCGCGTTTCGTAGAACAGATCGACCAACAGCGTATAAGCGCCAGCCGGATCGCTCAATCCGCGCAGATGGACGGTGAATTCCATGTCGTTGTGCATCGTTTCGATGATGCTCAATTCCGAGATGATCCGTCCATCATCCGCCCGCACAGCGATCAACAGATTCGGGCGAACCTGAAATGGCGTGACGCGCACATGCACATAAACCCGAAATCGATCGGGGTAGACGACATGTTCGACTTCGAGGATACGAACCTCTTCAGGGGGACGGGGGACGTACTCACCGCCATCCCCTTCATAAAATTGCAGATCCATGCGGTGTAATTCCGTTCAGCCGATCATCAGGCGATGATTGTACATGCATTTTCAGCGCACTGGCCAGCTTATGTTTCGTTCTGCAGTTTGATGAGCGCGCTGAGGGCCAGATCGAAACGTTCGGACGGGACGAGAAGATGATCCCGCGAGTAGGCCGCCACCGGCATGATCGGGATGCGCAGCGCGGCCAGAGCACGGCTGATCTGGGCGATCAGGCCGACCACATTCAGATCCGTCTCGATATCGATCGTGATCAGACGGTAGGGCGTCGGGCTGATCGTCATGCCGGGCAGCCGCTTTTGAAAATCAGCAGCGACGCCAGCCGGCAGGATCAGCGTGACCTCGTCTTTGTCCACGATCAGGGCGGCGAAGGGTTCACCGTGTTCAGCCACCACGGAGGCCGCAGCGGTGATCGCGCGGGCCGGCAGACGGATGAGATCGTAATCCTGTCCATCGGAATAGAACTGGGCCGCTTTGAGTATTTCAGAGGCGCTGGGCGTCATCGGCGGATCCTTTATTCATCAAACTGATAGGTCGACTCGGCGTAAAAGCGCACCTGACGCTGAGCGAATCGAGCCTGCATCCAGCGCAGTAGTTCTTCGTTCTTGTGGCGCAGCGGGGTATCCGGATCGCGCAGGCGTTCCAGCGGGTAGTTCATGCGGATGGCGCGCCCGTGAACGATATGACGGCTTACCCCGGGGGGCAGGTAGGCGCGATGCCGCGCCGCTTCGATGATCTCCGCCGGCGTGTAGGCCGGGAAAACGACCAGGGCGATCCCATCTGGGTGCAGCGGGAATACCTCGCGCGGTTCGACCAGCGCCGTGCGCTGCAGCACCGCAGCCCGCTGATAGATGGCAACGACCTCGCGCAGCGCCTGATTGCGCGCCTCAGTCGTGTTCAGCGCCGCGTTCAGGGCCAGGATCGAGTCGTCAGGGAAGATCACATGGGCGATGGCGCTGGCATCCTGCGACTCTTTGATGCGAATGGACGGCAGCTCACGCAGCGATCGGATAAACTCATCGACCGTCCAGTTGCACACAACGTGCGACCAGGTGGATAATTCGACCTGATCGCTGTTGTATGAGGCGACCTGAACCAGCAGGTGCGGGTAGCCGAGCGTTCGAAAGGCTGTGACACGATTGGCGCCGTCGAGGATGACGAATTCGTTCAGCCCCATCGGCGCGACCAGCGGCGGGTTGATGATGACGGTTTCCGCGCGCAGCCGTTCGATCAGCGGGCCGGAACGCTGGCTGTCATGTTCTTCATGGGGGTGCAGCGTGTCGATATCCAGGATGCGCAGATCGGGGATCGGAGCGCTGAAATGGGTCATGAGGAGCTACCCTGAGGTGCAGAAGGTCTCAAGCTGACCGCGTCGTGCCTAGCGTAGCATATGGGTTCAGATTGATCAACCGGGGGAAGCGCAGGTATTTGTGCAAATAATCCGATCGATCCCGTTGAGTCTCTGGTGAAAACTGCTGAGATTGCTGAGATTATGGGAGCACAGGAACAGGGCGCGCAGCATACAAGTGGGCGCTGGCTGGTCAGCGTGCGCACGCTGTCGTTTGTCTGCAACGGTGACGATGTCCTGCTGATCAAGCGCGCAGCCCACAAACGCATTTTCCCGAACCGGTATAATGGCGTGGGCGGCCACATCGAGCGCGATGAGGATCCGCTGACGAGCGCGGTGCGCGAGATCGCGGAAGAGACCGGGCTGGACGTGTACGATGTCACCCTGCGGGCGGTGCACAACATCGACACCGGTCACGACACGGGCATCGTCCTGTTTGTCTTCACAGCCTGGTCGCATTCGCGCGCGACGAAAGAGTGCGATGAAGGGACGCTGCACTGGGTTCCGCGCCAGGCGATCGCCGAACTGCCGGTTGTGGAAGATCTGCCCCTGATCCTGCCGCGCATTCTGGCGATGGGGCCGCATGATCCACCGCTGTTCGCCCATGTCAGCTACGATCAGGCCGATCAGATCGTCATCCGGTACGCGAGTGAGGAAAGAGGCGGGATTGAACGCGACTGAGAATCGACAGACTGCTGCGCCGGCATCGGCAGTGCCGCCGCCCCGTTCACGGCGGCGACGGGTGCTGATCGGTTTTGCCCTGGTCATCTGGTTCATGCTGCTGCTGCTGCCGTGCGTGCTGTTCACCCTGGCCATCAATCAGGAGATCGTGATCCCTACGGGGGATCTGCCCGGTCAGCAGTTTCGCGTCTGGCTGGTGATGGAACCGACGCAGCGCGGGCTGGGATATTCGTTTGCCAGCGTCGCGCAGCGCAGCGAGAATTCCGCCTGCCTGACGACGAACAACGGCTTTCTGCTCTGGCAGGGGCGGGGGGAACCGGCCAGCTACTGCGAATGCTACGAGCGCGCGAGCGCGGCTGAGCCGTGGGCGCTGGCCAGCATGGAGATGGCCGCCTGTTCAGCCGACCGGTAGGAGGGCATCAATGCAGATCGATCCCACCACGCTGCCGACGATCGCGCTGGCATTGTGCGGCTGCTGTCTTCTCGGCGTGATCCTGTTGTTTGCGCTGCAGATCCTCGACATCGTGGGGACGCTGTTCGGCGCTGTGTTCGATCTGATCGGCGGGGTGCTCGGCGCGGGGCCGGGGGGATGGTGCGGCTGCCTGGTGACGATCGGGGTTCTGGCCATGTGCGGCCTGGTGGTGCTGTTCATCGTAAACGCGCTGCAGGCCTGCGGCACGCCCCAGGCGACCAATCTCTGCACGCTGTTCGGTCGTTGAAGCGCCGGGCAGCGGCGTGTTCACCCCTGCCCGGCACTCGATCGCGCAAGAATATCGGTCAGCGCAGCAGATCGGGGATCTGTTCCGGGTTTTCAGCAATGCGCACGCCGGCGCTGCGCAGGGCTTCGATCTTCTCTTCTGCGCCGCCGCTTCCCCCCTCAACGATCGCGCCGGCATGTCCCATGCGGGTGTTCGGAGGGGCGCTGCGCCCGGCAATGAAGGCGACGACCGGCTTGGTCATCCGGGTCTTGATGAACTCGGCGGCGTCGATCTCCGCCCGACCGCCGATCTCGCCCATCATGACGATTTTCTCGGTCTCCGGATCTTCCTCGAACATCTCTAGGATTTCGACGAAATTGGTTCCGATCAGCGGATCGCCGCCGATGCCGACGCAGGTCGTCTGGCCGAAGCCATGCGCGGAGAGCGCGGCGACGGTTTCGTAAGTCAGCGTGCCCGATTTGGAGACCACGCCGACATTGCCGGGCTTGCCGATGTACCCCGGCATGAAGCCGATCTTGGCCTGTCCGGGAGTCAGCAGGCCGGGGCAGTTGGGGCCGATGAGACGGCTTTTGCTGGCCTTGAGATACTCGTAAACGCGCATCATGTCCATCAGCGGGATGCCCTCCGTCAGACAGACGATCAGCTTGATCCCGGCATCGATCGCTTCGTAGATGGCATCGGCTGCCCAGGGCGCGGGGACGAGGATCATGCTCGTGTCGGCCTCAGTCGCTTCGACCGCCGCCTTGACCGTGTCGAAGACCGGTTTGCCGTGCACCCACTCACCGCCCTTGCCGGGGGTCACACCGCCGACGACATTCGTGCCGTATTCGATCATTTTGCCGGTGTGGAAGCTGCCTTCGCGACCGGTGATCCCCTGAACGATAACCCGCGAGTTCTTATCGGCGAGAATGGCCATTTTAGAATGCTTCTCCTTTGGCGGCGGCGATCGCCTTCTGCGCGCCCTCGGTCAGCGATGCGGCGCTGGTGATATTGGGGATGTTGGCGGCATCGATCAACGCGCGACCTTCCTCGGCATTGGTGCCGGCCAGCCGGATGATCATCGGGATGGTCGTCGGGACTTCGCTCAGGGCCTGCAAAATGCCGCGAGCGACTTCATCACCGCGAGTGATGCCGCCGAAGATGTTGAACAGAACCGCTTTGACGTTGGGATCGGACAGGATCATGCGCAGCGCCGTGGCGACTTTGTCCGCCTGCGCCCCGCCGCCGATATCGAGGAAGTTGGCCGGGCCGATCGTGCCGCCACCGTACAGCTTGATCATGTCCATGGTGGTCATCGCCAGGCCGGCTCCGTTGACCATGCAGCCGATCTGTCCATCGAGCTTGACGTAGGTCAGGCCGGCTTCGCGCGCCTGAACTTCGACCGGCGGTTCCGCGCTCACGTCGCGCATCTCGGCCAGTTCTTTCTGGCGGAAGAGCGCGTTATCGTCGATCGACATTTTGCCGTCCAGGGCGAGCAGTTGACCTTCCGCGGTGATCACCAGCGGGTTGATCTCAGCCAGTGTGGCATCGCTTTCCATGTAGCAGCGGTAGAGCGCCTGCGCGATCTTGCCGAACGCATTCCAGTGTTCACGCGGCAGATTGATGCCGATAGCCAGATTGCGCGCCTGGTAATCGCGCAGCCCCAGCGACGGGCTGATGTACTCGCGCGCGATCGCAGCCGGGTTATCCTTCGCGACCTGTTCGATCTCGACGCCGCCCTCACTCGATGCCATCATGACCGGTTTTCCGGCTGAGCGGTCATTGGTCACGCCCAGGTAGATCTCTTTGGCGATGTTGGCCACGGGATCGACGAGTACGCGCTGCACGATATGACCCTTGATGTTCATGCCCAGGATCTTCTGCGCCAGTTCGCGGGCTTCATCCGGGGTACGGGCGACCTTCACGCCGCCGGCCTTACCGCGCCCACCGGTCAAGACCTGGGATTTGATGACGGCAGCGCCTCCCAGTTCAAGCGCGATGGCATACACCTCATCGGGCGTTGTGGCCACCCGGCCCATCGGTACAGGGATTCCGTATCTGGCAAAGCGCTGTTTCGATTGGTACTCGTGAAGATTCACCGGTTTGCCTCCGCATCACGATCAGGAAGTCACGCCAAACGGGCGAAGTATACCGTATGACAGCGATCCGGGGCGGGGAAATTAAAGGATTTCTATAGTTTCGTTGGTGATCAGGACATCGGTGTAATGGTCGTCGATCCACGCCATGATTTTGCTGATCACCTGGTTGGCCTGCTGGCCGGAGCTGCTGACCACGGCAAAGGTGATGACGGCGCTGTTGATGACATTGAGATCGTCGATTTCGGCGGCGGACACATGGTATCCCGTTTGCAACTTGCGGATCAGCGAGCTGATGACCGATCGCTTGTCTTTCAACGAGGTCATGCCCGGCAGTTCAAGTTCAAGGGTGCAGACGCCGATAAATGCGCGGGCCATAGGCAGGAAGGGTCTGAACTGTGGACAGCGGTAAAGCGAACCACTTCGACCTGAGTATAGCGCTGCTGACGACATATGTCCAAGAACCGTGCAATCATAGTTACAATGGGATGTGTGCATCAATGACTGCGCAAACGCCAGACTCATGGCCGGTGCGGTTTCTCATGTCAAATGACCTCGGAGATTGTGAAATGGGTGCTGCGCGCGTGATCTGCATCGAAGATGAACCCGATATGATCGATCTGATGCGCCTGCTGCTGACGCGCAAAGGCTATGAATTCATCGGCGCGCGCGGTGGCGCGGAAGGGCTGCGCCTGACGATCAGCCAGAGACCCGATCTGATCCTGCTGGATCTCATGATGCCGGATATCGACGGCTGGGAAGTCTACCGGCGGCTCAAGGCGAATGAGGCCACTGCCCACATCCCGGTCATCATCGTGACGGCGCGCGCACGCACGCAGGAACAGTTTGCCGCCCTGCGCGAGGCGCGGGTGGATGATTACATCGTCAAGCCGTTTGGCCCGGGTCAGTTGATCTCCAGCATTCAGCGCATTCTGGGGGCGCAGCACACCAACGGCTGACCGCTGTCATATCCACCCAGAGGTATGCGATCGGACTGCGCACCCGAACTGCTGTACCGTTGCCCCGATACCCGAAATCTGGTGTAAACTTAAGCGATATTCTATGCCGGGCACTGCGGCGCAGGCTGGATTAAGAGCCTGACTTCTGTGCCTGGCAGCCTGTTGATGAGGAGAATAGCGCCCATGAGACGGACGCAACGTGTGCGCACGCTGCAATCGACCTCACGACTGATGCAGCTCATACTGATCACGCTCTGTGTGGTGCTGGGGCTGACATCGGTCGTCGGCGCGCAGCCACCGGCCAACCTGCTGCTCAACCCCGGTTTTGAAGCCCCGTTCACGACGGTCAGCGGCACGCCGCCGATGCAGGTGGCGTCGAACTGGCAGCCGTGGTTCCTGGGGCCATTGCCCGGCATGTCCCTTTCGGAGAATGTGCAGCCAGAATATTATCCTGCCAGTGACACGATCAACGGGCCCGGTCTGCCGCGGGCGCGCTCTGGCGATGCGCAGCAGTACCTGTCTTTTTTCGCAACCCATACCGGCGGTGTGTACCAGGTCGTGCGCAACGTCACCCCCGGCGTGGAGTATCGCTTCGGGATTTATGCGTGGTTGTGGTCATCGTCGTTCGATGATCCCAATCGCAGCGAGGGCGATGGGGGGCTGATCCTGCAGGTCGGCATCGACCCGAACGGCGGTACACCCACCAGCAGCGATCCAGCCGCTTTACAGGCGTATCTGGACGGGATCACGTGGTCGCCCGTGGCTGCCAACCAATATGATGAATTTGATTACTATACCATTTCGGCCACTGCGCGCAGCAGCACCATCACCGTCATCGTCCGCTCAACCGTCAGCTTTCCGGTCAAATACAACGTCGTCTACCTGGACGATGCCGAGCTGACTGCCGCGGGCAGCGTCCAGCCGCCGGCGACCGTCGTACCGCCGACCACTACCCCGGTTCCGCCGACGGCCACCGCTGTCCCTTCAAACACGCCAGTTCCGCCGACGGCCACGACCGCGGCATCGAACACCCCAGTTCCGCCGACATCAGCGCCGGCGACGACTACATCCGTTCCCCCCGTGACCGCGACCCAGGTCCCGCCAACGGTGGTCGTCATCCCGACGAATACCAGCACCAGTGCACCGCCGACCTCGCTCCCGGCCTCGCCGACGCCGCCGCCCACGATCACACCGCTGCCGCCCAGCCCGACTGCGATCGTCGGCACGCCCACACCGTACCCCACGGTGAATCGCACGGTGTACCCGGCGACGATCGAACACGTCGTCATGCAGGGGCAGAGCGTCTTTGCGATCGCCGGCCTGTACGGTAGCTCGGTGGAGGCGATCATCTGGCTGAACAACCTGCCGCCCAACGGACTGATCTTCGTCGGACAGCGCCTGCTGATCCCGGTCGGCCTGGTGCCTCCGGTCACTGCGCTGCCGGGGACGATTGTGCCGCCCATGCCGCCAACAGCAACCCTGATCACGCTGCCGACACTGGTTCCGCCGACAGTTCCGCCAATCGCCCCGCCGACAGCGCAGCCGCCGCCGACTCAGATTTATATCGTGCGTCCGGGCGATACGTTGAGCGGGATCGCAGCGCGATTCGGCGTCACCGTGCGCAGCCTGATCCAGGCGAACGGCATCCTGAATCCCAACCTGATCTTCTACGGCCAGCGGCTGATCATTCCCACTGGGGACACCGAGCCGGGGCTGCCCCCACTGCCGACGGCGATCGTCCTGCCGACGCTTCCGGGCGGTGTCGTGCCGCCGCCGCAGCCGACCGTGCCGACGATCCAGACGTACCGGGTTCAACCGGGCGACTCGTTGTACACCATTTCGCTGCGGTTCGGTGTGCCGGTCGATCGGCTGATCCGCTTCAACGGAATTCAGAATCCGAACCGGATCTTCCCTGGTCAGATCGTGGTCATCCCGCCGGGTTGAGCGCGATGGCCAGATATCAGCGCATCAGGCGCACCGACAGCGGCGCTGTCGTGCTGGAGCGGGCGCGGCTGGCGATCAGCTTCTGGGAGCATTTCCGCGGGTTGATGCTGGCCGCACCGCTTGATGAAGATGAGGGCATGCTGTTCGTCACCCGGCGCGATAACCGTACCGAGACGAGCATTCATATGTTTTTCGTGCGCTACGATCTCGGCGTTGTGTGGGTGAACAGCGCCGGGATCGTGGTCGATAAGAAGCTGGCGAAGCGCTGGCGTCCGTACTATGCGCCGGCGCAGCCAGCGCGCTATTTCATCGAAGCCAATCCATCGATCCTCGATCGGGTGGCCGTGGGCGACCGGCTCCAGTTTGAGGATATCGGTTGAAGCTGTGAATGAGGGCAAGGCGGAATGCGCTGGTTCGATCGGATGATGCTGACGCTGGCACTGATCGGGCTGATCCTGGTGCCGGTGCAGGGGCAGGAAGCGGGCGATCTGGTCGTCCATGTGGTGCAGCGAGGCGATACGCTCTTCCAGATCGCGCAGCGGTACGGGGTGACGATCGATGCGATCGCGCGGGCAAACGGCATCGCATCACCGGGAAATATCCGCACCGGTCAGCGCCTGATCATCCCGCGCTCAGCGGACATCGACAGCCAGTCCGTTCAGATACACACGGTGCAGCCCGGAGAGACGCTGGGCGCGATCGCCAGATTGTACGGAGTCAGCCTGGACGATCTGATCGCGTGGAATGGGCTGACCAACCCGAACACGCTGTTCGTCGGCCAGACGATCCGGCTCGGGCCGGATGGCGTCCCAGCCGCCGAATCCGATGGGGAGACTGCACCGGAGGACGGCGTGCCGGACGTTTCGGCATCGCTTCTCGACCCAAACGAAGCTGCCGGTCAGCCGCTGAACGCCCTGCCGGTCAGCACGGAGTCGCTGTCCCTGATCCATGTCGTTCTGCCCGGAGAGACGCTGTTCCGGATCGGGCAGAGCTACGGGGTTCCGGTCAATGCGATCATTCAGGCCAATGACATTGACGATCCCAGTCTGATCTATCCCGGTCAGCAGTTGATGATCCCGGGGGTACAGGCTCCGCAGTTGGCTTCGCCGCTGCCACCGCCTTTTCTCAGCGCGCAGGTGCTGCCGCTGGTATTTGTCGAGGGGCGAACGGGTATGTTCCGCGTCATCACCGCTGAGCCAGCGGCGGTGAGCGGATCGTTTCTCGGCCGGACGCTCGTGTTCGTCAGCGAAAACGATGGCACACGGCACACGGCGCTGATCGGCATCCCGCTGGGGACGGCGGCTGGCATCTACCCCGCTCAGATCACGGCGGCGGGAGGGGCGGGGGGATCGGGAAGCCTGGAGGCCAATGTTCAGGTTGCCGCCGGTGGCTACGGCGTTGAGCAGTTCACGCTGCTCGGCGATCGCTCCTACCTGCTCGACCCGGCGATCGACGAAGCGGAACTGAGCTTGCTGCGCACCGTGACGAGTGCGGTCGCGCCGCAGCGTCGATTCAGCGGTTCATTCGGGCTGCCGGCGGCGGCCACGATCACATCCCCTTTCGGCAGCACCCGTTCTTATGATAACGGGGCCATCCTGCGCGCCCATCTGGGGACGGATTTTGCAGGCGTGCCGGGGACGCCGATCCTGGCGGCGGCTCCGGGCACGGTCGTGCTCGCCGATACGCTGAATGTGCGCGGGGTTGCGACGGTCATCGACCATGGATGGGGCGTCTACACCGGGTACTATCATCAAACGGAACGATACGTCGGCATCGGCGCTGCGGTGAGTGAGGGGCAGGTGATCGGGACGATCGGCAGTTCTGGCCGCGTATCCGGCCCGCACCTGCACTGGGAAGTGTGGGTGGCGGGGACACCCGTCGATCCGATGCAGTGGGTGCTGACCGATTTCACTCGCTGAGCGCGTGGTGATCCATCCAGGTGACCCAAGCGAGCGGGCGGTTCACTGCGAACCGCCCGCTCTGTTTTATACGAACAGGCGCGCTGGCCTGGCGCGATCAACCGCCGTATGCCTTGTCGAGCGCCTCAAAGTTCGTGAACAGGAAGTGATCGTGATAGTAGTGGATCCAGAGGAATGACAGGATCGCCGTGTAGTAGGCGATATCGAAGTGGGTGTTGGCGTCGATCGTCGGCCTGATGATCGGCGCGACTGCGTAAACGATCACGAAGACGATGAGCGAGCCGACCAGCATGCCTGCACTGAGCAGGAACAGGCCGAGCGATCCTTTTTTGCCGAAGCGCTCCACCAGCGGCGCGCTGTCGCGCAGGTCACCGTACATCTGGCGGATGCGGATGATGTAGAAGGTGATCGCCAGATACTGGAACGAGTGCCAGGTGTTCAACCCCTGGAACGCCGTGTCGAGGTTGGGCAGGGCGGGGATGATGAACGCGACGAAGACCGTCAGGATGATGAAGACCGTCTTCGGCCAGTTGAGGATGCCCTGACGATACTCGTTGTAGGACTTGATCAGGAAGAGCACGGTGGCGACGACGAAGATGCCCGACATCAGCACGAAGAACCACGTCGCCTGGAAGAACTCAGGGATGACGGACGTCAGGTCGTTCTGGCCGACGACGAACTGTCCCTGGGCGATCTTGAGGGCGGCGAACGGGAACAGGCAGGTGAAGATCACGCCGTAATCGACCAGCCGCGCGTACAGGGAAACCGCGCTCCCCTTGCGGACGAAATGGGTTTCCTTGTGCCGGTACAGCTCGGTGATGTAGGTGACCTGATGCAGCACGTGCATGGCCGCCCAGAAGAAGAAGATCGTGAGCAGCAGATTGAGATTCAAAAAGGCCAGCGAGACGACGACGATCGGGATGATGATCGACGAGCGCAGCAGCATCGGGTAGCGCTTGCGGAAATCCCCATCCAGACCGGTGCGCAGGAACGTGGACATCATGTGCGGGCCGCCAACTGCGACCGCCACGAAGCCGTTCACCACGTTGCGGCTGACGTCTTCATGCAGGCCAAAATGGACGCCGAGGAGATAGAACAGGTAAGGCAGTGGAACTAAGATGACACTCAGCGAAATGAACATCAAGTCCCAGCGGCGGCTGCGCAACCACAGCGACTGCTCCGAGCTTTCTGGCACACTGCGCACCGCTGGAGAAAAACTGGCGCTTGCGACACCCATGGATATCCTCCTCCTTCTCTCTTGCCGGGAGACATTTTACAGCAGATATTTAACTTTGCAAACTAATCTGCTGATCGGAGGAACACGCAAAAGCGCCAGAAGTTACGCCGATTCTGGTCTGGAGCGCGGCGGTGAGGGCGAGAAGGGGGATTTCAATCGCGGGGGACGATGTGATGCTGACGGCAGCGGGCCTCGTATTTTTCCGATGCGCCGACCAGGATCACCGGGTCGTTGTAATGAGCGGGCTGGCCATTGACCAGGCGCTGCGTGCGGCTGGCCTGTTCACCGCAGACGACGCAGATGGCGTGCAGCTTCATGACTTCTTCCGCCCGGCACATGAGCTGCGGCATCGGGCCGAACGGCTCACCGCGAAAATCCATATCGAGACCGGCGAGCACGACGCGCAGCCCCTGCGCCGCCAGGGTTTCGACCACATCGACGATGGACTCATCGAAAAACTGGACTTCATCGATCGCGATCACCGTCGTCGTCGGGGCGAGCAGGGTGAAGATCTCCGAGGGCAGCACGATCGGCTGGGCATGGATCGTCTGTCCGTCATGGCTGGTCACGCTTTCGATGCCGAACCGATCATCCAGGCTCGGTTTGAACACCTGCACCTGCTGCTTGCCGATGATGGCGCGGCGCACACGACGGATCAGTTCTTCTGTTTTGCCACAGAACATGCTGCCGCAGATCAGTTCGACGCGGCCTGTATGATGGTGCATGACAGCCACACCCCTCTGGCTGAAATCCCTGCGCGCAACACGCGGCGATCACGGCGATCGACGTGGACGGGACGCAGCCGAGCGCCGTTGATCGATCCTGCGATCGAAGCAAAAAGAAAGGCAGGCCTTGCAACCGTGCGATCCGGTATGCAATGACCTGCCAGATTCATGCCGAGGCATTCACTATTCGGTCTGAGCCGCTTCAGACTCAGGCAGTTCAAAACCGCGGTTGCGCAGGCCTTTTTTCAGGTCGCTGATCACTTTGCGCCCGATGCCGGAGATCGCGAGCAGCGCCTCGTCACCGCCCTGCTGCAAGCGCTGAATGACATCACCGGCGGTGATGATGCCCGCTTCATTGAGCAGGGTTGTGTACCGTTTGCCCAGTTCGAGTTCAGCGATCGGCATATTGAGCGGGGTCTTGGCGGCGGCGCGGCTTTCAGCTTCGCTGCGCCGCGCATCGCGCACCTGCAGGCGCTTCAGGAAGCGATCGACCTGACCTTCCGTGTCAACGATGCGCTGTTCCCCGGTGTAGAACGGATGGCAGTTCGCGCAGATATCGACGCGGATGCTGGGCACGGTCGCCCCGGTCTTCCAGGTGTTGTTGCACGAGGTGCAGGTCACGACAGCTTCAGGATACCACGTCGGGTGGATATTGGCTTTCATCGATCAATCGTCCTCACTCACGTTGGGACAGCCTCAGGCTGTGCCCGGGCGTGACTATGCCTGAGCGGAGGTTTCCGCCGCTGGTTTGACAGGCGGTTCCGTGTAAATGCTGATCTGCTGACGACCCCGCTTGCCGGGGGCGTATTCAAAAACGACATAGCCGTCAATCTTGGCGAAGATCGTGTGATCTTTGCCGATGCCGACGTTGCGCCCAGGGTGGAACTGCGTCCCCCGCTGCCGGACGATGATCGACCCGGCGGTGACGAGCTGACCCCCGTAGGCCTTCACGCCCAGACGCTTCGAATTGGAGTCACGACCATTGCGGCTGGAACCACCGCCTTTTTTGTGAGCCATGTCCTGATCTCTCCTGGTTTAACGCTGCTGCACTTAGACGACGATCTCATCGATGCGAATACGGGTGTAATACTGGCGGTGGCCGCGTTTGACGCGCAGCTTGGTGCGCTGACGGTATTTGAAGACGATGACCTTCTTGGCGCGGTACTGTTCCAGCACGGTTGCCTTGACCACAGCGCCATCGACCGTCGGCTGGCCGATCTGGGTGCTCTCCCCATTGCTGACCAGCAGAACGTCGGAGATATCGAACGACTCGTTCACCTGATACGGCAGTCGTTCTACATCGATCACGGAACCGACTTCAGCCCGGTACTGGCGGTTGCCAGTGCGGATAATGGCATACATTCCACTGCTCCCATCTTCACTTGCCACCATCAGTTCGCGCGTCGATGAGCGGATGCTGACGGGGAAGATTGGCGGATATCAAGATCAGCCATTCTACTGGCAGAACCTGCGGTCAACAAGGGTGAAGCCGCGCGCGTCGTCAGTAGAGCAGCATGGCATCCCCGAAGGAAAAGAAGCGGTAGCCGTGCTGTTTGGCCGTTTCATACGCATTCAGGATGATCGACCGCGTCGAAAATGCGGCGATCATCATCAACAGGGTCGATTTGGGCAGGTGGAAATTGGTGATCAGCGCATCGACCACGCGCCAGCGGTAGCCCGGATAGATGAACAGATCGGTATCGCGTTCAAAGGCGATGACCGGCTGCCACGGGCAGACCGAGGCCGGGGCCGATGGACAGCCGGGATCCCCGCCTTCCGCCAGGATCCCCGCCGTCTCCAACGTCCGCGCAACGGTCGTGCCCACAGCAACGATGCGCCCGCCCGCCAGCTTCGCCTCGTTGATGACGCGGGCATTTTCTGCGGTGAGCTGCGCCATCTCCCGGTGGATCTTGTGCGCGCTGATATCCTCCACCCGGACGGGCAGAAATGTCCCCAGGCCGATGTGGAGGGTGCAGTAGGCGAACTGGACGCCCTTCTCCCGCAGTTGATGCAGCAGTTCCGGAGTGAAGTGCAGACCGGCGGTCGGCGCGGCTGCCGATCCCAGCACGCGGCTGTAGACCGTCTGATAGCGTTCCGGATCGATCAGCGGGGTCGTGATGTAAGGGGGCAGCGGCGTTTCCCCCAGTTTGTCGAGATGGTCGTCAAGCGGGACGTTGAATTCGATGATGCGTTCCGATTCATCCAGCGCTTCGATCACGGTGGCATCGATGCCATCCGCGCCGAATACGAGCCGGACACCCGGTGTAACCCGTCTGCCGCCGACGAGGACGTGCCAGCGCCGCCCGTCCGGCGGGTCGGGCAGACGGCGTAACAGGAGCACCTCAACGGAGCCGCCCGTCTCCGCTTTGACGGCGTGCAGCCGCGCCGGCATGACGCGCGTATTGTTGAGGACGAGCACATCGCCCGAGTGCAGGTAGTCAACGATCTCGCGGAAGATATGGTGACTGATCGCGCCAGTGCGCCGGTCAACCCGCATCAGCCGGGATGAGTCCCGCGGTTCAACCGGCGTCTGGGCGATGAACGATTGGGGCAGGTCGTAATCGAAATCGGAGAGAGTCAGGGACGGTTCAGCCATCGCAGCAGCAGGTTCAAACCCAGGGTCAGGAGGATGCTCAACACGATTGAAGCCAGGATCGGCACAACACAGGTGATGCCCGGGCCTTCGATGCGCAGCGTGCCCGGCAGATCCGACAGCCTGCTGGCGATCCCGGTTCGTGCGATGATCAGGATGACGAGGCCCAGCAGGACGAGACCAGAACCGATGAAGAGGAGTGCCCGACCGAGTGTTTGCAGTTCCATCTCACTTCGCTCCGGCAAGACTAAAATAATGACGGCTGCGAGCTGCGCGGCGTGTAAGGCAGGCCGAGATGCTCATAGGCGAGGGCAGTGGCCTCGCGCCCGCGCGGGGTGCGCTTCAAAAAGCCGAGCTGGAGCAGATACGGCTCGTAGACATCCTCGATGGTGGATGCATCCTCGCTGATCGCCGCTGCGATCGCCTGCAGGCCGATCGGGCCACCGTTGTATTTGTGGATGATGCAGTCCAGGATCCGACGGTCAACGTCGTCCAGCCCCAGATAGTCGATCTCAAGCAGTTCCAGGCTTTCGCCTGCGACCGGCCCGGTGATGACGCCGTCGGCGCGCGTTTGCGCATAGTCACGAACGCGGCGCAGCAGGCGCAGACCGACGCGCGGTGTACCCCGAGCACGCCGGGCGATTTCCGCTGCGCCCTCTGGTCGGATATCGATGTTCATCATTCTGGCGGCGCGGTTGATGATGTATTCCATCGACTGCTGGTCATAGTAATCGAGCCGAAAGACGGCCCCGAAGCGGTCGCGCAGCGGCCCGGCGAGCAGCGAAAGCTGCGTGGTCGCCCCAATGACGGTGAACCGGGGCAGGTTGAGGCGCACATTCTTGGCCGCCGGCCCTTTGCCGATGACGATATCGAGGGCAAAATCTTCCATGGCCGGGTAGAGCACCTCCTCGATGGCGCGTCCCAGCCGGTGGATCTCATCGATGAACAGGATATCGTTGGCCTTCATGTGCGTCAGGATCGCGGCCAGATCGCCGGCGCGCTCGATCGATGGGCCGGCGGTGACGCGAATGCTGCTGCCCATTTCGTTGGCGATCACGTGTGCCAGCGAGGTCTTGCCGAGACCGGGGGGGCCGTAAAAGAGTGTGTGATCGATCGGCTCTTTGCGCTGACGGGCGGCATCGATGATGATCTGGAGGTTATCGCGCACACGATCCTGGCCGATGATATCGCGCAGATACCGGGGGCGCAGCGCGATATTATCCCGCTCGTCCCGGCGAATCGTCCCGGAAACCAGACGGCTGTCTTCCTGCATGTCCGACATCGTGATCAGCCTGATTGAATACCTGTTCTATCATCTCAGTATAGCCTGACCCGGTGTTTCGATAAAGGTGGTTTTGACAATCACGCCTCAGAGCGTAAAATCGCAGTGATCAGGATCCGTCCGTCCTCACGGCAGCCGCTGCGCCAGGATCGGTGAATGGACGGATGGCATACGGAGGGGACACGATGGATTATCCTCAGCTTCATGTCTCGAAGCATCCGCTGGTGCAGCACAAGCTCAGCCTGCTGCGCGATAAAAACACCGACTTCCGGAGCTTCCGGGAACTGATGCGTGAACTGGCCATGCTGCTGTGTTACGAGGCGACGCTCGATCTCACGTTGCAGCCGAAGACGGTGCAGACCCCGATGGGGGAGGCACAGGGGTTCAAGGCGCAGGATACGATCGGCCTGATACCGGTGCTGCGAGCCGGTCTGGGGATGGTCGATGGGATCTTACAGCTTCTGCCCAGCGTTCAGGTGTGGCATATCGGACTGTACCGGGATGAGCGGACTTTGCGCCCGGTGCAGTACTACAATCGACTGCCGAAAGACAGCGGTATCGAGCTGGCGCTGATCCTCGATCCGATGCTGGCCACGGGGGGATCAGCGGTGGCCACCGTCAATCTGATCAAGGATGCCGGCATCAAACGGATCAAATACATGGGGTTGATCGCAGCGCCGGAAGGGGTGCAGCGGCTGACGACCGAGCATCCCGATGTGCCGATCTTCGTGGCCGCGGTGGATGAGCGGCTGAACGAAGTCGGTTTCATCGTCCCCGGTCTGGGCGATGCAGGCGACCGCCAGTTCGGCACGTGACCGCTGACCGGGGTATCGGTGACCGCAGCAGACCCTTCGATGCAGGTCATGAGCCGATGAAAGCGCAGGCATGACGCAGCACACAGCGACGCTGGCATTCGGGATCGTTTTTCTGCTCAGCCTGGTGACGACGCTGACGTTGATCCCGCTGGCCGACTGGATCGGCCGGCGGTTCAACATCACCAGCAAGCCCGGAGGACGCCGACTCAACGAAGGCGATATCCGCCGTGTTTCCAAGCTGGGCGGGATCGCCCTGTATGGTGGTTTCACCCTGGCGGTGGTGGCGGCGCAGGCGCTGCCTGTGCCGCGCCTCGATCCGTATGAGGTCATCCGGCTGATCGGGCTGCTGCTCGGCAGTACGATCATCTTCGTCGTCGGCATCATCGATGACCTCATCGAACTGAAGCCGCTGCCTCAGTTCCTGGGGCAGTTCCTGGCGGCTGGAGTCGCGATCGCGTTTCAGATCTTCATCGAGTACGTCAACAACCCGTTCACCGGCCAGCAGACGGATCCATTCCCGCCGATCGTCACGGTGACGCTGAGCTTTTTCTGGCTGGTCGGCATGATGAATACGATGAACTGGCTGGACGGGATGGATGGCCTGGCCGGGGGCGTCGCGGTCATCGCCGGGGTGATGCTGTTCCTCAACAGCGCTTTTCGCATCGAACCGCAGCAGATCAGCGTCAGTCTGCTGCATCTGGCGCTGGTGGGAGCGGCATTCGGGTTTGTGCTGTTCAATTTCTACCCGGCCCAGATCTTCATGGGCGGGGGCGCTCCGTATCTGGGGTTTCTGCTGGGGGCGCTCAGCATCATCGGCGGGGCGAAAATGGCGACGATCCTGCTGGTGATGGGGCTACCGCTGGTCGATGCCGTCTGGCAGGTGTTCAGCCGGCTGCGCCAGGGGCGCAGTCCATTCGTCGGCGATCGCGGCCACCTGCATTTTCAACTGCAGGATCGCGGTTTCACCCAGCGGCAGATCGTGATCGGGTATTATCTGTTCTGCGCTTTTTTTGGCGCGCTGGCTCTGGTCATCGACAGCCAGCCTTACAAGTTCATCGCGCTGGCGGTCATGATCGGGCTGGTGCTGCTCGGCTTCGTCATGCTTGCCCGCTCGCACCCTCATCGCGTTGATGCGGAGACGCCTGCGGCGGAGGCTCGTTCGCTTTCTGCACCACCGCCGTCCCAGTGATGATCGCCGGGCCAGCCCGCCCCTGTGCCGCCGGGGCTGACAGGGTGCGGTTATCTTTCGTCACCAGCACATCGTCAACCAGCACGGTCTCTTTACCCGGCCCATCTGGAACCGGCAGGGGCAGTCGGTAGATCGACGGCGGGCCGGCCTGATCGGCGCGGGCTTTCTGGATCTGCTGCTGACGCTGTTTCGCCAGCCGGGCGCGCTCTTCCGCTTCGCGCTTCAGTCGGTCAGCGCGGCGGATCGCCTCCAATTTTCCATTGCGGAATGTGGCGCTGTCACCGGTGATGCGCTCGATCGCAGCTTCGAGGATGCCCAGCACGCCGGTGAGCGTCAGTTGGATGGCGATCAGGACGGTCAGCACGGCTGACAGGATGTTCAACCCCTGCGCCAGCGGAATGGCCAGCCCGTTGGCGAGCACGGTATCGCCGATGCCCAGAACGTACAGAAACACGAGCACACCGAGCGCGGCCAGGCCGATGATCCGCCAGCCCTTGAGCATTTTCACGTCCGGCCACATCGTGAAGCCGATGACGAAGATGAGATACACCCAGAGGAAGAAATCGGGCGTGCTGAGCAAGCGTGACAGGGCGGCATCGAAAGTGATGCTGCCGCCCTGCATCAGGGTGATGAAGCCGCTGATATTGAGGACGCCGTTGGCGATCGCATAGATCAGGATGATGCCGACGATCGACGGCATGGTATGAATGAGCGCCAGTTTGAGCGCGCTGGCGCGCTGCGAGACGCGCACGAAGTTCAGTTTCAGTTCGGCTGCGGCCTGCGCTTCCGGCCAGGCGATCGCTCGTTCTGCCCGAACATTGAGGATGCCCGCCGTCAGCCAGAGGGTCAGCTCGTGCAGGATGACGCCGGGCAAAAAGAACAGGTAGTAGAGCAGCGTGGTGGTGCGCAGATCTTTGGTGATCAGCCAGCCGACTTTGAACAGGTGCTGGCTGAGCCATGACTCAAGCCGGCGCTGTACCCAGAGCAGGGCCAGCACGATCAACGCTGGAGCCAGTGTATCGATCAGCACCATGTGAGCATCCCTGACGAGATCGATCTGCCGACGGAGGCAGTTTAAGGCGCTTTCGCAGCGGCAGCGGCCTGCACCAGGGCCGTGAAATCATCCACTTTGAGGGATGCACCGCCGACGAGCGCGCCGTCAATATCCGGGTAGCGCATGTATTCCGCCATGTTGTTCGGTTTGACGCTGCCGCCGTACTGCACGCGCACCGCCGCTGCGACTTCATCGCCATACAGAGCGCGGACGGTGGCGCGCACTGTATCCCGACAGACGGCGTTGGCATCTTCACCGCTGGCGTTGCGCCCCGTCCCGATCGCCCAGATCGGTTCGTAGGCGATGACGATGTCGCGCATCTGTTCCGCGGTCACCCCGCGCAGGCCGAGCCGCACCTGCAGCGCGACGTATTCATGGGTCGCCCCCGCATCGCGAATTGACAGCGGCTCACCGACGGCGAAAATCGGTTTCAGGCCGTGCGCCAGCGCAGCGTGGATCTTTCTGTTGATCACCTCATCGGTCTCACCGAGATACTGCCGGCATTCGCTGTGGCCGATGATGACGTAGCTGACCAGTCCCTGGAGCATGCGCGGGGACACCTGAGACGTATAGGCCCCTTCAACCTCCGCGCTGACATTTTGCGCGCCCACAGCGATATCACTACCGGCGAGCGCGGCGGCTGTGCCAGGAAGCGAAACGAACGGCGGGCATACGACTTTCTCCACACCGCTGATCGATCCGAGTTTGAGCGCCAGTTCGCGCACAAATTCGACCGACTCCTGCGGCGTTTTGTACATTTTCCAGTTCCCGGCAACGATGGGGATACGGCTCATGATATGACTCCTGTTCGGGATCGGAGAGGTGCTGTTTTGATGACGGTCTATCTCATGATCGTCGAAATGCGCTTGAGATACAAGAGGCGCACATCCGTCATGCATGTGCGCCTCTGCTGCGGCAGCCTGTCAGCTCGGACTGGCTGTGAACGGTTCAGCGATCTTGCAGCGCGGCCACGCCGGGCAGCACTTTGCCTTCCAACATCTCCAGGCTGGCTCCGCCGCCGGTGGAGATGTGAGTCATTTTATCGGCGACGCCGGCCTGCTCGACCGCCGCGACCGAGTCGCCGCCGCCGATGATGGTGGTCGCACCGCGCTCGGTCAACCCGGCGAGGATACGAGCGACGCCGGTCGTGCCGGCTGCGAACGGGGCTTTTTCGAACACGCCCATCGGGCCGTTCCAGACCACGGTCTGCGCGTCGGCCAGCGCGGCCTCGAACTGACGCAGGGTCTCCGGGCCGATGTCATAAATGCCCCAGCCATCGGGGACGCCGGCGCTGACGGCGATGACCTGCGTCTGAGCATCGTCGGCGAACTTATCGCCGATCACGGCATCGACTGGCAGAACGAGCCGGGCGCCGCCTTTCGCCAGCAGCGCTTTGGCCGTCTCGATCGCATCGGGTTCGACCAGCGAGCTGCCCAGCGCATATCCCTGGGCGGCGAAGAAGGTGTTGGCCATGCCGCCGCCGATCAGCAGTCGATCGCATTTCGCCAGCAGCGACTCGATCACGGCGATCTTGTCGCTGACTTTGGCCCCGCCGAGAATGGCGACGAACGGGCGCTTCGGGTTTTCGATGGCCGAGCCGAGGTACTCGATCTCTTTTTCGAGCAGCAGGCCGGCATAGGCGGGCAGGTACTCCGTCACGCCGACGGTTGACGAGTGCGCCCGGTGCGCTGAACCGAAAGCATCGTTGACGAACACGTCACCCAGCCGGGCCAGTTTGGCCGAAAGTTCCGGATCGTTCTTCTCTTCGCCGGGGTAGAAACGGGTGTTTTCCAGCAGGATGACGCCGCCAGGGGGCAGCGCAGCGACGGCCTGTTCCGCCACTTCGCCAGCGCAATCCGGCGCGAACGCGACCGGGACGCCGAGCAGGGCGGACAGCGCCGGCGCGACCGGAGCCAGAGAATACTTGGGATCGGGGCCGCCCTTCGGGCGACCGAGGTGCGACAGCAGCGCGACCGATCGCGGTTCCTGCGCCAGGATCGCTTTCAACGTCGGAACGGCGGCGCGGATGCGCGTGTCATCGGTGATGGTCGTGCCATCGAGCGGCACGTTGAAATCGACCCGGACGAGGACGCGCTTATCTTTGAGCTGGGCATCGCGGATAGTTTTCTTGTTCATGCTGTGACCTTTCTGACCCCGTGGTGGAGGGGCCTGTCAGGGGATGCCACCGATCGATCATGACAAGAGGCGGGATGCCTCGACGTCAGCTCGCTCCCGCCTCTTGACTGGTGCTGGGGTAGGGACGGGTTACAGACGTTCGCCGATGTATTTGGCCAGGTCAGCCGTGCGGCACGAGTAACCCCACTCGTTGTCGTACCAGGTGAGCACTTTCGCCATCGTGCCGCCCATGACCTGAGTGGACATGGCGTCAACGATCGAAGACCGGCTGTCGCCCTTGTAATCGACCGACACCAGCGGCTCGCGCGAGACGCCGAGAATGCCCTTCATGCGCCCTGCAGCGGCTTCATCGAAGGCCGCGAGCAGCTCTTCGGTGGTGGTGGGGCGTTCCAGATCGGCCACAAAGTCCACCAGCGAAACCGTCGGGGTCGGCACGCGGATGGCCATGCCGTCGAATTTGCCCTTGAGTTCAGGCACGACGAGCGCCACGGCCTTGGCCGCGCCGGTCGTCGTCGGGATCATGCTCACCGCAGCGGCGCGAGCGCGGCGCAGATCCTTGTGCGGCAGGTCGAGGATCTGCTGATCGTTGGTGTAGCTGTGGATCGTCGTCATGAGCGCGCGAACGATGCCGAACTTCTCATGGACGACTTTGGCCGCCGGGGCCAGGCAGTTGGTCGTGCACGAGGCATTCGAGACGACGTGATGCACGGCGCTGTCGTACTTTTCCTCGTTGACGCCCATCACGATCGTCAGGTCTTCGCCTTTGGCCGGCGCGCTGATGATGACTTTCTTCGCACCGCCTTCAAGATGCTTGCTGGCGCTTTCCCGGTCGGTGAAGCGCCCGGTCGACTCGATGACGATATCCACGCCCAGGTCGCCCCAGGGGATGGCCGCCGGGTCTTTCTGCGAGATCGCCTTCAGTTCATCGCCGTCGATGATCAGCTTACCGTCACCTTTTTCGACCGTGCCGGGGTAACGGCCGTAGTTGCTGTCATATTTGAAGAGGTGCGCCATCGTATCGAGGTCGCCCAGATCGTTGAAGGCGACGAGATCGATCTGGCCGGCGTATTCCTGGCGGATAACCCGCGCAACCAGGCGGCCGATGCGGCCAAAGCCGTTGATGCCTACTCGGATAGCCATGATGTTGGTCTCCTTAATATCCTGTTCAAGCCAAACACACCACAATCAAGCGCATTCTTCGGTTGAAAGTGCTGCTCTTTTTTGAGATCGTCGGCAGAAACCGCTGCGCACCCGTCAGATCAACGCATAGGCTGGTTTTACCGAAACCGATCCGACCCGCTCCTGTTCTCTGATCTGAAGCACAGCTTGGGCCAGTTTCACCGGGTCGTGACGCCACGGTCGTTCAGTATCGATCAGATCGAAGTAACGAACTTCATAGCGCTGCAAAATCTCATGGTGATCGGGCGCAGGCATGACGTAACGGGTGAATTCCCCTGCATTTTCGGTTGGATAGGCGTTATTCGCCAGCACCAGTTGAAACACCCCGCGCCCGATGTGCTGCTCAAGCGCCAGCACATGATCGGCGACGGTGAAACCCGTGGTCTCGCCTGGCTGCATGGCGATGTTGCAGACATAAATTTTGTAAGCCTCGGTCGCTCGCAGCGCCTCGCGAATGCCGCGCACGAGCAGATTGGGCAAAATGCTGGTGTACAGGCTGCCCGGCCCCAACACGATCACGTCCGCATCGAGAATGGCCTGTACGCTGCCGCTGAATGCTTCGGCATCATCGGGGATGAGTTCGACTCGTTCGATCTGGCCGCCCGCCCGGGTGATCTCGGACTCGCCGTGGATCTCGACTGTACCGCGTCCGGCGATGCGCACACGGGCGGCCAGGGTGACGTCCTGCATTGTCGCCGGGTAGACCTGACCCTGAATGTTGAGCACGCGGCCGGTTTCCACCAGCGCAGCCTCCAGGCTGCCCGTGACACCGCTGAGCGCGCTGATGAAGAGATTGCCGAAAGCATGGCCACCCAAATCGCCATCGGCGAAGCGATGCTGAAAGAGCCGCGTCATGAGGCTTTCGTCATCGGCGAGCGCGGCGATGTTGTTGCGCAGATCGCCGGGGGGCAGGACGCCGTAGTCACGGCGCAGCCGGCCAGAGCTGCCGCCGTCATCGGCGACGGTGACGATCGCCGTGATGTTGCTGGTGAAGGGTTTGAAGCCGCGCAGCACCGATGGAAGCCCGGTTCCGCCGCCGATCGCGACGAGTTTGATCCCTTTGCTGCGCCGGCTGTGGGCATAGACCACATCGACGATGCGCCCGGGCTGATGCCGTCGATACGGGGATAGCATCGCATTCGACAGCCGCACCAGAGCGAGCGCGACCAGAAACGAACCCACGAGGAACATGAGGGCGATCGTCAGCCAGTGAGCTTCGGCGATGAGGGCGATCGCGTCAGCATCGGACGCCTTCAGGATGGTCACAGCCAGCGCGAGCGCCGTCGTCACCATGCCGAAGGCGAGCAGGATCACCCAGCGTTTGATGCCCAGGCCGGGGGTCATCCATTTGCCAAGCGTACCGATGATTAATCCCAGCTTTCTCATAACGCCTGTCACTGGATCATCAATGCCGGGTACAGATCCTAACATCACCGCGTAGGGATGTCAAAGGACGGTGACGCTGTTTGCCGTTCAGGTGACCGCAGCCGGCGGAGACCTGCCGACGTGAGGATCAACGTCACTATGGACAGTATGACGGAAATACTGCCAACTGCCAGAGCCGCATCGAACCAGAACTGCTCAGGGAACAGCCGGATGAGCGTATCCGAATAGGCGAAGAGCCAGGTTCCATCGGCGAAAAACAACTGATGGAAGGCGACAAAAAAGACATCCCAGCTCGCGATCGCCAGGATGACGATCAGCGCGATCAGCCCCAGGGTGAGCAGGGCGGCTGCGCGCAGAGCGGAGAGCAGGTCGCGCGCGCGCCGCGCGTGCAGCAGGATAATGCTGGCGGTTACCATCAGGCCGCCCAGCACAATCGCTGCGGAGAAAGCGGCGGCGGTGACGACCTGCACATCGCGCATATGATGCAGCTCGCGCGGGTTGAAGAGCGGCTCACCGTCCGGAAATCTGAGGTCAGCGAGATAGTTGAGCGGGCGCATCTCAACCAGATAAACCAGCGCGTGAGGAGCGTAGGCGAGCCGATCCTCTATCGTCAGACCATAGAAATCCGCCGGAAAATCCGGGCGAGTGTATTCGAAATGAAGGAAAACCGGGGTCATCACCAGCCGCACGCTGAAGATGATCGTGACCACGGGATAACCGATCAGCAGAGCGGTGTGGGCAAGGCGTTGCCAGAGGGATCCGGTGAAGTCAAAGCGCATCAGCACTGTCCGTTTTATGGCTATCTCTTTATGGCTATCTCGATCAATGCGACTGCAGGCGTTCAACGCCGCCGGAGAGCAGGAAATTGAGCACCAGCGAGTCGACCAGCGTTTCAACCGGCGCGCGATCATCGGTGAACACGAGGTCAGCGGGAACTGCCGGAACGAGATGGTTGACAGCCAGCGCCAGCGTGCTGCGCAGCAGTGGGCTGACGTCCGCTCCCATCAAGGCGAGGTTGGCGCTCAGATTTTCCGGACGAGTCGGCCCCTGCGTGGCGACCAGGATGGTATTGAACGACAGCGGCACGTCCATCGCATGCACCGCGGGAAAGACCTGAAGCAGCGTGGCTGTCAGGGCATCGACCAGGCGGCGATCCGTATCCGTCCTCCCGACGTTGATGGCGACGACGCCGGTCGGGGTCAGGTGCGCGCGCACTTCCCGGAAGAATTCGACCGTGGTCAGATGCCAGGGAATGTAGGGCGGGCGATAGGCGTCGATCCCGATCACGGTATAGCGTCGGTTGAGCTGGTTGAGGGCGTAGCGCCCATCTTCAACGATCGCGTTCAGGTTGGGCATGGATTGATCGTTCATGTCGAAAAATAACCGACCCGCCTCCACGATCCGGGGATCGATCTCGATCCCGTCGATGGGGATCGGGCCGTAAACGGCGGAATACTGGCGCGGGATCGTCCCGGCGGCCAGCCCGATCACGAGCAGCGACTCGACCTGATCGGGCGTGAACGGCGGATCGTTGAAGTAGGGAGCGGTCAGGAAAAAATCCCAGGTGCGCCCGTACAGGATCTCGAAGGGATGCCACTGGCTGTGAATGCCCTGGCCCTCGTTGAGGTACAGGTAGCGGTAGCCGTTGGCATCTTCCTGCACCTGAATGTAGTTGTAGGCGCTTTCGGCTTCCCATAATAACGCAGCGCCGGGAAGGGGTGGGCGCAGCGCGCCGTTGAGCACGATCAGGGCGGCCAGCGCGATGACGAGCGGCATCCACAGCAGCCGCAGCGCAGCGCGCCGCTCGATCATCCACAGGCCCAGCCAGCCGACAGCGTACAGGAGCGCAGCGAACAGAATGAACGTCCCGAATGTGCCGACCTCCGGGATGATGAACAGCGTCGGCAGAAACGTCCCCACCAGACTGCCCAGCGTGCTGATGGCGTAAATCCGCCCGGAGATCGAGCCGGCTGTCCGTTGATCGACGACGGCCAGGCGGATGGCGAATGGCGATACTGTGCCGAGCAGCGTCACCGGCACGGCGAAGAGGATCAAGACGGATGCAAACGATCCCAGGGCGAGACCGGCCTGTGCACCGGCAACGGCCGCCGCGGCGGCGGACAGCACGGGCCGCGCAATCAACGGGATGATGGCGGAGAGAAACGCCCCCCAGACGAGAATGCGATACAGGGTGGAGAAATGGGGTGACCGATCGGCCCAGCGCCCGCCGATGAAGTACCCGACCGTCAGATACAGCAGCATCAGCCCGATAACATTGGCCCAGACCAGATTGCTCGTCCCGAAGACGCTGCCGAGCAGGCGTGACGCGGTCAGTTCCAGTGCCAGCGTGGTCATGCCGCCGGTGAAGACAGCGAAGTACAGGTAGGCGCGGTGTTTCTGAGGGGGATTCTGGGCAGCGGCGGTCATGCTGATCTCACAGTCGGGATGGTTGACGAGAACGGATCCAGATCATCGGAGTGGGCCGGACAGGGCCGCGCTGAGATCGTCCCCGCGGCGGATGATCGTGTGCGGGATGCGCGCTGCGCGCAGCAGCGATTGGGCCTCGTCGGTGGACTCGAAGCCGCCGAACGATTCGGGATCGACGAGGACGCAGACCGGCCGCAGGCCGCGCAGCCCCAGGCCCTGCGCCCGGACGATCCAGGCGGGATCGAGCGAGGCGGTGACGATGACGACGGACGTCCGCCGCGAAAAATACGGCGTTTCGAGCGCGAGCATTTGAGCCAGTGAAAACGGGGTGAAACTGCGAGCCATCGCCAGCGACTGCAAGATGCGGCGGAGCTGCGCTTCACCCCGACCGGGCTGGAAAACTTCCCGTTCGGGTGTATACGCTGAGAAGCCGAGCGGGCGTCGGCGGTCGATGAGGAAATGGCGCGCCAGCGATGCGGCAATGACTGCGATGTACTCTTCCGTGGAAGGCGGGACCAGCCCCGAAAAAGGATGCGTGAGCAGCGCTCCGATGCCGTCGATGCGGCGCAGCGCGCTGTCTTCCACCAGAGACGCGGCGGAGAAATCGACGAACAGCCAGATATCGAACTGCGGATCGGTCTCAAATTCTTTCACCATCAACCGCCCGCGTTTGGCGCTCTGCTTCCAGTGAATGCGGTTGTAGCCATCTCCGGTCGTGTATTCCCGGATGCCAGCGACATACGGCGTGACATCGTGCGTGCGTCGGCGTTCGGAGTCCCCTCCGGACAGCACGCCAGCCGGCAGATCGAACTGCTGGATCCGGACGACCGCGGGATAGACGATGATCCGGGTTGTGGCCGCCAGTTTACGCGGGGCGGAGAACAGCCCGAAGGGATCGCCGCTGAGCACGGTCAGTGGGCCAAGCCGGTATTCACCGCGGGTGAGGCAGGGGGTCGATGTCGTCCAGGTGTAGCGCCCACGCAGGCCCAGCGCCGGGACGACGTGACTGGCGCGGTGGCCGGGCAAATTCGACTCGTCGCGCACTTCCAGCCAGAGTTTGGGCAGCAGCGAGCGGTTGCGGATCGTGAACGTCTCTTCCAGGCTGCCGCCAACCTGCAGGCGCAGAGTTCTGGTTTTGCGCCCGATCGTCACGCCGCGCACGGCGAAGAATGACCAGAGATAGGCGATGATCAGCAGGCCGCCGAGCAGGTAAGCCAGGTTGAAGAAAAAAGCGCGCCCGGTGAACAACCCGGCCAGCAGCACCGCGATGATCAGCACGTAAATTGTCAGGCGTCGTCCTGGCATCGTCAGCGCGGGGCGGCTCCGGGTACGGGGGTGCTGGCGATGATGCCGTTGATGATGGTGCGCGGCGCCAGTTTGCGCAGGCGCGCCTCATCGCTCAGGATCAGGCGGTGCGACAGCGTGACTTCGGCCAGCGCCTTGACGTCGTCGGGCGTTACGTATTCGCGCCCGGCCATCGCCGCTCGGGCCTGAGAGGCGCGGAACAGCGCCAGCGAACCGCGCGGGCTGGCTCCCAGATAGACTTCGGGGTGGGCGCGCGTCCCGTTGACGATATCGATGATGTACCGTTTGACCTCGTCGGCGACGTAGACCTCGCGCACTGCGGTCTGCGCGCTCACCAGTTCCTGCGCGGTGACGACCTGAAAGGTATGGCGCAGGGGATGTTCGATCTGCTGGGCGGTGAGCACTTGCAGTTCCTCCGCCGCGGAGGGATAGCCGAGCTGGATGCGCAGGAAGAAGCGATCGAGCTGCGCCTCGGGCAGCGGGAACGTCCCCTCGTATTCGATCGGGTTCTGGGTGGCGATGACGAGAAAGGGTTCCTGAAAAGCGTAAGTCACGCCGTCCACCGTCACCTGGCGCTCTTCCATCGCCTCGAGCAGGGCCGCCTGCGTTTTGGCGTCAGCGCGGTTGATCTCATCGGCGAGCACGATCTGCGCCATGATCGGGCCGGGTTTGAATTCGAACTCGCGCGTTTTCTCGTTGAAGATCGTCACCCCGATGACGTCGGAAGGCGTCAGATCGGGCACGAACTGGATGCGGCTGAAACTGACGCCGATCGAACGGGCCAGCGCTTTGGCCAGCATGGTCTTGCCGACGCCGGGGATATCTTCGATCAGGATATGCCCCTGGCAGAGCAGACCGAGGACGGTCAAACGGATCTCATTGCGTTTGCCGACGATCACCTGGCTGACGCTGTTGGCGATCCGCTCCGCGACCGAGTACACGATATCAATCGGGCGAACTCGTTGGCCAGTCTGGCGCGTGTCGATGGGCAAATTGGTCATGCGGTTGTTTCCTGTGCTGACAGAACAGCGTAATTGTAAACGACGTTGCCTAAACGAACAGGGATAAACTGAACCGTCCAGAGGGCGGGTGCACGGTTGTTGGCCGCTGACTGTCTGACGCAGGGCTATCGCATCAAAATAAAGTAGGAGGCATACTCGCTACCTAAAGAAAGGGGGTAGCGATGAATGAACAACCCTTCAGCAGTCTC
>DAOUBU010000053.1:0-37032 GCA_034432395.1 Anaerolineae bacterium
ATCGTAGGGGCGCAGCGTGCTGCGCCCGCGCCGTGCCCGTGATCAATCGTAGGGGCGCAGCGTGCTGCGCCCGCGCCGTGCCCAGCGCGATCAGATGAACCGGTTACAGGGATCATGATGGATCGTTTTCCTCAACGCAAACAAATCCGTCTGGTTGGCTACGACTATACGGCGTCAGGTGGATATTTCATTACGATCTGTACGCATCAGCGGCGGCTCTTATTTGGCGAGATCGTGTCCGGCGCGATGCACCTCTCCCCATTGGGGGATCTGGTTCAGCAGGCTTGGTCGGAAGCGCCGCAGCATCGTCCTTACATTCGTTTGGATGCATTTGTCGTAATGCCCAACCACGTTCATGGGATTGTGTTTTTGGAGGATCATTCACGGGCGCAGCACGCTGCGGAAAACCGGGCGCAGCACGCTGCGCCCCTACAGGCCGGGTCATTGGGGGCACTGGTGCGCGCTTTCAAATCCGCTGTGAGCCGACGAGCCGGTCTCGAATTGGGACTGCGTGAGACGATCTGGCAGCGCAATTATTATGAACATATCATTCGCAGTGAAAATGAATACATTCGGATCGTGGACTACATCCGCGCCAATCCGGCGCGCTGGATGTCTGACAGTCTCTATGCGTTCGTGAAGAAAGCCTGAACCCATGCCCCTGCGACCTGATACCCCCTACACCAACCGACGCTACCTCGATGCCGTCAACGATCACGTTGTCATCTTCGACGGCGCGATGGGCACGAGCATCCAGCGCTACAACCTGACCGCCGCCGATTTCGGCGGTGAGCAGTACAACGGCTGCAATGACTTCCTCGTCATCACCCGTCCGGACGTGATCGAGGCCATTCATGCCTCATTTCTCGAAGTCGGGGCGGAAGTGATCGAGACGAACACCTTCCGCAGCAATCCGCTGACGCTGGCCGAATACGGTCTGCAGGATCGTTGCCTGGAGATCAACCGCGCCGCCGCGTCGCTGGCGCGCCGGGTGTGCGATCGCTTCGAGCGCGAGACCGGCATCCCGCGCTTCGTGGCGGGCAGCATCGGCCCCAGCGGCAAGCTGCCCAGCGGCAACGACCCGGATCTGAGCAACATCACCTTTGACGAGCTGGCCGATGTCTTCTACATCCAGGCCAAAGGGCTGGTGGAGGGGGAGGATGGGCGCGGTGTCGATGTGCTGCTGATCGAGACCAGCCAGGACATCCTGGAGGTCAAAGCCGCCATCTGGGGCATCCAGCGCTACTTCGCCGATGCCGGGGTGCGCATCCCCCTGCAGGTGCAGGTCACGCTCGATGTGAGCGGGCGCATGCTCTTCGGGACGGACATCGCCTCGGCGCTGACCACGCTCAAGGCGCTGCCGATCGACATCATCGGCCTGAACTGCTCGACCGGGCCGGAATACATGCGCGAGCCGGTCAAATACCTGGTCGAGCACTCGCCGATCCCGATCAGCATCCTGCCCAATGCCGGCCTGCCGATCAACGTCGATGGCGAGGCCGTCTACCCGATGGAACCCGATCCCTTCAGCGAGATGGTGGCGGAGTTCACCCGCTGGGGGGTCGGCATCGTCGGCGGATGCTGCGGCACGCGCCCAGAACACATCGATCAGCTCTACCGCAAAGTGCACGGGCACAGCGTTCAGGATGAGGTCGCCGGGCGCGCCGGACGCCGCCCCCCGACGCCGCGCACGGTCGAGGATGAAGCGATGGCATCGTCGAACATGCGCGCCGTGCCGCTGGTGGCCAGCCCCGGCCCGACGATGATCGGCGAGCGCGTCAACACGCAGGGCAGCCGCAAGGTCAAGCAGTTGATCCTGGAAGAGCGCTACGACGACGTCATCCCGATCGCGGTCGAACAGGTCGAACGCGGCGCGCACATGCTCGATGTCTGCGTGGCGCTGACCGAGCGCGCCGACGAGGCCTTCCAGATGAAGACGCTGGTCAAAAAGCTGGCGCTCTCCGTTGAAGCCCCGCTGATCATCGACGTGACCGATCCACAGGTGGCCGAGGCCGCGCTGAGCGTCTACCCCGGTCGGGCGATCATCAATGGCAACAACCTGGAAAACGGGCGCGAGCGCATCGATCAGATCATGCCGATCGCGCGCAAGTACGGCGCGGCGGTGCTCTCGATGACGATCGATGAGGAGGGCATGGCCCACACGCGCGAGAAGAAGCTGGCCATCGCCCGGCGCATCGCCCAGATCGCGGTGGAGGAGTACGGCCTGCAGCCGCACGATCTGATCTTCGACACCCTCACTTTTCCGCTGACCACCGGCCAGGAAGAGCTGCGCAATGACGCGGTCGAGACGATCGAGGGCATCCGCCTGATCAAGCAGCACATCCCCGGCGCGCTGACCGCGCTGGGCGTCAGCAACGTCAGTTTCGGCGTCACGCCCGCGGCGCGCGGCGTGCTCAACAGCGTGTTTCTCTATCATGCGGTGCAGGCCGGGCTGGATATGGCGATCGTCAACCCGGCGCACATCACCCCCTACGCCGAAATCCCGGAAGTGCAGCGCAAGCTGGCCGACGATCTGATCTTCAATACCGACCCGGATGCGCTGCCGCGCTTCATCCAGTATTTTGAGCAGAACCAGATCCAACTGGCGGCGGCGGAGGCCGTCGATCCGACGGCGGATATGACGCCGGAACAGGCCCTGCACTGGCAGATCGTGCATCGCAAGAAGGACGGCGTCGAAGCGCTGATCGACGCCTGCCTGAAGCATCAGGACGCGGTCGGCGTGCTCAACAACGTGCTGCTGCCCGCCATGAAAGAGGTGGGCGATAAATTCGGCGCGGGCGAGCTGATCCTGCCGTTCGTGCTCCAGTCCGCCGAGGTGATGAAGAAAGCCGTCGCCTATCTGGAAACGTTCATGGACCGGGTCGAAGGCGTCAGCAAAGGGACGATGGTGCTGGCCACCGTCTACGGGGATGTGCACGACATCGGCAAGAACCTGGTCAAGACGATCCTGAGCAACAACGGCTACACGGTGCACGACCTGGGCAAGCAGGTTCCGGCCAACGTGATCATCGAGAAGGCGATCGAGTACCGGGCCGACGCCATCGGGCTGTCCGCGCTGCTGGTGAGCACCAGCAAGCAGATGCCGCTGGTGGTCAACGAGCTGGCGCGGCGCGGGCTGTCATTCCCCGTGCTGATCGGCGGCGCGGCCATCAACCGCAAGTTCGGGCGGCGCATCCTGTTTTTAGAGGAGAGCGAGCAGCCGTATGCGCCTGGCGTCTTCTACTGCAAGGACGCATTCGAAGGCCTGGCGGTCATGGATCGGCTGATCGACCCGGTGCAGCGCGCCGAACTGCTCGAAACCACGCTGGCCGAGGCCTATGCCGAGATGAACCGGCCGCTGCCGGTGCGGCGCGAGCGCGTCGCCAACGGCGTGAAGACGGTCAGGCCGGCCCCGGCCATCCCAGAGCCGCCTTTCTGGGGGACGCGGACGATCTACGAGATGCCGCTGGAGGTCGTGCTCAAATACCTGCACAAGCCGGAACTGTTCCGGCTCTCCTGGGGGGCGACCAACACGCGCGGCGCGGCCTGGGAACAGCTCGAAGCGGAATACGAGGCGCGCCTGGCGCGCATGACCCGCGACGCCCTGCGCGAGCGCACGCTGCGCCCGCAGGCGGTCTACGGTTATTTCCCGGCGCAGAGCAGCGGCGATGATCTGATCCTCTACGACCCCGCCCCAGTGGAGGCCGCCCGTGCCGCCGGTGCGGACGTGCAGCAGTTGGCGGCGTCCGGTCAGCTCGACCTGGTCGAGATCGCCCGCTTCACCTTCCCGCGCCAGCCGTTCGGCGATCACCTGTGCATCAGCGATTACTACGCCAGCGCCGACAGCGGGCGCATCGACGTCTGCCCGCTGCAGATCGTCACGGTGGGCGCGGCGGCCACCGACGAGTTCGAGCGGCTGCAAAATGCCGATAACTACAGCGAAGCCTACTTCTTCCACGGGCTGGCGGTGCAGGCCGCTGAAGCCACCGCCAACTACGTCAACCGGCAGATCGTCAATGCCGGGCTGAAGATCCCGCCCGGGCAGGGCAAGCGCTATTCGTGGGGCTACCCGGCCTGCCCGGATCTGCGCGATCATCAGACCGTGCTGCGGCTGCTGCCCGCCGCTGTCTCTGAGCTGGGCATGACGCTGACCGAGTCCTACCAGTGGATCCCGGAGCAGTCCACCGCGGCGATCGTGGCGCATCATCCGGATGCGCAGTATTTCAGCGTGGGCGTCGATCGCGTCCAGCAGATTGAGGAGTCGTGAACGTGCTGTCAGGGATGATCGCCTGTGGATCGTCAGCCGCCTGTGCCCGCTGAGCGCCCGCGCCGCGCCCGCAAACGGATCGATCTGCCGCCCAGCGTGGGCTGCCTGGCCGTCGTCGTCGTCCTGCTGCTGTCGCTCGGCGGCGTCTTCCTGGCGGCGGATGCGGTCTGCTATGCCGGGCTGACGCAGCGCATGCCGACGTACCCCGGCGCGCGCGTTGTGCTGCGCAGCCACAACTGGCTGCGCGAGTACGGCATGGGCGTGACCGTGCTGGCCTTCGAAAGCGACGATCCGCCCGATGTGGTGCGCGCCTTCTACGGGCGGGCGCAGGGCGAGTATGCCCGCCGCTCGCTCGAATTCACCAACCCGATCGATCGGCTGGCGGCCAGCATGACGCGCGCGGCCTACGATGTCGTCCGCCAGGAGGACGGCTCCGGCTCGCAGATCATCCTCTACGGTTACTGCCTCAACTGAGGGACGGGAGATCGACCGCTGATGTTGACCCGGCTGCGCGTGCGCAATCTGAAACGTCTGGATGATATCGATATCGAACTGGGGCAGAACGTCCTGCTGATCGGCCCCATACTGTACTTCAGGCGCTGGCGCTGTGGTCTGCCGGGGTGAATAAGTGGCTGGAAAGGCGCGCCAACAGCGCCGCCGAACGCCGACCGGGGGTCACGCTCAGCCGTCAGGATCTGATCAATCTCCCCGTGACCTCGACGGAACTGCTGTGGCGAAACCTCGACTTGCGCCAGACGCTGCGCGCTGACGGTAAGCAGATCACGCGCAACGTGCGGATCGATATCATCGTCGATGGCATCACGCAGGGTCTGGTCTGGTCGTGCGGTATGGAATTTGACTACGCCAATCCTGAGTCGTTCTACTGCCGCCCGCTCCGGCTTTCCGACGAAAAATCCCCCCCGCGGATGGAAGTCCCCTCCGCAGCGGGGGAGATCCGGATCGCGTTTCTGCCGCCCATGTCCGGCCTGGTTTCCGAAGAGGATTACCTGACGCGAGACAGCATTCTCGATCGGATCGGGCAGGGACGAACGGCAGAGATCCTGCGCAATCTGTGTTACAGCCTGGCTAATCAGCGCCCCGACGCATGGACAGCAGTCACGCGCATCATCAAGCAACTGTTTGGGGTCAGCTTGAAAGCCCCCAGTTTGAACCGCCGGGGAAAGATCGATCTCAGCTATCAGGAACAGACTGGCAAGGATTTCGATATCTCTGCCGCCGGTCGTGGGATGCTGCAAACACTGCTGATTGTGGCCTTTTTGTACAACAATCCGGGATCGGTGCTGCTGCTGGATGAACCGGATGCCCACCTGGAGATCCTGCGCCAGCGCGAGATCTATCGTCGTCTGACCGAACTAGCCGAACAGCAGGGGTCACAGGTGATCGCCGCCAGCCATTCCGAAGTGCTGCTCAACGAGGCCGCGGATAAAGACATCGTCATCGCCCTTCTGGGCAGGCCGCACCGGATCGATGATCGGGGATCGCAGGTGCTCAAATCGCTCAAAGACATCGGTTTTGAGGATTACTACCAGGCTGCACGACGGGGGTGGGTGCTGTACCTGGAAGGGGCGACCGATCTGGAGATTTTGCGGCGTTTTGCGGAACGATTGCAGCACCCGGCGGCGCAGGCGCTTGCTGCGCCTTTCTTTCATGCCATCAACAGTCAACGCATCAGTATTGCCAAAGAGCATTTTTACGGTCTGCGCGAGGCGAAACCCGATCTCGTCGGCATCATCATCGTCGATCATCAGACGAAACTGCCCGAGTCCACAGACGATCTGCTCGTGCTGCACTGGGAACGCAACGAGATCGAGAATTATCTGTGCACGCGCGAAACCCTGCTGAATTACGCTGAGGCGGAAGCCGACGAGCCACTCTTCTCCGCCGTGTATCGCGAGAAGATGCAGACCGCGATCGACAGGGTTGCAGAAGCCGCTCGTATCATCGGTCGCCGGGAACTCTGGGATCCAGAGGAGAAGGCCAGCGATGACGTGCTGAAACCGATCTTCGACAACTATTACCGGCTGCTCGAGCAGCCCAACCTGATGCAGAAGCGGGATTATCACACGCTGGTCAGGCATGTTCCAGATGGCCAGATCGCCGATGAAATTCGCCTCAAACTCGATGCGATTGCCGAAGTCGCAGCCCGTGCCCACCCTGAAGGATAGTCGAGCGATCATGTCCCTGCGCGCTTTTCTGACCGCCATGCCCAAAGTCGAGCTGCATGTGCACCTGGAAGGGGCTATGCCGCCGGAGACGCTGCTCCATCTGGTGCAGAAGTACGGCCTCGATCTGCCCGTCCGCATGCTGGATGACGTGCGCCGCTGGTTCACCTTTCGCGATTTTCCGCATTTCGTGACCGTGTACGTCGCCATCTCCGGCGCGCTGCGCACCCTGGACGATCTGGAGCGGCTGGCGGGCGATTTCCTGCGCGGCCAGGCGGCGCAGAACATCCGCTATACCGAATTCACCTACACGCCGTACACCCATACCCGCCTCAAGGGCTGGTCGATCCAGGAGCAGCACGCAGCGCTCAACCGGGCGCGCCGCCGGGCGCGGGAAGAACTGGGCATCGAGGCGCGCATGATCTTCGACATCGCCCGCGAAGTCACGCCCGCGGAGGGGCGCATCACCGCGGAGGCGGTCATCGATCGCTTCCAGACCGACGATCACGGCCTGGCCGGCCTCGGTTTGGGCGGCTACGAGGCGGCCAACCCGGCGGACAAATTCGCCGACAGCTTCGCACTGGCGCGGGCGGCGGGCGTGCCGCTCATCCTGCACGCGGGCGAAACCGCCGGCCCCGAGTCGATCCGCCGGGCGCTCGATCTGGGGGCGCGGCGCATCGGCCACGGCGTGCGCGCGGTGGAGGATCCGGCGCTGCTGGGTGAGCTGCGCCAGCGCCAGATCGCGCTGGAAGTCTGCCCGACCAGCAACATCCGGCTGGGGATCTACCCGTCGCTGGCCGAACACCCGCTGCCGCATCTGCTGCAGGCCGGGCTGATCGTCACGCTGGGCAGCGACGATCCGCCGCTGTTCGATACCACGCTGACCGAGGAGTATCTGCGCACGGCGGAGGCTTTCGGCTTCGGTGCGCAGGCTTATATCGACATGGTGCGGGCCGGGATCGCGGTATCGACCCTGCCCGCGGACGCGCAAACCGAACTATGGAACCAGTTCGAGACGGAGATCGATGGGCTGCGCGCCCGTTACGCCGTCTGATCTGCTGCCCGATCGAGTGCATCTTGTTGACGACAGATGGAGTGAGTGCGATGCCCCTTATCCCCCTGCGCGACCGTCTCAACGACCCCGCCCCGCTGTTGGCCGATGGCGCGATGGGCACGATGCTGCACAGCCTGGGCCTGGGCATGGATGAATGCTTCGAGCGGCTCAACCTGACCGATCCGGCGCGGGTCGAGGCGATCCATGCGCGCTACCTGGCGGCGGGCGCTGACCTGATCGAGACCAACACCTTCGGCGCCAACCGCTGCAAACTGGCCGAATGGGGGCTGGAGGATCAGGTCGAGGCGATCAACCGGGCCGGCGTGGCGATCGCGCGCGCCGCCATTCAGGCCAGCGGGCGCGAGGCTTACGTGCTCGGCTCGGTCGGGCCGCTGGGGATCGCGCTTCAGCCGTATGGCCGCCTGAACCCGGAAGAGGCGCGCGCCGCTTTCACCGAGCAGATCAGCGCGCTGATCGCGGCGGGCGTCGATGGCATCCTGTGCGAGACCTTCACCGATCTGGCCGAGATCGAGATCGCGCTGGCGGTAGCGCGCGCGCTCGCCCCGGAGATGCCGATCATCTGCGAGCTGACGTTCACCGCGGACGATCGCACGGTGACCGGTCACCTGCCGGGGCGCGTCGCCCACGCGCTGCGGGCGGCGGGCGCGGATGTGATCGGCGTCAACTGCTCCAGCGGCCCGGCGCAGATCGCGCGCGTGCTCCATGCCATGCATCTGGCCGAACCGGAGGCGCGCCTCTCCGCCATGCCCAACGCCGGCTTCCCGGAACATCACGGCGGGCGCACCATGTACCCGGCCACCACCGAGTATTTCGCTGATTACACCCTGGCGTTTCAGCATATCGGGGCCAGCATCATCGGCGGCTGCTGCGGCACGACGCCGGAGCACATCGCTGCGATGCGCGCCGCGCTCGACGAGCCGGAACGCAGGCCGGCGCGCCTCAATCTGGCGCTTCAGTTCGCCACGCCCGACGAGACGGAACCGGCGCACCCGGAGCACAAGGCGCGGGAACACGTGACCGAGCTAGGGATGAAGCTGGCGGCGGGGCAGTTCGTCGTCACCGTGGAGATGACGCCGCCGCGTTCGACCAGTTTCGATAAACTGCTCTCCGCCGCCGTCATGCTGCGCGAGGCGGGCGCGGACGTCGTCAACATCCCGGACAGCCCGACGGCGCGCATGCGCGTCAGCCCGTGGGCGGTCGGCCAGTTGATCCAGACGCAGGTCGGCATCGAGACGATCCTGCACTTCCCGACGCGCGGGCGCAATCTGCTGCGCGTGCAGGGCGATCTGCTTGGCGCACACGCCCTGGGCCTGCGCAACATCTTCGTCACGATGGGCGATCCGACGCGCATCGGTGACTACCCGGACGCGATGGACAACTTCGACATCCCGCCCACCGGCCTGATCCGCCTCATCCACGAGAAGCTCAACCGGGGCAGCGATCAGGCGGGCAACTCGATCGGCCAGCCGACGGCCTTCACCATCGGCTGCGCGCTCAACATGAACGCGGACGACATCGACAAAGAGATCGAACTGCTGCGCAAGAAGCTGGACGCCGGGGCGGATTTTGCGCTGGCGCAGCCGGTCTTCGAGCCGGCGGCGGTCGAGCGCTTCCTGCGCCGCTACGAGCAGATCGAGGGGCATCCGCTGCGGCTGCCGGTGCTGATGGGCGTCATGCCGCTGTACAGCCTCAAACATGCCACCTTCCTCAACAACGAGATCCCCGGCATCACCATCCCGGAGGCGATCCTGCAACGGATTGCCGAGGCGGGCGACGATGCGCCGGGCGTCGGGGTGGCGATCGCCCGCGAACTGCTGGCCGATCTGCGCGGCATGGTGCAGGGGGCCTACCTGATCCCGGCTTACGGGCGCTACGAGCTGGCCGCCCAGGTGGTGGAGGCCGTGCACGTCTGATGCGGCGCGCGCCGCGCCTGCGAGTCGGCTGCACCGCCCCGGCACAGTTTGCTGCGGCAACTTTCCATTGACACGCGCCCCCTGAACCAGTATCATTTTCAGTGCTTTGGGCTTGAAGAGGCGCCTGACGTGATGCTATACTGATCGCAGCGCTTCCATAGCTCAATCGGCAGAGCAACCGCCTTGTAAGCGGTAGGTTAAGGGTTCAAGTCCCTTTGGAAGCTCTGTCCGTTGAAATGGGTCGATGTCCCGAGCGGCAAAGGGGGCGGACTGTAAATCCGCTGGCGGACGCCTTCGCAGGTTCGAGTCCTGCTCGGCCCACTGGCTGCTCATCAGCCATTACACGCCCTAGTAGCTCAGTGGTAGAGCGTACCCTTGGTAAGGGTAAGGTCATGAGTTCAATCCTCATCTGGGGCTTCGTGGCCGCTGATGGCCGCTGCCGATCGTCGTGCGAGTGTCAGCTCGCCTGAACAGGATGCAGAGGAAGTAGATCATGGCGAAGAAAGGCAACCGCGTTCTGGTGAAACTGCGCAGCACCGAAAGCGGGCACATGTATTACACGCAGAAGAACAAGCGCAACGACAGCGCCCGCCTGGAGATGAAGAAGTACGACCCGCTGGTGCGTCGTCACGTGCTCTACCGCGAGACGAAGTAGCCCCATCACCCTCAGCCGGACAGAAAAGGCGCGTTCTACGGAGCGCGCCTTTTTGTTTCCGCCCCATCGCAGTGGATCGATCCATCCGCCGCCGGCTGGCGCTTGCGCGCCGGAGGCGCTGTGGCACAATGACAGCGACAGCGCATGGCACTGCCCCCTCCTATGGACTGCTCCGGGGCCGTGAAACAGTTCCGCTGACAAAGGTCGATCATGACGGAGATGCCCCGCCCGCCCGGGCGGCGCGATCTGTGGCTGACGCGCGGCTTTTACCTGTTCTGGTTCGCCGGCCTCGGCTTCATCGCGCCGTTCCTCACATTGTATTACCTGTCCATCGGTCTGACCGGCACGGAGATCGGCCTGATCGGCACGCTCAGCGGGCTGGTCACGCTGCTGGCCGCGCCGCTGTGGACGGCCCGGTACGCCCGGCTGAAACATCCGGCGCGCATCTTCCGCCGGGTGGTCGCGATCTACGCGGCGGGGACGTGGGGGCTGCTGGCGGGGGCGAATTTCCTCGGCCTGGCCGCGCTCGGCGCCGCTCGCGCGCTGGTGGGGGCGGGCATTTCGCCGATCATGGACGGCATGGCGCTGACCGTGACGCGCGCGCTCGGCGTCGGCTGGGGCGGGGTGCGCCTGTTCGGCTCGCTCGGCTGGGTGATCTTCGTGCTGCTGGCCGGCGTGCTGGTCGAATGGTTCGGCCTGCCCGCCAGCCTGATCGGCTCCGGCGCGCTGACGCTGATCAGCGCCGCCCTGCTGATCGCCATCACGCCGGCGGCATTCACGGCCAGAACGGCGCAGCCGCCGGCGCTGCGCGACGTCCTGCTCCAGTTTCGCGCCACGCCGCGGCTGCTGGGGACGGCGGTCATGATCGGCCTGATCGCGCTTGGGGCCGGGGGGGCTTACCAGTACGAGGGCGCGCTGCTCCGGGATCTGGGCGCGACGGACTTTACGATCGGCGTGGCCGGGATGCTCAGCGCGGTGGTCGAGATCCCGTTCATGGGCATCCTCGATCGGCTGATGCGCCGGGTGTCGGCGTACCGCCTGCTGATCGCCGGGATGCTCATCTACGTTGGGCTGCGCGGCGTCGTCTTCCTCTTCCCGTCGATCCCGTTGATCCTGCTGGCGGCGGCGGGCCTCGGCATCAGCTACAGCCTGCTCATCCTGCCGCTGACGCGCTTCATCGCCGATCAGGCGGGGGAGGCGCGCACACCGCTGATGCTGGCCTTCATCAACGTGACGCTGCCGGGCGTGATCGGTCTGTTCAGCGGCCCGCTCATCGGCTGGCTGTACGATGCCCTGGGCGCGCGGGCGCTGTACGGGCTGGCGGCGTTCAGCTATCTGGCCGCGGCGCTGGCGCTGGCGATCGCAGCGCGTTGGCCGGCGGCGGAGTCCGCGCCGGCTGCGGCGTCAGGGTAGAGGCGGGGGCGCGATCGCCAGCGCCCCCGCTCCCTGAAGGTTAACACCCACCGGTGAAGGTGTACGGCTTGCCGTCGTGGCTCGTGGCCGAGACGGCGAACGATCCCCCGGCGCTGGATGCAAACGTCACGCCGCCAACGGCCAGACTCGTGCCGGCGTTGACGTCCGCATACGGGATGCTGGCCGCGAACGATCCGGCCCCGTCCGCGCCCACCGTCCACAGTTCGACGCCGCCCGTCGCGCAGTAGATCGCCACTGGCGCGGCCGCATCGGACTGGTTGACCCGCCGCGTGATCGGGATGCTGATCGTGACATCCTCGCCGATGTTGAACACCAGCAGATCGTACAGCGCCTCAAAATTGGTCCAGGTGTAGGTCACCAGGCCGATCGTCACGGTGCCGCCCGCCGGGGAGGCCGCCGCGATCGCCGCTTTGATGGCATTGGCGACGGCGGTGCTGGACACGTTGACGGTGAAGTTGAACACCAGCCCGTCGATGCCCGACCCGCCGTCGATCCCGCTGACGACCGCCGCGCCCTCCCCGGCGACCACGCCGTTGAAGATCGAGACGAAGTCATTGCCCGCCCCGCAGGCGATCCCGGCGTTGACGAACCCGCCGATGCTGACCGAGTCGTTCCCGTCGCCGCAGTCGAGCAGGCCGTTGAGGTAGCCGCCGTTGGTGAACTGATCGTTGCCCGCGCCGAGCTGTGCGCCGGCGCTGTAGCTGAAGGCGGCGTTGACCACGGTATCGTCCCCATCGCCGCCGAACAACTGACCGACCAGATAGCCGCCGTTGAAGACGCTGTCATTGCCCGCATCGCCCAGGATGTGGGTGGCCTGCGCCCCGCCCAGGTTGACGACGATGTCGCTGTCGCCGCCGCCGCTGGCGCTCCCCAGCAGGAAGCCGCCGTTGATGACCGTGTCATTCCCCTGACCGCCGATCATCTGCGAGACGAAGGCCCCGGCGAAGTTGACGATCGAGTCGCCGCCGTCGCCGCCGTCCAGATCGGCGTTGACGAACCCGCCGTTGAGCACACGGTCATCGCCGTCGAATCCTTCCACCCAACTGGCAACTGCCCCGGCGACGTTGGTGACGGTGTCAGCACCGATACCGCCCTGCAGCGACGTATTGACTGCGCCGAAGTTGCTGACGGAGTCATTGTCGCCATCTCCACTGATGTAATTGGCCAGTCCGCCCGCCGCATTCGTGATCGTGTCATTGCCCGCCTGTCCGAGGATCACACCCGCGATCAGGCTGGTGTTGTTCACGCTGTCGGCTCCATCACCGAGGTCGACGCCGCCGATCTGCCCGCTGTTGCTGACCGTGTCATTGCCTGCGCCGCCCTGCACCGCGCCGCTGACCGTCCCGCTGTTGACGATGCTATCCGCCGCGTCGTCAAAGCTATTCAGAATACCGCCCGTGATCAGCCCGGAATTGCTGATCAAGTCGCTGCCCTCCTCGCCGATCACATCGTCGTTGATGGTGCCGGAGTTGACGATCGTATCATTACCGAGGAAACCACCAATCCCGGCATTCGCCGAAGCCCCGATCGACCCGCTGTTGACGATGCTGTCATCGCCACCATCGCCATAGATGCCGGAAAGGTTCGACGACACGAGAGTGCCGGAGTTGATGATCGTGTCGTTGCCATGGCGAGCTGCCAGTGCGTTGCTGGTGCTGGAAGCAAATCCGCTGTTCTGCATCCGACAGCCGACATCGCTCTGACAGTCCATTGCGTTGTCACCCGCGATGATCGTGCCCTGATTGATCAGCGTATCGACACCGATCGTCTGAGCACCGCCATCCAGGCCGTCAAAGCTGGCATTGATTCTGCCGCCCGCCGCATTCACCAACGAGTCAGCTCCGGCGCCCCCCTTGGCGCCATCCAAAGTGCTTGTGATCGTCCCGCTGTTGACGACGGTGTCATTCCCGTCACCGCCGTTGATGTTCCCCGCCACGCCGATGCTGGTGACCGTGAGCCGGTCGTCCCCCGCGCCGCCGAACAGCATGTCTCCCGTGCTGTCGTTGACGACCAGCGTGTCGTTTCCGCCGCGACCATCGACCCTATCCGCCCCCGCTTCATTCAACGTCAGGGCGTTGCCCAGGCTGTTGAGCAGGATCAAGTCGTTTCCAGCATCACCGCTGATCCCCCCACTGATCTGCCCGTCATTGATGATCGTGTCATTGCCTGCGCCGCCCTGCACCGCGCCGCTGACCGTCCCGCTGTTGACGATGCTGTCCGCCGCGTCGTCATTGGTATTCAGAATACCGCCCGTGATCAGCCCGGTATTGCTGATCGAGTCGCTGCCCCCGTCGCCGCGCACATCGTCGTTGATGGTGCCGGAGTTGACGATCGTGTCATTACCGAGGTCTCCACTGATTCCGGCAATCCCTGAAGCCCCGATCGATCCGCTGTTGACGATGCTGTCATTGCCAGCATCGCCATAGATGTTGGCAAAGCTCACCGACACCGACACCAGAGTGCCGGAGTTGATGATCGTGTCGCTGCCATCGTGACCTGACAGTGCGCTGCCAGTACTGGAAGCGAAGCCGCTGTTCTGCATCTGACAGCCGACATCGCTCTGACAGTCCATTGCGTTGTCACCCGCGATGATCACGCCCTGATTGATCAGCGTATCGACACCGATCGTCTGATCTCCGCCATCCAGGCCGTCTAAGGGGACATTGATGCTGCCGCCCAGCGCATTCAGCAATGAGTCGGATCCAGTACCCCCGACGATGCCATCGGTGCCCGTGATCGTCCCGCTGTTGACGACGGTGTCATTCCCGTCACCGCAGTCGATCCCGTCCGCGACCGTCCCTTGATTGGTGACGCTGTCATTGCCGCTGCCGCAGGCCACCGATTCCGCCTGCCCCGACACCGTGATCGTCACCGTGTCATTGCCGCCGTGGAGGTCGATCGAATCTAACCCGGCATTCTGACTGATCACGTTCTCGCCCAGGCTGCCGCCGGTGATGCTGTCTGCGCCCACGCCGCCATCGATCAGACCGCCGACCGAACCGATATTGATGATCGTGTCGTTGCCCGTGCCCCCCTGCACCCCGCCGCCGATCGTCCCACCGTTGACGATGATGTCCGCCGCGTCGTCATTGCTATTCAGAATACCGCCGGTGATCAGCCCGGTATTGCTGATCGAGTCGCTGCCCCCATCGCCGCGCACATCGTCGTTGATGGTGCCGGAGTTGACGATCATGTCATTACCGGGGTCTCCAGTGATGCCGGCACTCGCTGAAGAAGCCCCGATCGACCCGCTGTTGACGATGCTGTCATTGCCAGCATTGCCCCGTATCCCACGGCCTGAAACCGACACCAGAGTGCCGGAGTTGATGATCGTGTCGTTGCCATCGTAACCCTCGAGTGCGCTGCCGCTGCTGGAAGCGAAGCCGCTGTTCTGCATCCGACAGCCTGCATCGCTGAAACAATGCATGGCGTTGTTACCCGCGGTGATCGTGCCCTGATTGATCAGCGTATCGACACCGATCGTCTGAGAACCGCCATCCAGGCCGTCAAAGCTGGCATTGATGCTGCCGCCCGCCGCATTCACCACTGAGTCGGCTCCGGTGCTCCCGTCGATGCCATCGAAGCCACTTGCGTTATTGATCGTCCCGCTGTTGACGAGGGTGTCATTCCCTATACCCCCATCCACTACACCACTGACCGAGATCCCCGCCACAACAACGATGCTGTCGTTGCCCGCGAAACCATCCAGGTCGGGGGGATTATCCGGCCCGTTGGTATTGCAGATGATGACGTCGTTAGCACCCGTGCCATCCGCGCAGGCCGCCAGCGCACTACGAGCCGATGTGATGAACATCAGATGGACGCTTCCACTGAGCATAAACAACATAACGGCGAGGAAGAGATGAGACGATAAACGACGTTGTGACATATCCGCACTCCTGCGTCAAAAATAGTTCCACCAATCCGCATCGGAACCGTGTATGTAACACCTATCATGATTTTGCATTTATGACAAACGGGGGGGCAAATTTATTATTGCAGGTGAAACCGATCGCGCGCAGAAGTCGAACACGATAATCGCGCGGACGGGCATCGCGTGTCCACTGGTTGATCGTGCTCGCGTTGTCGATGACATCATTGCCCGTGCCGAGATTCACATTCCCGTTGATCGATCCGCCGATGACATTGCCGGCGATCACCCCGCTGTTGTTGAGCGAGTTGAGACCCTCGCCGAGGTTGACCCCCGCGCCGACCGTCCCGCTGTTGCTCACGGTGTCGTCCCCGTCGCCGCCCTGGATCTGATCGGAGACCGATCCGGCGTTGAGGATCGAGTCATGGCCGTCGCCGCCGTCCAGTTCGCCGATGAGCGTGCCGGATGCCCGGTTATCCAGCGTATCGTCGCCGAAGTTGCCGTAGATGCCGAAACTGGTGCTGGACGCCGCGCTGGCGAGACCGAGATTGATGATCAGGTCGTTGCCGGCGCCCCCATCCAGGGGGTTGCTGTTGCTGCTGGTGATGCGCCCGGTCAGGCTGTTGACGAGCGTATCGTCATTGTCACTGCCGTTGATGATGCCGGTGATCGTGCCCCGATTGACGATGCTGTCATTACCGGTTCCGCCGTCGATGGCGGTGACGCTGCCGGAATTGACCACGCCGCGGTTGATGATCGTGTCATTGCCGGAGGCGCCGAAGATGCCATCCCCGGTGCCGCCATCGCCGATCACGCCGTTGGTGCTGTTGAGCAGACTGTCGCTGCCGCCGCCCAGGTTGATCGACCCGGTCACGGTCAGCGTGTTGGTGACGATGTCATTGGCCCCGTCGCAGATGAGCGAGTCGCCGGAGACTGAACAGGCCCCGTGGACGGCGCTCACGCCCAGACGCGCGGTTTCGATCGGGATTCCGGCGGTCAGGATGAGTGCGACGAGGAGGATAAGGGCTAAACGCGGTCTGGACATGAGGTCTCCCCTCGGTGAGTGCTCACGGGGCGCCTGCGCCGCTGGCCGGAACACAGTGTAAGAAACTCAGTATATAGCGAAATATAAAATCGCATTGACAAACAGGTTGTAAAAATTGGGACTGCGCTGCGGATCTGGGTCGGCTGTGGGCGGCTGGATGCCGGATCGGGGAATGAAGCACACCGGCGGGACGTCCCTCAATCGGGGGTCCCGCCGGTGCGCTTGCTTCCGATCAACTGCGGCTCGAGGGGTGGGATCCGGGTGCGCGGTGGGGCGGTCAGACCGCCCCGGTTCCAGTAAAACTCGTCCCGTGCTGGATTCTGCTCTATTCGCTGCGCGCGTCTCTGGGCCGGTGACGCCCTTTCATCAGCGGCGCGGACGAAAGGACGCACGGCATCGGGGTTTCAGCCGATCGCCCGCTCCGGGCGGGATCGGCCCCGTTCAAGCTGGCTGGCCCACCATCCGTGTTCATAGGCCTGTCTCCCCGGGCTGAATGTCCTTTCTTCGCGCGGCTGCGCGCGCCGAACGTGAATGAGCGAAACGACCGGGCCGCTGGCGACCCAGTGCGGCGCAGGGCCGGTCTGGATCGCATCAGAGAAACAGGGACGCGAGCTGAGCGAAGCGGCGCAGGGCGCTGCGGGCGCGGCGCGCCTGGCTGCGGCGCAGTTCGGCGTGCAGACGCTGGGCCTGCGCTTCGCGTTCGTAGCTGCGTGCCCGATGGCGGTGGATGTGCTGGTGTACGTAGTCGTTCATGATCGCGTTGGCTCCCGATCGATCGGTCGTCGTATGGAACTGTTTGGTGTCGGCTGCGCGCCCGCCGGCCCACTGCATGGGCCGGGGCGGACGCCCGTGTCGGTCGGGTCGGTCAGCCAGAGCGGAACCCGCATCGCCCGCTCTCGCCTCGTCTGTGGAGACCATCGCCGCATCCCCTCCTTTCTATCGAGTTGGTTCATCGCGCGGCCTGCTCCGCCGCATCCGGTCTCACGAAGACTTGCGCACCAGCCGCAGCGGCGGCGCGCTCGACTCCGCGTTCATTTTCGTCTCCGCGGCGGCCCCGCCGTCCAGCTCGCTCAGGGTCTGCGAGGCCAGGTACAGGATCTCGTGCAGCCATTCGCGCAGGTCATTGGCGGAGACGGTGGCCATCTGGGCCAGCGTCCCCTCGCTCACCGCGCTGTGGATTTCGTCCAGCGCATCGAGGACATCGCCCAGGCGGGACGGCGTGTAGGTCAGGGTCAGGGAGGGCTGCCGGTTCGTCATGATGATTGAGACCTCTCACAGGTGCGCATGCGCTGCGCGGATAAAAAAAACGGGCGTGAGACTGTTCAAACGTCTCACGCCCGGTCAAGAGGCTCGCTGCACAGAGGACAGATCAGCGCCGGCGCCGTCGATGCCGCAGACCTCCATCGGGGGCGTGAGACAGATTGAATTGGTAAGCTGCACCGCTGTCGAAATCGAACAGATTCGGGCCGGGATCCGTGCCGTTTGCCGGGCGCGCCGTGCGGATGCTTCCGACGGTGCTGATCCGGGCTGCCCGATCGCTGCTTGCGCTCCACCCCCGTTGAGCGGATCCAGCCATGGGCGACACCGTCCCCCGCTCGAACCGATCCAGCGCGGGGCGGAACGCTGCCACCCCGGTCACCCCCTGAAGGTGGGCGCCGAGCCGAGGCAGAGTCGTCCCCTCGACGGATCGTTTAGGCAGGCGAATTGTGGACGTGCGCGCGCGCACGGGGAGTGCTGTGATCATCGCTACGCGCCTCGCTCCACCACGGTCTCGTTCAACATGGCCAGGATGCTCTCTCCTGTGATGAAAACCCGACGCATCCCGTTCGGCTTGCTCACGCGAAGATGACCGTTTTTGACCAGCCGTTTGAGGGTGCTCAGGCTGATGCCGAGCGCCTCGGCAGCTTCCTGCCGGCTGTACACTGCTCCGGGTTCGATCTTCAACTTGAGATTTGTCGTCATCGGACACGCCTTTCTCAATCGCATTTCACTCTAACATGGTCATCGACGGTCTGTCAAGCGCCTGAATCACATTTTAACAAGCCTTAACGGTTGTCAGAAGGTGCACATGGGGTCAGGATGAAGCAGCGCCGGCTGAGCCGGGGGCTACGCCTCATCATCCGGCGCGATCAGCGCCCACGAGAGCGGCGTGCCGCGCTCGATATCGCGGGCGGCGCGCCGCCCCAGCACGTCCGGCAGGTGACGGGTGTGCAGGCCGTGCCCCGGGCGGATCGAGCGCACGTTCTGCGGGGTGAACGGCTCGCCCGCTTTGACATCGGCGACCACGAACAGCGAGCGGCGGAAGATCAGGCTCTTCTGCTCGGAGGGAACCGGGCCGTACTCGACGCGGCCCAGCGCGCGCTCGGTGAGGCGCACGGCATCCACCATCGCCTTGAACTCGTCCGGTTCGAGCGAGAACTTGCTGTCCGGGCCGGGGACGGCGCGCGACAGGGTGAAGTGCTTCTCGATCAGGCGCGCGCCCAGCGCCACCGCCGCGACCGGGATCTCGATCCCCATCGTGTGATCGGACAGGCCCGCCGGGACGCCGAACGTCTGCTCCAGGTGGGGGATGATCGTCAGTTTGGCCTCAGCGGGATCGGCGGGGTAGGCGCTGGTGCAGCGCAGCAGCGCCAGCTCGCGCCCGCCCGCCGCGCGGAAGGCGCGCACCGCCTCATCGATCTCGGCCAGCGTGGCCATGCCGGTGGACATGATCGTCGGTTTGCCGGTGCGGGCCACGGCCTGGATGAGCGGGATGTCGTTCAGCTCGAACGAGGCGATCTTGAAGGCGGGCACGCCCATGTCGTTCAGGAACGCGACCGCGGTCGGGTCGAACGGGGACGAGAAGAGATCCATGCCCAGGTCGTTGGCGATGGCCTTCAGGCCGGGCTGCCACTCCCACGGGGTGTAGGCTTCGCCGTACAGATCGTGCAGCGTGCGCCCGGCCCAGATCGTGCCCTCGATTCGGAAGTAGGGCTTGTCGCTGGCGATCGTGATCGTATCCGGCGTGTAGGTTTGCAGCTTGATCGCATCCGCGCCGGCCTGTTTGGCCGCGTGGATCAGCGCGACCGCCTGCGCGTACTCCTGATGATGATTGGCGGACAGCTCCGCGATGATGTAGACCGGCTGGCCCGGCCCGATCCGGCGGTTGTTGATCTCCATGCGATGCCGCGATCCTTTCCGATGTGCTAGACAGCCAGAGTTGAACGCGCATATACATACTGTACTGCGGGTGCGCCGTGCAAGCGGGTCTCCTGAACAAAGACGAAGCCAGCTCTCTCAAATGCCCGTCTGGATGCGAGGTTGTCCGGTTTGATCCAGGCGAGCACGCGCTGCACAGTCTTCGCTTCCTGAAAAATCTGTTCCACTGCGCGCTGGATCAATGCGCTGCCGATCCCCTGACCGCGAAACTGCGGATCGACGATGACGCTGATGATCGCCTCCGGGGTATCAATGGCATCAAACCGCACCTGACCGACGGGCCGATCATCCGGGGTGAAAGCGATATCGATCGCAGTCCCCGCGCTGGTCATTCTGGACGTGTACCAGCGCACATGATCGTCCCAGGGGATCGGCGCGCTGTGAAACGAGACGGAACGCGCCACCGGATCGTTCGCCCACAACCAGATCTGACGCATGTCGTTCAGGTGCGCGCGCCGCAGCCAGACGCGCTCTTCCAGCAGCCGACAGAGCACCCGCTCGACCCCGAAGCCGTCGATCAACGCCTGCAACTGCATGCTCAAACGCTGGCGCAGCGCCTGATCGCTCAGCAGGCCGCTCACCCGGTCTGCCAGACCATTCGGGTTCGACCGATCGAGCTGGATCACCAGACCGCGCTGCGCCAGCGTATCGGCAACCGCTGCCTGGTTCTCCGCCAGCGTGACCGTGAGCACGGGCAGGCCGAACAGGGCGATCTCCCACAGCGTGCTGCCCGCCGCTGCAATGGCGGCATCCGCCCACGCCATCAGACCGGGCATGTCGGTCACGTTGGACTCGACGGTGACCTGGTGGCGCGAGCGCTGCGCCGCTGCGCGCAGCGCATCCCGATGCGGGTTGTTGTGGCCGACGACGACGCGAACTTCAAGCGGGTGCGGGACGAACTCCAGCGCGGCGATGATGCTGGCCGTCGCATTGTCCGGATCGGCCCCTCCCAGCGTGACCAGCAGGCGAGCGGCGATCTGCGGATGGACGCGCTGCCACAGCCGGTAGGGCTTGAATTCGCGCCGGAGCAGAGCGTAGCGCGGCCCGAGCAGCAGATCGGCCTCCGGAGCTTTCTCCCGGTACGGGTCGGGATGCGCGCTCGGATTCTGATTCAGGATGGCCGTGACGGCGTACCCGTCCAGATGAGCGGTATCGTCGAGCATGAGCGTCTTCCGGCCCGAGCCGACCTTCTGTTGATACGCGCGATCGAACTGATAGCCATCCAGAACCAGCCACGCCGGATCGAGCGCATCGACGAGCTGGCGCGTCCATCTGGCATCGTCCGCCGAAGCGATCGGCGCATCGATGATCTGGACAGCCATGCCTTCCGTGTTGAGGCGAGTGTGCAGCGCTTCACCGAGCTGCGCGCAGATGAAGGTCACCTGACCGCCGCGATCCCGCCAGGCCTGCGCCAGCGCCAGACAGCGCATGACATGCCCCGATCCGATCTGAGGCGATGCATCCGCGCGGATGACCAGCGGCCCGATCATGACACCGGTTTTTGCGGCACGTCACGGTTGATGGCCGCCCAGTCCGGATGCGTTTCCAGCACCTCGATGACGGCCTGCCAGGAAAAATCCGCCGTCTGAAAGTGCTCGTAAATCCGACGGATCAACGCCAGATCCTGCGGGGTATCGACCGTCAGGCGATAGCCGGAGTAGTCCACAGGATTGGTGATGTCCAGCAGGCGGAAACGCTCTGGATGGCGATAGATATACGGCGTCACATGCTCACGCCAGCCGGGGTTCTGATCGTCCTGCCACGCCTGAACGAGCGCGCTGCGGCTGAAAACTTCGACGTCCAGCCCGCGCGGATAGGTGCGCGTCATGGTGTTCGAGGCGTAATCGACCGGCGGCGCGGCGGCATGATACCCCGCGACCACATAGTCAATGACATGCGGATCGATCACCGGGCAGTCGCTGGTGATGCGGACGATCCGATCGGCGTCAGCGCTTGCCCGGTAGTATCGGTCAAGGACATCGTTCTCGCTGCCGCGAAAGCAGCGCCAGCCGTGCCGCTGGCACAGGTTGGCGATCGCCTCATCACCGGGATGATCGGTGGTGGCAACGATGATCGCATCGATCAGGCGGGCCTGTTTAACGCGCTCGACCACCCAGTACAGCATCGGTTGATCGAGGATGGGCTGCAGCACTTTGCCAGGGAGTCGTTCGCTGCCCATGCGCGCCTGAATGACACACGTCGTCGTCATGACGCCTTCTCGAACAACCAGACGGTGACATCATCCCAGCCCTGATCGCGACCGAGAAACACCTGCTCGATCAGCCGAAGCTGCGGGAACAATTCGGCGTACAGGCGGCCAAAATCGCGTTTGATCAGCGCCCCCGTCTGACCCCGGTAGGGCACTTCGGTGCGCTCCGCCGCGAAATATTCTCCGCATAAGACATATCGGCGCGAACAGCGAACGGCCTCGTTCATCACCAGCGGCAGCGTGCTGTCCGGCTGGTGAATGAGGACGCCCATCGTGAACGTCAGATCGAACCAGCGGTCGCGGAAGGGCAGTTCGCGCGCCGGGCTGTACAGGGCGTTGATGTGTGGATGCTCATTGTGCAGCCGCTGCAGCGCGGACAGATTGATATCGATGCCGTAAACCTGCTGCGGCGGCAGCTTTTCCGCGATCCAGCGCAGGTTGCCGCCGATGTTGCAGCCGATCTCCAGCACCGATTGAATCGGCAGCCGAGTCAGCAGATCGTGCCAGAATACCTGACGGCTGTCGCCCGCTTGCAAATTGCGTTCGACGTAGGCATCCCCAAAATCGCCCTGCCACAGGGCTTCGAGGCGGGCTGCTTCACTCGATTGTTCTGTATTCATGCGGCGGCTCCCTTGACTCAAAGACGAACTGCAAATCCCTGCGCCTGAAGGAAGCGCTTGGCTTCCAGAGGGGTCTGCTCCGTAAAATGAAAGATGCTGGCGGCCGCAACGGCGGATACGGAGGTTTGTTTCAGGACGTCCGCCATATGATGATAGTTTCCCGCTCCCCCGGACGCGATCACGGGCAAGCGGGTTGCAGCGCTGACCAACCCGTTCAGCTCGATATCATATCCCTGCATCGTTCCATCGCGATCGATCGACGTGAGCAGGATTTCACCAGCGCCCAGATCCTCAACCTGTTTGACCAGATCGAGTAAGGCCACTGGCGCGGGGCGTGTCCCGGCATGGGTGTAGACCACGTAACGCCCCTCGATCAGGCGGACATCGATAGACGCGACGACGAACTGGGAGCCGTATTTGCGGGCAATCTGCGCCACGATCGCTGGATTGTCGATCAGCGCGCTGTTGATGCTGATCTTGTCAGCGCCGACCTCGGCAAGACGACGGGCATCCTCGAGCGATCGCACGCCGCCGCCGACCGTCATCGGCATGAAACACTCATCGGCCAGTTCGTCGATAGTGGCGAAATCGGGCGGGCGTCCCTCTTTCGATGCGGTGATATCCACGAAGATGATCTCATCGACTTCGCGCAGGTTGTAGACTTTGATAGTCTGCATGGCGCTGCCAGTACGCCGCCACGAGTCAAACTGCACCCCTTTGACGAGACCGAAATCTTTGAATAACAGGGTCGGTATGATCCGTATCTTGAGCACGGCGTCTCTCAAATGTTCAGAAAGTTGCGCAGCACCTGCAGGCCCAGTTTCTGGCTTTTTTCAGGGTGGAACTGTACGCCAAACAGCCACTCATGCTCGATGGCGGATACAAACCCATCAGCGTAGGCCGTGGTCGCAGCGACATCCTCCGGCTGACTGCATTTCACGTGATAACTGTGAACGAAATAGAAATTGGAGCCGCTTTTGATACCAGTGAGCAGCCGGGACGGACGCTGAATTTGAATATCGTTCCACCCGATATGCGGGATCCGTTCGTGCTGCTGCTGCGGGATCAGGCGGTGAACTTCAGCATCGATCCAGCCCAGACCGTCGAAGTGGCCATTTTCGGTGCTCGATTTTGCCATGAGCTGCATTCCGAGGCAGATGCCCAGAAACGGGATCTGTTTACCCATGACCTGCTCGGTCATGGCCGTATCCAGCGAGGCGGCACGTAAGTTATGGATCGCTTCACCAAATGCGCCGACGCCGGGCAGGATGATCCGATCCGCCTGTTCGACGACATGCGGATCCCGGGTGATCACCGCAGTGGATCCGCATTCCTCGACGGCGCGCTTCACCGAGTCGAGGTTGCACATGCCGTAATCGACGATGGCGACGAACGTCGGCATCCGCGCTACTCCACATTGTCGTAGTTGATCTTCGTCAGATTGCCGTAGCGATCCTTGACCAGTTCACCCCGGTGATCGGTCAGGAAGAGTTTCTTGTTGGTGAAGCGATCGCAGATTTTGATGAACTCGTCCAGGGTGAGATCGATCTCCCGCAGCACTTCCTCGATCGGGACGCCGAGATACGTCCACGGGAATTTGCCATCATGACGCATGACCGCTTTGACGGCATCGGCGCGCGTCATCCGTCCGCGCCGAACATGGAGCGAAGCGATATCCGTGGCGCGCCCGAAACCGAATTTCAAAAACTTGAAGTAATCGTGGATCCCGGTCTGGACATTGTCCAGGTTTTCATAGGTGGCCAGCGATCCCTCGATCGTCCGGGGGAAGGTTTCAAAACCGTACGTCTGGGCCAGCAGCGCGTTGGCATAGCCATCCCAGGGAAGGTAGTAACCGAGGAAGATGCCCGTGACCCCGACCCGCGCCAGTTCTTCGTCGCTCGGGTAGGTATACTGGATCAGGTGATGAGGCTGAATGCCTTCCTGACCGATCAGATCGGTGACGCGCAGTCCCAGTAAGCCGCCGAATTCTTCCAGCCAGCGCCGCGTCAGCACATTATTTTCGCTTGCGGAAGCCGGGCCTCCATATTCGTTCTGCGAATTCTCGCCCCAGACGATCAGCGGAATACCCATTTGCACGGCGATGCGAACGGGAATGGTAAAAATCGTGACATGTTCCGGCCACGAAATATCCCCCACGGTGCGCAGCGCAAAACGATTGATGCGTCTGCGGATGACCGGGTTCACACTGACCTCGATGTAATCCACTCCCAGACGCTTCAGGTTTTCGATATTGCGCCGGCCAATCTCGGAGAGATGATCCGTCGTCGCCGTAACGCAGAGCGGATTCATCCCCAGTTCCAGCATGCGAATGGTCTGGAAGTGACTGTCTTTGCCGCCGCTCACGGGGACGATGCAGTCATAATTGGTGCCAGTGCGCGATCGATATTTCTCCAGAATATCGGTCAGCATGGTGCGGCGCTGTTCCCAGTCCACCTGTGGACGCCGTTCGTAGCTGCGGCAGGCGTTGCAAATTCCCTCTTCATCAAAACGGATATCCGGTTTGGTCTCCGGCATGACACAACGCCGACAGTAGCGGATCACGTTACATCTCCTGACTGAGCTTCCTGATCGCCCGGGCGACATCGGCCACGTCGCCCTGATCCATCCCCGGGAACATCGGCAGCGTGATCAGGCGCTCGTAGGCCGCCTCGGCGACCGGGCACAGCCCCGGCCCCGTCCCGAACCGCTGCCGGTAATACGGGTGCAGATGCACCGGAATGTAATGCACGTTGACGCCGATGTTTTCGGCGCGCAGGGCCTGGAAGATCGCCGCGCGCGTCAGGCCCAGCCGCTCCAGGTCGAACTGCACCATGTATAGATGATAGGCATGTTCGACGTCCGGGCGCACCGCCAGCGGGCGCACGTAGTCGAGATCGGCCAGCGCTTCGGCGTACCACGCGGCGATCTGCCGGCGTTTTTCCACCCAGCCGCGCAGCTTCTTAAGCTGGCTGATCCCCAGCGCGCACTGGAAATCGGTGATGCGGTAGTTGTAGCCCAGATCGACCATCTCGTAGAAGAAGCCGCCGCTCTGGGCGCGCTGACGGTGATCGCTGGTGATGCCGTGATTGCGGAAGACGCGCATCCGCGCCGCCTGATCGGCGTCCGCCGTCGTGATCACCCCGCCTTCGCCCGTCGTCAGGTGCTTGACCGGGTGCAGGCTGAAGGTGTTGAGGTGCGCCAGCGTCCCCACCGGGCGTCCCCGGTACGTCCCGCCGATGGCGTGGCAGGCATCGGCGATGACGAACAGATCGTGCCGCCGCGCCAGCTCGAGCAGCGCGTCGTAATCCGCGGGATGCCCGGCGTAATCGACCGCGATGATGCCTTTCGTGCGCGGCGTGATGCGCGCCTCGACCTGCGCCGGGTCGATCAGCAGCGTATCCGGCTCGACGTCGGCGAAGACGGGCGTGCCGCCCTGGTACAGGATGCAGTTGGCGCTGGCCGCGAACGTCATCGGCGTGACGATGACCTCGTCGCCCGGGCCGATGCCCGCCGCGTGGATCGCGGCATGGAGCGCCGCCGTCCCGCTGGAGACCGCGACCGCGTGCGCCGCGCCGACCGCCGCTGCGAACGCCGCTTCGAATTCGCCGATCAGCGGGCCGGTGGTCAGCCAGTCGGATCGGAGCACGGCCACGACCGCGGCGATATCCTCATCGTCGATCTGCTGGCGGCCGTAGGGCAGCAGATCGGGGCGCACGGGCGTGCCGCCATGCACGGCCAGCGCATCGGTTGACGGGCGGTCGGTCACGGGTCAGTCCCCCAGTTGATCGAGCATGGCGCGCATTTCGGCCTCGGTCAGCCAGCGGGTGTTGGTATCGCTGGTGTACTTGAAGCCATCGGGCAGGGGCTGGCCGATCTGGTCTTCATCCGGCTTCCACCACGGGTGCAGCGGCTGGATGACGTAGCGATCGTCCAGTTCGACGGTCTGGCGGGCCTCGTCTTCCGAGATCATCGCCTCGTGCAGCTTTTCGCCCGGGCGGATGCCGATGTAGTCAACGGCGCATTCCGGGGCCATCACCCGCGCCAGATCGAGGATGTTCATGCTCGGCAGTTTGGGGATGAAGACCTCGCCGCCCTGCATCCGTTCGATGCACGAGATGACGAAGCGCGCGCCCTGCTCCAGCGTGATCCAGAAGCGCGTCATGCGCGGGTCGGTGATCGTGAGGCGTCCGCTTTTGCGCTGCGCCTGGAACAGCGGCACGACGCTGCCCCGGCTGCCGACCACGTTGCCATAGCGCACGCAGCTAAAGCGCGTCCCCTCCGCCGCGCTGTAGGAGTTGCCCTGCACGAACAGCTTTTCGGCGACCAGTTTGGTCGCCCCGTACAGGTTGATCGGCGCGGTAGCCTTGTCCGTGCTCATGGCCAGCACGCGCTTCACGCCGGCGTCGAGCGCCGCATCGATGACGTTGCGCGCGCCCATGATGTTGGTCATGACGGCCTCGATCGGGTTGTATTCGCAGGCCGGGACCTGTTTCAGCGCGGCGGCGTGGACGACGATATCGACGTTGTTGAACGCCCGGCGCAGCCGATCGACATCGCGGACATCGCCGATGAAGTAGCGCAGGCTCTCGTCGTCGAAGCCGCTGACGCGCATGTCGTGCTGTTTGGCTTCATCGCGGCTGAAGATGATCAGCCGGCGCGGGTGATATTCGCGCAGCATGATCTCGGCGAATTTGCGCCCGAACGATCCCGTGCCCCCGGTGATGAGCACGCTGAGTGATTTCCAGTCCAGAGACAATGCTGTTTTCCCTGTGTGCAGCCGACCCCGTTCGCCGGTCGATGGACGTCGCTGAACGCATCCAGCGTTCGCGCGCGATCATACCACGACTGGATCCGGATCGAAGCTTGAGATCACTTGAGACGGCGTCAGCGTTCACCCGCGATCCTCATGACCGCTCAAGCGTTGTCGCAGCATCGCGGCAGCGCTGCGCGCCTGAGCGGCCCAGCGGCGCACGTACCAGGGCCAGACGGGGCGATCGGATGGGATGCGGTAGCGCTGGCGCATGTAAGCGGGCGGGGGCAGCGCCGCGCGCACCACGAACGCCAGCCGGTCGCGCCACGGCAGGTAGCGCAGCCGCTCCCCGATCTGCTGCCAGCGCCCGCCGGCGCCGCTCAGCCGGGCGACCCGCGTCGGATCTTCATGCGCGGGCCGCCGCTCGCGCAGCAGAGCCATGACGCGATCCGGGTAAATGGTGCCGAAATACCCCCCCGCCAGATACAGCGCGCGCGCGACCACCGTCGTCCAGCCCAGGGCGACCGCCCGATCGACGATGCCATCCCAGTCGAGGTCGTCGCGCGCGACGCCGCGCTCGATCAGCAGATGCAGATCGAAAAAGCGCAGCAGATACGCGCTGTCCCCGCCGTGCTGCAGCAGCGCATGCGCGCACAGGTAAAGCAGGTGGGCCTCCGGCGTCAGCGTGTCGAACTGGAAGCCGTCGGCCAGCGTCAGCGTCCGCCGCTGTGACCAGAACCAGTCGTGCTGAGGAAGGGTGAGCAGGCCGTCGTCATTGCTCAGCAGGCGGTAATGGACTTCGAGCAGCACCCGGTTGCCCGGCCCGCCGCGCAGATGGTAATGATAGAGTAGCCGCGCTACCAGCGGATCGCGCCCGCCGCCGAAAACGTGATCGTCGGCGGTGTAGAAATCGTAGCCCAGCCCGCGGACGACGCTCAGCGCCTGCTCGCGCTGGGCGAATGGGACGAGCACGTCGAGATCGCCCATCGGGCGCAGATCGGGCGCGGGATAGACGGTGTGCGCCAGCGCCGCGCCCTTGAGCCACAGCGTTGGGATGTCCGCTGCGCGCAGCGCCGCCTCGATCGGGCGCATCGCCCGGTCGAGCAGGGCCGCGCCCATGGCCGTGTGATGCGCCGCTTCGACCAGCGGGGCGAAAGCCGGATGCGCGGCGACATCGAACGCGCGCGTCTTCAGCCGCCACCACAGCATCGGCCCCAGCCCGTGCTGCAGCGCGCGCGCGATCAGCGGCGGCCAGTCCGCCTCCGGCACGACGTCCGGCGGCATGTTCCCGGCCACCAGCGCACCGAGCTGGCACAGGTCAGCGGGGAAATCACGTGGACTGCGCATCGGGATTTCGGATACCGCTCAGGTACGCGCGCACCGCCGCGGCCACTTCCGGCAGGCGCTCGTAGCGGCGCGGATAGCGCAGCCAGGCCAGCGGCAGCCGTTCAGCCAGATCGGCCAGCGCTGCGAACTCGCGCGCGCTGCGGACTCTGTCGGTGACATCGAGGCGGAACGAGTATTCGTGCAGATGGACGACCCGCTCGCGCGCCGGGACGGGGACGATGGCGATCGCTTCATCATCCGGCGCGGGCGGGGCGAGCAGGAAGAGCTGCGCGAGCGGCAGCGGCGTCGTCTGGAAGCGCACCGTGGGCGGCACGGCGATGCGCCGCTTGCGGTTGTAATGCGCCACGCCGCCGCTCTGATCCGCGCCGGCCCCCAGTGCGAGCACCGAGTCCGGCCACAGGCGCAGGCCGGGGTAGCTTCCGATGCCCATGACGGGATCGCCGGCGGCGGTGAGGATCAGGCAGTCATCGCTGACCAGCGGCAGGCCCGTGCCGATCAGATAGCGGACGAGCGTCGATTTGCCCCGGCCCGTATCGCCCAGGAACACCACCGCGCGCCCATCGATGGCGACGGCGGCGGCGTGCAGCACGATGCGCCCCTGATGGCTGAGCGCGCGCGGCAGGATCTGATCGAGCAGCAGATGTTCCAGGGTATCGGGGGGGAGGCCGGGTTCGGGCGCGCAGCGGACGAGGCGGCCCGCAGCGGCGATGACGAAATCGGCCATGCCGGGGAAATGCGCGCGAACGCCATCCGCCGTATGAGAAAAAGCCACCCAGACCGTCCCATCAGGTTGTAGATGCTGGAAGAACGGTCTGGATGATCGATCGGTTTCGGCTGCGATCGGGCCTGTCTCAACCTCGATGTCCGCCGGCGGGTCAGCGCCGGCGGGCAGGTTGAGCGCGATATCGCTGGTGACGACGCAGTCACCAAACCGGTAAAACGGCATGGTCAGGTATCATCGAACCGTCGCAACTGACGATACCGAGCCTGATGTGTGTCCCGGTACATCTGCTACGGTCGATATTCCGGGCCGCTTGTAGCCGGCGGACTGAAATCTTCAGCGATACCACCACTTCCCGACTTGGTCAGAGCGCGGATCGAGCCATAACGAACCAGGTGTGGGCGGATATACGGTTTGCCGGAACGAGGGACTTTGATCACGGGTTTCATGACGACGCGCTCCTGAAATGACTTCATGGTTAGGGAATGCACTTGATCGATCGGAACTCGATGATCCAGGGCGCCTGGATAAAAACTTTACACGTCAGGCATCGCCTCCTGTTGAGGTATCGGAACAGTAGGTCGCTTCCGATGACACTGTGATAGAACGCGCCTGAGTCGTATGACTTCAATACTATAATGAAAATCGATCTCTGACAACTTACATTTTGATGAGATCTTAAGTAAAACAAAGGTTTAATTTTTGAAATCCAAACCGTTTTTATCCACTGCACCTGAAATTGAGCGAGTGTGTCGTGTTTTTTGACAGATGAATTGATATATAGTACCTTAACAAAGAATTCTGTTTTGCTCCACAAAAACTGTGTTATTGTTAATTATGCCAGTACCTTACCCCGACCTTCTTTTTGTTTCGTTCACATCAGTCTGAAGGGGAGTTGGTTATGTTCAACCGCAAAGCACCTATCTTGATACTGGTTACCGCCCTCATCTTAGTTTCGCTGCGCTTTGCTGCCAATGCGGCCTGTTCCGGCACGCCGCCCAGCCCGATCGTCTGCGACAATGCGAATGACACGGTGACTGTCAGCGGCAGCCAGACGATCACCATCGGACTGGGTTTTGCCATATCTGGCGGGCATGGGGATAACAGCATCACCAACAACGGTCTGCTGGAGACCACGCTGGGCACGGCTGGCTTTGCCGTTATTGACGTGCGCAGTGGCGCCGACACCGTCACCAACAACGGCACAGTGCAGGGCCTGATCTACGCTGGTGTGAACAACGATCAGGTCACCAACACCGGTCTGATCCGCGATGGCATCGTTGGAGCGGATGGCAACGACCTGATCGTCAACAGCGGCACGATCAACGGGACTGTCGCCCCCGGCGGTTCAGGATCGGAAAGCGGCATCGTCCAGGGCGATGGCGGCGCCCCGGGTTTCAGCGGTAACGACACGATCGTCAATACCGGTGTGATCGCCAACGGCGCCGGTACACTGTACACAGTCAACGCCGGGCCGGGCAATGACTCGATCAATAACTCGGGTACGATCAACGGGGTGGTCTTCGGTAACACGGGAGACGATACCATCGTCAATGCCGGTCTGGCTACCGGCGCGATCAACGGCGGGACGGGGGCGGACAGCATCGTGGTGAACGGCGGCGCGGTCGCCAGCGGCGGCATCGTCGCGGACAGCGGCAATGACTCCGTGACGATCAATGGCGGCGGGATCGCGCATTTCATCGACGGCGGAGCTGACAACGACGTGATCAACAACGCCGGCGGAGTCAACACCAGCATTCAGGGCGGCGTGGGCAACGATCTGATCATCAACCAGACGGGTGTAGGCGCGACTGCGACCGATCTGCTGGGCGGCAGCGGAAATGACACCATCACGAATGGCGGAACCGTGTATCTGAACATCGACGGCGGCGTGGGGGCCGATTCGATCGTCAACTTCACCGGCGGGTCGATCTCGAATGCCTACGGCCTGACCGGCAACGACACGATCACCAACGGCGGCACCGTGCTCGGCGAGATCCGCGGCGGCGATGACAATGACATCATCGTCAACGTCGGCGGCGCGCTGATCAGCGTCATCGGCGGTGATTTCGGGGACGACTCCATCGTCAACAACGGCTCGATGGTGCTGATGCTCTACGGCGGCCCGGGCAATGACACGATCCGCAACAACGGCCTGAGCGCCGGCGCGGTGCTGGGCGACGGGGATGATCTCTTCGAAAACACCAGCTCGCTCACCGGCGGCGGCGGCGTCAACTGCGGTGCGGGCAACGATACCGCCATCCTCGGCGGCACGATCAACAGCAATGTGTTCTGCGAAACCGGGAACGACTCGGTTGTGATCGCCGCCGGCTGGCCGGCCAATCATGGGGCCAGCATTACCGGCACGATCGATGGCGGTGCGGGCACCGATACGCTGACATTCAGTTTCACTGTGACCGCCTCCGAACTGGCCGCTTTCAACGCGGTCTTCCCGACCCTGCTCGCATCCGGCGGCACGGTCACCATCGCCGGGCGCACCTACACCTGGGTGAATTTCGAGCAGCTCATCAACCTGCTCAGCGCGGCCCCCGAACCGGCGGTCGTGACGATCACCCTCAACCGTCGCCTGAACTTCACCGATGTAGCGGCGCCGGTGGCCCTGTACTGCGAGGCGGGCGGCGTGGACGTGTGGACGGTGGGCGCCAGCGGCGTGGGCAGCTTCGCCTTCAGCGTGTCGTATGCTGAGGTCAACGCGGGCACATCGTATGTCGCGGGCGGCGTGACGTTCGTCTCGTATCCGGGTGGATCGTTCAGCGTCAGCGCGGTCGGCCACGACGGCAAGCCGTATACCTTCACGGGGCGCTGCTCGTAAGGCGCACCCGCCGAGACCCTGGCGCGCCGCGCGCAGGGCGTGCACAATCGAGGGGATGCCAGAGCGGCATCCCCTTTTTGTCTGATTGAGCAGGGGCAGAGTGGACGGATGGCCATGCTCGACCGGGTGACGCTGCGCCGGCTCGCGGCGGAGTGCGGCTTCAGCCACATCGGCGTGATACCCGCCGCGCCATCGCCGTTTCTGGCCGCGTATGAGCGCTGGATCGCCGCCGGTATGCATGGGACGATGGCCTACATGGCGCGCCCGGATCGCGTCGCCCGGCGGCGCGATCTGAACGTCATCCTGCCCGGCGTCCAGTCGATCCTCATCGCCGCCGTCGATTATCGAACGCGCCTGCCGGAAGAAGCGCTGCGCGATCCGCGGCGCGGGCGCATCGCCGCTTACGCCTGGTCGCTGGATTATCACGATCGGATCGCGCCGCGGCTGGAGGCGCTGGCGTCCCGTCTGGCCGCGCTGACCGACGCCCGTCACCGGGTCTATGTCGATACCGGCGCGATCCTGGAGCGCGGCCACGGCTATCGGGCCGGGCTGGGCTTCACCGGCAAGAACACCATGCTCATCCACCCGCGGCGGGGCAGCTACTTCTTCCTCGGCGAGATCCTGACCACAGCGGCGTTCGCCGATTACGATGCGCCCGCCACCGCGCCGTCGCTGTGCGGCACGTGCACGCGCTGCCTGTCCGCCTGCCCGACGGACGCTTTCCCCCAACCCTACGTGCTCGATGCGCGCCGCTGCATCAGCTACCTGACGATCGAGCACAAAGGGAGCATCGACCCGGCGCTGCGCCCGCGGATGGGCAACTGGATCTACGGCTGCGATGTCTGCCAGGACGTCTGCCCGTGGAACCGCTTCACCCCGTTGACGCCGGATGCCGACTTCGCCGGGCCGCCGGCGCTCGATCGGGCTGCGCCGCCGCTGCGCGATCTGCTGGCGCTCGACGAGGCCGGTTTCCGCGCGCGCTTCGCCGGATCGCCGCTCATCCGCACCGGCTGGGAGCGGGTGCTGCGCAATGCCTGCGTCGCGGCGGGTAACAGCGGCGATCCCGATCTCGTCCCGCTGCTGCGCGCGCTGCGCGAGCGCGCCACGCCCCTGATCGCCGAACACGCCGACTGGGCGCTGGAGCGGCTGACGTGAGCCGGGCGAGTCGGGCTGGTCAAAACGCCCCGCCCTGTCGTAAGATCCGCGGGGGTGCAGCGCGCTGCGCCCGATCACAGGCCAGTCCGCAGTGTGCAGCGGGCGCTCTGCGCCCGGTCACAGGGAAGGAACCTCGCTCATGAACAAGACCGTTCGCGTGCCCAATATCGGCTGCGATGGCTGCGTGCGCACCATCGTCAGCGAGCTGCGCGCCCAGCCGGGCGTCCGCAGCGTGCAGGGCGATGTCGCCAGCAAGACGATCACCGTGGAATGGGATGATCCGCTGACCTGGGATCAGATCGCCGCCGCGATGACCGCCATCGACTACCCGCCGGAAGCGGAATAGAAGGGCAGCGGTCACCCAAAAACGCCGGGGCCAGTTCACGGATGCGAACTGGCCCCGGCGGCATTTCCGGCGCGGTCAGCGGTCACAGCGCGGCGATGGCGCTGGCGAGCTGGCGCTGCACAGTGCGCGCGTTGAAGCGCTTCCACATCTGTTTGGCCGTCTTGCGCAGTGTCTCCCGCTCGACGCTGAGCGCGTCGAGGTAGCCCTGCGCCGCCTCTTTCTGCGCATCATCCAGTCGGTCGGCCAGCAGATGGATGACCGTCTCGGCGGTGACGATGTCCTGCAGCCGCCCCAGGTGATCCTGGGCGGCCTTCAGCTCTTCGATGAACGGCTTGATGCTCTCGCCCAGTACTTCGGCGAAGAGCGTCGTTGCGTAGCGCAGCCGCTTGAACTCGATGCGCAGGCTGTGCAGGGTGGTCTCGTCGGCGTCCTCCAGCACCGTATCGTAGGCGCGCACCTGCCCCAGCCGCGAGTAGATCAGCGTCGGCAGGGCGTGGCGCACCTGAACCGGCGCGACGTCGTGCGGGTCGATCGGGCGCGCGCCCGCGCCGGGCGTGAGCAGGAAGGTCGTAAAATCATCGACGAAACGGCGGTAGTCACCTTTGTCCAGCGTCCGGTTGAGGAAGGCGCGCGCTTCGGCGCGTTCTTCGTTGAGCAGCGCCAGCGTCGCTTCGAGCCGGGCGCGCCCCGCTTCGTCAAGCGTCTCGCGGTAGCGTTCGATATCGGCGATCAGCACGTCCAGATCGCGCACCGCGCCCAGCGCGCGCGCGATCTTGCGGAGCTGCACGCGGTAGCCGTTGATCGCCTTCGGCTTGAAGTACGGTTCCAGAAGCTGCAAAGTCGAGCGCATGCGCCGGGTGGCGACGCGCATGTCGTGCACATCCTCGATATCCCCGCCGGTGCGGCTGCCCGCCTCGTGTTTGAGCATCTCGATGAACTGCTGGAGCAGGACTTTGCGCCCCGCTTCGGCCATCGTGTCTTCCGGGCTGACGGGCTGGCGCGCCGCGCTCAGCGCTTCGATCATATCGGTGTGGGTCAGTGTCGCTGTGGGCATGAAAAGCAATACCTTTCCAATTTTTGCATGACTCTCTGACCCACAGTATAGCAGATGGAATGATCATAGTTAAGAAAATTTTAAGTATTTTAAGAGTTTCTTACGATTTTGAGGTGCAGAGCAGGCTGAAAAGGGTCATGATGGCCCATTTCTTAAACGATCAGATGAATTGGAGCGGGGATGATCCGGCCCGATCATCCCCCTGCGAGCCGCGAGGTTAAGCGCTGAAGAAATACTGGCGCATGCGCCGTTCGAACGCCAGCCCGATCAGCGCCAGCCCGATCACGGCCATGACGCCCTGGATCGGGTGGAACGCCCGGACGAGGACGACCTGAACGACGATCCAGACCAGCAGCAGCAGGCCGAGCAGAAAGGTCAGCACCCAGGGCGGCTGCTCGTGGAACGTGCGCCGGGTGAAGGCGTTGAGCGCGCCGAGGCGCGGGCGCGTCCACAGCAGCCACACGGTCAGCAGCGATCCCAGCCCGAAGACGATGAACAGGAACAGGCCGGGCAGCAGATAATCGGCGAACGGGGTATCGGCCAGTCGATCGCGCGACAGGCCCAGCCCCGCCCCGGATGGATCGCCGATCAGGCTGATGCCGCCGCCCAGCGCGCCGAGCGCCAGGAACAGCAGCAGCAGCGTGACCACGTACAGGGTGATCGGAGGGGTATGGCGGCGCAGTGCCATCGGGAATAACCTTTCTCCAGCAGCACGAGCTTGACCTGCGCAGGCGGTGCGCCATTGCGCATTTTCTCGATCATGCGGCGGAACAGGGCGTGGGGGGAGTACGACTGTCACCCTCGCAGGCTGATCTTGATCGTGACTTCCGCATCGCCAGATGGACTCATCGGCTGGATCGATGGACTCAGCCGGGCGCGCGGCGGCGCGTTATGCTGGAACCCTGCCTGTCCACTCATGCTGTATGCCCACAACAGGAATCGCATCATGACCGAAGCGCCCGCGCCGACGCCCGCGCTCTACCCGCCGACACCCCCGACCCTCGCCAGTCTGCTGCGCAACCTGCGCGATCTGCCGTCCGCGCTGACGGTGAGCGGCATCACCGCCGGCTTCATCGTCGTCCTGATCAACTACACCGGCCCGCTGCTGATCGTGCTGCAGGCGGCGGCGGCTGGCGGCCTGACCCCGGAGCAGACCGCGTCCTGGGTGTGGGGCGTGGTCGTCGGCAACGGCGTCCTGACGGTGTTCATGTCGCTGCTCTTCCGCATGCCGATCACGGCGCCCTACACGACGGCGGGCGCGGCCCTGCTGGTCGTCAGCCTGGGGCAGTACAGCCTGAACGAGGCGATCGGCGCGTACATTCTGGCCAACGGCGCGATCATGCTGCTGGGGATCAGCGGCCTGTTCGGGCGCGTCATGCGGCTGATCCCGCAGCCGATCATCATGGCGGTGCTGGCCGGGGTGCTGCTGCGCTTCGGCCTGAACCTCTTCAACGCGCTCGATGAGTCGCCGGACAACCCGCTGCTGATCGCCCCGATGGTGATCGCTTTTTTCCTGCTGCGCCGGCTCCGCTTCCGCGCGCCGACGCTGGGCGCGATGGCCGTTGGCATCGCGATCGCGGCGCTGCAGGGGCGGCTCGACTTCCCCCCGCTGGCGCTGACGCTGACGCTGCCGCAGGTCTACCTGCCGAAGTTCACCGTGGAAGCGGCGCTGGGGCTGGCCCTGCCGCTGTTCGCGCTCAGCGTCAGCAGCCAGTACGCGCCGGGGCAGGCGGTGCTGCTGGCCAACCGCTACGACGCGCCGATCAACGCCATCCTGACGATCAGCGGCGGCTTTTCGATGCTGCTGGCCCTGTTCGGCGCGCACGGCACGACGCTGGGCGCGCTGACGGCGGCCATCGTCGTCGGGCCGGATGCGCAGCCGGATCCGAGCAAACGCTACGCCTCCGCCGTCGCTTCCGGCATGTGGCACATCGCGCTCGGCCTGTTCGGCGCGGCGGTGGTCGATCTGTTCTCCGGGTTCCCCGGCGTGTTCGTCTCGACGATCGCTGGCCTGTCGCTGAGCGGGATCATCGCCTCATCGCTGGGCGGCGCGTTCGAGCGGCCCGAATACCGCGATGCGGCCATCGTCGCGTTTCTGTGCACGGCGGGCGATTTCTCGCTGTTCACGATCGGCGCGCCGTTCTGGGGGCTGGTCGCGGGGGTCGGCGTGCATGCGATCATGACCGTCATGCGACGGTCATGACGACCGCCATGCGACCCCGACGCAGCATGCCGCCGGGACGCCGTTTTTCCCCGTCTCCGGGAAGTGGCGCAATCGCTGGCGCTGGCCCTCACCCCGTGCGACTGCGTCGCATCCCCCTCTCCCAGGGGAGAGGGACAGGCTGGCCGCCGGCCA
>DAOUBU010000054.1:0-34445 GCA_034432395.1 Anaerolineae bacterium
GAGACTGCTGAAGGGTTGTTCATTCATCGCTACCCCCTTTCTTTAGGTAGCGAGTATGCCTCCTACTTTATTTTGATGCGATAGCCCTGTCGGGCAGATGCAGCGCCGCGTACAGGGACTCCGTTAGGGCTTTGATGGCGGGCACCCCCTGACTTCCAGCGCGAACCAGCGCGCTGCCAACGATGAATCCATCGACCCACTGGCTCACCCTGCGCACCTGTTCCGGGCGGCTGATGCCAAAACCCAGCACCAGCGGCGTCGCCCCGGCATGTTCGCGCACCCGCGCGATGAAGTCGGCCAGGTCGGGCGGCAGATCGCTGCGCTCACCGGTGATCCCGGTCAGCGAGACCACGTAGATGAAACCGCTGGCCCGCTGGGCGACCATGGCTATGCGCTGCGGGCTGCTGGTGGGGGCCAAAAACAGCACCAGCGCCATCCCGGCCTGACGGCAGCGCTCCAGTAGGAGATCGGCCTCTTCAACCGGTAAGTCAGGTACGATCAGGCCGGAAGCGCCTGCATCGCGCGCATCGCGAACGAACGAGTCGAGACCGTAAGCCAGCAGCGGGTTGATGTACCCCATCATGAGCAGCGGCTGCCGGACGCCGCGGTCGCGCAGGTGGCGCACCGCTTCCAGGCTGCGGCGCACCGTCGTCCCATTTTCGAGGGCGATCTGGGTTGCCGCCTGGATCACCGGGCCATCAGCCAGCGGATCGCTGAACGGGATGCCGATCTCGAAACCATCCACCCCCACTTCCGCCATCGCCAGCACCGCCTCGATCGACTCCTCAAATGAGGGAAAGCCGATCGGAAAGTAAGGTAAGAACGCAGCCCGTCCTTCAGCACGGGCGCGATCGAACATCGCCTGAATGGCTTCCAGCCCCGTCTGAGATCGATGATGCTCAATCATGTCAATTTCCCCCCGCTGCCTGGCGTCATAAAAGGCGTGGAGCACGATTTCCTGATCGTAAGCGAGTTTGAGGCCGCGCGCGTCGGCTTCCGAGAACCAGGCTTTGGCCTGCCCTTCGTGCAGGGGCAGCAGTTCCCCCTGCGCTTTCGTCAACCTGCCGATATAAATGTTGTTCCTGACGATCACCTCACCGAGGCGCGTTCGCACCGGGCAGATGTATTCGCGCCAGAAATTGAGATCGAGCGTCAGTTCCAGCTCTTCCTGAAGTTCGCGGACGATGGCGCGATCGCGATCTTCATCCGGCTCAACCGCGCCGCCGAACAGCGTCCACATATTCGGATACAGCAGACCCGGCTTATCATCCCGCAGTTGCAGCAGCACCTCGTCATGCTCATTGATCAGCAGCGCGCCGACGGTGCAGCGCACCGGCGTCCCCTCCCATTCTGGAAGCCAGCGCAGATCGTCCAGGGTCATCAGCTCGCTCGCTCCGCCAGCGCCCGCATGATCGTATCGAGGTCTTTGTCGCCGCGCCCTGAAAGGTTGATCAGCAGGATGGCATCGCGGCTCATCGTCGGGGCGCGCTTGACCGCCTCCGCGACTGCATGGGCGCTTTCCAGGGCCGGGATGATCCCCTCAAGCTGACTCAGCATCTGCACCGCTTCCAGCGCCTCCTCATCCGTCGCGGAAGTGTAGAAGGCGCGTTCTGTCGCCCGCAGATAGGCATGTTCCGGCCCGACCGACGGATAATCCAGCCCGGCGGAAATGCTGTGAGTATGCATGATCTGCCCGTCACGATCCTGCATCACAAATGAGCGCGTGCCGTGTAAAACGCCCGGCCTGCCGATCGCCGGGTCAGCAAACCGCGCTGCATGCTCATGGCTGGCGATCCCCCTCCCGCCTGCCTCCACGCCGATGAGTTCGACATCGCGATCATCCCGAAAAGCATGGAACAGGCCGATCGCGTTGCTGCCGCCGCCCACACAGGCGATGCAGGCGTCCGGCAGACGACCCTCCGCGGCCAGGATCTGCTCGCGCGCTTCGTGCCCGATCACGCTCTGAAAATTGCGCACCATCATCGGGTAAGGATGCGGCCCCAGCGCCGATCCCAACAGGTAGAATGTCGTGCGCACATTCGTCACCCAGTCGCGGATCGCCTCGTTGATCGCATCCTTGAGCGTCTTACTGCCGCTGTCTACGGCGATGACGTTCGCCCCCATCAGACGCATCCGGAACACATTGGGCTGCTGACGCGCCATATCCACGCTGCCCATGTACACATGACATTCCAGCCCCAGCAGCGCGCAGGCGGTGGCGCTGGCGACGCCATGCTGTCCGGCGCCGGTTTCCGCGACGATGCGCCGCTTCCCCATTCGCTGGGCCAACAGCGCCTGCCCCAGGGCGTTGTTGATCTTGTGCGCCCCGGTATGAGCCAGATCTTCTCGTTTCAGATAGATGCGCGCCCCGCCCAGATGCGCGCTCAGCCGCGCGGCATACGTCAGCGGCGTCGGACGACCTGTGTACGTCCGGTGCAGATCAGACAGGCGCGCCATGAAATCGGGATCCGCGATCGCCTCCTGATAGGCGATGACCAGTTCATCCAGAGCAGGAATCAGGGTCTCCGGGACGAAACGCCCGCCAAATTCACCGAAATAGCCCCGTGCGTCGGGGAGTGCGGCTGCCGAATCCGGCATAGTCAATGTCCTTTCGCAGCGCGAATGAACGCGCTCACTTTTTCGCTGTCTTTACGTCCGGGCTGGCCTTCCAGCTCGACTCCGCTGGCAGTATCCACCCCCCACGGCAGAAGGGCGGCAATCCGCTCCACTACATTCTCCGGCGTCAGTCCCCCGGCGAGCATGAAACGTGGGACTGCCGCGCGCACACTCTGGGCGATTTCCAGACTGGCGGTCTCGCCACTGCCACCGTAAAGCTGCGGATGATAAGCGTCCAGCAGCAGCATCGGCAGGCGCTCATCCACTGGCGCCGCCGGCATGAAATAGGCGACGTCGTCCTCAGCCTCGGCACGGCTGCGCGGGCGTATCGCCTTGAAAGCGATGCCGCGCAGCTCTTTCAACATCTCAACCGACTCGTCACCGCTCAACTGCGCGGCTTTCAACCCCACGCGTTCCAGAACGGACGAGATGGTGCTGACGCCTTCATTGACGAATACGCCGACCAGCAGCGGGCAGGTCGCGCCGAACTCCACTCGCAGCGCATCCGCGATCGGACGGGCGGAGTCAGGCTCAATAAAGCGCGGGCTGCGGCGGTAAAAGTTGAAACCCAGCATATCCGCGCCCGCCCGGGCCGCAGCGAACGCATCTTCAAAGGTGGTGATGCCGCAAATTTTGACGATCGTCATTGCTCAAACCGTCTCACAGCTTGTGAACTGAACAGACGAACCTGAATGCCGATATCCGGCGCGGTGACCAATCCTTCACCGACCAGCACAGCGTGCGCGCCAGCATCTCCCATGCGGCGGACGTCGTCAACCGTGCGAATGGCACTTTCAGCGACCAGGGTCACGCCGGAAGGCAGCCGCCCGGCGAGCCGCTCTGTAACCGCGAGATCTTCACGGAATGTTTTCAGGTCACGGTTGTTGATGCCGATCAGATCGGCTCCCGCATTGAGAGCGCGCTCCAGTTCGATCTCGTTGTGCACTTCGACGAGGGCGGCCATCCCAAGATGACGGATCTCGGCCATCAGACGGGTCAGCATGACATTGTCAAGCGCCGCTGCGATCAGCAGCACCGCATCCGCCCCAGCGATGCGGGCCTGCTGGATCTGAACGCTGTCGATGATGAAGTCCTTGCGCAGCACAGGCAGATCGACGCTCTCGCGAACTGAGCGCAGATGAGACAGATGCCCCATGAAGAAACTTTCATCGGTCAGCACGGAGATCGCCGCGGCCCCGCCATCCGCATAGGTATGCGCCAGAACCACAGGATCGAACGATCGGATCAGAATGCCTTTTGACGGTGAGGCCTGTTTGACTTCCGCGATCAGCGCGATCGTGTCGCGATGCAGTGCTGCTGTGAAATCGCGAACAGGGGGCGCAGTGCGCACCAGATCGGCGATGTGAGCGGAAAGACCGGGTTCAGCGGCGAGCTGATCGCGCACCGCATTCACTTCTTCCACTTTGCGCGCCAGGATGCGATCCAGGATCGTGTTCGTTTTGACGAAACGGGGCTGGGTGTTCATTGCGCTATCTGTTGAAACTGCTGGGTGTACTGGATCAAGGCATCGAGTTTGGCCAGAGCGGCCCCGCTGTCGATCACGTCTCCCGCCAGCCGGACGCCCTCGGCCAGCGAGCTGACCCGATCGGCGGCCAGCAGTGCAGCAGCAGCATTCAAAACGACCACATCGCGCTTGGCATCCCGGATCGTCCCGTCGAGCACCCCGCGCAGGATCGCGGCGTTGAGCGGGGCATCGCCGCCGAGCAGCTCGGAGATGTGCGCGCCGGCAAAACCGAGATCCTCCGGTATCAGCTCATACGTCTCCACAGTGCCATTGCGCAGGTGACTCACCTGGTTCGGCCCGGTGGTGGTCAGTTCGTCCAGCCCGCCATAACCGGAAACCACCAGCGCAGAAACGGCCCCCAGTTCACCCAGCACATGCGCCAGAAATGGCGTCAGGTCGGCAGCGAAGACGCCCATCAACTGCCGACGTGCCCCCGCGGGATTGGTCAGCGGGCCGAGGATGTTGAAGATCGTGCGCACCCCGATCTCACGGCGCGGGCCGACGGCGTGTTTCATGGCCGGATGCAGCCTGGCGGCGAACAGGAAGCCGATGCCGACCTCATCGATACACTGCCCGACCTGCTCCGGCGTCAGATCGAGGTTGACGCCCAGTTCCGCCAGGACATCGGCGCTGCCGCATTTGCTGCTCGCGGCCCGGTTGCCATGCTTGGCGACCCGGATCCCTGCCCCCGCGGCCACAAATGCAACCGTGGTGCTGATATTGAACGTGCCGCTGCGATCCCCACCAGTGCCGCAGGTATCCAGCAGTTGCGCCGGATCGACCTTAACCGGAACGTGATGGGCGTTTCGTCGCATCGCGCGCGCACTGCCGATGATCTCATCCAGCGACTCGCCTTTCATGCGCAGGCCCATCAGGTAAGCGCCGATCTGCGCTTGAGTCGCATTTCCCGTCATGACCTGATCGAGAACGGCTTCCGCCTCATCGCGGGTGAGGTGGCCGAACCGACTGAGAATATCGATCGCTTTCTGGATATCCACAGACTTTCCTCTCAAATCACCGGGGCCGGAACCTGCACAGCCAGGAAATTCGCCAGGATCCGTCGGCCCCCGGCGGTCAGGATGCTTTCCGGATGAAACTGCACACCGTAAATCGGATAGCTGACATGTCGCAGCGCCATGATCTCCCCTTCAGCCGTGACCGCGGTGACGCGCAGACAATCCGGAAGCGTGGGACGATCGACGATCAAGCTGTGATAGCGCGTCGCCTCGAACGGATTGGGCAGTCCATCGAACATCGGATCGCCTTCATGATAGATCAAACTGGTCTTGCCGTGCATCAGGCGTTCAGCGCGCCGGACGACGCCGCCAAATACCTGACCGATCGCCTGATGCCCCAGGCAGACGCCGAATACGGGCGTGGTCGGCCCCAGTTCGCGCAGCACATCCAGCGATACTCCGCTGTCATCCGGGTCGCCCGGCCCCGGCGAAATCAGAATGTGCGACGGCTGGCGCTGGCGGATTTCTTCAACACTGATCTGATCGTTGCGGAATACCTCGATCTGCGCCCCCAGCTCGCCCAGATACTGGACGATGTTGTACGTGAAGCTGTCGTAGTTATCGATCACGAGAATCATGCTGCCCCCCGTTTAACGCTTGGTCTCCTCAATTTCATCGAGCGACTGGCTTTCCAACCCTTCCAGATGAGACAGATCGTTTTCGATGACGATCTGCCAGGGATGCTGATCGTCAGGTCGATAGATCGTCGTCACCGACGTGTTGCCGATCACGGACTCATAGGGATCAAAACCCGGAATCAATTCGGACAACAGCGTGCGAATGGCGGACGTGTGAGATAGGATGCCGATCGTCTCCCCCTTGCCTTCCGCGATGATGGACTGGAACGCTTCGAGCATCCGCGCGCGCACATCCGCCCGCGACTCCCCCCCTTCCATGCGAAAATGATCCGGATCCCGGATGAGCTGTTCGTACTCCTCAGGGAACCAGGCGCGCATCTCCGGCACGGTCAGCCCCTGCCAGACCCCGATACCGCGTTCGCGCAGGCGGGGATCGAAAATCGGCTCGAAACCCAGCTTGTCAGCCAGAATGCGCGCAGTTTCCACCGCGCGGCGCAGATCGCTGGAGTAGAGCGCTTTCATGCCGATGTGGCGCACAAACTTCGCCAACTGCTCCACCTGGGCGCGGCCATGCGCGCTGAGCGGCGTGGCCGTCCATCCCTGCCAGCGCCCCAGCCGATTCCACTCCGTCTCCCCCGGACGGATGAAAATCACCCGTTTGACAAGTTCTTTTGTCGTCATCGTCCCTGCTTTCACATCAACCCTTGTTCAGCGCGGCGCACCGCCGCCATGACAGCCTTCGCTTTATTGATCGACTCTTCATATTCCGCGGTTGGATCGCTGTCCGCCACCACACCGGCTCCGGCCTGAATGCTGAGCACCCCTTTCTGCATCACGGCGGCACGAATGGTGATGCAGGTATCCATCGACCCGTCAAAACTGAAATACCCGACCGCGCCGCCGTAAGCGCCGCGGCGCTCCCCCTCCAGTTCCTCGATGATCTCCATCGCACGAACTTTGGGTGCACCGCTCAGCGTCCCCGCGGGAAAAGTCGCGCGCAGCAGATCGAACGCGGACATCCCCTGACGCAGCTTGCCCTGCACATTGCTGACGATATGCATCACCTGCGAATAGCGCTCGATGTACATCATGTCGGTCACGGTCACGGTGCCGTATTCGCACACGCGGCCCAGGTCATTGCGGCCCAGATCGACCAGCATGACATGTTCAGCGCGCTCTTTCGGATCGTTGAGCAGCTCCTGCTCCAACTGCCGATCTTCGTCAGCGGTGCTGCCCCGCCGGCGTGTCCCGGCGATCGGTCGTGTGGTGGCCGTACCATCCTCCAGGCGCACCATCATCTCAGGCGATGCGCCGATGAGGGTGAATTCATCGGCAAAATTCAAAAAGAACATATACGGTGATGGATTGCTGGCGCGCAGCGCGCGGTAGATCGCCAGCGGCGATGCCGTCGTGCGCCGGCTCAGGCGCTGCGAGAGCACGATCTGAAATGCATCGCCAGCGGCGATGTACTCTTTTGCGCGGCGCACATTCGCTTCATACTCCTCCTGCGTCATATTCGACTCGATTTCATCGTGGCTGGGAGCATACGCCGGGGGAAGCGTCGGCGTCGGGCGACTCAACGCGACGATGACGGCGTCGATACGCCGCAGCGCGTCGTCATAGGCGGCATCCGGATCGCCCGTATTGTGGGCATTGGCCAACACCATGAGCTGATGTTTGGCATGGTCAAAAATCACCAGCGTATCCACGAGCATGAATGCGCAGTCGGGGATATCGAGCACTTTGACGGCCGTCTCCGGCAGCCGTTCGAAGTAACGGACGGCATCATACGCCAGGTATCCCACCGCCCCACCGACGAAGCGCGGCAGCCCATCCAGATGCACGGGTTTCACGCGCTTGAACTCCGCCTCAAGGACATGTAACGGATCTTCACCTGCGTTCAACGCGCGGGTGTTAACGGCCCCATTGACAACCTGCCTGACCACGCCATCAGTGACCGAGATGACGCTTTTCGGGTTGACGCCGATAAAGGAATAGCGCCCGACCTGCTCTCCCCCCTCCACGCTTTCCAAAAGGAAAGCATACTGCCCCGTCTGGGCCAGTTTCAGATAAACGGAGACCGGCGTTTCGAGATCGGCCAGCAGGGTGCGATACACGGGAACCAGATCGCCCTGTTCGAACAAAGCCCGCATTTGCTCGCGTTTGGGTTGGATCTGAACGCGCTCACTGGCGCTTGCTACCTGAAAAACGGCCGCAGACAGCGATGACATTTCGACCTCTTTTCACACACACATCCAAACAAAAAGACCTCTCCGTCTCAAGGACGAGAAGAGGTCTCCCGTGGTGCCACCTTGTTGCCCGATGCAGGACTAAAACCCCATGCAGGCGCTCTTATGAGCGTTCGGGAAAACTCAGGTTTTCCGAAACGCCGCGCCTTGATAACGGGTGCGCTCTCCCGGCAGACACTACTGGATGAGCTGATCCGCTCATCGTTTGCATCTGCGACTCGCCGGGCCATTCGCCTCCTGCGCTTGCACCGCTTTCTCAGCCACCAGCGGCTCTCTGTAGCATCGCTTTGAAGGGTACTTTTCCGGGTCAGCGTCTGTTCGATATACACATGATGCGTCCAGATTAGCCCGGTTTTGTCCCCCTGTCAAGCCGCTGCACGAACGTTGTTGTATACTTGGGGAGTGATATTCGCAGTCTGGAACCGGAACCCCATGAACAATCGCGAGATCGCGGGATTGTTTCACACCATTGCCGATATGCTCACGCTCAAAGGCGAAAGCATTCACCGCGTGATGGCCTATCGCAATGCTGCCGAGTCGATCGCTGAGCTTCCGCGGGATCTACGCGCCTATGCGGCGGAGGGCAAACTCGACGAAATCCCCCATGTAGGCAAAATCATCGCCGAAAAGATCACCGAACTACTCGAAACGGGCCGGCTCGATTTTTATGAGCGCCTCAGCGCGGAGATCCCCCCCGGCGTCGTCGAGATGCTGCATGTCAATGGGATCGGGCCGAAAAGAGCGCTTCAGTTCTGGAAGGAACTTCAGATCACATCGATTGCGGATTTGCAGACAGCGATCCAGGCGGGCAAACTGAACGATCTTCCCGGTATGGGGGCCAAAAGCGCGGCCAAAATTGCTGCTGGCATCGATGCCTATCTCAAGCGTGCTGCCAACCCGCGCATCCGTCTGGGAGATGCGCTCCCCGTCGCCGAGCGTCTGCTGGCCAGGCTGATCGCGCGCGGGGACGTCCGCAAAGGCGCGGTAGCTGGCAGCATTCGCCGGGGACGCCCCACGATCGGCGATATCGATCTGCTGGTCGCGGCGGAGGACAGCGCCGCTCCCGATATCATGGCGGCCTTCGTCAGCAGTGACGAAGTCGCGCGCATCCTGGGTCAGGGGACGACGAAAAGTTCGGTCGAACTTCACAGCGGCTTACAGGTCGATCTGCGCGTCATCGCCCCGCAGCGGTGGGGCACAGCGCTGAGCTACTTCACAGGCAGTCAGGCGCATAATATCCAACTGCGCGAACTGGCCCGCCAGCGCGGCTTGAGCTTGAACGAACATGCTTTCACGCGCAGCGAAACCGGCGAAGCGATCCTGTGTGACAGCGAAGAGGCCGTATACGCGGTGCTGGGTCTGCCCTTCATCCCACCTGAACTGCGGGAGGGTCAGGGCGAAATCGAGCGCGCAGCAGCCGGTCAGCTTCCAACGCTGATCGTGCGCGATCAGATCCGGGCCGATCTGCACATGCACACGCTGTGGAGCGATGGCAAAGCCACGATCCGCGAGATGGCGGTGGCGGCCCGCGATCGGGGACATCAATACATCGTGATCACCGATCACTCGGTGGGCGCGGCGATCGCCAACGGCCTGAGCATCGAACGGCTGCTGGCCCAGGCCGATGAGATCCGTGAGGTCGATCGGGAGATGCGTCCTTTTCGCGTCTTTCATGGTAGCGAAGTCGAGATCAAGGCCAGCGGTGACCTGGATTTCCCCGATGAAGTGCTGGCGCGATTGGACTTTGTGATCGCCTCGCTGCATACCGGCCTGCGCCAGCCGCGCGAGCAGGTCACCGCCCGCCTGCTGGCAGCGATCAACAACCCGCACGTCGATCTGATCGCCCATCCTCGCGGCCAGTTGATCCCGGATCGCGAGGGGGCCGATCTGGACATGGACGCCGTCTTCGCGGCGGCGCAGCGCACCGGCACGGCGCTGGAGATCAACAGCAACCCCCACCGACTCGATCTAGAGGCCCAGTATGCCCGGCGCGCCGCCGAGCTGGGCATTCCCATCGCGATCGATACCGATGCCCACAGTGTGGCCGAACTGGACAATCTGCGCTACGGCATCATGACCGCCCGGCGCGGCTGGATCGGCGCCAATTCCGTCATCAACACCTGGCCGGTGGAACGCTTCGAGGCCTGGATCGCCAGTCGAGGATCATCTGTATGACACAGCGCATGCCTCCGCAGTCGTCATCAGAGCGCGAGAACACGCGCCCTGTACGTCCTATCACGAGTGAACGCGGGCCATCTGCCCCTCAGGCCAGCCAGCGCCCCGCGTATGGCAGCGTCAGGGCCTCCAGAAATCGGCGCGGGGGTCTGTATCTGCCCTGGTGGTCGATCGCATTGATGCTGGGCACTGTCGCTGTCGTCGCCATGGTCATCATCGGCGCTGTGATCCTGCTCGGCGGCGGGATCCCCCCTGCCCCACCCCCTCAGTTCGTGATCGTCACCGCCCCGCCCACCGAAACGCCAGTCGGTGCATCGATCGCCGCCCCGACAGCGACAACCGATCCGGTTGTGACGCTGCCGGGATTGTTTCCCACGTTCGTCCTGGAAGGGCCAACCCTGCCGCCCGTCGTCCTCACCCCGACCCCCAGACAGATCACGATCGGCGCGACCGTCATGGTCACCGAAGATGACGTGCGCCTGCGCCCCCAGCCCGGCCTGAACAATCGAGAGATCGAGCTGCTGCGTCAGGGGATGCTCTTCCGCGTGATCGGCGGCCCGGAAATGGCCAATTCAATGGCCTGGTGGCAGGTCGAAGACCTCAGCCAGCCGAGCCGGACGGGCTGGATCTCCGGGTTGTATCTGACCCTGCCATGATCGGAGCGAATGGTTGATGAGCGAAACGGATCCTCTGTATCAGCGGGCGGCTGAACTGCGCCACCTGCTCAATGAATACAGCTATCACTACTACGTGAGACATGCACCGCTGGTCACTGATGCCGAATACGATGCGCTGTATCGCGAGCTGGTTGCGATCGAAACCGCGCATCCAGAATGGATCACGTCGGACTCGCCAACGCAGCGCGCGGGTTCCGATCTCTCCGAAGAATTTCCCAAAACGCGCCATCCCGCGCCGATCCTCAGTCTGGCGAATGCGTACTCAGCCGATGATCTGCGCGCCTGGGAAGAGCGCAATCGCAAGCTGCTCTCGGCTGATACCCGGCTCGCCTATACGCTCGAGCCGAAACTCGACGGGCTGACCGTCGTCCTGACCTACGAGGACGGTCTTCTGGTGCAGGGGGCGACGCGCGGCAACGGGGAAGTGGGCGATATCGTCACACCGAACATCCGCACGATCCGCACCATCCCGCTGCGCATTCCGGCGCGCGCCGACGGCCCGCCGGCCCCGCGCCGTCTGGTCGTTCGCGGGGAAGTGCTCTTCCTGAAGGCCGATTTCGAAGCGCTGAACCGCCGCCAGATCGAGCAGGGACTGCCGGTCTACGTCAATGCCCGCAACACCGCATCGGGGACGCTCAAGCAGAAAGACTCGCGCATTACAGCTTCCCGGCCGCTCAGCGCATTCATCTACAACATCGTCGAAGTATCCAACATCCCTGCGGGATTCACGCTGGATACTCAGTGGGATACTCTGGGATATTTGCGGGATTTGGGTTTTCCAGTCGCGCCTGATGCCGCACGATATCCCACACTGGACGAGTTAATCCAGCAGATACCCACCTGGGAATCCCGCAGAAACCAACTTCCTTACGAAATCGACGGCGTGGTCATCAAAGTCGATGATCTGCGGCTGGCGGCGGAGCTGGGCGTCGTGGGAAAAGATCCGCGCGGCGCGATCGCCTATAAATTCCCCGCACAGGAGGCCTCGACCCGCCTGCTCGACGTGCTGCATACGGTGGGACGCACCGGGCGCATCGTCCCGAATGCCAGACTGGAACCGGTTTTCATCGGCGGGGTGACGGTATCCAACGCCACGCTCCACAATTATGAGATCGTGCGTCAGCTTGATATCCGCATCGGCGATCTCGTCATCGTCAAACGCGCTGGCGATGTCATCCCGAACATCGTCGGGCCGCTCGTCGAAGCGCGCACGGGTTCTGAAACCCCGATCGTGCCCCCAGAGCGCTGCCCCTTCTGCGCCACGCCGGTCATCCGACCGGATGGCGCTGTCGATTATTTCTGCCCGAACCGTTCCTGCCCGGAACGGTTGTACCGCCAGCTCGAATTTTTCGTCTCGCGGGGCGCGCTCGATATCGACGGGCTGGGCGGCCAGACCGTGCGCACCCTGATCGACCGCGGCCTGGTTCGCGATCCCGCCGACCTCTTCCTGCTCAACGAAGCCAGTCTGAACGGCATCGAGGGATTCGCCGAAAAACGGATCAGCAACCTGCTTACCAGCATCGAGGCGGCCAAACATCGCCCGCTCGCTCAGGTGATCACGGCGCTGGGGATCGACGGCGTGGGGGCTACAGTTGCCAGCGCGCTGGCGCAGCATTTTCACACCATCGACAACCTGGCCGCGGCTTCCGTTGAGGAGCTGCAAACGATCGAAGGCATTGGCGAGATCCTCGCTCAAGGCATCCATGACTGGTTCGCCGATCCGCTGAACGCCACCCTGATCGAGAAGCTGCGCGCGGCTGGCGTCACCCTGCGTGAAGAAGAACGCACGCAGGCGAGCGATCATCTGCGCGGCATGACTTTCGTGGTAACGGGCACCCTGCCCAGTTACAGCCGCAGTGAGATCGAAGCGCTGATCGTCGAACACGGCGGCAAGGTCAGCAGCAGCGTCAGCAAGAACACCACTTATGTCGTCGTCGGCGAAGCGCCCGGCAGCAAAGCGGACAAGGCGCGCCAACTGGGCATCCCGATCCTGGATGAAGCAGGACTGCTCGCCCTGATGGCCGGATCAACCTCCGCAGAAGCGGCGGGTCAGTCATGAGCCGGGGGCGGTTGTATTTACGACCGGAACGGGCTAAACCGGTCATCCAGCGGCATCCGTGGATCTTCTCCCGGGCGATCGCCCGGATCGAGGGCGATCCCGCCCCCGGATCGCTGGTCGATATCTACACCCACGATGGACGTCGTCTGGCAGCGGGGTACTGGAATCCGCGCTCCCAGATCCAGGCCCGTATCCTGACCTGGGACGATGAGCCGATCGATGACGGCTGGTGGAAACGACGGCTGAGCCGGGCGATCGATGCCCGACAGGCATTGGGCGCAGAATACCAGACCAATGCCTGTCGCCTGATCCACGCGGAGTCGGATTATCTTCCGGGATTGATCGTCGATCAATACAATGAGTGGCTGGTTTTGCAGGCGCTGACCCTGGGGATCGACCAGCGAAAACACGAGCTGGCTCGCTTCCTGCTCGAACTCACCGGCGCGCGCGGGGTGTTCGAACGCAGCGATGTCGATGTGCGCCGCAAAGAGGGTTTGCCGCCTCATCGCGGCCCCCTGGCGGGGGACGTCCCGCCGGAACACGTCCCGATCGCAGAAGCGGGGATCGCGCTGGCCGTGCCGATCGCCACCGGTCACAAGACCGGCTTCTATCTCGATCAGCGCCCCAACCGCATGCTCACAGGGGCGCTGATCCGTCGCTTGGGCGCGGGGGCGCATCTGCTCAATCTGTTTTCGTATACCGGCGGGTTCGGCCTGCAAGCGCTTGCCGCGGGCGCAGAACGTGTCGTCCAGGTGGACTCATCGGCGGACGCGCTGGCGCTGGCTGCACAGCAGATCGAGCTGAACGCCTTCGACGCCGCACGAGTGGAGCATGTTCAGGCCGATGTCTTCGACTACATCCGCGAATTGAATGCCCGGGGCAGTCAGTTCGATGTCGTCGTCTGCGATCCGCCCAAGTTCGCCCAGAGTGAACAGCAGGTTGAGCGAGCGGCGCGCGGGTATAAAGACCTGAACCTGCACAGTTTCAGGCTGGTCAAACCGGGAGGGTATTTACTCACCTTTTCCTGCTCCGGCGCGATCAGCCGCGATTTATTCCAGAAGATCGTCTTCGGCGCTCTGGCGGACAGCGGGCGTGACGGGCAGATCCTGATGCACCTGGGGGCTGGGGAGGATCATCCGATCGCGCTGACCTTCCCGGAAGGGGAGTATCTCAAGGGCCTGTTGATCCGGGTTTACTGATCCGCATCATCAACCCCGCTCCGATCAGGCGCCGACTCGGATGTAGAGCGCGTTTCACCGGCCAGAATGCGAATTTTGGCGAACGTCTCAAACCAGCTAATGCGGCTCAGGCCGAGCTTTTCACGGATGCGATCGGGATCCATCCCGCCGCGGTAATCGCGCACAGCGCATGACCAGCGCAGCATTTCGAATGACAGTTTGTAAGTCAACCCGGCGGCATATCCGACGTCTTCGAGCACGTATTCAAGGTTGCGCGCCGTGCAGTTGAAGATCGCGCCGACGGGCTGATACTGCTGCAAATATTCGTTCAGGACGATCAGCCAGTCGGGATCCAGTTCGATGCGCCGCTCTCGGTAGACAGTGCGCGCGCTCGTCGGACGGATGGCGAGCATCGGGGGGCTGCCCGGTTCGATGTCCTCACGAGTCAGACGCATGACTTCATGTTTCTTGATCCCGGTATCGAGCAGCAGACGGAACAGCAGATCCGGGCGGGCATCCGGTTTTTCCCCCCGCCGCAGCCGGGCTGTATGCAGCAGCACCGCAACGGCCTCATCCTCGCTGATCACGGCGGCAAGCGGAGCCGGCCCGGAACGTTGAAGCACAGGGACAGCGGGATCCTGTTCGATCGCGCCGAGCGCATGCAGCCATTTGAAGAACACTTTCAGGGTGGTCACACGACGGGCGTAGGTTTTCCGGCTGCAGCTCACGCCGCGCCCGTGTTCCATCCAATCCAGAAAAGCATTCAGGTTGGCGGTCGTGACCGCCCCGATATGCGTATCGGAACCGAGAAATTCCAGCAGCAGATGCAGATCGGACGTAAAAGCGCTGACCGTGTGTTCGGTCTTGCCGCTGAGCAGCAGATGGCGCTGGAACAGCCCGACGGTCGATCTCAACGGCGTGCCTGCGAACAAATCAGCTTCGCTCAAGGGTTGGTCATTGAACAACGGAAGCTGGCTGGGCGGTTTCATCGCTGAAAAACTCCCTGAAGGCATCTGCAAGCAGACCTTAGCGCAGCGCGCGCCCCTCTGTCAAGCGGCGGCAGAGCGGACAACGATCGGCGGCTGTGCCGGATTGACGCCTGTGTTGAGCAAACCTATACTGAAGAACATCAAGCAGTACAGCGCGCTCGCTGTCATTCAGCGCGTGATTTTCAGCCGCGCTCACCCGCGGCTGTGAGGATTAAGGGGCATGCCACAATCCGGCTATCCATCAGACCCTGGGTCATACGCACACGCTGAGCCGACTGTGCGTACATCGATCTACCAGAGACCCACAGCGCATTCCACTCCGCCTCCGCAGTCGGCCCAGCCATCCGTGATTGCCACGCCGACGAGTCTGTCTCCCCTGGTTCAGGAACAGCTCACCGACTCGCGGGCAGCCGCGCGCGAGCGGCTGCGCCAGAGACGGCTGCGCAGTCGCAGACGCGGCGGGGAATGGGCCTGGGTGATCATCGCCGGGGCGCTGTTCAGCGTCGTCATCGTCCTCAGCATCAGCGTTGCGTTGATCTTTCGAACCGCTCAAACCGGGGTGCGCGTGCTGCCGACCGCGGTTGGCGCCCTGCCCACGCCGGTCGATGCGCGTCAGGTCTACACGGGGGGGGAGCTGCGCGCCGGCCAGCAGCTTGTCCTGGATGATGGCCGGAGTATCGTGCTTCAGCCGTGGAACGGAACCTCGCGTTTTACGCTGCTGGTCATGGGGCTGGATCGCCGTCCGAATGAGCGCGGACTGGCTTACCGCACCGATACCATGATGCTGATCAGCCTCGACCCGGAAACGAACTCGCTCGGCATTTTAAGCATTCCACGCGATCTGTACGTTGAAGTCCCGGGCTACGGATCGCTTCAGCGCATCAACAGTGCGATGGTGCTGGGGGAACTTCAGCAGCCCGGTTACGGCCCCAGTCTGGCGATGCAGACCGTGCAGTACAATCTCGGTATGCGCGTCCACGACTACGTCGCGCTCGACTTCAACGGCGCGATCCAGATCATCGATCTGCTGGGCGGTCTGGAAATCGATGTCCCCTACGACATCGTCGATTACGAGTACCCCGACATGAATTACGGCTACGATCCGCTGATCCTGCGCGCAGGGCTGCAGTGGATGGATGGGGCCACAGCGCTCAAGTTTGCCCGCACCCGCCACGGAGACAGTGACTTCGAACGCGCGCGCCGGCAGCAGATGGTGCTGTATGCCCTGCGCGACCGCATTCTGAATTTGAATATGCTGCCGCAGCTCATCATTCAGTCGCCCAGTCTGCTCAATGCGCTGCAGAACAGCGTTTACACGGGCATGTCCCTTGACCAGATGATCCAGCTTGCCCTGTATCTCAAGGACATATCCGCTGAGAATATCCGCACCGGCGTGATCGACGGTAGTTACATTCAGAACTACGTCACCCCGGAGGGAGCGGCGGTGCTGGTTCCCCGGCGCAGCCAGCTCGCAGGGCTGCTGACGAGCGTTTTCGGGGCCAATTACGCGGGGCAGTGAAATGAAAACGGCGGGCGCTGCAGCCCGCCGTTTGCGTTCAATCAACCTGCTATGCCGTGTGAGCGATGTCTTGAACCTGCTTTCGCAGGTGGGCACGGTGCTGGTTCTGGGGTCTTGACCGTAGTCTATCACCTTACAACCGGATTGCCGTTGCCCTGATGTAGGGTGTTGGCTCAAAACGGGTATGCGCCGCATCACGCGCATAGCAGGCTGGTGTAGTTATACTCGCAGCATCAGCCGGTGTAAAGGGAAAGCTTGCACAGGCGCGTCAAAGTCCTGCCGATACGATCTGCACAAACGATTTCCGCTGTTGTTGCGGCTGCCTCAAAGATACGCTATACTGCACAGCAGGTTAATTTTTATATTCCTTGTTAACAAATCGGAGGAGGCTCATGTCAGGGTTTCCAGTCAAAGCTGTTGTTGCAGAACTGATCGGCACGTTTGTACTCGTTTTCGTCGGCGGCATGTCCGTTGTCATCGTGAGCACCCTCGGTGATAGCGCAGGCGGTGCCGGGGTCGTGCTGCCAGCGTTGGCTCACGGGTTGGCGCTGCTGCATATCGCCTATACCTATGGGGCCATCTCCGGCGCCCATGTCAATCCGGCGGTCACGGTCGGGCTGCTCGTCGGGGGTAAAATTGCGCTCGATCGGGCGATCTATTACATCATCGCTCAGGTGATCGGTGCGATCATCGCTGCGGCCCTGATCAGCGGGTTTTTCCCGCCGCCGGTGGCCGGCGGTGCAGCGGACGCCGGCCAGGCCACAGGGGCGTGGACGGTGGACAACCTCGGCGCAGCCGGTGTGCTGGAGTTCGTGCTGACTTTCCTGCTGGTATCGGTCGTATTCCAGGCCGCCGCTCATGGACGCGCGGGTAACCTGGCCGGCGTGGCCATCGGCCTGACGCTGGCCGCAGCGATCCTGGCCGGCGGGCCGTACAGCGGGGCATCGCTGAACCCTGCGCGCACGCTGGGGCCAGCGCTTGTCGCGGGCAACCTGAGTTACGTCCCCGTCTACCTCCTCGCCATGTTCCTGGCCGGTATTGTCGCGGGCGTGCTCCACGGTTATATCCTGCGCCCCGACGACAAGTAGTCTTCTTCCCCCACCCACCTGATTCAGACAGCAAAGAATGCCGCCGATACGCATGGCGGCATTCTTGATTCAGGGCGATACAGCCGTCAGGGCGGGTCAGGCCCGTTTGTCTTCCGGGATGACGACTTTGATGAACAACTCGTCAAGCTGACGCTGCTCCGGCATGCTGGGGCAGTGCGCCATGATATCCGCGCCCTTCTGGGTCTTCGGGAAGGCGATCACCTCGCGGATGTTCGGTTCACCAGCCAGCACCATCGTCAGCCGGTCAATGCCCGACGCGATCCCCCCGTGAGGCGGCGTCCCGTATTCGAAAGCTTCCAGCATGTGGCCGAACTGTTCCCGCGCCGTCTCCATGTCCTGCCCGATCAGCGGGAAGATCTTCTCCTGCAGCGCCCGGTCATGGATGCGGATGCTGCCCCCGGCCACTTCGTAGCCGTTGCACACCAGGTCATACTGCGAGCCGCGCGCTGCTCCCGGATCGGTATCCAGTAATGGGATATCTTCTGGGAGGGGGGAGGTGAACATATGCTGCGAGGGATCCCAGCGCTGTTCGTCCTCATTCCAGTAGAACATCGGGAAATCGATCACCCAGCAGAAAGCGATTTCATCCGGATCGGTCAACCCCAGGTAGTTGGCGAGATGGCGGCGCAGGACATCCGTGCAGTTCCAGACGATTTCCTGTTTGTCGGACATGAAAAGCACGATATCGCCGCCGCTGACGCCGAGCCGTTCGAACAGCGCCAGCTTCTGCTCAACCGTGAAATATTTCGCAGCCGGCCCTTTGACTTCTCCTTCCGGATCGGGCGAGATCGACAGCCACGCCAGCCCTTTTGCGCCTTCAGCCCGCACGAGGTCTTCCAGCTCTTTCAACAGTTTCTTGATCCCCTCACCGCTGAGCAGTCGATCGCCCTCTCCAGGGGCATACATCAGCCGTGGAACGCGCATCGCTTTGACCGGCCTGCCCGCTCGGGCGTTATCGACAAACACCTGAAATGAACTGGTGGCAGCAATATCAGTGATATCGACAGCGGCCAGATCATAGCGCAGATCGGGTTTGTCCGAGCCGTATCGATCCATGGCATCTTTGTAGAGCAGGCGCGGGAACGGCGTGAATTTCGGCGTCTTCCCGGCGACTTTGATCGCCAGTTCAGTCATCAGCCCTTCGATCAAATTCATGACATCGTCGCGCTGCACGAAGCTCATTTCCAGGTCGAGCTGGGTGAATTCCGGCTGACGATCGCCGCGCAGATCCTCATCGCGGAAACAGCGCGCGATCTGGAAATAGCGCTCCACCCCGGCGACCATCAAGAGCTGCTTCAACTGCTGCGGGCTTTGCGGCAGCGCGTAGAACATCCCCGGCATGAGGCGGCTGGGAACGAGGAAGTCTCGCGCGCCTTCAGGTGTCGTCTTGAACAGGATCGGCGTCTCGACCTCGATGAAACCGCGTTCATCCAGGTAGTCGCGGATGAATTTGACGATCCGATGCCGCAGCACCAGATTGTTCTGCATGCGCGCCCGCCTGAGGTCGAGATAGCGATAGCGCATGCGTTCGACTTCGTCGATTTTGGAGTCCTGATTGATCAAAAACGGCGGGGTTTTAGCCGGGTTGAGAATGTTCAGCTCGCTGACCACGACCTCGATCTCGCCGGTCTCCAGTTCGGGATTCGCCATGCCCTCCGGGCGGATGCGCACCTCACCGACGACCTGTAAAACATACTCGCTGCGCGCGGCACTGGCAGCCGCATGAGCATCGGGCGCCGCTGCCTGGTCGATCACGATTTGCGTGATCCCCCAGCGATCGCGCAGGTCAATGAAGATCAGACCGCCCTGATCGCGGCGACGATTGACCCATCCAGCCAGAGTCACAATCTGGCCAGCATGACCGGGCCGAAGCTCACCGCAGGTATGAGTCTTTAACATAATCGTGCCTCGATGATGTTGATCGATTTGAGGAGCAGATGGATACGCGCAAGCATAACATGGCACCGGGCAGAAATAAAGACAGCGCGGCACATGACCGCACTGTCCGCAAGATCCCTTTCAGGTGATACGCAGAAGATGCACTCAGGCCTGGTAGATGCGCCCCGCCATCTGTCGGTCGATCCAGTTGGCGATCGCGGGATAGCGATAGTCGCGCCCATTGTAGGTCTCAATGGCTGCAATCGTGCCGAACAGGATCATCGCCACTGGCAGCAGCAGCACCGCCAGCACGAGCACAACCCCGACCAGTCCCCACAGTGGAACCAGGATGAACCCGATGAGGATGATCAGACTGAGCAGCGCGATGACCATCCCGACAGACCAGATCAACCCGCCAACCACGAACAGAGCCAGGGCGCCGACTGTCCCCAGGATCTGAATGGTGAACGCCTGGAGCGCATGAAATGCGACATAGTCAGACTGGCGGCGAAACATGAAATAGATCACCAGCGGGATGAAGATGCTCAGCGGAACCAGTGTCCCTCCGGTGAACATCCCACCCAGCACTGTCAGCCATACGCTGGCGTGAGCGACGGCGGCCCAGAGTTTTTCATCTCCTGTCACGGCAAAGGTGCTGTAACTTCTCGGCGTATCCGTGCGTCTCAGCTCATGCCACATCCGCCCCCCCCCTGCTCGAAGGCGCTCCATCGTCGGCGGGGAGTCGTGACGGAACTTTTCAGCATCGGATGCGCGAGGCTCGTCTGCAGGGCGTTCACGCCGAAATTCAGCATCGCGCGGGCGGTAGCGGCGTTCATACTCTGCCACGACCTCATCCGCCTGCGCGGGCGAGGATAACCGACTGACGCGCTCGGTATCGACAGAAGCCGACGCCTCATCGGTGGAAGGGGTGAGATTATCGTTGCGTGAATCGCTGGTATTCATCTGGGCCTCGTCATGTCACAGTTATTCCGGCGCTGGTCGCCCGCCGCGATCGCCGTGGATGCCATCGATGGCATGAATAGAAATTACACTGTTGTATACGCAGCGGTCAAGCGAACGTTGCAGCGTCGTACATGGTATAATTCGCGCTCATGAACAACTGGCTATCCGAACACTTCACTTTGAGTAAACGCCTGCTCGGCCTGCTGCTCGTCATCGGTGGAACGCTGGGATTTGTGCTCATCATCAGTATCGATCTTCTGGACGTCGGTCGTGAGGGTGGGATCGGCCCTGCTCAGCAGATCGCACTGGGGGCCTGTGTGCTGCTGGCGCTGGTCGGGCTGTCGTTGATCCCACTGGGCGAAATGCCGGCATAACCGATGAGCGACATGCAGTTCATACGGGACACCTCAAAAGCCGCCGAATTGCCGCGGGCGTTGGTCATCATCAACCGTCTGCTGCTGATGGCGGCTGGGGTCGTGCTGGTTTTCCACTTCCTCGTCTATGTGATCTTTGCGGTGAATCTGTTTCAGTTTCCATTCGATTACGATCAGGGTGAAGGGTTTGAACTGGTCGATACGATCATGTTCAGCCAGGGGCGCTGGCCGTATCAGGATACTGACGTCTACCCCTTTTACTCAAGCAATTACCCTCCTCTGTTTCATGTGATCGCCGCGCCATTTGTATGGGTGTTCGGGCCGGCATACTGGTACGGGCGTCTGCTCGGCTTTGCCGGCACGCTGATCACCGCGATCGCGATCGCAATCGCCGTTTACCGGGATGGCCGCCACCGCTGGCTGGCGATCCTATCCGGTCTGGCGTTCCTGGCATCAAACACGGTCTATCACATCGGGCCGTTGTTCCGCCAGCACATGACCATGGTGATGTTCGAAATGCTGGCCGTGCTCGTGCTGGCGCACGCCAATGAGATCCCCGAACGCAGCAAACGCCGCTGGCGCATCGCGCTCGGACTGGGGCTGTTGATCGCAGCCGGCTATACCAAACAGCTCGCTGCGGCCAGCGCCGTCGCCGCGCTGATCTTCCTGTTCATCCGGCAGCCGCGCCGGGCAGTCGTCAGTGGACTGGGATTCGTCATTGTTGGAGCGGGCATTTTCCTGTGGATGAACAGCGCCACAAACGGTCAGTGGTGGCTGCAAACGATCGCGGCGAACGTGAACCCGTTCTACCCCGATCAGGCGGCGGGATTATTTCGCCTCTGGTTCGGACTGCACGGTTTTTTGATCGTTCCAGCGGCGCTGTACGTGTTCTATGAGCTGTACTTCAGCCGGCTGTCGATTTACTCGATCTGGTGGTTGGCGGCGGTTGCCAACAGCGTGCTGTCCGGCAAATGGGGCGCCGGAGACAGCTATTTTGCAACGGCGATCGCCGCAACCTGCGTACTGGCCGGTTTGTTCGCAGCACGCACGCTGCGGCGTGAGTGGGTCTTCCCCGATAATTATCTCAGCCGTATCCTGATTCGCCCGTTCCGCCGGCTGGCACCGGGGATAGCGACAGCCGGGCTGATCGTGATCCCGCTGTTATATCTGGGATATGGCCGGGCTGTGCTGCATCTGCCCACAGAGGGGCCCGTGTTCGGCCCGCTGGCCGCTCTGCTCGGCGTACAGGCGAACGCCCTCAACGGCTTCTATGACTCCGCCGGGCGGATCGCCGGTGGCTACGCCGATATCGGCCATCTGACCACCGCTGAAGACATCGCAAACGGCTGGCGCATTGTGGCCGCCGTCCGGGAAGCCCCAGGCCCGGTATTGAGCGAAGAGGCGGCGTTCAACCTGCTGGCGGGCAAGGACGTCATCACCAACCCGACGCAGCTCCTCAATCTGTGGCTGAATGGAAGCTGGGACTCAACCGATCTGGTCGCTCTGATCGAAAACCGGGCCTTTGGGCTGATCGTGCTGCGCGCTCAGTTCTATCCCGAACCGGTGCTGCGCGCGATCGCCGCGCACTACGAACACCGCGAGACGATCCCGATGAACGGCTTCGATTATCTGCTGCTCTACCCCCGCGCTGACGCTGCGGGTTAATCCCCCAGGCTGAAGGGATTGCGACTGCGTTTGGGCGGGCTGATCATCGAGATCGACCGCCGCTGATGCAGAAAATCGCGATCGGCTTTCATCTGTTTCAACAGGCTTTTGACCGAACGATCGAGCACTTCCGGCGATACTTCCGTCTGATGATCGTGGGCTGCCAGCATGCGGGCATGCAGCGCGACTTCGCGCACAAAGGCCCCCGGCTGTTCGATCAGATCCGGGATGACCTGGAGATGCTCGTCCTGCCACTGATCCGCCATATAATGGCGCAGCATCCGTTCCGCCATCCCCTCGTCCTGAATCGTCGGAATGACGAAGATGCGATCCAGCCGACCGGGACGCTTGGAGATACGCTCGTCGATCGCCTCCGGATAGTTGGTCGTCGCCAGCAGCAGCGCCCCTCTGGGATTATTGGGCGACTCGATCCCGTCCAGCACGTTGAGCACACGGGCCTTATCATCCCCCTGAAGGTAGGCATCCAATTCTTCGACGATCAGCAGCACCGGGTAGCGCGCCGCCGTGACCGCCTGGAGCGCGCGCTGGATTTTCTCAAACGATGCGCCGTCGCGATCGGCCCCACTGACATAGACCACGACGCGCCCTTTACGAATGGCGATGCGCGCCATCGCCGCGCACAGCATGGTCTTGCCTGTGCCGGGCACGCCGGCTAAAAGCAGCTTGCGAAACGGCGGCAGCTTGAGCTGGCGGTAAATCTCCACCCCTTTGGTGAAGAACGCCTCCATGTCATCCAGCAGTTTTGATTTCAATTCTTCCGGCAGGATGACATCCCCCCACTCGACCGTGGGATCGAAGAAGGCATCATTCCCGCCGATGATATACACGTCGCGACGGCGGCGAATACGCGGGCGCACGGCCCGGGCACAGAGGAACTCAAACGCGGCCCATACATCAAGTCGGTCGTGCGGTACGACTGCGATCGCTGTCAGATCCTGTACATCATCGCTGAGATAGGCGCTGACGTAGATCACTTCAAAACGCCGCCCCTGCATATCCACAAACTTGAAGGCGAAAGCGCGCGCCCCCGCTGTTAACACCATCCGCTTCCCGCGCGCACCGTAGTCGCTGATCGGCACGATCAGATCGCACTCCAGCGGCTCCAGACCTTCATAGCGCGCACTGGCCTTCAGGCGACGTCCGGGCCGCACCTGCTCGTGAGCGATCATATTGCTGCACTCGGAGGATGCCCAGATCGTGATCGAGCGCTCACCGGGATGCCTCGTTTTCCAGACATCGAGCGCCCAGTCAGCGAGACGTTCATACTGCGTCATCAAGTTACCTGCTATCTCCGTAATAGAATGTTAAAGAGGAAACCTCTTCACACTCCCTGAGCGTCCGGCTTCTACAGCAACAATTGAGAAGCGATTGGAATGCGCTATCACCGCATGACACCAGCGTTGTATAGTGTGATTATAAAATTGTTTATCGTTTTAGTATATACCGGGCCGGTCACAGACCTGCCCCCTCACTTGCTGAAACCACTCAAACCGGGCAGGATCTGATCGGCGCTGACACAGGAGGCCAAAAACAGCATGAGCGGAACCGCCTATTTCACCCATCCACGCTATATCGAGCATGATCTGGCCGCACATCCGGAACACGCAGGACGCATCCGCGCCGTCTGGAAGCGGCTGGAAGCGGACGGACTTCTCGATCGCATGCTCATCCGGGAAGCGAGCGAAGTCAGCTATGAGCAGATGGCCGCCGTTCACACGCCCGAATATCTCAACGTGCTGGAACGTGTGAGCCAGCAGCCGCATCTGCTGCGGCTGGACTCGGATACCTATCTGGGGCCGGACTCGTATGCTGTCGCCCGGCTGTCCGCTGGAGCTGTGGTCGATGCTGTGGACGCGGTGTTGAAGCGGGAAGTCCGCAATGCGCTGGCGGCGTGCAGACCGCCGGGGCATCATGCTGTTCGTGAGCGAGGCATGGGTTTCTGTTTGCTGGCCAACGTCGCCATCGCTGCGCGGCATGCACAGCGCACATACGGGATTGAGCGGATCCTGATCGTCGATTACGACGTCCACCACGGCAACGGCACCGAGGCGATTTTTTACGCCGATCCGTCCGTTTTTTTCATCTCCACGCACCAGTCCCCGCTCTATCCCGGCACGGGGGCGATCGGAGACATCGGGAGCGAGGCGGGTACAGGATACACGCTCAACATTCCTCTGCCCGCAGGGGTCAGCGATGCAGGATATGCCGCTGTTTTCGAGCGCCTGATCTGGCCGGCGGCGCGGCGCTTCAAACCGGAACTGGTACTGGTCAGCGCCGGCTTTGATGCCCACTGGCTCGATCCGCTGGCCGGGATGCGTCTGAGTACCGGCGGCTACGCCCATATCACCCGCGAACTGATCCGAATGGCGAATGAACTGTGTGACGGGCGCATCGTCTTTGCGATGGAGGGCGGTTACAACCTGGATGCCCTGAGCCACGGCATGGCCAATATCGCGCGCTGCCTGCTGGGACAGGAGCCGGTTGACGCACTCGGGCCGCCGCCCCCCGCTCCGGAGCCGGATATCACCGGACGGATCGAGGAGATCCGCGCGCTGCATCGGTTGTAATTGCGCAGCGGCCCAAATATGCGGCCGCTGCGCAGTTTGACCTCATTCACACGGCTTCGATCCCGCGCCGCAGCAGGTCGATCTGTTCCAGCGCGTTCCGCAGGGTCGTCTGCTGCGCCAGATACTTCTTGGCCAGCACATCGAGGCGGCTGAAGAACGGGGTTAGCACCTGTTTGCCGTACTGCGTCAGGCGCGTGCGCTCTTTCTGGGTCAGCGTATCCAGCGCGTCGTGGTAGGACTGCTGCAGTCGATCGATCCGCTCCGTCAATTCTTCGTGGGTTGCCTTCACGACACGACGGTAGTAGCGATAGGCAGCCGTCCCCCCGATGAGGGCCAGCGGCGCGCCGATGATGAGCGCGGGCAGCGCCAGTGCCGCAGCGCCAGCGCCCACGATCGGCCCCGGCGCTGCGATCGCCAGCAGCGACAGGATCAAACCGACCACCGCCGCGATCCCCCCGGTCGCGAAATTGCTCATGTTATTGCGAAAGGTCGTATCCAGTTCATCGACAATCTGGCCAGTGGAATACGACTTCAATTCTCCCTCAGCGATGCGGATCGCATCCTGCAGCGCTTCGCGCTGTTCCGCGTAAACGCTGGCATCAAAACCGGCAAATTCCTGATCCATCAGATCGCGCAGTTGGTTCAGCCGGTCGATCACCCCGCGCCAGTAGATGCGGCTGTGATCGACCAGCGCATTCACGTACTCACTCGATGCCTGTGAGATATCGCGCAGCGCGCGTCCGATCACCCGCTCCTGGAATTCCGTTTGCAGCACTTCACGGGAGATCGGGCGGATCAGGCGGCGCGGCGACAGGTTCTCTTCGATATAGGTCTTACCGCGCTGACGCAGTCCGATGAAGACATTGTCGATCTCCGCGCGAGCGCCGCGAAGCTGGGCTTCCAGGCCCGCCGATTGACGCTCCAGTTCGCTCTGCACGTCCCGCACACGAGCGGTATCCGCCGTCACCAGAGCGGCCTTTTTGTCCACAACGTCGAGATATTTGCGCACGATCCGTTCCGCCAGGTCGAGCTGTGACAGGAGTTTTTGCTGCGCGGGCGGCGCGGCGGCGATCACACCGCGCAGGTGGGCTCGCACTGCATCAACGCCATCGGCCCCGGTCTGCGGATCGAGCGGCCTACCCTGTTTGCGCGCTTCCAGGGCGGCGCGCGCGCTCACCATGAAAATCGGCGGGCGGATGCCGAGCAGCTCGTCGATCTGCCGCTCGACAAAACGCCTGACCTCCGCGCGTTCCGCCGAAGTGAGCAGATCGATCTGATTCATGACGACGATGACTTTCTTGCCGTAGCTGCGCGCCAGATCGAGATACAGGCGTTCCGTCTCCCCGAATGCGCGCTTGGCCGAGATCACGAAGATGACGAGATCGCTGCGATGCAGAAAATCTTTGGCGATCCGCTCATGCTTTTGAAAGACCGATCCCGTCCCCGGCGTATCCACCAGCGCCACGCCGGGCGCGCCGGTTTCTGGATGCGCCCACAGACGCACCGCATCCCCTTTCATCTCCGGTTTGCGCACCGGCGTCTCGTGATGGCGGATCACTTCGATCAGCTCGGTCGTCGGCGTGATCCCCACCGGGAGCAGATCATCGCCCAGCAGGGCGTTGATGAACGTGGATTTTCCGGCGTTGAATTCACCGATGATGACCACGAGAAAAAAAGCATCGCGCAGATCCTGGGCGACATCGAGCAAGCGGCGTCGATCGTCTTCCGCGCTCTCCCCCAGATCGGCGATCTGATCGGCGATTTCGGTCAGCAGGCGAATTTCGGACTCGCGGAGGGCGGCCAGCGCCCCATCGAGAGCGACCTGCGCGGCGGAAGCCGCCGGGGTCGTTGGTTGAGATTGCATCATGAGCATGTGCAGCCTTTCGTCGTCAATCTATCTCATCCAGCCGGCGCGATACATCAGGAAACCGCCAGCCGCGTCAGTTCAGCTTCGATCCGCGTGATATCCTGCTGCGCCTGATGCAGCGCCGTGAGCTGCTCCGACTGCATCGTCGTCTGCGCTTCGATCAGGCGCGTCAGCGGCGCGACGGCGTCACGCCGAAGCTGCATACCGTATGCGACCTGTCTATCCGCAGCACGAGCCAGCGCGTCAGTGTAACGCTGACCGTGGGCGATCACACGGCGCTCGAACTCCTTCCCGATCCCGCGCCCGCGCACCACCAGAAAGACAAAAGCGAGCAAAGCGAGCACGATCAGAGCGGGGATGAGGATGATGTTCAGCGGCGTGCCGTCAGCGCTCTCCAGGCCTGCCGCAGCCACGAAAACCAGCACGATCAGGGCGATCGCCAGCCAGGTGGCCGCGGAGATGAGCGCGCTGCGGATGCTGGCTTCCGTGCGTTCCACTTCCGCGCGGCGCACCGTTTCCTCGATCGCATCCAGCTCTGACCGCACCTGCTGCAGGGCGCTGCGGTCATAACGCTGCGGCGGCTGCATCGTTCCGATCGCTTTGGCGCGGATGGTGGGCGGTAGGGCGTCCAGCTCTCGACGAGCGTAGGCGACGAGCGCTTCCGTGTCCTCAATATCTTTGCCTTCCAGGCGTGGGGCGAGCTTTTCGACCCCATCGGGAAGCTGGCCCAGGGGTTCAAACACGCGCGCTTGCTCGAAGGCAGGGGCGACGTACAGCGTCGATCGACGAGCGCGGCGCACAATCCCAGCCAGACCGAACAGCTCCCCGAAACCGCTCACCATCAGTCGCAGCAGATGCGCGGGCTGAAAAATCCCCCTGATGGCTTCATGGCCGCGCGCCCCCGTCTGGGCAAATTTCGCCGTCACCTCGTCGAGATGTTCTCGGACTGTGCGTTCCTGTTCACGCTTATACGCATCAAGCTGCTGCTGAACATTCTGAGCGATACCGCGATACTGATCGATCGCCGCCTGGTTGGCGCGCACCGCCGCCAGCGCAGCCTCCTGAACGCTCTGAACGATCTGTATCGGCGTTTGCAGTTTCTGCCGCAGACGTACCTCATCGCTCAACTGCTCGTCAACATACTGTTCCAGCCGCCCCAACCCGCTGCGCTCCCACAGCTCGGGATCGAGCGATCCATCCGGCTGGCGCGCTTCTACGCCCAGCCGGGCGGACATCATCCAGACTTCCGGCTGATAGCCTAACAGATCGCGGCTCTGATCCAGCACATACTGCCTGACTGTGGCCGCCTCCTCAGCCGTGAGCAGATCGATCTGGTTGATGATGATGATGACCGTCTTGCCGTATTCGCGCAGGATGCGCAGGTAATCCAGATTGCGCGCTGTCATCGCCTGTGTTGCCAGCATCACGAGCAGGACGGCATCGGCCCGATGCAGAAATTTGCGCGTGATCGCTTCGTGCTGCTGGAAAATCGACTCAAGACCGGGGGTATCGACCATGCTGACTTTTTCCAGCAGCGGCGAGGGTGAGAACACAGTTTCCGTCTCGCCGACGCGCAGCCGCTGCGTCTGCTCGGCATGGCGGAGGATGACGATCTTATCCGTGGTCGGCGTCGGGCCGACGGGCAGCAGATCGGGCTGGCCGACGACGGCGTTGATCAGGCTCGATTTGCCCGCGCTGAACGGCCCGATGAAGACAAGCAGAAACGGATGATCAGCGTGAAACAGCGCGTCGCGTATCTGAGCGATCCGCTCTTCATCCAGCCCGTCAATGCGCGGCAGTACTTCGAGCAGGCTGCTGATGAGTTCGTACTCGCGCCGGCGAATACGCTCATACGTCAGCACGAGTTGATTGTCGTTTCGTTCTGCAATCACAACAATTCCTTTGCGATGGCGTGACCGGGTATAGAACGCCAGCTATACTTACAGGATACAATGGCTCCCCCCTCAGTCAACCTGTGACCGCAAGTCGATCGGGGGAGAGAAGAGGAAAAACACCGTGGTGGACGATCACCCCTGCCCTTCCCCGGATGAAACCATTTCGGAACGCGAACTTCAGCTCCGCCTGACGCTGGCGCTGGACGGTATCCGTGACGCCTTCGGCGATGACGATGATCCCCAGCATATGTTCGATCAGATCGTCGATCTGCTGCGCGACCAGTTCAAAGCCGATGGCTGCGCGCTGGTGCTTCTGGAGGAGACCAGCGACGATATCGAGGCGATCGCAGCTCGGGGTCTCTCAGAAGGCGTGGCGCTCGATCTCTGTCGGGCGGCCATGGCCAGCCCGTCGATCGCATCCATTGAGAACCCGTATTTCGACCAGACGCTGGGCAATCAGATCACCTTGCGCGGCCTCCCGCTCGGCGGCCTGGTACTGACACGCCGGGGGCTGCCATTCAGTGAGGCTGACCGGCGCAGGCTCGAAATCGCGGAGAAACAGATCGACTCGGCGATCATCCAGGCGCGCATGATCTGGAAACTGATCCAGCGCAGCCGCGAGCTGGAAGCGATCTACCAGATCGATCAACTGCGGGATCGATTGACGGGGACAGCCGACCGTATCAACGCTTTCGCATCAGTCGTCCGCAATCACTTCAACGCCAGTCTGGTGATCATTTCGCTGCACAATTCCCCTATTGAGTTCGTTCACGATGAACTGGGGCTGGATGCCACCGCGCTGGACCTGATCCGGCATGAAGCGGCGCCGATCGACATTCCTCAGACGATCCCGACCCCAACCGGCCATGCAGGCCTCGTCCTTCTGGCGGCTCCGCTGCGCATTGAAGCGGAACGTCTGGGGAGCATCGTCATCGGCAGGCGGTCGATGTTCACCATCGGCGATCACCGCCTGCTGTATGCTCTGACGAGTCAGATCGACAGCGCCCTTAAAGAGAGTCTTTTCAGAGAGACGCCAGTCGATCTTCAGGTCAATCCAAGCCAGAAAGCTCTCCCGGCTCTGACCGAGACCATTCGCTACGCTGATGATCGGCTGCTGATCGATCAGGTCCCGCTGGCTGAGATCGCCGCCGCTGTCGGCACGCCGGTCTACGTCTACAGCCTGAGCCGGGTGCGCGCCAATCTGACCGCAATCCAGCGGGCTTTTTCTGAAGCCGGTCTTGTGGCCAGCGTTCACTACAGCATGAAGGCCAACGGCTGCGCAGCGGTGCTGCATACGGTCAAGCAGTGCGGCGCGGGCGTCGATACCGTCAGCCGGGGTGAGATCTTCAAGGCCCTGCGCGCCGGCTTTGCTCCCGATGCGATCGTCTTCGCTGGCGTGGGCAAATCCCAGATCGAACTGGAGTACGCAGTTGACAACCGGGTCGGCTGGATCAACATCGAAAATGAGGCGGAGGTAGACCGTCTGGAGGCGATCGCCGCCCGGGCCGGTGCGCACGTCCGCTGTGCGCTGCGCCTCAACCCGGACGTGGCGGCCAACACGCACCACCACATCGCTACCGGTCACGGAGGCGCTAAATTTGGCTTGAGCGCCGCTGCGATCCACGAGATCCTGTCTCATCGTGATCGGTATCCGCATCTGGTCTTTGCCGGGCTGCACGTACACATCGGCAGCCAGCTCCAGGATCTGGAGGCGACGCGCCAGGCTGTCTCAGCGGCGGTCGATCTGGCAGCCGATCATCCGGAGATCACCACGCTCAATATCGGCGGCGGCTTCCCGGTCGCCTACCATGCGGGCGAGGCGTTCCCCACTGCCGCCGATTTCGCCAGCGACCTTGCCCCTCTGGTCAGGCCGTATCATCTGATCCTCGAACCGGGCCGCGCTGTTGTCGCCGATGCCGGTGTGCTGCTGGCGCGGGTGGAGTACCGCAAGCAGCACGGCACGCATCGCTTCATCATCCTCGATACCGGGATGACGGAACTGCTGCGCCCGGCGCTGTACGGCGCTCAGCACAGCGTTGTGCCGGTCTCACGACCCTTCAACGCGGATGCTCCAAAAGCCGATATCGTCGGGCCGGTCTGCGAGTCAACGGACGTGCTGCTCAGAGATGCCCCGCTCGGCGATGCTTCACCGGGGGAAATCGTCGCGCTGCTGACGGCGGGCGCTTACGGCATGGTGATGGCCAGCGGCTACAATGCGCGCCTCCGTCCGGCGGAGGTCGTCATTGAGGAGGACGGTCATACCTGGCGCATCGCTGCACGCCGTGAAACCCTGGACGATCTGCTGCGCCTGGAACAACCATCCGTGGAGGCAACAAAGAAGGGCTGATCGACTTGATCAGCCCCTCAACTGGTGGTGATGGGTGGATTTGAACCACCGACCCCTCAATTATGAGTCGAGTGCTCTAACCACTGAGCTACATCACCACGGCACTGCACAGTAGCGGGGGCAGGACTCGAACCTGCGGCCTCCGGGTTATGAGCCCGACGAGCTACCACTGCTCTACCCCGCATCATATCGTTTCACACGATGCATAGTATCATGCCGATCTGAGGGTGTCAACGGTGAGCTTGGCCATCTTCGTGAGAAAACGATCAAAGCCACTTAACCGATCAAAGACAGATCGCCCTCCGGCTCGCGCTGCACCAGTTCACGTTTCAGTTCCAGAATCTGGTCGCGCAGCAGCGCCGCCTTCTCGAATTCGAGCGCCCGAGCCGCGTTCTTCATCTCGACTTCCAGATCCTTGATCATCCGGTGCAGTTCATCTTTCGGCAGCGCCGCCAGACTGACATCGCCGGATCCCTGCGGTGCGCGCCCCTGATCGTCGCTGACAGCCGCCCTGACGCGATCGGTCAGATCGCGGATCTGCTTGACGATGCGCTTCGGTTCAATGCCGTGTTCGGCGTTGTATGCCATCTGGATCCGGCGGCGGCGCTCGGTCTCATCGATAGCGCGCCTCATCGAGTCGGTGATGGTATCCGCGTACAGGATCGCCTGCCCCTCAACATGCCGGGCGGCCCGTCCGATGGTCTGGATCAACGCGGACTCCGATCGCAGGAATCCCTCCTTGTCGGCATCAAGGATGATGACCAACGAGACCTCGGGCAGGTCGATCCCTTCGCGCAGCAGATTGATCCCCACCACAGCATCGTACACGCCGAGGCGCAGATCGCGCAGGATCTCAACCCGTTCGATCGTTTCGATCTCAGCGTGCAGATACTGGGCGCGAATCCCCATCTCGTTGATGTAGCCGGCCAGTTCCTCGGCCATACGCTGCGTCAGCGTGGTGATCAGAACGCGCTGCCCTTTCTGGACGCGGGCGGCCACTTCCTGAAGCAGATCGTCGATCTGGCCCTTCGTGGGTCGCACCGCGATCTGGGGATCGAGGATCCCGGTCGGACGGATGATCTGCTGCACCACAGCCTGGCTGACCGCCTTCTCATACGGCCCCGGCGTGGCTGTGGTGAAGATCGTCTGCCCCATGCGCGCCTCGAACTCATCCCATTTCAACGGACGGTTATCTTTGGCCGACGGCAGACGGAAACCGTACTCCACGAGCACATCCTTGCGGGAGGCATCGCCATTGTACATGCCGCGGATCTGAGGAACCGTCATGTGGCTCTCGTCGATCACGAGCAGATAATCCTTCGGGAAATAGTCGATCAATGTCCACGGTGGGCTTCCCGGCGGACGCTGCTCAAGATGGCGCGAGTAGTTTTCGATGCCGGAGGTGAACCCCATCTCGCGCAGCATCTCCAGATCGTAGCGCGTGCGCTGCTCGATGCGCTGCGCTTCCAACAGCTTCCCCTCGCGTTTGAAGAAGGCGATCTGCTCTTCCAGCTCTTTCTCGATATCAGCCAGCGCGGTCTTCAGCTTATCGGCATCGGCCATGAATTGTGTCGCCGGAAAGATCACGATCGTCTCATGCTGTGCGAGCAGTTCACCCGTCAGCGGATCGAATTCGATGATGCGGTCGATCTCATCCCCGAACAGCGTGACCCGGAAAGCGGCTTTTTCGTAGGGCGGATAGATCTCCAGCACATCCCCGCGCGCCCGAAATGTGCCGATCGTCAGATCCATATCGGAGCGCGTGTACTGCAGTTGAACCAGCCGGCGCAGGATCGTCTCGCGCCGAACTTCTTCACCTTTGGACAGTTTGACGGTGGACTCGCCCCACGTGACCGGATCGCCGGTTCCGTAAATGCACGAGACGGACGCGACGATGATGACATCGCGGCGCGAAAGCAGAGCCGCTTTGGCGGCGATCCGCAGGCGCTCGATCTGTTCGTTGATGTCAGTTTGTTTTTCGATGTACAGATCGTAGCGCGGCACATACGACTCGGGCTGGTAGTAGTCGTAGTAACTGACGTAGTACTCAACCGCATTTCGCGGGAAAAACTCTTTGAATTCCGCGTAAAGCTGCGCTGCGAGCGTTTTGTTATGCGCTAGGATCAGCGTCGGCTTCTGCGTCTGCTCGATGACATGCGCAACGGTGAAGGTTTTCCCGGTTCCCGTCGCCCCTAACAGCGTCTGATAGCGCAGGCCTTTGTTGACTCCTTCAACCAGCTCGCCGATCGCGCGCGGCTGATCGCCCGTCGGTTTGAAATCAGATACCAGTTCAAACTTCGCCATGCTCGTGATCCCTGCGCTCGTCCGGCCTGTTATGCTGTGATACAGTACATGCGCCTACTGCGCTCAATTGTGATTGTTTTATGATAGAACTAGCTGCATCCAAAAGTATAGACAGCCTTTTGTTTTGAAAGGAAACGCGATGTCCCCATCAGCCGATCATCACAGCACGCTGGCGACAGTGACGCGCGGTCTCGACCGTTCATCCCCGGCGATGAAACTGTTCGAGAAAGCCAAACGCTACGGGGTCTGGAATCCTTCCGATATCGACTTCAGCCAGGATCGTCAGGATTGGCTGGGATTATCGCCTGATGAACGCGATGTCATCCTGCGCCTGACCGCCATGTTTCAGGCGGGGGAAGAGGCGGTCACGCTCGATCTGCTGCCGCTGATCATGACGATCGCAGCGGAAGGACGCATTGAAGAAGAGATGTTCCTGACGACTTTCCTGTGGGAAGAGGCGAAACACACTGACTTCTTCCGCCGCTTCCTCGATGACGTGGCCGGGTATGCAGGCGATCTGGGACATTACGCCGTGCCCAGCTACAAAACGGTCGTCTATGACGCGCTGCCGCAGGCGCTTAACCGGCTGCTCACCGATCGTTCCCCGCAGGCGCAGGTTCAGGCCGCCGTCACCTACAACATGATCGTCGAGGGCGTCCTGGCCGAAACGGGCTATCACGCCTATCAAACGATGCTGGAGCGCAACGGCCTGATGCCGGGTCAGTGCGCCGGCATCACCCACCTCAAACAGGACGAGTCACGCCATATCGCCTACGGCCTGTACCTAGGGTGTGTCCGCAAACTCGGTTAAAATGGGTGGATGACCAAACGACATGAATTAACCGACGCGCAGTGGGAGAAAATAAAACCGCTG
>DAOUBU010000055.1:0-32785 GCA_034432395.1 Anaerolineae bacterium
TGCTGAAGGGTTGTTCATTCATCGCTACCCCCTTTCTTTAGGTAAGGTAGCGAGTATGCCTCCTACTTTATTTTGATGCGATAGCCCTGCAGGTGAATGTGGTTCGAATAGTTGAGACCATGTAACATCCTTGTTATCAGGAGTGTGTATTATGACGCCCAAACGCGCCATCATCTGGGCAGCCGTGTCGACCCGTCCTCAAGCTGAAGAAGACGAGAAGTTCTCTATCCCTGTCCAAATTGCTGAGGCAGAAGCAGTCTGCGCTGAACGCGGCTGGCAGATCATCGATCGTTTGATCGTACCAGGACACAGCCGCAACTATCGCGACCTCAACACTCTTGCAAAAGACGCGCGAGCAGAAGGCATTGATGCATTTGACCGTTTGATTGCCCATTTTGAACGTCGCGACTTTGACATAATCGTCTGTCGCGATGCTAATCGCTTCGCTCGCAGATCGTCACTGCTGCATCTAATCGTTGAAATTGTGACTGAGGATTGCCGGGCCAGCATTTACAGTTTACAAGATCGGTATCTAATTGACGAAAACAACGCTGACATGTGGGCGACCATGAAGGGTTATGCGTCTCGTGCTGAAGTCAAGTGGTTAGTGAAGGCAACACGTGAAGGTCTCAAGCAGCGGGTAGCACGCGGTCTGACGACAACTAAAATTCCGTTTTCGCATAAGCTCGTTCGCGATGAACGACTCAAGCCAATTAAAGTCGTTGTTGATGAGACAAAGCGACGCCTGTTCAATGATATCTTCACGTTGATTGTTGACGAGCGTCATCCGTTTGAAGGCATTGAAAAAACACTGTACGAACGCTTCGGGCATGTTGCAGACGATGGCAAACCCTATGGTGATAACATTGTCTACTCATTCTTGTATCATCCATTAACTTGGGGTGCCACTACATACGGAAACAATCGCAAGCCAAATGGAAAGAAAGGATATGGTCGGAATTACGGTATTTGGACGTTCGACGAGACCTATGAACCACCACCTCATGTGACCATTTACCGAGGTGTTGTTGAACCGGTCTATGTGGGCGAGCGTGCCGAGCAGATGAAGGCTGAACTACGACGACGTAAAGAAATGTTAGGACGTCGGCGTCCCCGAGAAACTAATATGTTCAGTGGGATCTTTGTGTGCGGAGAGTGCGGCTGGTCACTCACTAATGTCGGCAATCGCCTTCGCAGTGGTGCTCGATCAATGTACGGAATGCGCTGCAACTCTCCACGGCGAGTCAGCCAATGGGCACCAAAGTGCAGTCAAACTGGCACTGTTCGAATTGACTATCTGCGCAACTACATCAATTCGCTACTGCTTCAAATGTTGGCAGAAGACGATATCTCTTACGTAATTGGCGAAAAGGTGGATAACTCTGTTGATGCGCTGGAAGCTGAACTCAATGCAATGAGAGTGCAAATTGACAACCTGATCCGGCTACAGCTTCAGGCGCATCCTACAGCACAAGCGGCATATCAAAGACAGATTGACACCACAGCCCAGCAAATTGATAACCTCACAAAGCTATACGATGCAGCAATTGTTCGCAATCGATCTCGTGTCCAACGCGAACGTGAAGCGCACGAAGCACTGCAGACCATCGGCAACGTGATGAATCGTTTCTGGCAACTACCCCAAGCGGAGATCAACCAACTACTCCATCGATTGTTAGGGGAGCGTCGCTTTGTTGTCTATAATGGCAAGATAGTAGGTATGGCACTTAACGCTCGCGCCCGTCAACAGCGCCGACGCTAATTCTGCGGCGTGAAAACGTCTAGCCTTATGTATTCGGTCAGGTACTTGTACCCGCTGTCCGGGAAGATCGTGACGATCAGGCCGGGTTCGCCGCGCCCGGCCAGCGCTTCGGCGATCGTCAGCGCGCCGACGACCGCCGCCGCCGCGCTGATGCCGACCAGATAGCCCTCTTCGCGGGCCAGCCGCCGCGCCATGCGGTGCGTCGCTTCGGTGCTGACGGCGATCTGCTGATCGGGGAAGCAGTCATCGTAGATGCCGGGCTTGATCGCCGTGGGCATGTGCTTCAGCCCCTCCAGACCGTGGAACGGGCTGTCCGGCTGGAGCGCGACGATCTGCACCTCAGGGTTGTAATCCTTGAGGCGGCGGCCCGTCCCCATCAGCGTGCCGGATGTCCCCAGCCCGGCGACGAAATGGGTGACCGCGCCGCCGGTCTGCTGCCAGATCTCGACGCCGGTGGTGCGGTAGTGCGCCTGCCAGTTGGCCGGGTTGTTGTACTGATCGGCGTAAAAGTAGGTCTCCGGGTCGCGGGCGATCAGATCGCGGGCGGCCAGGATCGCGCCGTCGCTCCCCTCCAGCGGATCGGTCAGCACCAGCTCAGCGCCGTAAGCGCGCAGAATGGCGATCCGCTCCGGGCTGGCGTTGGCGGGCACGAACAGCTTGACCCGGTAGCCTTTCGCCGCGCCGATCATGGCGTAGGCGATGCCGGTGTTGCCGCTGGTGCTGTCGAGGATGACCTTGCCCGGGCGCAGTTTGCCATCGATCTCGGCCTGGCGGATGATGTTGGCGGCGGCGCGATCCTTGACCGAGCCGCCGGGGTTGAACCATTCGGCTTTGGCCACGATCTGGATGTTCTCCGGCAGATGCGCCGTCACGCGGCGCAGGCCGACCAGCGGTGTATTCCCGATCAGGGTTTCCACGGTCAGCGCGTCGAGACGGCGGGTCGGTGCGGGCATGGCGATCATGGAACCAGAAAATCCCTTTCGCTGAATGCCGCCGGGTCATGCCGGCAGCGGGTTCGTTCGGACAAACAGACGGGGCTGACCGCAAACAAAAAGGGCGTGGGATTTCCGTCCGGTGGTGGTCACCGGCGGGCGTCCCCGCCCTTCATTTGCTGTCAGCCCCGTCAAACTGCGCTGGATCGCGCGCGGGAGTTACTTTCCGTCAGCCGCCTGAAGTGTGGGTGCGCCCTCGCTTCAGACAGGGACAACAAAACTGGTGTGACATCAGGATGACCTGTTGGTGATCGAATTCACGTACTGTGAGTATGCGCGAATCGGGCCGCGGTGTCAAGCGGACGCGCGTCCTGTTCTGGCTCAGACGTTGATGAGAAAATCGGGCGCGGCCCGTCCCGGCCTGATTTATTTATCGACCAGGATCTGATCGACCGCGGCGGCCAGCTCGCGCAGATTGCTGACCCTGTAGACGGCGCTGGCGATCGGCGCATAGCGGTGCATATCGCTGTCGCCCGTGCCCCACTGCGACGGCGGCTCCGGGTTGAACCAGATCAGGCGGCGGCTGCGCCGGGCGATCTCGGTCATGATGTCCAGGCGCGGGTCGTTGAAGTTGTTGCGCCCATCGCCCAGGATGATGACCGTGGTCTTGCCCGTGATGACGTCGAAATGATCGCGCTTGAACGTCGCCAGGCTCGCGCCGAGATCGGTGTTGTAGTAGCCGGGGCGGTTCTCGGTCAGGACTTTTTCCACCGCCACCATCGGCTCATATTCGGCGAAGATCATGCTGATATCGACGATATCGCTGATGAAGACGTAGCTGTTGGTGCGCGCCACCTGATCGTGCAGCTCGTAGATCAGCGTGAGCAGGAATTCGGCGCAGTAGCGCATCGAGGTCGAAATGTCGCAGATCAGCACCAGAGACGGCTTGACGTGGCGCGTCCGGTGGCGCAGTTCGATCGGCACGGCGTCGTAGCGCATGTTGGCGCGCATCATCCGCCGCGGATCGAGTTCGCCCTGGCGCGCCCGGCGCTGGCGCAGCGCCGCCCGGCTGCGCAGCCGCGCCGCCAGCCGCCGGATCTCCTGGCGGATGGCATCGACTTCGGCGTCCCCCAGCCGGGTGAACGGGACATCGAGCAGATCCGGGCGCGGCTCCGGCTCGCGATCCGCCATCTGTTCGGCCAGCGACGCGCCGACGTACTGCTCGACCTGGCGCGTCAGCCCCTGCGCGTTCTGTTCCAACTGCTGACGCACTTCGTCGAGCGCGGCTTCGCTCATGCCGAGCTGGCGCAGTTCATCGATGAGCTGATCGATCAGACGGCGCAGCTCGTTGAGGTTCATCTGCCGCTGCATCCGCCGCTCAAACCACGGGCGCTGGCTGATGTCGCTGGCCTGCGGCAGACCGGCCTGCTCGCCCGCCTGGCGCAGCTCCTCCTGTGAATACGGGCGGCCCTCCAGCATACGCTTGAGCAGATCGCGCAGCGCGGCGCTGTCCCCCATCATCGATTGGAGCGCCTGCTGCAGCATCTGCTTCTGCTGGCCCGACATCTGATCGGGGATGTTCTGCATCGGCGGCTGGCTTTCGCCGAAAAAGAGCGGGAAGAAGTAGTCGAATGTCGCCTGATCGCGCGCTTCCTTGACCAGCGTCGTCTTCATGGTGGAACGGAAGACGTCGCGGCTGGCGACGCCGACGGTCTCGACGCCGCGCATGGCATCCATGCTCTCGGCCAGCGAGATGCGCACGCCGGCGGCGCGCAGCACGCGGATGAAATCGATCATGCGCTTGTCCATCTGCGGGGCTTTCTGACTCGTGCTGTACGGGTACTGCGATCATAGGGCGAACGCCCGCCCCCGTCAATGAACCCCGGTTAAGAAACTGGCTCCACCCCCGTTGACACAACCCGGAAGTACGGCTATCCTGTTCTGTAGAACAGCCTGTTACAGGGTGCATGAAGTCACCAGGTGGTTTATGCGTTCGCTGAACGCGCCCGTCGTCATCATCGGGGCCGGCACAGCCGGTCTGACAGCCGCCCGCGAACTGACCCGGCGCGGCCTCCCCGCCATCCTCCTTGAAGCGCGCGACCGGATCGGCGGGCGCGTGTGGACGAACTTCGGTTTTGCCCCGCTCCCCGTCGAGTTCGGCGGTGAGTGGATCCACGGCGATCACGCTCCGACCTGACTGCTCGTCCGGGAAGCCGGACTCACCACCCGTCAGTGGCGCAAGGCAGATGAATCGCTGGTGCGCTTAGCTGACGGTTCCCTGCGGACGATGGCGGAAGCCCGCCGCCTTTACCCCGATTTCGATCGGACGCGCTCATGGGATCTCGATCCGACGATCCGGCCTGAACCCGGCGAGTCAATCGCGGCTTACCTGCGCCGCATCGGCTTCACCGAAACGCAGATCGCCTATGCCCGGCGCAGTTGGGGCAATGCGACCGGCGCGCCGCTGGAGCAGATCGACGCGCTGGCCGCGCTGCAGGATATGGACGTGCTGCCCACCCCCGGGGTTGAGCCGGCGGGCAAGCACGATTTCCGCATCCTGGAAGGCTACAACCGGCTGCACGACTACCTGGCACAGGGGCTGGATATCCGGCTCAACACCGTCGTCACCGCGATCCACTGGGGCGAGACGCCGATCCGGATCGAAACGCGCGCCGGGGCGGTCTACACGGCGGAGCGCGTCCTGATCACGCTGCCGCTGAGGGTGCTCCAGGCCGACCGCGTGCGCTTCGACCCGCCGCTGCCCGCCGACAAGCGCAGCGCCATCGCCGCGCTGGCGATGGGCCGCGGCCTCAAGATCGCCTTCCGCTTCGATCAGCCGCCGCTGCCCGGCATCGAGGCGCTGTACACGCCGCACAATCCGCCGATGTGGTGGTCGCCCGATCCGCAGGTCTGGCTGTGCTTCTGCACCGGCGCGTGGTATGACGATCTGATGCGCGCCGGCGAGGCGGAAGCCATCGAGCGCGCGTTCGCGGTCTTCAAGCTGGAGCTGGATCAGCCCGCGCTGACTTATGCGGCGGCCCGGCTGATCGACTGGACGCATGACGAATTCGCCCTGGGGGCGTACAGCACGACGCCGGTCGGGGCCGTGGGCGCGCGGGAACGCCTGGGCGCGCCCCTGGAAAATCGGTTGTTCTGGGCAGGTGAGGCGGCTGCCCCTCAACCCTACGCGGGCACAGTCCACGGGGCGTATGTCACCGGGCTGCGCGCTGCGCAGGAATTATTCGCGGCGTTTGACCTGTAACGCCGATGAAGCGGTCTGCTCGCGCGGATCGTCCGCCCGTGTATCGACAGGATGAAAGAAGGTGCAGAATGGACGCCAACTTATCCACCAGACACACGCCAGCCCCGGGCAGCGGCGAGATCGTCGTCATGCCCACCAGCGAAGCGTATGTCGATCAGCTCGAAGCGCTGATGCGAATCGGTTACGACGTGCCGCCCGATTATGACGGGTTCATGATCACGGCGGACATGTTCCGTAACCACATCCGGGTGTTCCCGGAAGGCCAGTACATGGCCATCGATACGTCATGCGACCGCGTGGTCGGTTTCACCACCAGCATGCGTATCCAGTACGACCCCTCCAAACCGTTCGTCGAACCCTGGTTCAAAACCACGGGCTATGGCTGACTGACCACGCATGACCCGAACGGGGAATGGATGTACGGGGTCGAATCCGTCGTCCACCCGGATTATCGGGGCTACGGCGTCGGCAGCAAGCTGATGGACGCCCGGTTTGAAACGCTGAAAGCCCTCAATCTGCGCGGCATGGTCGCCGGCAGTCTGTTCATCGACTACCACCGCCACGCCGATCGCTACACGCCGGAAGAATACGTCCGGGCAGTGATCGCGGGTGAGGTTTTCGATACCAACCTGACCAAACAGTTGGCCAAGGGCTTCCGCGTCGTCAATCTGATCCCGGACTATATCGATGAACCGCGCACCAAAGATTACGGCGCGGCCATTGTATGGGAAAACCCGGATTATCGGCCCGGCAAAGCGGTCGCGCGCACGGCGCCCGTCGCGCGGTCGGAAGTGCGCCTGCATCAGCGGCGCGCGCCCGTCCCGCCGATGCGCCCGCTCTACCCGTCCGCCGGGATCGGCAGCGCGGCCTCGTTAGGCAGCGCTGCGGGATCGTAAGTTAGACTGGCAATTCCTGCGCCGGGGGTGATCCCCCGGCGCTTCCCCCTCCCCTTAGATCCGCCGTCCGCATCATGGATACACGCCGCCCGCGCCGGGGCGACCCTTCCGGGCATTTCAGCACGACTGATCGGTTGTGCCTGACGGCGTGATGGCATACAATTCGCTTGTCATAAAGAGACAATTCATAATTTATCAGGAGCATAGATATGCCATCGCGAACGCAGCGGCATCGTTTCCTCATCGTTCTTCTGCTCACCCTGCCCCTGCTGTTCGCGGTGCAGTTGATCCCGATCCGGGCGGCCACTTTCACGGTCACCAAAACAGCGGATACCGCTGACGGCATCTGCGACGCGGACTGCTCGCTGCGCGAAGCCGTGATCGCCGCCAACGCCTCAAGCGGGGCGGATCTCATCACCATCCCCGCCGGATTGTATGCCCTGACCCTGGGCGGGACGGGTGAAAATGCCGCTGCGACCGGCGATCTCGACATCACCGACGACGTCACCCTTCAGGGGGCAGGGCCGGGCGCGACGATCATCGCCGGGTGCGACTATGTCACTGACCCATCCTGTTCCGGCATCGATCGGATCTTCGACACGCACGCGCCCGCGGTCAACCTGACCTTCCGCGACATGACCCTGACGCGCGGCTATGCCCAGTCGGAAAACGGCGGGGCGCTGCAGTTCTTCAATTTCCTGACACGCCCCACAGCGCTGATCGACAACGTCGTCTTCGACAGGAATACCTCGCGCCCGATCGGTTCCCCATCGGGCGGCGGCGCACTCGGCGCTTTCAATGTCAACCTGACGATCAATAACAGCGTTTTCACCGACAATGTCGCCGGGGAGGGCAGCAATCCCGGCTTCGGCGGCGCGATCCTGACCGAAAGCGCAGATCTGCTGATCACCAACAGCCGGTTCACCAACAATCAGACGGTCGGCGGTTCGACGCAGGGCGAAGCCGGGGCCATCCGGCTGACGGTGAGCAGCGCCCGCACGACCACGATCATCAACAGCACCTTCACCGGCAATTCGTCCGGCGGAACCGCTGTGATCAGCGCCAGCGGTTACCAGGCGCAGACGATCAACCTGATCAATTCCACCTTCGCCAACAATTACACCACCCGCCTGCAGAGCGGCGTCATCCAGTTGAATGTGCCGGGCACGCTCAACGTCATCAACAGCACCATGGTCAACAACACCGGCGGCTACTTCGGCGCCGGCGCGATCGCGATCCAGAACTGCCCGGCCTGCGCCGGGACGGCGATCACCGCCAACATCATCAACTCGACGATCGTGGACAACCAGTCGTACATCTTCCTGGTCGGGCTGGGGCCGGGCGTCGGTGGGCTGCGGGTCGGAGCCGGGACGATGACGGTGACCAACAGCATCGTCGCCGGCAACACCGTGACCGATACCGACCTCACGCCGAGCGACTGCGCGGGCGTGACCAGCGGCGGCGGCAACGTCTTCGGCATCAACGGCAATGCAGGCGGCTGCAGCGCCGGCGTCAATGATGTCGTCGGGGCGGGGGCGCTGAGCACGATCGTCAATGCGCTGGCCAGCAACGGCGGCGTCACGCAGACCATGTCCCTGCCGGCTGGCAGCCCGGCGATCAACAACGGCCTGAACAGCGGCCTGCCCGCCGACACATTTGACCTCAATGGCAATGCCAACACGACCGAAGCCCTGCCGGTCGATCAGCGCGGCGCGGGCTTCCCGCGCGTCCTCGCCTGCGATGTGGACAGCGGTGCGTTCGAAGCGGCGGCCACCGGTGTGCCGACCTATTCCATCCTGGGCGATCAGACCGTGAACGAGGATTCCGGGGCGGCCAGCGTGGCCGGCTTCCTGTACAACTTCGTGCCCAGTTCATCATGCGCGGCCATCAGCAGCGTGGTCGTCACCCCGACGGGCAGCCCGACCGTCACCTTCAGCGCCGCCCCGGCGATCGCCCTGGACGGGACGCTGACCTTCACCCCGGCCGCGGATGACAGCGGCTCAGCCGCTTTCACCGTCGTCGCTTACGACGACAACGGCACGCCGGGCGATACGAGCGACGATCTGGCGGGCGCGCCGCTCAGTTTCACGATCACGGTGAACCCGGTCAACGATGCGCCGACGTTCACCCCCGGCGGCGCGGTCAACGTGATCGAGGGATCGGGCGCTTACAGCGCTCCCTGGGCGACGGCGATCAGCCCCGGCCCGGCGGATGAAGCGGCCCAGACGGTGGCCTTTGCGATCACGGGCAATACCAACCCGGCGCTGTTCAGCGTCGCCCCGGCGATCGCCCCGGACGGGACGCTGACCTTCACCCCGGCGGCGGCGGCCAGCGGCAGCGCCGATCTCACCGTCGTACTTCAGGATAACGGCGGCACGGCCAACGGCGGCGTCGATACCAGCGCCCCGGTCACGCTGACCATCACGGTGAACCCGGTCAACGATGCACCGACGTTCACCCCCGGCGGCGCGGTCACCGTCAACGAGGACAGCGGGGCCTACAGCGCCCCGTGGGCGACGGCGATCAGCCCCGGCCCGGCGGATGAAGCGGCCCAGACGGTGGCGTTTGCGATCACGGGCAATACCAACCCAACGTTGTTCAGCGCCGCCCCGGCGATCGCCCCGGACGGGACGCTGACCTTCACCCCGGCGGCGAACGCCAATGGCAGCGCCGATCTCACCGTCGTGCTTCAGGATAACGGCGGCACGGCCAACGGCGGCGTCGATACCAGCGCCCCGGTCACGTTCAACATCGAAATCCTGGACGCCGCCGCCCTGCTCGATGTCGATCTGTCGGTCAGCCCGGCAGCGCAGCCCGAACCGGGCGGCCCATTCACCTACAGCATCCGGGTCGCCAACATCGGCACGAGCGGCGACTCGGTGACCGTCACGACGCTGAGCGACAGCCTGGCCGGCGATGTCACTGCGCTCAGCGGGACGACGTGCGTCCTGCCGCAGACGATCGCCGCAGGGGGCGATTACACCTGCACCTACACCGTCATCCTGACTGGGCAGCCGGGGACGAGCCGGACGGCCAGCGTCAGCGCCAGCGGGATCGATGAAGACGGAGCGCCGGTCAGCGATACATCCGGCCTGCAGACGGTCACGATCACCAACGTCATCGGCGGCGGCATCGTGGTGACGCTGAGCGCCAGCCCCACCACGCTCAACGAACCGGGCGGCGCGGTGATCTACACGCTGACCGTCACCAACCTGAGCGCGATCGACGCTGTCAGCATCGGCGCGCTGACGGGCGGCGGCTCGATCCCGACGGCGGCGCTGACGGGATGCCTGACCGGAACCACGCTCACGACCGGCGCGCCGGGCAATACAGCCTCGTGCTCGTTTACGATCGCGTACACCGGCCTGCCCGGCGACAGCTTCACCGGCAGCGTCACCGTCAGCGCGACGGACGATGACGGCCAGCCGCTCAGCGCGACCAGCGCCCCGGTCACCGTCACGATCATCGATGTCGGCTCGGCCCTGACGATCGTCAAAGCGGCGGACGCGGCCAGCGTGCCCGCCGAAGGCGGCACTGTCAGCTTCACCGTCACGCTGACCAACACCAGCGCAGCCGATGCCGTGACGATCGCGGCCCTGACCGATATCATCGACGGGACGCCGGTCGATCTCAACGGCAGCGGGACGTGCGCCGTCCCGCAGACGATCGCGCCGGGCGGCAGCTACACCTGCGTCTTCCCCTACCTCGTCACCGGCGCTCCCGGCGCGACGATCAGCGATGTCGTGACGGCCAGCGGCACTGATGACGATGGCGCACCCGTGAGCGGGCAGTCGAACACGGTCGTCATCGGCATCGGCGCGCTTCCGCCGCCGACGCCGACGCCCCCGCCGGCGATCCAGCCGCCCGTCAGCACAGCGCCCACGCTGCCGGTCATCCCGTTCGAAACCTTCCTGTGCGATAACCTGGCGCTGCGCGCCGGAACGAGCATGACGGCCAGCGGCGGAACCGGCAACATCCTGCTCAACGGGGTGCGCGGCGATACCTTCTGCCGCATCATCATCCTCGATGCGCAGGTGATCACGGCGCTGGCAGAAGTCGGCATCCCGGCGCTGGTCAGCCAGCCGATCGCCCAGGCGGTCGATCTGTTCGGCCTGCTGCCCGATGGCACATCCGTCGTGCCCTTCGTGACGCCGGTCAACGTGTGTCTGCGCGGGGCGGGAACCGTCTATTTCCTCAGCGCCTTCAACCGCGCGCCGGTCGCGCTGGCATCGGGCGCGGGATCGATCTGCGTCAGCATCCCCAATGCCGGGACGCTGGTGCTGGTCGGCCAGCTTGCGCCCGCCGGATCGACGGCCAGTGCACCGCTCCTGCCCGCCGGCCCCGCCGGTGAAACGCCGCTGACGGCCTGCATGGTGCGGACGGAGTATCTGCTGCGGCTGCGTTCGACGCCGTCAACGGCCAGCAGCGACAACATCATCGGGCAGGTGCCGTATAATGTCCTGTTGACAGCCACTGCGTATACGCCGGGCTGGTATCGGGTCGATTATCTGGGGACGCCCGGCTATCTGGCGGAGGGCTTCGTCACCCCGATCGGGGACTGTTGATCGCCCTGAGGGCGGGCCGGGAGCGCATCGGCCCGGCCCGCCCTCGCTCAGTCCTGTGCTGGAGTCAGTCTGCATGCCCATCCGGATCATCCCCACCGAGGCCCGGTTCGCCGAGGAACTGGAACGCCTGACCGACATCGTCTACAACCTGTCGGACGACAACCCGCCCAGAGAGCACCTGCGCGCCATCCATTTCCGTCATCACGTCGAACTGTTCCCGGCGGGGCAGTTCTGCGCCATCGACGACGACACCGGCCAGATCGTCGGCCTGACCGCCTCGATGCGCATCGACTTCGACCCGGATCGCCCGTTCATCGAACCGTGGATGGAGACGATCAGCGCCGGCTGGCTACGCCGCCACCGCCCGGACGGCCCATGGATGTACGGCGTCGAGTCGGCGGTGCACCCGGCTTACCAGGGGCGCGGCATCGGCTCGGCGCTGATGGATGCGCGCTTCCGCGTGCTCAAAGCCTACAACCTGCGCGGCATGGTGGCCGGCGGCACGCTGATGGACTACTGCAAAGAGGCCGATCACGCCTCGATCGAGGCGTACCTGCAGGGGGTGATCGAGGGGCGCTACTTCGATGGCAACGTCAGCAAGCAGATCCGCAAGGGCTTCCGCCCGATCGCGCTCATCCCCAATTACGTGACCGACCCCTGTTCGCTGGGCTGGGGGGCGGTGATCGTGTGGGACAACCCCGATTACGATCCCGCCCGCGGGCCGCAGCGCGATCTGCCGGCGGGCTTCCGCCGCGACCCGGTGATCATCGATCTGAAATCGCGCACCTGACCTTTGTGAACCCTTCTGAACCGGCCATTGTGGCGGGGATGCGCCTCTGCTAGAATCGGGCGGGTTCACTGGCACAGAGGCTGCATCCCGCATGAATGACAAGACCATCCGCGTCCTCGAACTGGACAAGATCCGCGAGCGTCTGGCCGCGCACACGACATTTTCGGCGTCGGCAGAGCTGGCGCGCGAACTGTTCCCCACCGGCGATCTCGAAGAGGCGCGCACCTGGCAGCGCGAAACCGCCGAGGCCCGTGAGCTGTTCGTCAACCGCGTCAACGTCAGCGTCGGCGGGGCACGCGATGTGCGCCAGCCGGCCCTCAATGCGACGCGCGGCCTGCTGATCGAGCCATCGGTGCTGCTCGATATCCGCAACACGCTGCGCCGCGCCACCACGCTCAAACGCACGATCGGGCGGATGAAAGGGCAGTATCCGCTGCTGGCGAGCCTGCTCAACGAGATCGAAGAGTGCCTGGAAGTGCAGGAAGCGATCACCCGCGTGCTGGAAGACACCGGTCAGATCAAGGACAGCGCCAGCCCGCAGCTCGCCATCATCCGCCGCGACCTCAAGGTCGCTTTCGACCGCCTGCAAACCCGCCTGCAGCGGCTGGTCACCGCGCCGGCCAATCAGCCGTTCTTGCAGGAACCGCTGTTCACGATGCGCAACGGGCGCTACGTCATCCCGCTCAAGAGCGAACACAAGGGCAAGATCCCCGGCGTGGTGCACGACTCGTCGGCCAGTGGGGCGACGCTCTTCATCGAGCCGCTGGAGACGCTGGAGCTGAACAACCGCTGGCGCGAGCTGGAACTGGAGGAAGAGAAAGAGATCCGCCGCATCCTGGCCCAGGTGACGGAGATCGTCGGCCAGTCCAGCGAGCCGATCTGCCGCACTGTCGATGTGCTGGCCTATTTCGATCTGGTGCTGGCCAAGGCCCGCTACGCCGACGAATTGAAATGCGTCGAGCCGAAGCTGGAGCCGTTCCAGTACCGCGGCGGCCTGCCGCAGCACCCCGGCAGTCAGATCACGCTGGTCGGGGCGCGCCACCCGCTGCTGAAAGGCCACGTCGTCCCGATCGATGTCGAATTCGACGCCAATACCTGGATCCTGGTCGTGACCGGCCCGAACACCGGCGGCAAGACCGTCTCGCTCAAGACGGTCGGTCTGCTGGCGCTGATGGCGCAGTGCGGTCTGCACCTGCCGTGCGAGCGAGCGCGGCTGACGGTGTTCACCGGCATCTACGCCGATATCGGCGATGAGCAGAGCATCGAGCAGAGCCTGTCCACGTTTTCATCGCACATGACCAACACGATCCAGATCCTGGAGCAGTGCGACGAACGCTCGCTCGTGCTGCTGGATGAGCTGGGCGCGGGCACGGATCCGGCGGAAGGCTCGGCGCTGGCGCGCGCCATCCTGACGCACCTGCTGGAACGGCGCGTGACGACGATGGTGACGACGCATCACCCCGAACTGAAAGACTACAGCGTCGAAACGCCCGGCGTGCGCAACGCCTCGGTCGAATTCGATCTCGACACGCTCGCGCCGACCTACCGGCTGATCATCGGGCTACCGGGCCGCTCGAACGCGCTGGCGATCGCGGCGCGCCTGGGCCTTGACCCGCAGATCATCGAGGCGGCGCGCAACATGGTCTCCACCGAGCATCTGATCGCCGACGATCTGCTCGACGAGATCCACCGCACGCGCGAGGATATCCGCCGGCAGCAGCAGCAGATCACCGCCATGCGCGAGGAGCTGGAGGCCCAGCGGGCGGAGCTGGCGCTTCAGCTCAGCGGGCTGGAGGACGAGCGGCGCAACATCATCGCCGCCGGGCGGCGCAGCATGCAGGCCGAACTGGACGAATTCCGCAAAGAGCTGCGCCGGCTGCGGGGCGACCTGCGCGAGGCGTCGCTGCCGCTGGAAGCGCTGCGCACGGTGCAGACCGCCGCCGACACGCTGGAGAAGTCGATCGCACGACCGGTTGAGAACGCGGTTCCCGTGCCGGAGACGACATGGCGTCCTCGGCTGGGCGAAGCGGTCTGGCTGGAGACGCTCAAAGCGGAGGGGACGGTCACCGAGATCGATCGCGATGAGGCTGTGGTGCAGATCGGCTCGCTCAAGGTGCGCGCCCGGTTCAGCGATCTGAAGAAACCCACCCGCGCCGAACGCGCCGAGGTGAAGAAACGTCAGGCCAGCGCTTACGAGCGCGGCCCGGAAGTGACCGTGCCCAAAGCGCAGTCGCCGGGGCTGGAACTCGATCTGCGCGGCGCGCGGGTGGAGGATGCCATCCAGCGGCTGGACGAGTACATCGATGCGGCGTACCTGAGCGGCCTGCCGTTCGCGCGCATCATCCACGGCAAGGGGACGGGGGCGCTGCGCCGGGCGGTGCAGGAACGGCTCAAGGATCACGCGCTGATCGCCAAAGCGGTCACCGCCCCCCCCAAAGAGGGCGGTGAAGGCGTGACGATCATCTACCTGGCGTCGCAGTTGTGAGTTCCGCCCCCGGTCGGGTGATGGCGGACGGGTGAACGCACGCGCCAGCGTAATACAGGATATAATGACGATAAGCCTATCCGTCGATGATATAGCGCAGCAGCCCAGTAGGATGCTGTATGCATGTGTTCTGATCCGTTCCGCCCGCTCAGTCCGTTGAAGGCGGCGCAGACCCTGCCGCGCCTGACCCTGTCGCATGCGCTGGCGCTGGCGCTGGTGGCTCTGTTTTCCCTCGTCAGCTACCTGGTGCTCAGCGCTGCGACGCAGGGCAGTACCGATACCGGCCAGATCGTCACAGCGGGAGAGCAGCGCGTCAGCGGGCAGCGGATCGCGCTGCTGGCCTCCCAGCTTGGCCGCGCCGACGACCCGATGGATATCGCCCGGCTGGAGGCGCAGCTCGCCCGCGCGCTGGAACAGTTCGAACACCTGCATCGGCTCGTCTATACCAACCCGGCGGCGTCCGGAACCCTGTCGCAGGCGGCGCGCGCGCTGTACGAACAGCCGCCGTATCAGCTCGACCAGTACATCCAGACCTATATCGAGCATGTCCGGGCGCTGCTGGCGGCTTCGCTGACGCCGACCCCGGAAACCGCTGCGCGCATCGACGCCCTCATCGCGGCCTCGATACCGGTCGATGTCGGCATCAGCCGGGTGGTGATCCAGCTCCGCGATGAACGGCGCGATCGCATCCAGGCGCTGCTCGATCTCCAGTCGGGGATGCTGGTGGCGACGCTGATCAGCCTGGGGATCGTCGGCGTAGTCATCCTGCTGCCGCTGCAGCGGCGCGTGCGCAGCACCGTCGAAATGCTGGCGCGCGAGATCGAAACCCGGGCCGAAGCGGAAGCCGCGCTGGCGGAGAGCGCCGCGCGCTATCAATCGCTGGTGGAATCGTTAGCCGAAGGGGTGCTGCTCACTGATCGTGATGGGCATCTGCTGGCCTACAACAGCAGCGCCGAGCGTCTGCTCGGGCTGCCACTGGCGCAGTATGTCGGTGGGCCGCTGTACTCCCCGATGATCCGCATCATCCTGCCCGACGGTCAGGAGCAGCCGATCGACGAGGATCTGTTCCTGCGCACTTTCGAAACCGGAGAGCCGGTGCAGGACAGGATTTTCGGTCTCAAGTGTGGCGATCGCCCCCCCACATGGTTCAAAGTCAACGTCCAGCCGGTGCTGCGCGATGGCCGCGTCGATGGCGCGGCGGTCTCGCTGACCGATATCACGGAGAGCAAGCGGGTGAACGAAGAACTGGAACGCAGCCGCGCCCTGATGCAGATGATCCTCGACAATTCCCCCGATGCCATTTTCGTCGTCGATCGGCAGTCGCGCATCCTGCTCATCAACCCGGCGGAAGCCCGGATGTTGGGGCTGGCCAGCCCGGCGGAAGCGATCGGCAAGACCGTGCTCGACCTCTACCCGCCGGCGCTGGCACAGAGGTACTACGAGAACGAGCAGGCGGTCATGGCCTCCGGCGAGATCGTCACCGACCGGGTCGAGTACCGGAAAGATGACCGGGGCGAACGCTGGTTCTCGGTCACCAAAGTGCCGCTGCGGGGGAGCGATGGCCAGGTCATCGGCATGCTGGGGCTGTCGCGCGATATCACCCAGCGCGTGCTGACGGAGCAGCAGGCGAAAGCGCTGGAGCGCGAGCGTGACAAAGTCGAGGTGCTCTCCGAATTGATGAGCGACACCTCGCATGAACTACGCACGCCGCTCTCGCTGATCAACACCAGCCTGTATCTGCTCCAACGCACCGAGGATCCGGAACGTCGGGGCGAGCGCCTGCAGGCGATCGAGGAACAGGTCGGCTATCTGACGGCGCTGCTCGATCAGATGCAGACCATGTCGGCGCTCGATCAATCCGGCGATTTCGCCCTGCACGACGTCGATATCCCCGATCTGCTCACCGGGCTGGTGGAGGGGCTGCGCCCGCTGGCGGAGGCGCAGCAGCGCAGCCTCCTGCTGGAGCTGGCGCCGCACGAACGCCCGCTCAAGGCCAATGACCGCCAGCTCCGCTTTGCCCTGCGCAACCTGATCGAAAATGCCATCACCTTCACCCGCGCGGGCGGGCGGATCGTCGTGCGCGCCTTCCAGGAACCCGACTGCACGATCATCGAGATCGAGGATGACGGCATCGGCATCGCGCCGGAGCAGCTTCCGCACATCTTCGACCGCTTCTACAAAGGCGATCCGGCGCGGTCGATCGGGCGCGGCGGCGGCGGGCTGGGGCTGTCGATCGTCCGGCGCATCATCAACATCCACGGGGGTGAGATCGACGTGACCAGCCAGCCCGAGGTGGGCAGTACGTTTCGCGTCAAGCTGCCGCTGTATTCAGCGGGAACGCAGCCCGGCGATCCGCCCGTTCAGCCGGAGACCCCCTGATCGGCTGACCCCTGCTCCAGCATCTCCCGGTACAGCGCGACGGTCGCCGCGGCGACTCCCTCGTGGCTGAAGATCGTTTGCGCCCGCTGACGCCCGCGCGCGATCAGCGTTTCGCGCAGCGCGCCGTCGTCGCGCAGGCGGCGCAGCGCCCCGACCAGCGCGGGGACATCGCCCTCCGGGACGATCAGGCCGGCATCGCCGATCACGCCGGGGATGGCCCCGCTGTCGGAGCCGATGACGGGCACGCCGGACGCCATCGCCTCGACCAGCACCCGCCCGAACTGCTCTTTCCAGTTCGGGCGCGTCAGCGAAGGCAGCGCCAGGGCATCGACGGCGTGATAGCGGGCGGGCATGGCGGTGCTGGCCACCTGATCGCTGAAGACGACGCGCTCGCGCACCCCCCGTTCGACCGCCCGGCGTTCGAGCGCGGCGCGCTGTGGCCCGCCGCCGAGGATATGCAGATGCGCGCCGGGCAGATCGGCCAGCGCGTCGATGAGCAGGTGCGCGCCCTTCTCTTCCACCAGCCGCCCGAAAAAGCCGATCGTGAACGGGCGGTCGGGCCGGGCCTCAGCCGGGCGGAACAGATCGGGATCGGTTCCGAACTGCGGGATGACGCGGATCGGCCCGCGATAGCCTTTGGCGCGCCAGACATCCGCCGCGCTGGCCGTCCCGGCGATCAGCGCGTCCAGGCCGTTGAGCAGCCAGCGCTCGCCCCAGGCGAACGGCGGCGGGTACGTTCGGAGCAGGTTCTGCCAGCTAAAAGCGACCGTCCGCGCGCGGACGCGGCGGGCGTGGAAGTAGGCCTGCCAGGCCGCCAGATTGTACGGCTCTTCATCGATGTGGACGATGCTCGGCCTGAAGCGCTGCATCCAGCGCCCCAGACCGGCGTAAGCGTGCAGATGGTAATCGCCATTGCGCAAGATCGGCAGCGTCTCCAGCCGGTAGCCGGCGGTGAAGACCCGCTCCAGCGGCATCTCGCCGCGCTCATCGCGCCAGGACGGCGGGACGAGCACCAGCAGATCGACCCCCTGCGCGGCGATCAGTTCCAGCTTGCGCTGGTAGATGCCGACGATGCACGCTTTGGAGATCATCAGGACGCGCACGATCACCCCTTTCGGATTGCGCTACAATCATAGCGATCTCTCGACAGCCGTACAGGGACAGGCAGGTGCGCGATGGCGATCCATATCCTCTATCACCCGGATGACGGCACGACATTCGCCCGCACCGTCCTTTTCGATCTGCGCGCGCACATCCACGTCGATGCCGTGCTGGACGACGGCGGTCACATCGACGCTGTGCAGCGCGGCGACCTCGTGCTCGTCATCGGGACGGCGCTCGCGCACGGCTCGTCGTTCATCGCCTACAGCGTCAGCCGGGCGCGCGAGGCGGGCGCGGTCATCCACTGGATCGCGCCCGATGATCACGGCCTGACGGAGGCGCGCCGCATCGTCGCGGCGCATCAAGCGGCGCATCAAGCCGCGGCGCAGACGGAGAAAGGCGCGTCGCCCACCGACCCCGATCGCAGCATCCCCGCCGATCTGCTGGATCGCCTGCGCGAGGCCGTCGATACGACGCGCGGGCCGGGCATGATCCCGCCGCCCGCCCCGGAAGCGCAGCCGGCGGACGCCCGCGCCGACGATCCGATCCAGTTCAGCGCCTATTACCCGATCGAGGTCAGGCCGAACGAGTGGCAGCCGCTGCGCGCCTACGTCTTCCGCCAGCATGCCGCGGATGACGTCGAGCGCGATGCCGAACGCGAGCTGGGCGATCTGCTGGCCGGGATCCGCCGCGCCGGCGAAGCGGCCCGCGCCGCCATCCGCGAGGGCGCGCTGATCAGCGCCGAGCCGCAGTTGGACGGCTTCCAGTTCAACCCGCCGAGCGCGTCGCTGGCGTTTTTCGAGGACTGGCAGCGGTTCGATTTCAAGCTGCGCGCGCACACGGCCCGGCCCTACGCCGCCGTCAACGGGCGCATCACCTTCCGCGTGGAGGGCGTCATCGTCGCCGATCTGCCGCTGTCGATCTACGTCAGCCCGGAGGCCGGCGCGGCCCGCCCGGTCGGGCAGACCGCGGCGGCGGCCCGTCCGTACCGCGCGATCTTCTGTTCCTACAGCCACCGCGATACGCCGGTCGTGCTGCGCATCGAAAAGGCGATCAAAGTGCTGGGCGACGCCTTCCTGCGCGACGCGACGACCCTGCGCAGCGGCGAAGCCTGGAACGCCGGCCTGCTCACCCTGATCGACCGCGCCGATCTGTTCCAGTTGTTCTGGTCGGCGGCGGCGGCGCAGTCGCGCTTCGTGCGCCAGGAATGGGAATACGCGCTGGCGCGCATGAACCGGGAGCGCATCCCTGCGTTCATCCGCCCGGTCTACTGGCAGGAGCCGATGCCGCCCCCGCCCGCGGAACTGGCGCATATCCACTTCGCCTACGATCCGACGCTGGATGATTGATCCGGGGCGCGGCGTCCGCGCTGATCGCTCAACCGATCCTTTGCTCTGACGCGCCGGATGCGCTCATATCGCCCTTCAGTGATATCCGCAGAGAAAGGACGCGCGCCCGATGAACCCCGATCGTCCGCATGACGCCCTGATCGACCTGCTCGCGCCTGATGCGGATGCGCCGCGCGTCCGCGTCTTCCTCTCGTATGCGCGCAGCGACGACGCCGGAAGCGACCGCGCCGCTTACGACGACCCGGCGCGCTCGTTCATGCGCCGGCTCTACAACGCGCTGGCGGACGAATTCGTCGTGTGGTGGGACATGGTGAAGATGCCCAGCCGCGGCGAGACCTTCACCCGCGAGATCGAGGCCGCCATCGACGACTGCGACCGCCTGGTGCTGGTGGTCGCGCCGGGCGCGCTGGCGTCGAATTACGTGCGCGCCGAATGGCGGCACGCGCTGGCGCGCTGCATCCCGGTCACGCCGATCCTGCGCGCCGGTGACTACGACACCATCCCCGCCGAACTGGATCGCCTCCACGCGCCCGACTTCCGCGATCCCCGTCCCTTCGCCGAGGCGGTGGCCGAGCTGCGGCGCATCCTGCGCGAACCATCGGAGCGCATCGCGCCGCTGTACCACTTCGAGCGCGGGCTTCCGGAGGGGCACATCCAGCGCGCGACGCCATTTCAGGCGGCGCGAGAGGCGCTGCTGACCGACGCCATCCACGCCACCGTCGTCAGCGCGCGCCCGCAGAGCGCCACCGCCATCTACGGGCCGGGCGGCCTGGGCAAATCGACGCTGGCGATCGCGCTGGCGCACGACTGCGAGGTGCGCCGCCGCTACCCCGACGGCATCCTGTGGGTCAAAGTCACGCAGACGCCTGACCTCCAGACGCGCCTGGCGGATATCGGCGTCTGCTTCGGCGACCCGCGCGAGTGGTACGTTGGGCCGGGCACGGACGTCGAGTCCGCCGCCGGCCAGCTCAACCGGACGCTGCACGACCGGCGCGCCCTGCTCATCCTGGACGATGTGTGGGATCACCAGCACGTGTCGTATTTCCGCGTGACCGGCACGCCGTGCCGCCTGCTCATCACCACGCGCAGCGCGGCGCTGGCGAGCAACATCGACGGGGCGGATGTGCGGCTGGATCGGCTGAGCGATGCGGAAGGCGCGGCGCTGATCGCCGCCCGCGCCGGCGGCAGCCCGGACGACCCGATCTACCTGCAGATCAGCCGGGCGCTCGCCGGACACACCCTGGCGGTGACGCTGGCGGCGGCGCGGCTGAAGAAGAAGGGCGCGGGCTACGCCAAAACCATCCTCGACGGGCTGACCGACCCGACCGACCCGTTCGCCCACCTGAACGTCGATGAGCGGGACAAGGACTTGAACCTGTCGAAGACGCTCAGCCTCAGCTACGACGCGCTGGACGACGCTGGGCAGCGCCGCTTCCGGGCGCTGGGGGTGTTCGCCACGAACGCGACATTCGACCTGAGGGCGCTGGCGGCGGTCTGGGGTGAGCCGGAAGCCAGCGCCGACCGCGCCGCCGAGGCGCTGGTCGATGCCAGCCTGCTCGACTGGGAGCGGGAGAGCGGGCGGTACAGCCAGCACCCGGTGCTGCGGACGTATGCCCGCGCTTTGCTCAACGCGGCGGGGAAGTTGCTGGCGGTTTTCCAGCGCTATGCCGACTGGGTGATCGGAGCGGCGGAGGCATTCCGACAGATCCCACTGGAGCAGTGGAGCCAGCTCGACCCGCTCATCCCGCACGTGACCGAAGTGGGCGATGCGCTGGTGGATCATTTCGCGGAGACGCTGCCAGAGCGGCTGGCGGCGTTCGGCTGGAACGTGCAGCGCTTTGTCAACAACCGCCTGACGATGATCGAGACGCCGCGGGGGCGCGAGGCGCGCGGGCTGCGCTGGCTGGAAGCGGCGCTGGTCGTGTTCAGACAGAACGGCGATCAGGCGAAGGAAGCGTCCACGCTCAACAGCATTGGCGCGGCGTGGGCTGCGTTAGGAGAAAAGCGCAAAGCGCTAAAGTTTTACGAACAAGCGCTTCATTTATACCGGGCGGTGAACGACCGCGGCGGCGAAGCGGCAGCGATCAACAGCATTGGCCGGGTGTGGTCTGCATTGGGTGAAAAGCGCAAAGCGCTGGCGTTCTACGAACAGGCGCTGCCCGTATTCCGGGCGGTGGGCGACCGCGGCGGCGAAGCGACCACCCTCAACAACATCGGCTCGGCGTGGGATGATTTGGGCGACAAGCACAAAGCGCTGGCGTTCTACGAACAAGCGTTGCTCTTAAGACGGGCGGTAGGCGACCGCGGCGGCGAAGCGGCGGCGCTCAACAACATCGGCTCGGCGTGGGATGATTTGGGCGACAAGCACAAAGCGCTGGCGTTCTACGAACAGGCGTTGACCTTAAGACGGGCGGTAGGCGACCGCGGCGGCGAAGCTATAACGTGCTTCAATATCGGAATGCTCCATTATAAATTGGGCGATCTGGACAGCGCGATTGCGCATGTGGAACGCTGTGTCGAACTCCGGGAGCAGATCGCGCATCCTGCTCTGGAGAGCAATCGCCAGGTGCTCAACTGGCTCAAAGCCATGCGCGATACCGGCTAGACAGCGCAGGTCAGCACCCTGCCGGAAGATACTGTACGGATACTGGCGGGCAACACCGTCGCTGTCATGACGGACGTCCCGGACAAGCGGGACGAGTGGCGCGGCGAACTCGCCGCCATCCGGGCGGATTGGGCGGGGCGCGGCGATGACCGGACGCTCGAGGTGGAGTTCGCCGATGCGCTGCTGGCGGTCATCGACGACCAGCCGCCGTCCATCCCGCCGGACAACCCGTATGCCGACGTCGTGCGTCAGGTCGTCGCGGCGATCGCGGCGTTCCGCGCCGATCGGCGCGCCTGATGGTACAATACAGGCAGTCAACCCGTCCGTCCGCAGCCGCAGCGCCAGGATGGCGATCGCGATTGCGATCGCGCAGTTGGCGCCGCGCAGGGAATATCGAGGTTCGTTTGCAGTGACCGGTCGCACTTCCTGGCTTCAGCACGCCCTCAAACCGACGCGCTGGCAGCCGCAGCGGCAGATGCTCGCTCTGGGCACGCTGGGGTTGTTCGTCGCCATCATCATCGGCGCGCTCTACCTCAATCAGTCGTCCACGACCTCGACGCTGGGCCGCCAGCTCGAAGAGCTGATCGCCGTCCGCGACAGCCTCCAGCGGCAGAACGAGCAGCTCCGCGCCGAGATCGCCAACCTCCAGCGCGTGGGCCGGCTGCTCCAGCGGGCGGAAGAGCTGGGCTTCGTCCCGGCGGCGGAGACCGACATCCAGTACATCGTCGTCGATGGCTACAACCCGGATCGGGTGCGCGCTCAGGCGGTGATCACGCCCCAGCCGGACAGCCAGCCCCTGCCGCAGTACGACGAGTCGTTCGCCGGCTGGGTGCAGCAGCAGTTCGACGCGCTGCGCGCCCAGATCGAAGGCTTCAGCCAGCAGTCACTGACCGGCGGCGCGGGCGACCGCACCCCGGTGGGAACGGGAAACTGAACGATGGCCGCGACCCCCTCTGCCCGCAGAACCGCCGGACGCCCCTCCCCGCTGCCGCCGCAGGTCGAAACGCTGCGCCGGCGGCTGCCGGTGGTCATCCTCGGCCTGTTCGCCGCCGCCTTCATCCTGTTTGGCCGCCTGGCGTCATTCCAATTCCAACTGCCGACGGAAGTGCTGGCCTATCTGGACGGCCTGCGCGACAGCCTGTACACCCGCACGCTGCAGCTCGCCGCCGCGCGCGGCCTGATCTACGACCGCCACGGCGAAGCGCTGGCGGTCAACACCCTCGAATATCAGATCGGGGCCAGCCCCAGCCTGGTGACCGATGCCCGGCAGATGGCGGTGCAGCTCGCCTCGATCCTGGGCCGCGATGAGCGCGAACTGTTCGCGGCGCTGACGTCGGATGCCCCGTGGGTGCTGCTGGCCCCGCGGGTGTCGGCGGAGGTCGGCCAGCGCATCAACCAGCTCGATCTGGGCAGCGCGATCACGATCTCGCCCATCCCCCGGCGCAGCTACCCGCAGGGCGGGCTGGCCTCGCAGGTGATCGGCTTCGTCGGCGGCGATCTGCGCGGCTACTACGGCATCGAGGGCTACTACGACGGCCAGCTTTCCGGGCGCACGCGCGATCAGCGGGTGAGCAACATCCCGTTCGACGTGCCCGATTCCAACCTCGAACCCGACCGCGGCGCGGATATCGTGCTCACGATCGACCGCGACGTGCAGTACATCGCCGAAACCGAGCTGATGCGGGCGATCGCCGAGACCGGGGCGACGCGCGGCACGATCATCATCATGGAGCCGCGCACCGGGGACGTGCTGGCGATGGCCAGCTTCCCGACCTTCGACCCGAATGCCTACTTCCAGATCGAAAGCCCGGACGTGCTGCGCAACATCGCCATCGCCGATAACTACGAACCGGGGTCGGTGATGAAGGTGATCACGATCGCGGCGGCGCTGGAGCAGGACGTCATCGAGCCGGATTTCACCTACAACGATCAGGGCGCGCTGGAACTGGGCGGCATCACCGTGCGCAACTGGGATCGCCGCCCGCACGGCCTGGTCGATGCCACGCAGATCCTGGTGCAGTCGCTCAATGTGGGCGCGGCGACCGTGAGCACGATGATGGGGCCGGATCTGTACTACGGCATGATGCGCCGCTTCAATTTCGGACGGCTGACCGGCATCGACCTCCAGGGTGAAGAGGCCGGGACGATGCACATCCCCGGCGATCCGGACTGGAGCGAGGCCAACCTGCTCACCAACAGCTTCGGTCAGGCGATCGCCGTCACCCCGCTGCAGATGCTGACGGCGATCAACGCCATCGCCAACAACGGCCTGATGATGCAGCCCAACGTCGTCCACCAGATCATCGACGGCGATCAGGTCATCAACACGCAGCCGGCGGCGCTGGGCCGCCCGATCTCCGCCGAGACGGCGGCGGTGGTGCGCGATATGATGGTGCAGGTCGTCCAGGCCGGGCTGGATGAGACCGCTGGCCTGCCCGGCTACACGATCGCCGGCAAGACCGGCACGGCGGAGATCCCGACGCCGGTCGGCTACGAACAGAACGCCTCGATCGTGACGTTCGTCGGCTTCCTGCCCGCCGACGATCCGGTGATCAGCGTGCTGGTGCGGCTGGATCGCCCGCGCGATTACTGGGCCAGCCTGGTGGCCGCGCCGGTGTTCCAGCGGCTGGCGCAGCGGCTGGTGGTGCTGCTGGAGATCCCGCCGGACGCGATCCGCCGTCAGATCGCGGCGCAGGGCGGTTCGATCAGCGGGATCAGCCGCTGACGGGCCAGAGGTTCGGGCGGCATTACGGACAGAAAAGAGTGGAGCGGAATGACTGAAACAGCACTGCCGTTCGCGCTGGTCATGGGCGCGATCGCCTTCCTGCTCAGCGTGATCTGGGGCGGGCCGTTCGTCGAGGTGCTCAAGCGCCTGCGCATCGGCAAGGCGATCCGCGTCGAGATCCAGGACAAGCATCTGGCCAAGATGGGCACGCCGACGATGGGCGGCATCCTGATCGTGCTGCCGGTGGTCTTCATCGCGCTGGCGCTCAACCTGGTCAACGTCATCCGCACCGTCACCGGGGCGTCGATCCTGCTGCCGCTGGCGGTGCTGGTCGGCTTCGCCCTGCTGGGCGCGGTCGATGACTGGGAGGGCATCCGGCGGTCGCGCGCGGCGGCCCGCGGCTACCCGTTCGGCGAGGGGATCAGCGCGCGCACCAAGTTCATCGCCCAGTGGGCGATCGCCGGCGTCGCCGCGGTGATCATCTCGCTGTACGACGGCGGGTTCCAGTTCGCCAACCAGGTGCGCATCCCGCTGATGGGGCTGGTCATCCCGCTGTCGCCGGTGATCTTCATCCCGCTGGCGGCGTTCATCATCGTCAGCATGTCCAACGCCGTCAACCTCACCGACGGCATGGACGGTCTGGCCGGGATCATCACGGCGTCGGCGTTCGCCGCTTACGGCGTGATCGCCTACCTGCAGGGGCAGATCTTCCTGGTGCAGTTGTGCTTCATCCTGGTCGGGGCCTGTTTCGCCTTCCTGTGGTACAACGCGCACCCGGCCCAGTTGTTCATGGGCGATACCGGCGCGCTGGCGCTGGGCGCGACGCTGGGGACGGTCGCGCTGATGACCGGTCAGTGGCTGCTGCTGCCGGTGATCGCCATTGTGCCCGTCGCCGAGACGGTCAGCGTGCTGCTTCAGGTGGGGTACTACAAAGCCACGAAAGGTCAGCGGCTGTTCCGCCGCGCGCCGATCCACCACCACTTCGAACTGGTCGGGTGGAGCGAGACGCAGGTGGTGCAGCGCTTCTGGCTGGTCGGGCTGCTCAGCGCGATCGTCGGCGTCAGCCTGGCGCTGATCTGACCGATCGACCGAAAAAAAACAGACGCCCCTCGTGGATGAGAGGCGTCTGCTCTGTTGTCAGCGGTTCGCGGGCCGCGATGTTACTCGATGACCGTGACGGCGCTGGCCTGCTTGCCCTTCTTGCCTTCGGTGACGGTGAACTCGACCCGGTCGCCCTCGTTCAGCGTGCGGAAACCGGTCTTCTGGATCTCGGAATAGTGGACGAACAGATCCGGGCCGTTTTCCTGGGTGATGAACCCGTAGCCCTTGTCCCCATTGAACCACTTGACTGTACCACGGCTGCGATTGTTGGACATGCTCTCTTCTCCTCAGAAGATGACTTTGATGCGCCGCAGCCTGACCACACAACTCACAACTCAGCTTCAAAACTCTACTACGGTGCTCGAGGAGTAGATGAGAACGTGCCCAACGGGTATCAACGGCTGATACGCCGCTGGTCCAGCTTCTCAGTGAAAATGGGTGAATCTGTGTTTGTTAAAGCGTTGCGGGGAAGACCACGTTGTCTTGCGAAACCCGTGCGGCGCGACATCATCGTAACAGGAAACAGCGCCGTTGTAAAGGAGGCAAAATTCCAGGGCGTCCAGCGCCGCCGCGATCCGGGTGCGGGGCGCCGCTCCGTTTGCGGCTGTATGTCTCATAAGCGGCTTATCGCATCTGGGCTGGATTTTCGATATAATGTCGGTTACAGAAAGACTTTCGGAGATCATGCAGGGTGAGCAATAAATCGGAATCCCCCCAGAGCGGCGGCAACAACAATTCGCCCTTTGCCAACCGCAACGCGCAGCGTCTGTGGTTGATCCTGGGCGCAGTGGTGCTTGTCGTCTTCATCGTCATCTTCTTCCAGCCCAGCAGCGCCCCGCGCGGCAACCGCGTCAGCCTTGACCAGGTGGCGCGGCAGATCGATCAGGGCAACGTGACCGCGATCACGGTGCGCGGCGGCACAGAAGTCTACATCGAGCTGCGCAACGGCAGCACCGCCTACCTGTACAAGGAGCGCGAGACCGATCTGTTCTCGACGCTGGCCACGGTCTACGGCCTGACGCCCGAACAGCTCTCGACGATCGAGTATCAGGAGCAGCAGGGCGATACCTTCAGCGGCCTGTTCTTCCAACTGGCCGTCGCGATCGTGCCGACGCTGATCATTGTCTGGCTGCTGTGGCGGATGATGCGCTCCGTCCGTTCCGGCCAGGATCAGGCGATGAGCTTCGGGCGCAGCCGCGCGCGCGTCGTGCGCGATATGGAGCGCCCGCAGGTGACCTTCGCCGATGTCGCCGGGGCCGACGAGGCCAAGCTCGAACTGGCCGAGGTGGTCGAATTCCTCAAAGAGCCGGAGAAGTTCATCCGCCTGGGCGCGCGCATCCCCAAAGGCGTGCTCATGGTCGGCCCGCCGGGGACGGGCAAGACGCTCATGGCCCGCGCCGTCGCCGGTGAAGCAGGCGTGCCCTTCTTCAGCATCAGCGGCTCGGAATTCGTCGAGATGTTCGTCGGCGTCGGCGCGAGCCGCGTGCGCGACCTGTTCGAACGCGCCAAAGCCGAATCGCCGTCGATCGTCTTCGTCGATGAGATCGACGCCGTCGGGCGGCATCGCGGGGCTGGCCTGGGCGGCGGCCACGATGAACGCGAGCAGACGCTCAATCAGATCCTGGTCGAGATGGACGGTTTCGAGACCGGCACCAACGTGATCGTCATCGCGGCCACCAACCGCCCGGACATCCTCGATCCGGCGCTGCTGCGCCCGGGCCGGTTCGACCGCAAAGTCGTCATGGACAACCCGGACGTCAAGGGCCGCCTGGAGATCCTGAAAGTTCACGCCAAAGGCAAGCCGCTGGCCGCCGACGTCGAACTGGAGCGGCTGGCGCGCATCACGCCCGGCTTCAGCGGGGCCGACCTGGAAAATCTGATCAACGAGGCGGCGATCCTGGCGGCGCGGCGCAACAAGAAGTCGATCAACATGTCCGATCTGCAGGAGAGCATGGAGCGCGTGATCATGGGGCCGGAGCGCAAGACCCGCGTCATCGGCCCAGAGGAGAAGCGCAAGGTCGCCTACCATGAAGCGGGCCATGCCGTGCTGCAGCACATCCTGGAACATGCCAGCCCGGTGCACAAGATCACGATCATCCCGCGCGGGCGCGCGGGCGGGTACGTCATGTCCCTGCCGGATGAGGACGTCTTCCTGAAATCGAAGGAACAGTTCGAGGATGAGATCTGCGCCGCGATGGGCGGGCGCGCCGCTGAGGAGATCGTCTTCAACCAGTTCACCACCGGGGCCAGCGCCGACCTTCAGGCGGTGACCCAGCGGGCGCGCGCGATGATCACCCAGTTCGGCATGAGCGAAGTGCTCGGCCCGCGCACGTTCGGCGGCGGCTCCGGCTCGCTGTTTCTGGGGCGCGATATCTACGAGCAGCGCGACTACAGCGAACATGCCGCGGAAGAGATCGACAAAGAGGTGCGGCGCATCGTCCAGACCGCTTACGATCGGGCCAAAGCGCTTCTGATCCAGCACCGCAGTAAGCTGGATCTGCTGGCGCGCGTCCTGATCGAGCAGGAGACGCTTGACCGGCAGATGTTCGAAGATCTGATGAACGGCATCATCCCGCCGGCGGTTAGCGATGCGCTGGCCGGGGCCGGTGAACCCTCCAGCGGCGCGGCCCCCGGCATGAGCGCGCCGGCTCCCGCGCGCTTCAGCGACCTGGCGGACGATCAGCAGTGACCGACGCCCCCCACCGCTGACAATCGGATCCACAGACACCCCAGAGGCGATCCAGGCGGATCGCCTCTTTCTCATCATTTCCTCATCCTGGTGACCGTAACCTCCGCCGTCAAACCGACACATCACGGGTGTAAGGCAGTGTTCAATCAGCAGTCAATCTGATGGAGGAGATGAGACCCATGCCTGTTCACACTCACACCCGTTCGGTCATCGCTGTGACCACCGCCGTGATCTCGTTCATGGGCGCATCGCTGGTCAGCGCGCAGGCTACGCCGACCGCGCCGCAGCCGGTGGTGATCTCGCCGGCGGGAGCGTCCCCCACTGCGGTTTCGCGGCTGGAACTCGACGGCGCGATCATGGCCATCAACGGCGGGCAGATGCTGGTGGGCGGCATCCAGTTCGATATCAGCCGCGCGCAGATCTCGCGTCCGCTGTCCACCGGGCTGTTCGTCCACGTCGAAGCCGTGCTCACCAACGGCGTCTGGCTGGCCACTGAAGTGGATGCCGAGCGCTTCGCCGCTGTTCAAAACAACAGCGCCGCGGTCGGGGCTGGAACGGTCACCCCGGCTCCGGGCCAGATGATCCCCGTCCCGGCGGCGACGCTGCTGCCCTCCGCCGTTGGACAGGAAGTCGAGCTGTACGGCGTGATCACGCTGATCGAGCCGGGCTTCATCACCGTGGGCGGGCAGCGCATCGATATCCGGCGCGCTGAACTCAACCTGCCGGCGCTGGGCATCGGCACGATTGTCAAGCTGCACGTCAGCGGCGCGCCGGGGGCGTACATCGCCCGCGAGGTCGAGCTGATCGACAACGATGATCTCAACCAGGCGGAGATGGCCGCCGTGCTGGCGGGCGGTCTGATCGTCGATTTCGACCGTCGAGATGATCGCCGCGGCGGCTCGTCCAACACCAGTTCGAATTCCAGCAGCAATTCCAGTTCGAACTCCAGTTCAAATTCGAGCAGCAATTCGAGCAGCAATTCCAGTTCGAATTCCAGCAGCAATTCCAGCTCGAACTCCAGTTCAAACTCAAGCAGCGATGATCGCAGCGGGCGTTCGTCGAATTCGGGCAGCGGTTCCGGCAGTTCTGGCCACGGCAGCGATGACAGTCATCCCGACGACCGCAGCGATGGCCGTCATGACGATCACGACGATGATGACGGTGACGACGACTAAACCCTGACGCCGCCTCAGCGAGGTTCTATGGCACAGGTGGGATGATCGGCTCATCCCACCTGTGCCGCATGACAGGTTCAGTTATAATCCGGTGACCTGTTGCGAACACACTCACTGACGTGTCCCGGTCATGATCCTGATCGTCCTGCCCGATTTCGGTCTTGAGGAGAGCCTGCTGGCCAGCGCGCGGCGCGGCGATCGGGATGCGATCATGCAGATCTACGATCTCTATTTCACCCCGATCTACCACTTCATCCGCCTGCGCGTGGGGGACGCGATGACGGCGGAAGATCTGGCGGCGGACGTCTTCACCAACCTGATCACGGCGCTGCGCGGTGCTTCCCCGCCGCGCGACAGCCTGCGCGGCTGGCTGTTCCAGGTGGCGCGCAACCTGATCGCGCAGCATCACCGGGCGGCGCGCCGTATCGAGGAAACCGAACTGGATGAATGGCTGGCGGATGACGGCGATCTGGAGGCGGAAGTCATGCTGGGGTTGGACGCAGCCCGCACCGCCGACCAGGTGCGCGCGGCGCTGGCCGCCCTCGCCCCCGATCAGCAGGAAGTGCTGCTGCTGCGCTTCGGCCAGAAACTCGACCTGCAGACGACGGCCAGCATCATGGGCAAGTCCGTCAATGCGATCAAGCAGCTTCAGTTTCGCGCGCTGGCCGCCCTACGCCGACGGTTGAGCGGCCCGGTGACGGAAAATTGACGATGGCGACGTACTATCCTGATGACCCCGCCCTGCACGAAGCGCTCAACGCCTGCATTGACGCCATCAATGCCGGGGAGCCGCTGGACAGCGCCCTGAAGCGCTATCCGCAGTACGGCGATCGGCTGCGCCTGCTGCTGGAAGCCGGCGGGCTGGTGCGGCTGGCCGCCCCGCCCCCGCCGGAAGTCTACAGCGCCTACCAGCGCGGGCGCGCCCGGCTGCTCTCCCTGTTGGACGCTGAGGAAGAACGACCCGCGCCGCCCCCGGTCAGCCCACAGCCAGAGCCGCCGGTCAGCGAACCGGAGCCGCCGCCCTCGATCCGGGTCGTGCCGCGCCCCCGGTCGAGCGTGCGCAGCTTGCTGACCGCCGCCGCAGCGCTCATCCTGATCGGCGGCATCGCGCTGCTGATCGCGGATCGGCGTCAGCAGGAAGCGTTCCTGATCGGCCAGACCGAAACCGCAGCGGCGTCGATCACGCCGACCGTGCCGGTCACCACCGCAGCGCCGGAAGCGGCGCTCACCCTGACGGCGACCCAGACGCTGACAGCAACGGCAAGCCTGACGGCAACGGCTTCGCCGTCTGCAACAGCGACCACGACGCCGACGGCATCGCCTACCCCCACTGTGACGCCTTCGTCCACCACAGCGCCTACCGCGACGCCCACGGCCACCGTGACGCCGTCGCTGACGTTCACCGCGACGTTCCGACCGGCGGCCACCCCGCCACCGCCCACCGTGCCGCCGCCCGTGATCGTCCCGGCGGCCCAGCCGACATCCGATGACGACGGCGATCGATCGGACAATTCAGGCCGTGGATCGAGCAATTCCGGCAGCGGATCGGATAACTCCGGCAGCGGATCCGGCAGTTCGGGCCGGAGCGACGATCACGACGACGATGGCGATGACGATTGATCGCGCCAACAAACAGCCCCGGCTCCGTCCAGGGCGCTGGATCGGGCCGGGGCCAGTTGTGAACAAGATAGCGACTGGGACGTCGGCTCAGCAGGTCGCGCGGAAACCGAGGGTGCGCAGGATCGAATAGATCGGCCCCAGGCTTTCCCACAGGCACAACGAGTCGACCGCGACCAGGCCGATCACCGAGGTGCAGCAGCACAGCAGCGTGGCCGCGCCGCAGCCGATCAGCACCCAGCGCAGCGTATTATTCTGTTCCTCATCGCGCACAGCGTATGGATCGTAGTCTCCGGCGTACCCCGTCGGCGGAGCCTGCGGCGGCATCGGCGTGCCCCCCGCCTGACCGTATCCCGCCTGGCCGTACTGGCCGGGCATCGCGGGGGCGTACTGACCGCCAGCGGCTGGATAGCCGGCGCTCTGGCCGTATCCCGCTCCCTGACCGGGCACACCCGGCACAGCGGGCTGACCGCCCTGCGGCTGAAAACCGGGCGCGGGTGGCTGATACGCGGGCTGCTGCGGCGGTGTGACCGGCGTCGGCTGGGGAGGATAACCGGACGGCATCCCGACGGAGGGCGCGCTCGGCGGGACTGCCGACGGCACCGTCGCGCCGTACTGCGGCGGGGCCATGCCGGGCATATCGGGCATCATCGCCATCTCGTAGGCCAGCGTCACGGTCTCGCCCAGCCCGACCATATCGCCGGGGCGCAGCGGACGGGGGGCGCTGACGCGCTGCCCGTTGACGAACGTGCCGTTGGTTGACCCCAGATCCTCGACCGTGTAGCCGCCCGCCCCGCGCATCAAACGCATGTGATGCCGGCTGACTTCGGGATCGTTGATCGTGATGTCATTGGTGATGTCGCGCCCCAGCGTGACGACATCTTTGGACAGTTCGTAAATCTGGTTCGGCTGTGGGCCTCGACGCACCACCAGACGGAAGCTCTCGCCCCCCTGGATCATGATCCCTCCCCGCAGACAACAGCGGCAGCAGACGCCTGTTACTCTGGCGCAAAGTATATAAGCAAGCCGGGAACCCTGTCAAACACTCCGCCTGTAGAGGAGAGGGCGCGCATCCAGCGCCGGGACTGGCCCTCCGGGGACATACCCGCCCCGCGCGTTTCCAAACGGAAGGATCGAAATGGATGGCGCTGGCCTTCACCCCCTGTCCCTCTCCCCTGGGAGAGGGACAGGGGGGCCGCAAGCCGGACAGGGTGAGGGCTGAAGCCGATGCGTCACCACACCGTGAAGACACGCCCGCCCGGACAGGGCTATCGCATCAAAATAAAGTAGGAGGCATACTCGCTACCTAAAGAAAGGGGGTAGCGATGAATGAACAACCCTTCAGCAGTCTC
>DAOUBU010000056.1:0-4638 GCA_034432395.1 Anaerolineae bacterium
GCCGATGCCGAAGGCAATACTATCTCCGTTGAATACACCTTCCCGGCGGACTTTGCCGACTTTAGCGCTGCCGCACGCGATGCGACCGCGCAGTTGAACGAGTTTGGATTCGACATCACTGAGCGCGCACTGCCGTGGCAGGAAGCTGCCGCCGCCATCCGCGCAGGCGATTTTGAACTGTCAGTGTGGAGTTGGGGTTCTGGCTCGCCATTTGCCTACCAGAACTTCAATAACCCGGTGCGCCGCTGGACGGCAGCTTTGGCTGAAGATCAACCCGGCCTGAATCTGAATATCCGCGAATTCAACTACAACGGCGAAATTATCGACCTCAACGCGCTGATCCTTAACGTGAGCAGCGGGCTGGACACGGCGGCGCAGCGGGAACGTGCCGACTATCTCGCCAGGCTTCTGAATGAGCAGATGCTGTACATCCCGCTCAACGAAATGCTGAGTGTCGAGCCGCTCAATGAAGCCAAAGTCGCGGGGGCACCTGCCGACGGTGATCCGATCTATGCCAATCCGAGCAACGATCACTTCATCATCTGGTTGATCCTGAACGGTACCCTGTCCGACGCGACACTCTAGAACAGATTGCCAGCCTGTCTCACTGACTCACATCAGTGGGACGGGCTGATGCGATCCGCTTGAGTCCCTGGAGGCGTCGCGGCCTGCTTAGCGGGCAGAGCAAATCGTACCATAAGAGAGTTCTTTGTGATTTGAGAAAGTTTTATGTCCGCCATTTCTGCTAAAACGCCGCCCGCCGCGCATGCGCTGACGATCGGGCAGCGGCTGCGCCGTCTGACCCGTAGCTATTTGTTTCGCGTTCTCATTTCTGGCATCATCACCATTTGGGCGGTGACGACGTTCACGTTTTTTCTGATCCGGCAGATGCCTGGCAACCCGGTCGAGATCAAGATCGACCAGTTGATGCAGACGCAGAACCTGACGTATGAAGAAGCAGTGCGGGCAGCGGCCACGCTGTTCAATTTCGATCCCAATCAGCCAGTGCTGCTGCAATATATCGATTTCATCGGCGATCTCGCGCGCGGCGACCTCGGCGACTCGATCACGCGCGGAGGCGTCACCGTCAGCAGCATCATCCTGCGCTACCTGCCGTGGACGCTGTTCTGCGTCGGTCTATCGCTGCTCATCAGCTTCTCGCTCGGCATCCTGATCGGCCTGGCGATGGGCTACTGGCGCGGCTCGTGGTTCGACAACCTGATGACGGCGATCGCCTCAATCCTTTCCGGCATCCCTGATTACATCATCGGGCTGTTGATCATCGTCTTTTTCGGTGTCCAGCTCCGCTGGTTCGACATCGGTTCGGTGCGCGGCGGAGTCGATCCGAACATCGAACCTGGCTTCACTGTTGAATACATCAGCAGCATCATCACCTATGCGACGATGCCAGTGCTGATTTACGTCCTGTCCACCATCGGCACGTGGATCCTGTCGATGAAAAGCAGCACGCTCAGCACGCTGGGCGAAGACTATATCGCCGTCGCCAAGGCCCGCGGCCTGCCCCAGCGGCGCATTCTGACGGCCTATATCGGGCGCAATGCCATGCTGCCTCTGGTAGCGCGCCTGGCGATCAGCGTCGGTCTGGTGGTTAGTGGCACGGTCATCATCGAGGAGATGTTCCAGTATCCTGGCCTGGGACGCAATCTGTTTATCGCCATTTCCGGGCGTGATTATACGACTATGCAGGGCATCTTTCTCGTCATCACGATCGCGGTGGTGTTCTCCAACATCTTCGCCGATTTTGTCATCGGTTGGCTGGATCCGCGTGTGCGCATAGAGACCGGAGAGACGACGTAGTGATCGGCCTAGAGACTGTCGCTACCCCACTCGGCCTTATCATCGGCCTCATCTGCGGCCTTGTGCCGCTGGCAGCAGGGATCTACTACAAACAGATCCGCGTCGGGATCGGCGGGTTCATCGCGTGCGCGATCAGCGGCTTCGGGTGCGGTCTGATCGGCGGGCTGCCGATGATTGTGCTGGCATATGCCGTCGTGCTGTCCTACGCCTATGTCAACCGGCAGGATCCGTTCACATCGCGCGCGGCGATCACCGAAGTCAATTTCGAAGAAACCCGCGTTGAACGATTCCAGCGCCTGCTGGCGGGCCTCGGCAAGAGTATCCGCGTGTCGTTTCGGGCGCTCACCCGCAACAAAGCGGGCTTCCTCGGCTTCTTAGGCATTTCATTCTTCATCTTGGCGACGACGTTCGGCCCGCTGTTCATCCGCTATGAAGGCGAGGCACACATGGAACGGCGCGTCCCCGGTTCGCGCGTGCTGGTCGCCCCGCCGACAGCGGAACATCCACTGGGCTTGGACTGGAAAGGGCGCGATGTCCTATCGCACATGGTACACGGGGGTCAGCGCCTGATCATCACGTCGATTCAGGCCGGGCTGATCGCTACCTTTATCGCTGTCGTCCTCGGATCGGCGGCGGGGCTGCTCGGCGGGGTGGTCGATCAGGTGTTGAGCGCGATCGCCAATTTCATCCTGACCATCCCCGGATTCCCGCTGTTGATCGTCCTGGCGGCAGTAGTCGAATTCGACAGCGATTTCATGCTGGCGGTGTTATTTGGCGTTCTCAACTGGCCAACATTGATGCGCGCCGTCCGTGCGCAGGTGCTGAGCCTGCGCGAACGCGACTACGTGCAGGCGGCGTTCGTGCTTGATCTCGGCCTGTGGCACATCATCAGCCGAGAAGTGTTCCCGAATATGGTGTCGTATATCAGCGTCAACCTGATCTTCACCATTCGCATCGCCATGTATTCGATCGTCGCGCTGACATTCCTCGGGATGGTTCCGCTGACCGAGCCAGACTGGGCGGTGATGATCTTCACCGGTCGGCAACAGGGCGTCCTATTCTTGCCACAGGCCGCCGGGATGCTGCTGTCGCCGATCATCGCCATTGCCCTGTTCCAGCTCTCACTGGTGATGTTCGCCCGGTCACTGGAAGAGATCTTCAATCCACGCCTGCGGGCAAGTCTATGAGGGTGGCGCGATGACCTATGATCGTTCGCATGTCGTCCTAAGTGTACGCGGCCTGTCGGTGATGTATCAGGCACAGCGCGGCTGGGTGCGCGCCGTCAGCGAAGTCTCTTTCGACTTGCACGCGGGCGAAACGCTGGCCCTGATCGGTGAGAGTGGATGCGGCAAGACCACGCTCAATTTGGCGCTGATCCGCCAACTGCCGAAAACTGCGCGCGTCACCGGCAGCGGCATCATCTACACCTACCGCGATGGCCGTCAAGCCGACCTGCTGGCCTTCAAGAATCGCGACATGCGCCGCTATCTATGGTCAGAATGTTCGATGGTTTTTCAGGGGGCGCTCAATTCGCTCAACCCAATCATCCGCGTCAGCGACATGTTCTACGATACGGCGCGAGCGCATGGCATCGGGCGGGATGAAGCGCACACCCGCGCCCTGCGCCTGCTGGAACAGGTACGGCTCGATCCAGAGCGCGTGCTGCGCAGCTACCCGCATGAACTCAGCGGTGGGATGCGTCAGCGCGTCCTGCTGGCACTCAGTCTGATCTTACGTCCGCAGATCGTCATCATGGACGAACCGACGACGGCGGTCGATATTCTGACGCAGCGGTCGATCCTCGATGTACTGACGCAGCTTCGCTCCGAACTCAATTTCAGCGTCATCTTCATCAGTCACGATCTGGCCGTCGCCGCCGAGATCGCCGATACCGTAGCAACAATGTATGCGGGCGAAATCGTGGAGATCGGTCCGGTTGAGAATGTCTTCTATCGCTCGCGCCATGCCTACACGCTGAGCCTGTTGAATGCCGCACCCCGCCTGAGCGTGGGTGCGGAAACGCTGGAGAGTATCCCAGGCAAGCCACCCGATCTGATCGCGCCGCCCGCCGGATGCAAGTTCCATGAACGCTGCGCTTTCGTCCGCGATGTCTGCCGTGAGATGCCGCCGCCGCTGGTTGCCTATGAGGGCGGCGATCATTATGCGGCCTGCTACGAGACCGAGCGTGTCCTGGAACAAGCGCACCTGACGCGGAAAGCCGCTGCCCTATGACGCCGATCATTGAACTGCGTGGGGTATACCGCACGTTCATCAAAGATAAGCAGATCATCCCGGTCTTGCAGGACATTAACCTGAGCATCGAGCCGAACGAGATCCTGTGCCTAGTGGGTGAAAGCGGCTGCGGCAAGACGACAACGGGTAAGATCATCGCCGGACTGCTCGATCCCAGCCGGGGTGAGATGCGGGTTGATGGCCGCCCGATCAGCAGTTACACCGGCAAAGAGCGCGCCCAACTGCGACGTCAGCTTCAGCTCGCCCATCAAGACCCATTCGCCTCGCTCAACCCGGCGCACACGATCGGCGATATTCTGTCGTTTCCGTTGAAGCGGCATCGGATGGTCGAAGGAACCAGTGGACTGCGGCGGCGCATCTGGGAACTGCTGACGATGGTCGATCTGACGCCGCCAGGCGACATCGTCAACAAGTATCCACATCAGCTCAGCGGTGGTCAGCGCCAACGCGTGTCCGTCGCCCGGTCGCTGACGGTACAGCCGCGCCTGATCGTCGCCGATGAAGCCGTCAGCATGGTCGATGTCAGCATCCGCATCAGCCTGCTGAAGATGCTGCACGAACTGCGCT
>DAOUBU010000057.1:0-12050 GCA_034432395.1 Anaerolineae bacterium
AGACTGCTGAAGGGTTGTTCATTCATCGCTACCCCCTTTCTTTAGGTAGCGAGTATGCCTCCTACTTTATTTTGATGCGATAGCCCTGCCATATCGGCGAGATCACCCGGCAAGACCTCGAACTGTTGATCGCCCAGCACAGCATTCGCTTCTGTTACCAGGATGATGTCTTCGTCGGGTTCGGCGCCTGGATGCCGATCGGCGGGCGCTGGGTCGAGCTGGGGCCGATCTACGTCGCGCAGGAGTTTCGCGGTCAGGGGCTGGGCAAACAGATCACCGAGGGCATCATCAGGCAGAATCGGCATCTCAACCAGTACGCAGTCACCCGCAATCCGGCCATGAAGGCCATCTTCATCCAGAATGGCTTTGAACCCCGCCCTTTTTTCCGCCTGCCGTTTGTCGTTCAGCGCTTCATCGTGGGAAAACTGTCAGTGCGGAAGCTGCTGCGCTTTGCCGCCAAACGCAGTCCTGAGTCGATCGGCCACTTCGTCAAAATCGCGCCGGCGGATACCGATCACGCGATTTGAATAGGGCCGCCGCCCCCTGTCTCTCTCGACTGACCGGTCGTGCCGCGATCAGAATGCGGAAAAGCTCCGTTCTCCCTCAGCCGGCCACCAGCCATCCCCCCTCCCAGGTGACGCCGACGGACGCACCGAGCGCCGGGGCATCGCCAGATGCCACCCTGGCGCGCACGGCCCCGTATGTTGTCTCGATACTGATCTCGTGCGCCTCACCGAGGAACTGTCGGCGGAGCACTGTCCCGCTCAGCCAGCCCGCGTCCGCCGGATGCAGGCGCATCTGCTCCGGGCGCACGACGAGCAGCGGCGCGTCCGGCGGCTGATCGAGGGCGTGCACGGCGGGGATGAGCCTGTCGCTTCCGGGCAGGGTGACCTGCGCTTCGCCCGCCGCCCAGCCGCTCACCCGGCAGGGCAGGATGTTGGCTGCACCGATGAATTCCGCCACGAACGGATGCGCCGGGCGGTGATAGACATCCACGGGCGTGCCGATCTGCAGCGCCGTGCCCTGCCGCATGATCACCACGCGATCCGACATCGCGAGCGCCTCCGCCTGGTCGTGCGTGACGTACACGATCGTCATCCCGGTGCGCCGATGCAGGTCGATCAACTCACTGCGCATCGCCTCGCGCAACTGCGCGTCGAGATTGCTCAGCGGCTCATCGAGCAGCAGCACCTGCGGTTCGGCGATCAGCGCGCGCGCCAGCGCCACGCGCTGCTGCTGGCCGCCGGACAGTTGATTGGGATAGCGCCTGGCAAACCCGTGCAGGCCGACCAGTTCCAGCATCGCAGTCACGCGGCGGTCGATTTCGGCGCGCGCGGTGCGGCGCAGCCGGAGCGGATAGGCAATGTTATTGAAGACGGTCATGTGCGGCCACACGGCATAGGACTGGAAGACCATGCCCATGCCGCGCGCTTCCGGCGGAACGAACACGCCGTTCATCGCATCCGCCAGCACGCGGCCATCCAGCCGGATCAAGCCGCCGGTCGGCTTGATGAAGCCCGCGATCATCCGCAGCGTGGTCGTCTTGCCACAGCCGGACGGCCCCAGCAGCGTGATGAATTCCCCGCGCGCGATATTCAGCGTCAGCGCGTGAACGGCGGGGACGCGCTGGTCGGCATAGGCTTTCTGAAGCTGATGCAGTTCAAGCAGTGCCATATCTCGTACCCTGTTATCCTGTCGGCGCAAACCCGGCGGGTGATGCGAACGCGATCGTCGCAGTCGTCTCAGATCAGCAGCCGACCGCGCGTCAGCCGGCTGAGCAGGATGCTGAGCACAAGCACGCCGATCGTCACGCTGAACGCCAGTGCCGCCGTCAGGTTGAAGCGCCCTTCCTGATACAGGCTGAACACCACCTGGCCAATCGTCTCGTTGCCGACCGAAAAGAGCAGAGCGGAGAGCGTCAGCTCGGTCAAAGCGGGCATGAACGCCAGGAACCACCCGGCGATGATGCTGGCGCGCACCAGCGGGATGACCACGTCGCGGAACGCCCGTACAGGCCCGGCCCCGGCACTGCGCGCGGCCTCCTCCAGCACCGGATCGATATTGCTCAGCGCCCCCGTCACCGCCCGCAGCCCGAACGCCAGGAACGACGCGACATACGCCAGCAGCAGCAGCCAGATGGTGTTGTACAGGCTGATCCCCAGCACGGGGCGGATGAACGCCAGGATGAAGGCCAGGGCTGTCACCGTGCCGGGCAGCGCATACGGGGTCATGACGAGCACTTCCAGCAGGCGCCGCCCCGGAAGGCGCGTCCTCACCGTCAGCCAGGCGATGACCACCGCCAGCAGGGCGACGACCGACGCCGCGCTGAACGCCAGCAGCAGGCTGTTGAGGAAAGCGCGCGGCACTTTGGGGATGCCGAAGAAGAGCGTCTCGTAATGGGCCAGCGTGGCGTTGGCGGCTGTCAGGCGGACGCCCGGCGCCGGGGTGATCGAGGTGGCGAAGATCGCCAGCAGCGGCGCAATCACCGCCGCGAAGGTCACTGCGGCCAGGAACGCGGCAGCGGCGTATTTCCAGAAGCCCAGGTCGAGCAGCAGCGCCTGATCGCTTTTCCCCGAAACGATGGCGGCACTACGCCCCGCCCCGATCCGCTGCAACAGCAGCAGCGGCACGATGCTGAGCAGCACGAGCTGCATCGACATGGCCGCAGCGATCTGGAGATTATTGGGCAGATCGAAATTGAGGATGACGACATAAATCTCATTGGTCAGGGTGAAGAAGCGCGCGGGGAAACCGATGACCGCCGGGATGCCGAAATTCGCCAGCGCCGCCATGAAGATGAGCAGCGCCGCCGCCGCCACGTTCGGCAGCAGCAGAGGCAGCGTGATATCGCGAAACACGCGCAGCGCCGACGCCCCGCTGATGCGCGCCGCCTCTTCCAGCGCGCTGCTGATCTGGCGCATCGGCCCCAGCATGACCAGATAAGCGATCGGGTAGCTGTAGAGCGTCATGACCAGGATCGTACCGGTCTGCCCGTAGATGACGAACAGCGGCGCGCGCGTCCCGGTGAGATCCATCCAGAACCGGTTGATGTAGCCCACCGGGCCGAGCAGATAGACCCAGGCGATCGCACCGATGAACGGCGGGATGAGGTAGGGCACGATGAGCAGCACACGCCATACCGCCTTGAGCGGGACATCCACCCGTCCGATCAGCCACGACAGCACCACGCCCAGCGTGGTCGCAGACACGGTCGTCACCAGGGCGACGCTGAGCGTGTTCCACACCACCGTGCCGCCGCGCTGCGTGAACAGATAGAGATAATTGTCCAGGCCGAAGGCCCCGCTCACGGTCAGGCTGTTCTGGATCAGCGCCACTGATGGATGCACCACCAGCGCGATCAAGAGCAGCAGCAAGGCTCCGAACAGCAGAGTCAGCGGGGAGAGGTATCGTGAGCGTGCAGCGGTCATACGCGGGTATCCCAACTGGATGGATCGATAACAGCGCGGGGTGATGCGCTGCACCACCCCGACGCTTTTCACGTGATGACAGGCTGCGTCTACGCGGGGGGCGCGCCGAAGAGCGCCTCGAATTCCGCGCGCAGCGTGTCGCGGTTGGCGCGGATGTACTCCAGATCGGGCATGATGATCGTCACGCCCGGCAGCACGCCCGTCATGTCTTCAGCTTCCACATTGAATTCCGGCATCCCCTCCGGCAGCTCGATGCCGGGCACGACCGGGATGTAATTCTGCGCCACGAACAGGTTCTGCGCCGCTTCACTATACAGGAAGTCGATGAATGCCTGAGCGGCGGGCAGGTTCTGCGTGGTGTTGAAAATGCCGATCGGCGTCGGGACGAGCATCGCCCCCTCGACCGGGTACACATAGGCGACCGGTGACCCCTGTGCCGCGGCGTTGCGCGCCATGAAGTCCACCAACTGCCCGATAGCATATTCACCGCTGGCGATCTTTTCGGCGACCGCGCCGTTAGCGCGCTCCACCACGATGCCGTTCGCGTTCAGTCCGTTATAAAAATCGATGCCAAATTCCTCACGATTCATGAAAGTGCCGAACTGATTGAACGCCGCGCCGGAGATCAGAGCGCTGGGCATGGTCACACGGCCCATGTACGCCGGATCGAGCATATCCGCCCAGCCCGTCGGCGCCTGTTCCACCAGTTCCGTATTGTAAGCGACCACGTTGAAGATCAGGCGGACTTCATGGTACAGACCGTTCTCGTAGGTGAACATGTCGTCCACCTCCTCCGTGCCGGCGGGGATGTATTCCACCAGCAGGCCATCCTCCGCCAGAGTCGAGAAGTAGTCGATATCGGCGAACCACAGCAGATCGGCGCCGATCGCCCCGGCCTCGCGCTCCGCCTGAAGGCGCGCCAGCACTTCGCCCGAACCCGCGCGGAAGATGTTCACGGTCACATCGGGATAGGTCTCGTTGAACAACGCCACCATTTCGTTGACCTGCGCTTCGGACTCCGACGTATAGAGCGAGATCGTCCCGCTCGGCGCGTCCTGTGCCATGCTCACGAACGGAACGCCCACCAACACCAACAGCAGTGCAACCCATACCATGTGCTTCAAGAGATTCGCTCCTCAAACTACCATGAATCATGAATCGAGCTGTCCGCAGCGCAGACATAACGCAACCATAGTCGGGCAACGTTAAATCCGGGAGCCGGGTGATTTAAGCGACCTTCACATGCACATTGGTGAAAGATGAGAAAACCGGATGGGTTACGGGGACGTCGCATTCAGCCGATCGAGGGTCGCACGGGCATGAAAATCGAGGTCGAACGCGGCGCCGCGTTCCATCTCACTGTGCAGCACGCCTTCGCCCAGGGCGGCGCGCAGCGCCCGGTGCAGCCCTTCCAGGTGGGGATGCAGCAGGCTGGTGGTCAGTGCCGGGTCAAGCCGGACTGCGCCGAGGATCTGCGCGGCCCGCCCCTGATCACCCTGCCGCGCCATCCAGTGCGCGGCGCCGAGCAGCGCCCCCTGCACAACGCCGCGTGCGCCGATACCCCGTCCACTGGCGAGCGCCTCGAACAGCACGCGCCGGGCGTCATCCCGGCGATCTTGCGCGAGATAGACGAAGCCGAGGGCGATCTGAGACCAGACCACGCCCAGATGATAACCGATCTCGCGCTGGATGTTCAGGCTGGCGTGCAGTCGTTCTTCCGCCTGAGTCAGGTGCGTGGCAGCGAGCGCCACCCAGCCCAGGAGCTGCAGGCACGCCGCGACTCCCTTGCGATCGCCCATCATCTGGCGCATCTCCAGCGCCTGCTCCAGGTACAACTGCGCCGCGGCAAAATCCCCCAGCGATGCGAACGCGCTGCCCAGATCATGCAGGCTGCGCGCGGCGGATCGGCGATCGCCGATCTCGCGGAAGATCTCCAGGCTCTCCTCAAAGTACAGCCGCGCGCGCCCAAAATTGCCCATTCCCGCCGCCACTTCGCCCAATCCGTGGAGCGCGCGGGCGATCGCCGCCGGGTCGTTCAAGGCACGCGCCAGCTTGAGGCTGCGCGTCTGCTGAACCTCGGCATCCGCCCAGGCTCCGGTGCGCGCGGCGATGATGCCCAGGTTGCTCAGCACTTCAGCTTCCCCGGCCCTGTCGTCCAGCGCCTGAAAGAGGGTCATGGCGGCGCTGTAATAGCTGCGTGCGGCGCTGTATGCCCCCTGATTGCCCGCCACGCGCCCCAGACCGATCAGCAGATGCGCTTCAAAGGCCCGATCGTTCTCCGTGCGCGCCAGTTCGAGCGCCCGTTCATACTGATAAGCCGACTGTTTGTAATCAGCCAGCGCCCGGTAAGCATCCCCCGCCAGCTTGAGCAGGCGCATCATCTGGCTGGCACCGGGAGCCAGATCCATCCCCTCCCGCGCCAGGCGAAGCGCCTCATGATAATCGCTGGCGCGCTGAGCGAAATGGCTGGCTTCGGCGGCATAGTGGGCGGCGCGATCGCGCCATGCCTGCTCGTCCATCAACGGCACTCCTCCACTCTCAATGACCCGGCTCAGCGACATCGACCATTTTATACTGCACAGCCCGCGCGATTTCCTGTGCGCCCGGGCCTGGATCAGGTTACTTGCGCTTCAACTTGCATCGCGTTAACGTAGAGGGGCGGTGCATTCTGGCCAGTTTTTGAGGCGGCAATGTCTATCTTGTATCCGCTAAGATAAGATTACATAAACGTTTAAAGAACTGGCAGGCCGCACCTCCATTGATAGATTGCCATAGGAGAAGTTAAGATGAAACGTTTGTTCATGATCGTTGTCTTGCTGACGGCGGCGCTCGGCCTGGTACTGCCAGCGGCGGGTCAGGATGCTCCCCGCGGCGTCTGGCTTGGAACCTGGCCGTATACCGCACCCGGCACGCACCATCTCAATGCGTTTGCGGCGGGCGGCCTCAACGACAATCTCGGCGTCGTCTATCGACCGTTCGTTCACCTGACCCCGGCATATTACCTGTGGGCCACCAACGAATATGTCGGCCTGCTGGCGGAATCGTGGGGGTTCGTCGATGACAACACCGCCTACGAATACACGATCAAAGAAGGCGCCATGTGGAGTGATGGCAGCCCGATCACGGCGCAGGACGTGGTCGATACGTTCGACATCGGGCGCATCCTCAACTGGACGCAGTGGACGTTCCTGACCAGCGTTGAAGCCGTCAACGAGCGCACGGTGCGCTTCAACTTCACCGAAGGCGGCGCCTCGCTCAATGCCGAACGCCAGATCCTCAAGGAATACGTCGCCCCCAGCGCCACCTATGGTGAGCTGGCGGCGCAGGCGCGCCAGGTCGTCGCCGATGGCGCGGTGAGCGGTGATGAGGCGTGGACAGCCGTCGCCACGGCGATCGAGGAATTCCGCCCGGACGTGCTGCTCGCCTCCGGCCCGTACACGTACACCCTGAATGATGTCGGCGAAGCGTTCATGACGCTGCGCTGGCAGCCCAACAGCCTGTATTCAGGCACGGTCAACTTTGGCGAGCTGAAGCTGTGGGCGGGCGAAACGGAACAGACCACCCCGCTCGTGCTCAGCGGTGAACTGGCGCACTCGACCAACGTCTATCCGCCCGCCACCATCGAGGCCTTCGCTCAGGCAGGCATCCGTCTGGTGACGACGCCGCGCGGCTATGGGCCGGCGCTGCTGTTCAACTTCAGCGTTGCCCCGTTCGATAATCTCCTCGTCCGTCAGGCGATGGCCTATGCCATCAACCGCGAGCAGAGCGCGCTGCTGACCAATGGTCTGGGCGCGCACGGCACGATCTACATGTCGGGCATCCTCGACTCGCTGACGCCCAACCTGCTCAGCCAGGAGACGATCGACAGCCTGAATCGCTATGAGTACAACCTGGAAACCGCCGCATCGCTGATGGAGCAGGCCGGCTTCACCCGCAATGCGAACGGCAAATGGGTCGATGCCGCTGGCAATACCATCTCCGTCGAGTACACCTTCCCGGCGGACTTTGCCGACTTCAGCGCTGCCGCCCGCGATGCGACCGCGCAGTTGAATGAATTCGGCTTCGATATCACCGAGCGGGCGCTGCCGTGGCAGGAAGCCGCCGCCGCGATCCGCGCGGGTGATTTCGAACTGTCGGTGTGGAGCTGGGGTTCTGGCTCGCCCTTCGCCTACCAGAACTTGAACAACCCGGTGCGCCGCTGGACGGCGGCCCTGGCCGCAGATCAGCCCGGCCTGAACCTGAATATCCGCGAGTTCAACTACAACGGTGAAGTGATCGACCTCAACGCGCTCATCCTCAACGTGAGCAGCGGGCTGGATACAGCGGTGCAGCAGGAACGTGCCGACTACATCTCCCGGCTGCTGAATGAGCAGATGCTGTACATCCCGCTCAATGAAATGCTGAGCGTTGAGCCGATGAACGAAGCCAAAATTGCCGGTGTGCCTGCCGATGACGATCCGATCTTTGCCAATCCGAGCAACGATCACTTCATCATCTGGTTGATCCTGAACGGCACACTGTCCGACGCGACCGTCTGAGCCTGAGTGCCCACCGCCCGTCCCACTGCCCCACATTCAGTGGGACGGGCAGGTTCGATCCGTCTGAGACCGGGATCAGCGTCGGGGCCTGCTCAGCGGACAGAACAAGCCGAACCAGAAAAGCATTTTTTTTGTGGCCCGAGGTCGTATTTTTATGTCCGCCATTTCCGCTGAAACCCCGCCCGCGGCGCACGCCCACTCAGCCGCCGCGCACAGGCCGACGATCGGGCAGCGGCTGCGCCGTGTGACGCGCAGTTACCTGTTTCGCGTTCTCGTTTCGGGCCTCATCACCATCTGGGCGGTGACGACGTTCACGTTTTTTCTGATCCGGCAGATGCCCGGCAACCCGGTCGAGATCAAGATCGACCAGTTGATGCAGACGCAGAACCTGACGTATGAAGAAGCCGTGCGGGCGGCGGCCACGCTGTTCAATTTCAACCCCGATCAGCCAGTGCTGCTCCAGTATGTCGATTTCATCGGCGACCTTTTGCGCGGCGATCTCGGCAACTCGATCACGCGCGGCGGCGTCAGCGTCAGCAGCATCATCCTGCGTTACCTGCCGTGGACGCTGTTCTGCGTCGGCTTATCGCTGCTGATCAGCTTCTCGCTCGGCATCCTGATCGGGCTGGCGATGGGCTACTGGCGCGGCTCGTGGTTCGATAACCTGATGACCGCCATCGCCTCGATCCTCTCCGGCATCCCGGATTACATCATCGGGCTGCTGATCATCGTCTTTTTCGGCGTCCAACTGCGCTGGTTCGACATCGGTTCGGTGCGCGGCGGCGTCGATCCCAATATCCAGCCCGGCTTCACGCTGGAATACATCGGCAGCATCATCACCTATGCCACGATGCCGGTGCTGATCTACGTGCTGTCCACCATCGGCACGTGGATCCTGTCGATGAAAAGCAGCACGCTCAGCACCCTGGGCGAAGATTACATCGCCGTCGCCAAAGCCCGCGGTCTGCCCCAGCGGCGCATCCTGACGGCTTACATCGGGCGCAATGCCATGCTGCCGCTGGTGGCGCGCCTGGCGATCAGCGTCGGCCTGGTGGTCAGCGGCACCGTCATCATCGAGGAGATGTTCCAGTATCCCGGTCTGGGGCGCAATCTGTTCGTCGCCATCTCCGGGCGCGATTACACCACCATGCAGGGGATCTTCCTCGTCATCACGATCGCGGTGGTGTTCTCCAACATCTTCGCCGATTTCGTCATCGGCTGGCTGGATCCGCGCGTGCGGATAGAAACCGGGGATGCGACGCAGTGATCGGCCTTGAAACGGTTGCAACCCCGCTCGGCCTCGTCATCGGCCTCATCTGCGGCCTGGTGCCGCTGGCAGCGGGGATCTACTACAAACAGATGCGCGCCGGCATCGGCGGGTTCATCGCCTGTACGCTCAGCGGCTTCGGCTGCGGTCTGATCGGCGGGCTGCCGATGATCGTCTTAACCTATGCAGTCGTGCTGTCTTACGCTTATGTCAACCGACAGGATCCGTTCACCTCGCGCGCGGCGATCACCGAAGTCAATTTCGACGAAACGCGCGTCGAACGCCTGCAGCGCGTTCTGGCCGGTCTCGGCAAAAGCATCCGGGTCTCCTTTCGGGCGCTCACGCGCAACAAAGCCGGTTTCCTCGGCTTTCTCGGCATTTCCTTCTTCATCATCGTGACGACTTTCGGCCCGCTGTTCATCCGCTATGAAGGTGAAGCACATCTGGAACGGCGCGCTCCCGGCTCGCGCGTGCTGGTCGCCCCGCCGACAGCGGAACATCCGTTAGGGCTGGACTGGAAGGGGCGCGATGTCCTGTCGCACATGGTGCACGGCGGCCAGCGCCTGATCATCACGTCGATCCAGGCCGGGCTGATCGCCACCTTCATCGCGGTCATCCTCGGATCGGCGGCGGGTCTGCTCGGCGGGGTGGTCGATCAGGTGTTGAGCGCGATCGCCAATTTCATCCTGACTATCCCCGGCTTCCCGCTGCTGATCGTGCTGGCGGCGGTGGTCGAATTCGACAGCGATTTCATGCTGGCGGTGTTGTTCGGCGTCCTCAACTGGCCGACCCTGATGCGCGCTGTCCGCGCCCAGGTGCTGAGCCTGCGCGAGCGCGATTACGTGCAGGCGGCATTCGTGCTCGACCTCGGGCTGTGGCACATCATCAGCCGCGAGGTGTTCCCCAATATGGTGTCGTACATCAGCGTCAACCTGATCTTCACCATCCGCATCGCCATGTATTCGATCGTCGCGCTGACCTTCCTCGGCATGGTTCCGCTGACCGAACCGGACTGGGCGGTGATGATCTTCACCGGACGGCAGCAGGGCGTCCTGTTCCTGCCGCAGGCCGCCGGGATGCTGCTGTCGCCGATCATCGCCATCGCCCTGTTCCAGCTCTCGCTGGTGATGTTCGCCCGATCGCTGGAAGAAATCTTCAATCCGCGCCTGCGGGCGGGTCTGTGAGGGCGGCGCGATGACCTACGATCGTTCGCATGTCGTCCTCAGTGTGCGCGGCCTGTCGGTCATGTATCAGGCGCAGCGCGGCTGGGTGCGCGCCGTCAGTGACGTCTCGTTCGACCTGCACGCGGGCGAAACGCTGGCCCTGATCGGCGAAAGTGGTTGCGGCAAAACCACGCTCAACCTGGCGCTGATCCGCCAACTGCCCAGGACAGCGCGCGTCACCGGCAGAGGGATCATCTACACCTACCGCGATGGCCGTCAGGCTGACCTGCTGACCTTCAAGGATCGCGACATGCGCCACTATCTGTGGGCGGAATGTTCGATGGTCTTTCAAGGCGCGCTCAATTCGCTCAACCCGATCATCCGCGTCAGCGACATGTTCTACGACACCGCGCGCGCGCATGGCATCGGCAAGGATGAAGCGCACACCCGCGCCCTGCGCCTGCTGGAACAGGTGCGGCTCGATCCAGAGCGCGTGCTGCGCAGCTACCCGCATGAACTCAGCGGCGGGATGCGCCAGCGCGTCCTGCTGGCGCTCAGCCTGATCCTGCGCCCGCAGATCGTCATCATGGACGAACCGACGACGGCGGTCGATATTCTGACGCAGCGGTCGATCCTCGATGTGCTGAAGCAGCTTCGCTCCGAACTCAATTTCAGCGTCATCTTCATCAGTCACGATCTGGCCGTCGCCGCCGAGATCGCCGATACCGTGGCGACGATGTACGCGGGTGAGATCGTCGAAATCGGCCCGGTGGAAGATGTTTTCTATCGTTCGCGCCACGCCTACACCCTGAGCCTGCTGAATGCCGCACCCCGCCTGAGCGTGGGCGCGGAAACGCTGGAGAGCATCCCCGGCAAGCCGCCCGATCTGATCGCGCCGCCCGCCGGCTGCAAGTTCCACGAACGCTGCGCCTTCGTCCGCGAGATCTGCCGCCAGACGCCGCCGCCGCTGATTGCTTACGATGGCGGCGATCATCGTGCGGCCTGTTACGAGACCGAGCGCGTTCTGCAGCAAGCGCATCTGACGCGAAAGCGTGCAGCCGTATGACACCGATCGTCGAACTGCGCGGGGTATACCGCACCTTCATCAAAGATAAGCAGATCATCCCGGTCTTGCAGGACATCAACCTGAGCATCGAGCCGAATGAGATCCTCTGTCTGGTGGGCGAAAGCGGCTGCGGCAAGACGACGACGGGCAAGATCATCGCCGGGCTGCTCGAACCCAGCCGGGGGGAGATGTTCGTCGATAGCCGCCCGATCGGCAGTTACGTCGGCAAAGAGCGCGCCCAACTGCGGCGTCAGCTTCAGCTCGTCCACCAGGATCCCTTCGCCTCGCTCAACCCGGCGCACACGATCGGCGATATCCTGTCGTTTCCATTGAAGCGGCATCGGATGGTTGAGGGAACCAGTGGACTGCGGCGGCGCATCTGGGAACTGCTGACCATGGTCGATCTGACGCCGCCGGGCGATATCGTCAACAAATACCCGCATCAGCTCAGCGGCGGGCAGCGCCAGCGCGTATCCGTCGCCCGGGCGCTGACCGTGCAGCCGCGCCTGATCGTCGCCGATGAAGCCGTCAGCATGGTCGATGTCAGCATCCGCATCAGCCTGCTGAAGATGCTGCACGAACTGCGCT
>DAOUBU010000058.1:0-44980 GCA_034432395.1 Anaerolineae bacterium
CAGTCTTCGCTTCTCAGTTCCATTGCTCACCCTCTTGTTTCTCATCTCGCTCTAATTATACCTTGTCAACCATTTATGTCCGGTTCTCAAACAATATCCTCTTGCTATCCCCATAGTTACTATGCTATGCTTCTTTAACGAAAATGCCTTCGGGGCGGGGCGGAATTCCCCACCGGCGGTAAATGGAGAGACAATTCCTCCACAAGCCCGCGACCCGTTTTGCCTGCATGCTCGATCGCATGGCAAGTCAGCAGCACAACGGTGTGTTTCTCGTGCTGCTGCCGGTGGATCTGGTGCGAGACCAGAGCCGACGGTTACAGTCCGGATGGAAGAAGGCGATCACGCAGCGCATTGACGCAGCCCGGCTGTGAGCTGCCTGCTGCTTGTGATTCTCAAACCTTGACAGTATCTCCAGAATGACCCGGAAAGGTGCTGTCAGGGAGTGTCGATCTTGCCAGCGCCCCGATGGCCAGGACGAATAGTTCCGCAGCGGGGCGTTTGTATGTCCGAACTGGTAACTGACAAAGCGATAGGATCGGCTCCCTCCGTGCCGTTTCACTCAGCTTCCCGCGGCCGCTTCAGGATCGGCTCCATGTCCAGTCTGACACGGCGGAGTTCTGCATTGCTGGGGGCGGGGGCGCTGCTGCTGCTGTGGCAGGTGATCGTCTGGCTGCGTCTGTACCCCGAATTCATCATTCCGCCGCCGGCGGCGGTTTGGAATGTCCTCATCGAGAACCTGATCGATGGCCGCCTGATGCACCATATCGGCGTGACGATGAGCGAAGTCGCGGCAGGATTGGCCGTCGGATTGATCCTGGCGCTGTCTCTGGGATATTTGCTGGCGAAAAGCCGCTTATTGGAGACCGTGCTGTCCCCGCTGATCGTCGCCCTGCAGGCGGTGCCGGTGGTCGCTTATGCGCCGCTGCTCGTGATCTGGTTCGGGACGGGCGTGAGCAGCAAGATCGTCACCTGCGCTCTGATCGTCTTTTTCCCGATGCTCATCAATACGATGGCCGGGATCCGTCAGGTTCCTCTTCCCCTGCGCGACCTGATGCGCTCATTGAGGGCGACGCGCTGGCAGATGCTCCTTCATCTGGAGGTTCCCGCTGCACTGCCAGTCCTCTTCGCCGGGCTGAAAGTGAGCGCAACTTTAGCCGTGATCGGCGCTGTTGTCGGTGAGTTCGTCAGCGCGGATGCCGGCCTGGGATATTTAATCAAGCTGGCCCGCCAATCTTATGATACGCCGCTGGTGCTGCTGGCGGTCATTCTGCTGGCGCTGCTCGCCCGGATGCTGTATGGGCTGGTTGCACTGGCCGAGCGGTGGACGCTGCGCTGGGCCGCGTTTGAAACCGATCGTCTGACAGGCGATGGGCTGATCAAGTGAGGTCGATGAGGAAATTGCCATGCGGAAACTGTGTCTGTTCATCATAAGCCTGATGCTGATCCCGGTGGGGGCCTCTGCCCAGGACGCGGCTGCCCCTCATTCCGAGACGCTGTTTCTGACGTTCGTGCCGAATGTCCAGTTCGCGCCCATTTACACCGCTCTGGAGCGGGGATATTTCCGTGATGCCGGATTCGATGTCCAGATCGAATATGGCGACGAGCCGATCGGCGTCGATCTGATCGCGGCGGGACAGCGTCATTTCGGCACGATCAGCGGTGAGCAGGTGCTGGCCGCGCGCGCCCGCGGGCGCGATGTGGTCATGGTCTATCAGTGGTTCCATGATTACCCGGTCGGGATCGTCTATTCCCCGGAGAGCGGTATCCGCAGCATCCGGGATCTGGCCGGGCGCGCGGTCGGCATTCCCGGACGTTTCGGCGCAACCTACAGCGGGCTGATCGCTCTGCTGGCCGCCAACGGCATGACTGAGGCGGATCTCCGTCTTGAGGAGATCGGTTTCAATGCGCCGGAGGTCTTCTGCACTGGTCGGGTTGAGGCTGCGGTCGTTTACCTCAATAACGAGCCGCTCCAGATCGCCAATCGCATAGCGGCGGGGGACTGCGGAGATGTGCGGTCGAGCGCGGTATTTCCGGTTGCCGGGCAGGTCAGTCTGGTGTCGAACGGCCTGGTGACCGGTCAGCGGCTGCTGGACGAAAATCCGGAGTACATCGCGGCTTTTGTCAATGCGTTCGACGCCGGTCTGCGCGATGTCATTCGCAATCCGGCGCTGGGATACCTGAGCAGCGCCGCCTATGTTGAGACGCTGCCCATGTCGGATGATCTGCGTGCAGCGCTTGAAGATGCCGCCGCAGATGCTGCGGAATTTGAGTCCGCTAACCCCGACGCAGGCCGTGAGGACTACCGAGCGTATCGCGCTGCGCTGCGCGCCCGCCTGGGTGAGCAGTTTGCCGCCGCCGAACTCCTTCAGTTCGATGTGCTCCTGGCCTCGATCGATTTATGGGACGCCGACGTCCTCGGGCTGATGGACGAAACGGCATGGGAAGCGACGCAGGAGACTTTGATCGCAATGGGGTTTGTGCGTACACCGCTCGACGTCACATCGGCTTTCACCAACCGGTTCATCAATCTGCCTGAGTAGGCATGGCCGCGCGCATCCGTATCCACGATCTGCACGCCGCATATCCCCAGCCGGGGCGGCGAGATGACGGACAGCTCGTCGTCCTGGCTGGCATTCATCTGCAGGTGGCGGCGGGCGAATTCGTCTGTCTGATCGGGCCGAGCGGCAGCGGCAAGACAACACTGATCCGCCTGATCGCAGGGCTGCAAAAGCCGACGCGGGGGTCGATCTGGCTGGACGATCAGATCGTTCTTGAGCCGACGCCGCGCGTTGCGCTCATGTTCCAGGATGCCAATCTGATGCCGTGGCGCACCGTGATGGACAATATCGCGCTGCCTCTGGAGTTGAAAGGCGTGCGAAGTGAGGAAAGGCGGGCGCGCGCGAAAGCATTGCTGCCTCGCCTGGGGTTGGAGGGTTTTGAACGCGCATTTCCGGGACAGTTATCCGGTGGGATGGCGCAGCGCGTCGCGCTGGGGCGGGTGTTGATCCAGTCGCCGGAGGTGCTGCTGCTGGATGAGCCGCTCGGGGCGCTCGACGCGATCACACGGAACCGTGTCAGCGACGATCTGCTGTCCGTCTGGGAGCGGGAGCGGATGACCACCCTGATGGTGACACACGATGTACACGAAGCGATCCGGCTGGCCGACCGAGTGATCGTGCTGTCGCCGCGCCCCGCTGTGGTTGCCGCTCAATTCGCAATCCCGTTCGAGCGGCCCCGCCCTCGCGAGCTGCAGTACACCCCTGAATTCGGAGCGCTGGCGGCTCGCATTCATGCCGCAATGGATGCGAGCTGGGCCGGCTAAGATGCCGGGGCGATGCGGATGGTCATGCCGAAAACACTGCCCTGGCCGACGCCGCTGTGAACGTAAACGCGCCCTCCGTGGACTTCGGCGACTGTGCGAACCAGCGCCAGACCGAGGCCGGCCCCGGTGGATCTGGAGTCCGCTCGATAGAAACGTTCGAACAGACGCGCCTGAAGTTCCAGAGGGATGCCTGGCCCGCTGTCGCTCACCTCGATATGCAGCATCGGATCGCCCCCCGGATCGGAGGGTGGCTCCACGAAAATGCGCAGGCGCACCTCGCCTTGTTCTGGCGCATACCGGATCGCATTGTCGAGATAACTGCGCAGCGCCTGCGCGATCTGCTTGCGATCGGCCAGCGTGATGGGCAGATCGGCCTCACAATCAACATGGTAGCGCAGATGTTTTTCGCATAAACGGGGGTAAATATCCGCACTGATCTCCTGGATCAGGTCGTCGAAATCCACTTCGGTGAGCGCAAAACCGACCCCGGCCTGCACGTTTTCCAGGTGCAGCAGGTTGTCGATCATCGCTCTGACGCGCTGGACGCTGTTCAGGGCAATCTCGATGACCTCGTCTGGCTCTGCGCTGTTCGACGGTGGAGGGGCGCTCATTTTCTCGATGCGCCGCAGGATTTCCAGCGCGTTGAGCGCCGTACCGAGGGGATTGCGAATGTCGTGGGCGGCGCTTTTCATGAACTCGGTGCGCGCCAGTTCAGCTTCCTGAAGATGAGTCACGTCCTGCAGAACGATGACCCAGCCATCAGGCCGCGCCGGGTCGAGCTGACTCTCGACCAGGATTGGCGACGCCAGGACGGAGAGCACACGCCCGGCATCTGTGGTCACCCGAAAGGCGCGATTGGTCACCGGACGATCATGATCGACCGCCTCACGGGTGCTCAGCGCGAAGCGCAGTGACTCGCGGATGTTTGCCGGTATCGGGGCATCGCGCAGCGGTAAACCGATGAGCTGGGACTCCGATGTCAACAACATGTCCTGAGCAGCGGCGTTGACGAGCTTGATCCGACCGGATTGATCGGTAGCGATGATTCCGTCGGCTGTCGAGTGCAGGACAGCGCTTAACTGATGCTGATTTTCCAGAGCGATTTCGTACAGACGGGCGTTATCGATCGCGACGGCCACCGTGTCAGCGATGTTGCGCAGCATGTCCACCGTAGCCTGGTCGAAGCTGTTCGGTCGCAGGCTCATGATGCTGAGAATGCCGATGATCTTGCCGCGCGCGTGCATCGGAGCCATCGCCATCGAGCGAAAGTGTTCATCGCGAAAACTGGGCACTGCGAACTGCGTCGTCTCATCCAGATTGTTGTTGACGAACACTTCGTCATTGGAAATGACCCGACCGGAAAGCCCCCGACCGAGCGGCACGCGCATCGGACGTTCGCGCACAAAATCGCGCAGCCAGCCGCGTTGAGCGCGCAGCACGATTTCGCCGGCGGCCTCGTCGATCAGGCTGATACCGCCGGCCTCAGCCTGAGCGGCCTCGCACACCACCTCCAGCGCGGTATCCAGTGTGTGCTGAAGGTTGAGGGATTGACTGACTTCAGTGACAACTCGATTGACCGCAGCGAGCAGCTTAACCTGCCGGCGCACCTCATCGACCAGGTAACGGTTTTTGATCAGCAGCGCGTGCGGATCCGTGTTCATTGGAGCGCCATTTCTATTCGTGGACATCAATGGAATCAATGGAAGATTTTTACGCCTTGATCCCACTCTCGCATAACAGTCCAGCAAAGGCTAAAGTTGATGTTGGATGTTGTATGATAACTGCTCTCATTATATCGCCTTATGGGGAAAGATCATGGCTCTCGACGTTGCGGCTGTCCGTGCTCAGTTTCCATCGCTGCATCATGTGCCTTCCGGCGCTGCGCTCCCGGCGGTGTTTTTTGATAACCCCGCCGGGACGCAGGTTCCGCAGCGCGTGATCGATGCCGTGGTGGGCTATTTTCAAACGATGAATGCCAACTCAGGCGGGGCTTTCGCGACCAGTCGTGCCAGCGATGAGATGGTCGTCGAAGCGCGCGCCCGGGCAGCCGCATTGTTGAATGCGCCGAGCAGCGATGAGATCGTTTTCGGCCCCAACATGACAACGCTCAATTTCAGCCTCAGCAGGGCGCTGGCGATGCACCTGAACCCGGGCGATGAGATCGTGCTGACGCGCATGGATCACGATGCCAATGTCTCGCCGTGGCTGCGGATCGCTCAGGATCGGGGGTTGACCGTTCGCTACGCCGATATCCGTGAACAGGACTGCACGCTCGACCTGGCCAGCCTTGAAAGCGCGCTGAACGAGCGCACGCGCATCGTCGCAACTGTGCATGCCTCAAATGCGGTGGGGACGATCAACCCGGTGCGCTACATCGCCGAACTGGCACACGCTGTCGGCGCGATCTACGTGGTCGATGCGGTGCAGTCCGCCCCGCACATTCTCATCGATGTCCAGGCGATCGGATGTGATTTTCTGCTGTGCTCCGCTTATAAATTCTTCGGGCCGCACGTGGGCATTCTATGGGGAAAATACGATCTGCTGGCCGATCTGCCCGCCTACAAAGTCAGACCGGCGAAAGATACGCCACCGCATCGCTGGGAGACGGGGACGCCCGCCTTTGAACTGATCGCCGGTGTGAAGGCGGCTGTCGATTACCTGGCCAGCCTCGGCGGAGAGGCGCACAGCCTGCGCGCCGGCATCGTCGCTGCGATGGATCGCATCGGGGCGTATGAACGTCAGCTCGCCGAACACCTGATTGCGGTTTTGCAGGCTCAGCCGGGGGTACGTATCTACGGCATCACCGACGCGCATCGGCTGAGCGAGCGCGTGCCCACAGTTGTTTTCGCTCATGAGCGGCTCTCTCCCCGGCAGATCGCCGAAGGGCTGGCGCAGCATCACATTTACGTGTGGGATGGGAATTATTACGCGCTTGAAATTATGCGCCGTCTCGACCGCGAACCTGACGGGCTGGTGCGCGTGGGGCTGGCCCATTACAACACCCACGAGGAAATCGATCGATTCGCAGCGGTACTGGCACAGGTATTGGACGGCGCATGACGACGCCGCTCCGGTCCCGCACCTGTTCCCGATTTCACTCACGGGCCAGAACGAGGGCGAGCTGCGCGCTGATCAGCTCCAGCATCATCACCTGCTGCTGCGTGATCGAGCCGGGCTGCTCGCGAAATGCGCAGAGGACGCCGTAACGATTGGTACGCCCGACAGCCACGCATGAGACTGCGCCGAAGCGTCCACGAACGACGAGTGGGTGGCTCGGCGTATCCTCCGGGCCAGAGGAGCGGCTGTGACCGGTCTGCCCGACCCAGGTGACGATATCATCTCCGGAAGCGCGTCGCGGCATGATCGCCGCGACCGCCGCCGGGCCATCCTCGGCTGTGATCTCGAGAGTCACGGGATCGGTTGACAGCATTTTATAGAATGCGACGTAATCGAAGCCGATGCCTTTGCAGGCCGTCACGGCGGCGGCCTGCTTCCCGGTTTCGCCGCTGGCTTTGCGGAGCAGTCTGGCGAACTCGCGCACCGGGGGCATTGCATCAGCGCGCAGCGTTTCCATCTGCCGGTCGGCCATCAGACGTTTGATGCGCCGCACCAGATCGTCATTTTTGAACGGCTCCGTGCTGATATCATCGGCCTGGCCGGGTGTGGCGAAGTCGGCCTCTTCATCGACGAGGACGATGATGAGGCGCGGGTAAGTCTGGCGCAGCACCGTGATGAAGTCGAAAGCGCGATCGAGCGCATTGTCCAGGATCAGGACATCGATGGGCCGGATCGCATCGGGTTCCCGCAGCACGGTCTGCGTCTCATCGGCGGACTGCGCTATCTGTAGCGAGAAATCGGGCTGAGCGGCGAAGTACGCGCGATAGCGCTCTACAGCCTCAGGTCTGACCGCCAGCAGCGCGTGGATATCCTGCATGATGTCTCCTCCAGAGCAGTTGCGTTCAGGATGCCGCGGCCAGAGTGAGCAGGATGAGCTGACGCAGGCCTGAGGGGATCGCCTCCGTCTCGATATACTCATCCAGACGATGGGCATTGCCGCCGCGCGTGATCCCGATGGTGACCGCGGGGATGCCGCACGACAGCGGGATATTCGCATCTGTGCTGCCGGTTTCGAGCGTGGCACGCACCCCGACCCGCGCCAGTGCCGCTATTGCCGCCTGCACCAGATCATGGCTGCTGCTGATCATGCCCGCCGGACGATCCCCCACCAGTTCGATATTCCACGAAATTTCACCGTTCTGGGCTGTTTCAACACAGGAACGCACCGTTTTTTCCAGCGCGGCCAGCGCATCCGGATCTTCCGAACGCAAGTCCAGCCACAGACCTGCGTGACTGGCGATCGCGTTGATCGCCTCTCCACCTTCGATCATGCCGATGTTGTAGGTGGTACGCGGCGCTGTGGGCGGCTCGATCGCGGTGATCTGCGCGCCCAATTTCAGCACAGCGTGGGTGGCTGTTGGACGACCGAAGTGCAGCCACGAATGTCCGCCCGGCGCTGTCGCTGTGATATGCAGCCGGCGCACTGCTATCCCCGCATGATAGATGTGCCCGAATGCCTGACCTTCGACATTGATCACGGTGTCGATGCGATCGCGCAGATGGTTGAAGGCAAAGCGCATGCCCCCCAGATCGCCCAGTCCTTCCTCGCGGGAAGTGGCGCACAACCAGATGTCGCGCACCGGTACGATACCCGAACGACGAATGCCTTCAACCAGGCTGAGAAGCGCCGCCGCCCCGATCGAATTGTCGCCGATGCCAGGCCCACGGATGATGGTACCCGCCCGCAGGACGGTCAGATCGGTATCTGCCGCGAAAACGGTGTCGGTGTGAGCGGATACCAACAGGCCTACATCGCCAGCATTGAGGCCGCGCAGGACGCCGTACACATTGAACAGATTGTCGATGTGAACCTCATCCAGGTTCAGGCGCTGGAAGCGCTCCGCCATCCACCGGGCGCGCTGTTCCTCGGCGAATGTCGGGCCGGGGATCTGCTGCAGCTCGACAGCCTGCTCCACCGTCCAGGATGAGAGTTGTGCCAGCCAGTGCCAGGAGATATGCGCGTCGAGCGACTCAATGAGTTGTTTCATCTACGGTCACAGAGAAAAATAGGGTCTGTCGATCGGAACATTGTCTAGAGGTTACCGTATTTCGCTCAAAATTGTCGATACGATTGTGAAAGTTTTAGAAATACTTGATACTGCATAAACAAGCCATCATTATCATTGGTCTACAGTTCGGGATTCGCTATAATCATACTCTCTACAGTTCCTGCATCACGGGTGTTTGAGGATTTAATGACAAAGTCGCTGGTCGTCTTGATCGAACGCAACCGCCGTTCAGAAGTTGCATCCGGTCGAGGGCAGGCGGCGGGTTTTGCGGAGCATTTGCGCAAACGATACGAAGTCGTCAGCGTGCCCAGCGGCAAACAGGCCCTTCAGGTCGGCCTGGCCCGTACACCTGACGTGATCATCCTCGATGCGATCTCGCTCAAAACGACAGGTGAGCGCATCGCCCGCAGCTTGAAAGAGGCTTTGCCCCGTGTGCCGCTGATCCACCTGGTGCAGGATCCCCCTGCGGACATGGACAGTCCGGCTGAAATCGTCCTGAAAGATGAGTTCACCTGGCGCAAATTGATCAATGCGATCGAACGCCTGCTGCAGACGCCAAGCGATGATCAACTGCTGTCGTGCGGCCCGTTCGTGATGGACATGGCGCGCCGGGTGCTGATGGCGAACGGTCAGGAGTATCCGTTAACGCCGAAACTGGCGCTGCTGGTCGAGATGTTTTTCAGACATCCGGGGCAGGTGCTCGATCGCAAGACCCTGATGAACACGGTCTGGCAGACGGACTACCTGGGAGATACACGAACCCTCGATGTGCACGTCCGCTGGATCCGGCGCTACATCGAAGTTGATGCTGGCCACCCGACTTATCTGAAGACCGTGCGCGGCGTCGGGTATCGGCTGGAGATCGCGGGCGAGGGAAAACTGAAAGAGAAGGCCATGCAGGACGCAGACGCCGGGGATACAAAAGTTGAAGAAGCTCAGCGGATGCTGACGTCGGCTCGCTGAAGTGTTGTATCCGTTTCGCTGCGATCACCAGCGAACCAACACAAAATGACCGGTCTTTTTGAACCGGTCATCCTGTGGATCCCCTGCGCGCGGCCACATCAATTGTTCAACTGTTCTCAGTCTTGAACTCAGCGCGCGTTTGTCTGAAGGGCATGAAGCTGTTTCATCAAACGGCTCTTGCGGCGCGCTGCATTGCGCTTGTGAATGACGCCCTTGCTGGCCGCTTTGTCCAGCTCGCGCACTGCGGCGATCGTCGCTGCGACGGCGGCGTTGACATCCTGGCCTTTACCGATGGCAAGGCGCGCTTTCTTCACAAAAGTGCGGGCACGGCTGCGCCAGACGCGATTGTAAGCGCGGCGCTTTTCCGTTTGACGAATTCGCTTAATTGCTGATCGATGATTGGCCATTTGTTCCCTCGAAAGCACCAGAATGGTGTGGCGCTGCTGTTTGATCTGCTGTCTGCGCGCTGCAAGCGCTGGTTATCCGAAACGTTATCGCATTCTAGCAGACGACGTGACCGGGTGTCCAGCATAAATTCCGATCGATCATGCGAGTAAACGCAGCATCAGCATAACGGCGGCCCCCATATTGAGGATCGCGAGCAGCACAACGGCTGCGACCAGCATGAACGGACGTTCGCCGTCTGTGCCGGGGATACGGGTCGGTTTGATCTCCGCTGGAATACTGTCGAATCCAGTGCTCGACTCGCTATCGCGGAAATCCGTCTCTTTCATCGGCGCAAAAGTGCCGGAGAACGCCTCGGCGATCAGATCGCTGGATGCCAGAGTAGATGATTTGCCGGGGGTTGATGACAGGCCGTCGTCCACAGCGGGGGACAGGCGTTGAGCGCCCTTTTTGGCGGTCGGAGGCGGTTCAGGGGTGAGTAGGGCGGCGGCGGGCGGCGGGCCCGCTGGCTCGATCGGCGTGCTGATATCAAACGGGCCGGACGAGAAAATGTCGGATCCCTCGTCGTCATCGCTGCCGAAGTTGATGTCGGTGAACGGGGACGTCACCGCGCCCGGCGCAGGGGACGGGGCATTCGTGCGCCCCGCTTCCGTGTTCAGGCCCAGTCCGCTGACCCAGTCATCCAGGAGATCGGCACTGGGTTCATTGACCGGGCGGTACGAACTGGCGCTGCTGGTCGCGATCCCCGGATCATCCCACGAGACGCTGGTCTCGGTGAACGCTGAAGCGAAGGGATCGAAGGCACTGGATGAGGGGGAGCCTGACGGCCCCGCCGTCGGCGGGGGGGGCGGCGGCGCTGAAGGGGCCGGCGGTGGGGTAGGGGCTGTATTGAATGCCGGTGTGGGCGCTGGCATACCCGGGGCTGACTGCGAGCGGTTCAGATACGCTAACCCCTGCTGGGCGCGTTGATTGTTCGGGTTGATGGCGAGCACATTTTCCAGGCAGGTGCGCTGATCGTCGATGGAGTCCACCAGCCCGCTCAACCAGAGCCAGCCGTCTTCGTTGTACGGATCGAGTTCGACGGCTTTCAGCAGCAGCGTGCGCGCTTCGTCTTTACGCCCGGCCTTCAGGGCGGCTGCACCCTCACGCACCATCGCTTCGACATTCGCTGACATCGGGGATGACCTCTTTTCCACTTCGACGGCTCTGCGCTGTTCTCGCTTTCATCATAGCACAACTAAAGATGAACATTCGGTAGTGAACAGGGGAGTTTGCCCATCGGGATGAGTTCACCGAACAGTGCTCGCGCGGCGGCCTCGCAGCTCACCGCCCTGACGCTGTATACGCACAACAGCGCATCGACGAACGGCAGCCAGGCTGCATCATATGGGGTGCGCAGGGCGACGACGTAAACCCGCTGGCCGCGCTGCTGGATCTGGCGAACGAGCTGCTGCTGCGATGGATCGCGGTAAGCATCGTTTGTGCCGACGATCACGATGCTGGCCGACGCGCTGGCTTCCAGAGCCGCCGTTATGGTTCGATCGTCCGCTTCGCGCGGAATGGTCAGCGCGAGCGCGTCAGGACGCCGCCGCTGTACTGCCTCGGCCAGGGTCACTTTTACATCGCCCGTCGAGTCCGCCGGAGTGAGATTGCGCGGCTGAACGGTGATCACCGCGATCGTCCCATCCGCTGGCAGCGGCAGCGAACCATGTGTCAGTGTGACCGATGCATCAGCGATGCGCTGCGCGATCGCCTGATGTTCAGCGCTGCCGACGAGACTGAGCGGTGGGATCTCGGTGCGCAGTCGGGCGCGAGCGGCCTGGATGCGAGCGAGCGACTGCTGATTCCACAGCGGACGTGTCCGCTCGGTCAGACCAGGCTGGTCGGGGAGATTGGCGAGCAGTACCAGATCGGCGCCGGCCTGCAGAGCGCGACGAACCGACTCTTCTGCTCCCATGCGAGCCACCGCCTGCATGTCCATCGCATCGGTGATGATCAGCCCTTGAAAGCCCATTTCTCCCCGCAGCAGGTCGAGCAGGATTTTTGATGAGAGCGTGGCGGGGTGAACGGGATCCAGCGCGTCCGCGCGCAGATGGGCGGACATGATCGCCGCCGTTCCCGCCGCCACCGCACTGCGGAAGGGAAGTAGTTCGAAGGCGTGCAGGCGATCCCGGTCATGACGGATGATCGGCAGATCGTAATGCGAGTCGATATCGGTGTCACCGGAACCGGGGAAGTGTTTGGCGACGGCCAGCACCCCCTCGGCCTGCATCGCCTCGATCAGGGCTGTGCCCAGATCAGCCACAAGGTGCGGATCGTCACCGAATGAGCGCGTGCCGATCCCCGGATTGAACGGGTTGGAATTGACGTCCAGTGACGGGGCGAAATTCATGTTGATGCCGAGGGCGAGCAGTTCGCGTCCGAGCACGCGCCCGGCCTCAGCGGCCAGTTGAGGCGAACGTGTCGCGCCGAGCGCCATGTTGCCCGGCAGTTCGGTGGCGCCGCAGTCAACGGCGATCAACTGGCCGCCTTCCTGGTCGATCCCGATGATCGGCGGCGGCAGGCCGCCTTCCCGGGCCGCAGCGTAGAGCGATAAACACAACTCACGAACCTGTTCCAGTGAACTGACGTTGTGATGCTTGAACAGGCAGAAGGCGGGGATCAGCCCCTGGCGGACACCGTCAAGGACAGCGGGTGGGGCAGTCAACTGGTCGAAACTGTGCATTAACATGATGAGCCAAACAACTTTCTACGAAACATGTTCGTGTGAGCGGGATCAATCGGGTGACAAGAAATCGGTTGAAAATTGACAGCTTGACAGCCTGTTTCAGTCATGGTATTGTGATTGTAGCTGGGAACGCTCCCAGAGTAAATAAGGCAATGCCAGAAATGCTGGCAGTTATTTTTCTGATGATGTGGGAGCGCTCCCACAAACAGGGTTGCTGAAAGCGTTTTTTGATGAACCTTGAAGATATCGCCCGCAAAGCTGGTGTATCGCGTTCCACCGTATCGCGCGTGCTCAATAACGAGCGCTATGTCAGCGCGGAAGTGCGTGAGCGTGTCCAGCGCGTTATCGATGCTGAGGGATTCCGTCCCAATGCGGCTGCGCGCACGCTGGTGACGCGGCGCTCGAACATCATCGGCACGGCGATTTCCCAGACGGCGAATGTCTTTTTCGGCGATAACTCTTATTACCCGATGCTGCTGCAGGGGATTGCAGAAGCCTGCAATCAGCGCGACTTTGCGATGCTGCTGTGGCTGGCGGAATCCAACGAGCAGCGCGAGCCGTTTTCGCGCCGCGTCATCCGTGACCGTCATGCGGATGGGATCATCATCACGTCCGTGACGGAGGACGATCCGCTGTTCGCCTACCTGGTCACGCACAATCGGCGTTTTGTCATGGTTGAGACGCCGCCCCGGCTGGCCGAGCAGGTCAGCTATGTGACTGTGGACAACGTCGCCGCTGCGATGGAGGCGGTCGATCATCTGCTGGCGCTCGGTCGAAAGCGGATCGCGCATATCACCGGCGCGATCGGCATCCAGGATGCCAAAGATCGTCTGGAAGGGTACAGGCGAGCGCTGACCCGCGCCGGCATTCCCGTCGATCCGAACTTGATTCAATATGGTCAATTTCATCGAAACGACGGCTATCAGGGGATGAAACGGCTGCTGCCGTTCGCCCCGGATGCCGTGTTCGCCGCTGGAGATACGATTGCGATCGGGGCGATCGACGCCATACGCGAGGCCGGCCTGCGCGTGCCGGAGGATATCGCTGTGGTCGGCTTCGACGATCTGGATGTCGCCGCTCAGCACCAGATCACCACGATCAGTCACTCCGTCCAGGCTGTCGGTTCGACTGCTGCCTCACTTCTGATCGATCAGATCCTGGGGCGGCTTGAACACCCACACCACATTATCCTGCCGACGCGGTTGATCGTTCGGCGATCAACCGTGGCGAGTGCTTGAAAAAAGGAGGCTGTCATTTGGTGTGAAACACCCCTGCGATCTGGGATCGGTTTTCGACTGTTGTTTGCATTTTGTCCGACGGTCTAGTAATACAAAAAGGATCCTGGCATGTTAAAGAAATTGCTGTTCGCAGTCACCCTGACACTGGTTATCGCCCTCGTGGTCGCCCCCGTCGCCGCTCAAAATCGTGTTGTTGTCCAGTGGTTTGTCGGCCTGGGAACTGGCACGAACGAAGAACAGATCGCCGCTCAGAATGCGGTTGTCGAGGCCTTCAATGCCTCTCAGGATCGCATCACGCTGGAGCTGATCCTGGCGGCGAGCAATCAGGTCGCACCGGATACGCTGAGCACGCTGATCGCTGGCGGCACGCCGCCGGACATTGTCGGGCCGGTCGGCTTCGCCGGGGCTAACCAGTTCGCCGGTCAGTGGCTCGATCTGCAGCCGCTGGTCGATGCGTCCGGTTACGATCTGGGCCAGTATCCGGAAAGTCTGGTCAATATTTATCGCTCTGAAGAAGGGCTGCTCGGTATTCCGTTCGCTGTGTTCCCGTCGTTGATTTTCTACAATATCAATCTGTTCGACGAAGCCGATCTCAACTATCCGCCCAGCGTTGTCGGTGAACCCTACGTCATGCCCGATGGCACGGAAGTGGAATGGAACTGGGATACGCTGGCCGAGATCGCCATGATCCTGACCGTGGATGCCAACGGTAATGATGCCACGATGCCCGAATTCGATCCCGCTGCGATCGAGCAGTTCGGCTTCAACCATCAGTGGGGATCTCTGCGCGCCGAGATGTCGGTTTTCGGCGGGGTGGACTTCTACAACGAGGAGACGGGCGAGGTCAGGCTGCCGGACAGCGCGCGTGAGCATCTGCGCTGGATGTACGATGCCCTGTGGACGAAGCACTTCATGCCGACGGCGACCTACGACAACAGCCAGATGCTGAATGCGGGCAATGCCTTCGCGTCTGGCCGCGTCGCGATGGCCCGTGTGATGTCCTGGTACACCTGCTGCCTCGACGCGCTGACCGATCCCTGGGGCCTGGCTGTGATGCCGACCTATAACGGGCAGATCTATTCGCCGACCGATGCGGATACGTTCCGTATCCTCGCCACGACCGATACCCCGGCTGAGGCGTTTGAGGCGATGACTTACCTGCAGGGCGAAGCCGCGCTTCAGCTTCTGCGGACGTATGGCGCCTATCCTGCGCTGCCGGACATTCAGGATGATTTCATCGCCAGCATCCAGGAACGGTATCCGCTGGCCCAGCATCTGGAGATCATCCCGGATATGCTGGCCTATGCCGTGTCGCCGCATCACGAGTCGTATTATCCGAACTTCAACCGCGGTCAGCAGCGCTTCAATGACTTCCGCACGCTGCTGTATGGGGATACCGGCGCGAGCATCGACCTTGAGGCGGAGATCGAACGGCTGGAAGCCGATCTCAGGGCGATCATTGCCGAAGCTTCCTGAGACTTCCCGCTGACCCTGGTGATGGGGGTGCTTTCGAGCGCCCCCATCCCCCCTGTCTGAACTGATCGCACCCTCATTCCGCAAAGAAAATACCCGGAATGATCGCAAGACGATTGTGTAAGAATGAGTTTTTGAAGGAAGACCGCTGCCATGACGACAGCAAATGCTGCTGCTACCCCCTATGAGGCAGGGCGAACACGGTCAGGGATGACGCTTCTCCAGCGTCAGCGCCTGTGGGGCTGGATCTTTCTCTCACCGTGGATTTTCGGGTTTCTGGCGTTTACGGCCTTTCCGATGATCGCCTCGTTCTTTTTCAGTTTTACGAATTTTCGCATCGGCCAGCCGATCGAATGGGTCGGGTTTGACAACTGGCGGCGGTTGTTCACCGATGTCAACACGAGCCAGTCCCTGATCGTCACCTTCCGCTTCGCGTTGATCTCGGTTCCCATCAGCGTCGGTTTTCCGCTGCTGCTGGCTTCATTGTTGAATTCAAAACTGCTGCTGGGCAAGCCGCTGCTGCGCGTATTGTTCTACCTGCCTTACATGGTTCCTGCGGTGTCGGGCATTTTCATCTGGCAGAGCTTTCTCAACGGTCAGACCGGCTGGCTCAACCGTTTGCTGCGCCTGATCGGGATCGAGAACCCGCCCAACTGGCTGTTCGACCCCAGCACTTATTTTCTGGTCAGCCCGCTGACGTGGGGGCTGGTGCTGATCGGCCTGTGGGGCGTCGGCAATGCAATGCTGACGATGCTGGCGTCGATGCAGGGGGTGCCAACCGAACTGTATGAGGCCGCCGACGTCGATGGCGCGAGCGGTTTCACCAAATGGTACCGCATCACCCTGCCGCTCATTTCGCCGGTCATCCTCTACAATCTGGTGCTGACGGTGATCGGGCTGATGCAGTATTTCATCGTCCCGTATGTGCTCTCCAATACCACCCGCTCGAACCCGGAGACCAATTTCTTCAATCTGAACCTCTACCGGACGGCCTTCCAATTTGGCGAGATGGGCTTCGCTTCGGCACAGGCCTGGTTCATCTTCCTGATCGCGCTCGTCCTGACGCTGGTCATTTTCGGAACGTCAAACCGCTGGGTGTATTACGCAGGTGAGAGGTGATCTGATGGCGACTGCAGCAGGGCAAGTTCGGATCAATCCGGCGGTCAACACATCTCCAGCTTATGGCGTGCAGCTTCGTAAGTTCGGGCTGAAAGCCGTGGTCACCCTGTTCGTCAGCATGATCCTGTTTGTGTACTTACTGCCCCTCGGCAACATGATCTCGGTTGCCCTGTCACGTCAGGATCAACTGGCCACGTCGCCAACCGATCCGGTGATCCCCACCGAGATCGTCAAATACACTTACGAGGGCAGGGAATACGATGTCTACCTCGTCCCGATGGAAGATGGGGTGCATCAGATGGCGCTGATCGACCCCGGTCGTCGCTCCAGCCAGATGATCGATATCAACAATCCTGAGGCCGGTATCATCGAGTGGGAGGGCAACTGGCGCACGCTGGAACCGGTGCGGCGCATCTCTCTCGCCTGGGAGAACTTCGGCATCGCCTGGGAGCGCATCAACTTCCCACGCCTGTTCACCAACACGCTGATCATCGCCGTGACCGGCATGATCGGCACGCTGCTGTCGTGCATCGCGGTCGCTTACGCATTCGCACGCTTCCCGATACCGGGGAAGAACATCCTCTTCATCATCCTGATCGGGACGATCATCCTGCCCAGCCAGGTGACGCTCATCCCGACTTATGCGTTCTTTGCCGCGATCGGCTGGACGAATTCGTGGCTGCCGCTGATCGTGCCGCATTTCTTCGCCAATGCGTACAACGTGTTTCTGCTGCGGCAGTATTTCATGACGCTGCCGCGTGAACTGGACGAAGCGGCGATGATCGACGGGGCCGGGCCGTTCCGCATTCTCATCAGCGTGATCATCCCCCAGTCGTGGGCGGCGATCGTCGCTGTCGGCGTATTTCATTTCGTCTGGGCCTGGAACGACTACTTTGGCCCGCTGATCTATCTGATCGGGCGGCCCGATCTGCAGCCCGTCTCAGTGGGCGTTCAGGTGTTCAATTTCCAGTACGGGCCGCGCCCGGAGCTGGTTCAGGCGACGTCGATGATGGCCCTGGTGCTGCCGTTGCTCATCTTCTTCCTGGCCCAGCGGGTGTTCATGCGCGGCATCGTCGTCACGGGCGTGGAGAAGTGAGACATGGCCGTGCTCACGCGCTCGATCGTGCTGATGACGCTGGCGTTTTGGCTGGCAGTGACGGCGGTTCCGACCGCAGCCCAGACCGGCATCCAGGTCGATCCGACTGAGAGCCTGGGGACGATCAGCCCCTACGTGTACGGGGCCAACTACGGCCCGTGGGCGCTGGTCTCGGTCGAGATGCATGAAGCCGCAGCCGCCAGCGGCGTGACCCATTTTCGCTTTCCAGCGGGAAACTGGGGTGATGAATACGATCTCACCCGTCAGCAGATCGATCTGTTCATGCTTCAGGCGCGCGCCTGGGGGGCCGAAGTCAGTATCAGCACGCGCCTGTACGGCGGGACGCCGGAACAGGCTGCTGAGCTGGTGCGCTACGTCAACCGGGAACGCGGGTACGGCGTGCGTCACTGGAGCATCGGCAATGAACCCGATCTGTACCGCGATTACACCGTTGAGCAATTCAATGCCGATTGGCGAGCGCAGGCGCTGGCCATGCGCGCCGTCGATCCCGAGATCGTGTTGATCGGCCCGGAGGTGAGCCAGTTCCCGGCGACGGTCGCGGGCGATCCGTACACGAACGTGCGCCGCGAGTGGGTGCGCGCCTTTCTGGAGGCGAACGGCGATCTGGTCGATATCGTTTCCATTCATCGGTATCCGTTCCCGACCAGCAATGCATCTCCACCCACGACGATCGAGCAACTGCGCCAGAACGCCGGTGAATGGCGCACGCTGATCGACAACCTGCGCGCTGTGATCCGCGAGACGCTGGGGCGCGATCTGCCGGTTGCCATCACGGAGGTCAATTCGCACTGGTCGCATGTGTCTGGCGGTGAAGCGACGCCGGACTCGCGCTATCACGCCATCTGGTGGGCCGATGTGCTGGGCACGCTCATCCGAGAGCGCGTCGAACTCGTCAACTATTTCGCCCTGTCAACATTTGGGGCTAACGGCAGCTACGGCCTGCTCGATCGCTATCAGGTGCGCCCGACTTACTATACTTATGCCCTCTATCGTCAATTGGGTCAGGAACTCGTACACAGTCAGTCCGATGCCGCTGACGTCAGTGTGACGGCGGCGCTGCGCCCGGATGGCGCGCTGACGATCCTGATCGTCAACCTGGCGACGGCGGCCCAGACCGTGCCGCTCACCATTGTCGGCCTGGATCGTCCGGTCAACGCCGAGATCTGGCTGCTCGATGCCGAGCATGATGCTGAGCCGATCGAGCCGGAGACGATCCAGAGTGGAGATGCGATCGCGCTCAGGCCAGCATCTGCCACGCTGTATGTTATCCCTGCCGCGCCAGAATCCTGAGGCGCGGTGTGACTGCGGCGCGGGGGACGGCGTTCACTTCCCCCGCATGACTTCAGAAAAGAGAAGAAAATGACGAACGTCGAGATTGACGCCCTGCTGCAGCAGATGACCCTGGCCGAGAAAATCGGCCAGATGACCCAGGTGGAGAAGAACAGCATCTCACCGGCGGACGTGCGTCAGTATGGGATCGGGTCGGTCTTGAGCGGCGGGGGCGGCAATCCACCGGTCAATAATCCACAGAACTGGGCCGCGATGACGCGGCCATTTCTGGAAGCGGCATTGGAGACGCGGCTGCGCATTCCGTTGATCTACGGGGCCGACTGCGTGCACGGTCATGCCAACATGTACGGCGCGACAGTATTTCCGCACAACATCGGGTTAGGTGCAGCCAACGATGAAGCCCTGGTCGAGGAGATCGGCTATATCACCGGGCGCGAAATGCTGGCGGTGCACGTGCACTGGAACTTTGCGCCATGCCTGGCCGTGCCGCAGGATGCCCGCTGGGGACGCACCTACGAGGGATACGCCGGCGACGTTACGATCGTCTCCCGGCTGGGGGCGGCGTATGTGCGCGGGCTGCAGCGCGCCGGCGTCGCAGCCTGCATCAAACATTATGCCGGTGATGGCGGGGCCGAATGGGGGACGCGCCAGCATGCCTCCTGGGCGACATTCTGGGAACAGAACGGCGGTCTGTGGCAGATCGATCAGGGCGATGTCAACGTCGATGAGCCGACGTTTCGCGCGCTGCATCTGGCCCCTTACCAAGAGTCGATCGAGGCGGGCGCGCTGACGGTCATGGCCTCGTTCAGCAGTTGGCGCGGGCAGAAAATGCACGCCAATCGTTATCTGCTGACCGACGTGCTCAAGAAGGAACTGGGCTTCAAAGGGTTCGTCGTCACCGACTGGATGGGGATCAACCAGCTCTCGCGCGATTACTACACCTGTGTCGTGATGGGCATCAACGCCGGGATCGACATGGTCATGGTTCCCTTCGATTATGTCAATTTCATCACCACGACCGCGCAGGCGGTCGAGAATGGGGATATCCCGATCGAGCGCATCGATGATGCGGTGCGTCGTATTCTGTACGTCAAGCGCGCCCTCGGATTGTTCGAGCGGCCGTTCGGGGATCAGTCTCTGCTGGCCGAAGTCGGCTCCGGGGCACATCATCAGACGGCGCGGCGCGCGGTGCAGAAATCGGCGGTCTGTCTGAAGAATGAACGCGCTGCGCTCCCCATCCCGGCAGATGTGCCGACGATCCTGCTGTCCGGCCCAGCCGCCGACGACATCGGTTTGCAGGCCGGGGGGTGGACGATCGAATGGATGGGCAGGCCGGGACGCGAGACCATCCCCGGTCAGACCCTGCTGACGGCCCTGCGCGCGCACCTGCCCGATACTGAAATCATCTTTGACGCCGAGGGGAGTTTCCCCCAGTCCGCGCGTGCACCGCTGGGGATCGTCGTCGCGGCGGAACGCCCCTACGCGGAGGGGGTGGGCGATGCGGCTGATCTGACTTTATGCGCAGACGACCTCGCCCGGATCGAGCGGATGCGCCCGCTGGTGGAGAAGGTCATCCTGGTGCTTTACAGCGGGCGTCCGTTGATCATCAACGCGGCCCTTCCTCTGTGCGATGCAGTGGTTGCAGCCTGGCTGCCCGGCGCGGAGGGTGTGGGGCTGGCCGATGTCCTGTGCGGACATGTGCCCTTCACGGGCAGGCTGCCTCAGCCGTGGCCGGCTGCGATGGATCAACTGCCCCAGGGGAGTATGCAGCAGCGCGGTCAGAAGCCGCTGTTTGAGCTGGGTTCCGGGCTGTCGTACTGATCCCGGATGCCGCGGCGCGATTCGCCAGCGCTGCGGCATCCAGCCAAACGGGCGCTCAATGACCGGCGTGACCGCTGGAGGCTTCTGCACGATCGCCATCCGGTTCAGCCGGTTCCGGTTCATCGATGGCACGCGCTTCGGGGTAGATGTTCAGGAAGCGCACCCCCAGGGTGAAGGCCAGCCAGCTATAGGCGACGATCCCGATGGCGACCCCCCATTCGACCAGCGCCGGCTCGTAAAAATTGACCGGGAAAACATCGCGCACGCCGGGTGACCAGTCGAGCGGGATGACGAAGCCGGACAGGGTCATATTCCAGCGGTTGATCACCAGTCCGGCGATCACCATGAACGCGGCCAGGATCAGCGCGTTCTGATTGCGGCGCAGCCGCTTCCACAGGAAGAATACAGCCGGCACGAGCGCGCCGAACAGCACTTCGCCGAACCAGAAGGTGAAGTCATACGGGGTGTACTGCGCCAGGATCTCCGCCCCTAACGCACGATCGGGGACGTGACTGTAGTAATTGGTCGCGGCCCAGCTCCAGATCTTGAGATAGAGATAGGCCAGGCAGGCGAAACCGGCGATCCGGGCCACATTCATCAGGATATCTTCAGGCACCATTCGCTTGCGCAGCAGCTTGCCGGAGATGATGGTCACCATCAGCGTCAGCGAGACGCCGCCCGCCACCGCGGAGAGGATGAAGAGCACCGGTGCGGAGGGCGAATACCAGAAGGGACGCGCGGTCAGAATGCCGTAGGTCGCCCCCAGTGACGACTGATGCAGCAGCGACAGCCCCATGCCCAGCACGGCGACGATCGGCATCAGGCGGTGCAGGAAATGGCCGAAACCGACCAACAGACGGATGCGCCGCAGCGGGGTGCTCTCGATCAGCACGGGCAGTAGTTCGATCACCAGCACGGTGCTGTAGAGCACCACGCACATCGTGATCTCCCAGAGCACCGAATGCACGTTCCAGTAGATGATCGGGTGGTAGAAGCGGTCAAACCGCCCGATATCCATGAACAGCGCGATCATGGCCGATGAGTAGCCGAGAAAGCCGACCAGCACAGCGGCCCGGGCGATCGCTTCGTAGCGTTTGAAGCCGAAGATGTAAACGGCGGCGGACAGCGTGAATGCGCCGGCTCCCAGGGCGATCGAAGACAGGTCAACGGTGATCCACAGGCCCCAGGGCAGCTCATTGGTCAGGTTGGTGACGCCGAGGCCGTTGATCAGCACATACAGCCCGCTGATGACGCCGATGCCGATCGCCAGCGCCAGACCGAGGATCCAGATGATGAACAGGGTCGATGGGCGTTTTGAGCGCCTTGATGCCGTTCTGGGCGCGGCGGCAGTGTACGACGAACTGGATGGGGTAGCAGACGTTTGAACAGCCATCAGAACAATCCTTCTGGCGGGATGTAGTAGACCCGCGGCTCAGTCCCCAGATCTTCACGTAAACGCAGGGTCGGCTGTGAGTTGATGATGCGCGAGACCGTGCTGTTGGGATCGTTCAGATTCCCGAAGAAACGGGCATTGACCGGGCAAACATTGATGCAGGCCGGCGTAGCCGCCTCATCGACGCCGGGCATCAGACCGGCTGCGAGGCCGGCATCGATCCGATGGATGCAGAACGTGCATTTCTCGACGACGCCGCGCACGCGCCGCGGCACTTCGGGGCGTCCCCATTCCGGCACGCGCGGATTGGTATCGGTGCGCTCCGTCCAGTTGAAGACGCGCGCACCGTAGGGGCACGCCGTCTGGCAGTAGCGGCAGCCGATGCATTTGTCGTAATCCATGACGACCAGGCCGTCCGCCCGATGATAGGTCGCACCGACCGGGCAGACTTCGACACACGGCGCGTGCCGACAGTGCAGACACGGTCGTGTCAGGTGGAAAACATTGCCGAAGCGCGTCTCATCGACCACGCGAATATTCCAGCGCTGATCGTCCTGGGTGTCGTTGGTGGCCTGGCACGCCCAGACACAGTAATCACAGCCGATGCATCGCTTGAGATCGATCACCATCGCCCACTGGTAGCTGGCATCGCCTTCGTGGGGATGTTGGGCGCGCTCGCGCGAGATCTCACGCGCGAAAGTATCCAGCGGCTGGGCCAGGGTAGCGGCCAGCACCATGCTGGCGCCACCGGCGATCAGCAGGGTCATGAATTCACTGCGTGACAGCAGATGCAGTTTGGGTTCATCGGGCTGGTTGGAGGGTTGTTGGTCGTTCATGCCTCTTCCTCCTTTGAGTCATGTTCTGCTGCGGGATCCTGAGGCGGCTGTGCATCGCTTTCGGCGGGTGGATCCGATCGCTGCTGATCGTCCGCCGTTGGGGCATCCTCGGTCTGAGTAACCGCCGCTGTCTCCGGTTCAGCCGGCGGACTCGGCGGCGCGGCGGTCGTCCTGGCGCTGGATCTCGTATGGTTGCCGCGAGCGATGAAGATCGCGGCGGCTGTCGCCCCGAAGCCCAGACCGACGATCAGCCCTTGCAGCAGTTGGATGAAATCGTCGCTCCCCTGCGCAGATGCGGTTTCTAACTCGACAGCGGCCACCGGCATCACCTCGGCCTGATCGTTCGCTGTGAGCTGCTCCCAGCGCCCTTCGGCGACCAGTCTCTCGTGACAGGTTGTGCACGGAGCCGAGTCCATCTGCATCGAATGGCCGGAGGGCATCTGTCCGTAGCTGACCTGAATGCTATCCGATCGTTCCGGCACGTACATGTGACAATCAACGCATTCCACCGGATAATCGTCACCTGCGTGCTGAATGTGGACGAGGAGCGGGTTCATCTCCTCATGGCAGTTCAGACACAGCGCCGTGCTGTTGTCGCCGACCCGCAGCGTCTGCGCATGCGGGGAGTGGCAGGTTGAGCAGCCGTCGTCCCCCATGTCGGCATGGGCGCTGGCGCGCCATTCCTGTAAGGTTGCGGTATGGCAGTCGCCGCACACGGCGGCCACGAGCTGCGGATAGCGCGTCACCGCTTCGACGTTATGCGCGCCGTGACAGTCAGTGCAGACCGCCGCCTGAAAATCGCCCGCCCGGATCGCCTGGGCATGCAGACCGCGCTCCAGCGTTTCCACTTGGTCGGCATGACAGTTCACGCACATCTGCACCGCATCGATGCGGTAGCTGCGCAGGTCTGACGGGGTGGGGCCGCTGTGCGGGAAAGTGTTCACGCCATGACAGTCGATGCAGCCCAGCGTCCCCGTCTGACTGCGCGTGCCGTGGATCGAGGCGTGGATCATGTCGGTGTTCACGAACAGATCGAGCGTTTCGCCGCTGCTCAGCGTCACCAGACGCCCGGGCCGGGCATGACAGAGCAGACAGTAGCTGTTATCGCCCGTGGGCGTCACTGGTTCGCCCAGGACAGGATAGACGACAGCAGGCCCGCTCCTCTCGCCAGGTGACGACATCTCCGTGAAAGCAGGACTCCCCTCTGCGCTTTCGAGTACAGCCGGCTCAGGAGGTGGGGTGTCGGTTTGAGCCAGCGCGATCAACGGGATCAGGCCGGCTGCGATACAGGTCAGCGCTGTGCCGATCAATGCAGTGGTGAGCGGTCTGATGGGGATCGACATGGTTTGTGTCCTCATTGAGCGGCCTCGAATAAACCGAGTTCGTCAAAAACTGCGTCCAGCACGGCATCAGCATAGGCGTAATTGTGAATGCCTCGGCTGCCATCCCCGGCGACGAAATCGAGCGCCTGGCCGACCCAAACCGGGGTTTCAGCCGTGACCGCGGCCCGTGCAGCATCGATCCGCGCCTGGGTATCGCGCTGCACGTCGTCGATGAACGCCTGCAGCGCTTCCGCGGTGACGAGTTCGGTATGGCAGATCGTGCAGTTATCTTTCAGGCCCTCGAGATCGAGCACCGCACCGGGAAGGATGGGGCTGAGCGTGTGGCTGATGCGCTGGCCGTCGGTGACCGGCACGTCTGCGGCGTGACAGGTGGTGCACGTCGGGCCGTCGCTATCTGTGAAGTGGACGCCGGGCACCGGTTCGATGCCGTCGATGATCGGCAGACCTTCGTACATCTCCTGCACTGGATGGTGGATGCCCTCCGGAATGGCGGCGTTGCTGTGGCAGCTCACACACAGCGTGTAGGGTTCTGCGACGAGGTTGGCGGGGCGGCCTTCAGCGCTGTGCGGGTTGTGGCAGCTTATACAGGTGACCCCGTGCTGTGCTGTTTCAAGGGTGGGCATTTCCGGGGCTGTCCCCAGCCGGTCACCGGCATCGACCGCCGCGATCAGCCCCTGCGTATAGATGTAATCAGTGCTGTGACAGGACAGGCATTCCGGGGCGACTTCGCCGCCATCCGCCCGCAGGTTGAGCAGGGAATGCGCATGGGCGGAATTGAGCCACTCGTTGTACTGCATATTGGGTTGACGCGCATGACCGGTCGCCCACCAGTGATCGGATCGATCCAGTGCGACCAGGGTGAACTGTTGGGATAGATCGCCGCCGGGATAATAGCCGGTTGGGAACGGCAGTCCGGCCTGATCAACACCCCGGCTGTGGCACTGGCCGCACGTTTGTGGGTCGATGGCGCTGTTGATGGACGCGCGGATCGCCGCCAGCTCGTTTTCGTTGGGGCGGCGGCCCGCTCTCGACGCTGCATCCACGTGATCGTTCCCAGGCCCATGACAGGCTTCGCACTGCACGCCGTCATCCACCCAGCGCCCACGTTCCAGGTTCAGCCCGGTGGTATGGCAGAAGGCGCAGTTCTGCTCCCAGTCGTAGGCCGGGTCATCCCATGAGGCGGCCAGGCCAAGTGGGATCCATGACTCCGCCGTCACATCCCACTGTGCGGGTAGGATGCGATAGTCGTTTCTGCTGACTTCGTACAAGTAGCTCTGGACATGACGACCGGTTCCGACGGCGAAAGCGATGTCGTCGGCGGTGAATGGGCGCGGAGCGTCCTCATCAGGGAATTGAACCATCCGCACGTCATCCCCCTGGGTGAAATCTCCCAGGAAAGCGCTGCGATCGCTTTGCAGGGTCAATGCATGAGCTGAGTCGGTGTGCAGCCGCGAGAGTTCACGATGACAGCGCGAACATTCGCGCGCACCGGTGTAGCGCGCGGGCGCGGTCTGCGCCTGAACGGGCATCCCGGTCAGCGCCAGCAGGCACAGACCGATGACGAAGAGGCCGCTTCCGCTGAGAATGAGAAATTTGATCCTGGTCATATGCTGTGCTCTTCTGTGATGGGTGCGGTCAGTTGAGCGTATGCCTTAAACATCGGCGGCGCTGAGAGCAGTGCAGCCAGCATCGGCTGATCCGCCGCCGGATGAACTCCGGCGGAAAACTCATCCGGGTGACAGCCGGAGCACTGCTCCGGTATGGCCGTCTGGGACCCCTGAACGGGCACAAAGGGCTGATGATCGTGCGTCTGCCAGCCCGCTGGCAGCGGGAGGTAACCCGCTTCGGTGAGCACGATGTACTGCTGGTCGTTTTCCGCACCAGGGGCATCCCTCTGTGCCAGGCTGAGAGCGCTATCCATTGCGGGGACGATCAACACCTCATTCATGAGCGCCCGGATCGGCGAGGCAAGCGGATTGTGAATTCCGCTCTCCACATGACGCAGCGCGGGCGCGCGCGACCAGAGATCACTGCCGTTCTCATGACAGGTGAGGCACGTGCCGCCGCCAACGTAGATGATGTCCTGCGTCGATGCCCATCCTGGCATTGAAGCGGTGAGCAGAGGGGATGTCGCAGCGGCTGTTAAAGCGATGCCAGCGAACAGCGCGGCACAGCCGATGATGGTGAGCAGAAGTTTGATCGTCCTCATCTCTCTGCGCCTTTCTCGTCCAGCAGCCCCCTTCTGGTTTGGCAGTTTCGACCGAACGATCGCAGGTTATTGTCGCTGAGGATGAGCCTCCGAACATCATTCACAAGGATGAACTGAGTCATCCTCTCGTATGATTCCCGGCTTCAATCGACCAGCCGCATCCGCACAGCGAGCAGAGCCGCCTGAGTGCGATCGGAGACATGCAGCTTGTGCAGAATATGCTGCACATGCGTTTTGACGGTTGGCAGACTGATGCTCAACGTTTCGGCGATCGCGCTGTTGGACAGTCCCTGCACCATGAGACGCAGGACATCGCGTTCTCGTTCGGATAACGGTTCGATCAGCGCGTCATCACTGGCGCAGGGTTCGCCGGTCACGCCGGCCTCATTCATCTGGGCCAGCGCCGCCAGAAGCAGCGTGCGATCGATCAGATCATCACCCGCCGCCGCCGCTTTGACCGCGCGCACGATCTGTTCAGGATCGCTCTCCTTGAGCAGATAGCCGGATGCCCCGCCGCTGATGGCCCGGGCCAGATAACCGGGATTGGCGTAAGTCGTCAGCATGATGACGCTGGTTGACGGGGAGACCGCTTTGATCTGAGGGAGGCTCTGTAAGCCGTCGCCATTTTTCATCCGAATGTCCAGCAGCATCACGTCCGGCTGGGTGGCTTCAGCCAGCGCGACGGCCTGTTCGCCGCTGTCAGCTTCGCCGACGACCTCAATGCCGATGCGCGTCAGCAGTGAGCGCAGGCCCTGGCGCACGATCCCGTGATCATCGACCAGGGCGACGCGAATGGGGGTTGTGTCCATCGGGTCAGTCAACATTGCACCGCCTCCTTGATCGCACTGGGAGAAGAGATACTGCTCGGCACATGGACATGGATGCGAGTTCCCTGTCCGACCGCGCTCTGGATGAAGCAGCGTCCGTTGATCAGGCTGGCGCGTTCCTGCATCGTCGTGATGCCCAGTCCGTGGCCGTCAGCGTGCACACGGTCAAAATCGAAGCCGACACCGTCGTCGGCGATCTCCAGATCGATACCGTTTCCGTTATGCAGATGAACGCTCACACGATGTGCCTGAGCGTGCTTGCGGATGTTGTTCAGCGCTTCCTGGGCGATGCGGTAGACCGTGACCGCCACCGTTTTTTCCGGTTCGGTGGGCAGCGGTTGGATCGCCAGCTCCAGCGACCAGCCAGCGGCGGCGGCGGTCTGCTCCGCCAGATCCTGAATAGCGGCGGTCAGGCCGAGATCGTCCAGAATGGCCGGCCTCAACCCTTCGATGATGCGCCGGCCTTCAGCGATGGCGTTGGTCAGCGCGGTGCAGCCCTGCTGGATCTCGCTGCAAGTGAACGTTTCCCTGACCGGGCATTGCGCGCGACAGTTGGTGATGTAGAAGCGTGCCCCCACCAACTGCTGGATCAGGCCGTCGTGCAGATCGTAAGCGACCAGTTTGCGCTCTTCTTCCTGAGCGCTGATCAGCCGCTCGATCAGACGGTGTTCCTGGCGGCGTTTGCCTTCCAGTTCGCGCGCCATTTCGATGAATGTGCGCGTCAGCGTACCGATCTCATCGCGGGAGAGGTGCGCCGGGAGCGGCGGGGCGATCCCATCATGCCCGAATTGAGCCGCCATCAGTTCCAACTGTTTGACCGGCTCGGTCAGGATATGACTGATGAGCAGGGCCATGAGAATGGCGACCAGGATCGATCCGACGATCAGGATGACGGCGACCGAGTAGAAATCGTTCACCGATGCGTACAGGACGCTGACCGGGGTGTGGCGGACGATCACCCAGTATCTCTCTGATGCCGCCCCCGCTGTCGTGCTGGCTTCAGGATAGATGACGTCGTACACATAGACACTGGAACGGGTTTCGTAACTCCCGCTCGTACCCGTGAGGATGTGCGGGATATCCGCAGCGAGCGTCGAGGGATCGAACCCGGCGGGGTAAACGAGAAAACGCCCGTTTTGATCGAGCAGCGCCCAGGTATCCGCGCCCGGATGACCGGGCAGGGCGCGCAGCAGCCAGCCGGCATGAAAATCGATCACCAGCACGCCATCGGGGAGCCGCACCGCATAGTGGATATAGGGCGCTCCCTGTCCATTCGCAGATTGAAATGGCGAGACGTATACGCCCGACGGGTTAAGGCGCATCGTCTGCGTGAAGTAGGGCGCCGTGCTGCGATCGAGTCGATCGTCGATGATGCGGACGCGGGATCCGTCGGCATGAACGCCGATGATTTCCTGGCCCTCGGCGTTGATCAGACGCACGCCAGAGTACATCGGGCGGGCCGCCGCGAAAACGAGCAGATCCTGCGCCACTTCCCGTGACCAGAGTTCAACTGAAGCGGGCAGCGTCTGCTGGCGCAGCATGTTCAGGCTGCGCAGCCCGCTCAGATACAGGGCGTCGCCCTGCACCTGACGGAAGGCACTGTTGATGCTTTCCGCCTGCAGGCGCACCTGATGCATCGACCGATCGAGCGCCTGCTGAGCCAGGGCACTGCGCGTGAATAAATGCCCGTACAGGCCGGTTGCGGCCAGCGGGATGAAGGTCAGCAGCAGAAAACACAGGATCAGTTTGGCGCGCAGACTGTTCAATCGTTTCATCGAGTTACGCCGCTCCTATGATGGATTGTGCCGGGAATCCATGCGTGCGCATCCTGATGTCTATCACGCAGCATCCCTGCTATCCGTCCCGACTTGTTACAGGCGATCTGTCAACGGTGACGTCCATCACCTTTAGTTAATGAGCTTTGTACTGCGAGGATGAGCGAAGCTTCCGGTATCATGCCAGGTAAGTTCACTGCACGAGTCAAATAGAAATGAGGCAACCATGACCGACATAAGCTGGAGCAAGCCGGCTGTCTCTGCGGCTGCCCCGCGCGTTGTGCCGGGGATTGATATCAAGTTCCTGATCGGCGGGGCGCTGATGATCGGCGCGGTTATCTTCCTGATCGCATCGGGGACGCTGACAGGCGCGCGCTATTTCATCACGGTGGAGGAACTGCTCGCCAACAGCTCGAATTATGTCGGGCAGACGGTGCGCATCTCCGGCGCTGTCGATGGCAATACCATCGTCTATGACCCCAGCAACCTCATCATCGATTTCACCATCGCCAACATCCCTGCTGACACCACCAATCTGGCCCTGTCGCTGCATCTGGCGGTGAACGATCCGGCGGCGGCCCGCCTGCCAGTTCATGTCGAAGGTCAGGTCATGCCCGATCTGCTGCAGCACGAGGCTCAGGCCATTCTCACCGGGGTCTTGAGAGAAGATGGCGTCTTCTATGCTTCCGAACTGCTGCTGAAATGCCCCAGCCGGTATGAAGAAAACGCACCCGTGCAGGCTGAGGCTGCACCCGGTGTTTGAGTGAGGCGCACCTGTGCGCAGAAGGACTTAACCCATGCTGTCCGAGATCGGTTTCATCGCAGCGTTCCTGGCATTCATCGCAGCTCTGTATGCGATCGTCACGTCCGTGGTCGGAGAACGCTTCGTCCACAGCCGGGCGCTGGTGACGAGCGCGCGGAACGCTGTCTATCTCAATTTTGCCCTCCTGACCGTGGCGACAGCGGCGCTGTTCATCGCGCTGATGACCGAACAGTATCAGAATGTTTACGTCTGGTCGGTCAGCAGCCCGGACATGCCGACGTTCTTCCGCGCCACGGCGCTGTGGGGATCGCAGGCTGGCTCGCTGCTGTTCTGGTCATTCACGATGAGCACCTTCACGGCGGCGGCCACGTGGCTGAACTGGAAAGCGCAGCGCCGTCTGATGCCGTATGCCATCGCTTACATGATGGCCACTGTCGCCTTCTTCCTCGGGATTTCGTTGTTCATCGAAAACCCGTTCGAACGCTGGTGGGTGCAGCCCGATGGGCAGGCGGTGGCCGCGGTCTTCATGCCGGCGAATACCACCGCACCGAGTATGCGCATGCTGGCTGAGACGGCCAACGGCCTGAACCCACTGCTGCGCCACTTCGGCATGGCCATTCATCCGCCGATGCTGTACCTCGGTTTTGTCGGGTTCGTCATCCCCTTCGCCTTTGCGATGTCCGCGCTGGCCAGCGGCGATCTCTCGACAAACTGGATCAAGGTCTCGCGCCGCTGGGCCTTGATCGCCTGGCTGTTCCTCAGCCTCGGTCTGATCCTGGGCGGGCGCTGGGCGTATGACGTGCTGGGATGGGGCGGTTACTGGGGCTGGGATCCGGTGGAGAATGCCGCATTTCTGCCCTGGCTGATCGGCACTGCGTACCTGCACAGTGTGATGATCCAGGAAAAGCGCGGCATGCTGAAGACCTGGAACATGTTCCTTGTGGTGGGGACTTTCAGCGCGGTCATCTTCGCCACGTTTGCGACGCGCAGCGGCCTGGTGGACAGCGTGCACAGCTTTGCGCGCAGCGATATCGGCTTCCCGATGTTCGCCTTCTGGTTCGTTCTGACCATCATCTCGGTCTGGTTGATCCTGTGGCGTCGCGGGCGGGGTGAATTGAAGGATGAGCATCCCTTCGGCGGACTCCTCAGCCGCGAGACGCTGTTCGTCATCAACAACTTCGTCTTCGTGGCGCTGTTCGTGGCGATCTTCTGGGGCAGCTTCGGCGCGCCGATCGTCTCGGAATTGTTCATGAATACCCAGATCACGCTGGGGGCGGAGTACTTCCTGTCGGTCACGCCGCCGCTGTTCATCGCCCTGTTCGTGTTGATGGGCATCGCCCCGGTCTCCGCCTGGGGGGTGGCGTCGCTGCGGCGTATGGGCACGGCCCTGCTCGTGCCACTGGCGCTGACCATGCTCTCGATCGGTCTGTTCGTCGTCAGCGGGGTGACGGAAGTTGGGCCGCTGTTCGGCTACGGGATCGTGCTGTTCGCGGGGTGGGTCGCGGTCTATGAGACCTTCCGGGGCGTTCAGGCCCGCCAGCGCAGCCACAACGAGTCGATCCTACGCTCGTTCACGGCGCTGATCACGCGCAACCCCCGCCGCTATGGGGGCTACCTCATCCATCTCGGCATCGTCATCATCGGGATCGGCGTGATCGGCAGCACCCTGTTCCAGATCGAAACCCAGCGCACGCTGGCCGTCGGCGAAAGCCTGACGCTGAACGGTTACGAACTGCGCTACGATCGGCTGCTGGCGCGTCAGGTCGCTGAAGATGGGCGCATCATGGACATCGCCGAGATGACGCTGCTGCGCGATGGCCGCGAGATCGCCCATCTGCGCCCACGACGCGACTTCTTCCCGCAGACGGAGGGCATGAATTCCATGACGATCGCCGGAGCGCACAGCACGATCGAGAATGACTTCTACGTGCTGCTCGTCAACTGGGAACCGATCAGCAGCAATTCGGCCACGTTCAAAGTCTATATCAACCCGCTCGTCAATCTGGTCTGGTGGGGCGGCCTCGTCCTGATCGCCGGGACGCTGCTGGCCGGCTACCCGCGTGAAACGCTGCCCGCGCGCGTCCGTCAGAAGTTCCAGATCACAGTGCATCAGGGGGTTTGAGCATGATGCGGCATCTATCCCGGCTCATGAGAAGCGGTGCGATCGCCTGTGTACTTATCGTCCTGCTGACCGCACTGCCGCTTTTGGCCCAGCAGGAACCGGTGCGCACGGTGACCGATGATGAGGTCAATGCCATCGCCTCGCGGTTGTTCTGCCCGGTGTGCGAGAACATTCCGCTGGATACCTGCGGCACAGCCGCCTGTGCCGACTGGCGCTACGAGATCCGGCTGCAGCTTGAAAGCGGCATGACGGAAGCGCAGATCGTCGAGGATTTTGTCCGGCGGTTTGGCGAGCGCGTCGTCGGCACGCCGATGGATCCGACGCTGCGCGCGCTGTCCCTGTTCACGCCGTGGATCGTCATCGCGGCTGCGCTGGTGGGCGGAGCCTATGTCCTGGCGCGCCAGCGGTCAGACCGTCTGACGCGGCGGGATGCCGATCAGCCTGTGACAAATCACTATCAGTCCCTGTTTGAACAGGATATCGCCAGTTCCTGATGGGGAGAGGAAGTAAAGGATGAGCACGGTGTCATCGATATCGCCCGAGATGGCGGAAAAACCGCGGCAGCCGCGCAGAGGTCTCAGCCTGGGTTCGATCGTGCTGCTGCTGGGTATCGCTGCGGTGGCGGCAGTTTTCGCGATCGCCCTGGCGCGGCAGCAGCTCACGCAGCCGAACAGCGGCCCCGCGCCGGACTTCACTGTGGAGACCTTTGACGGGCAGACTGTTCGCCTGTCTGACCTGCGCGGCAAGGTCGTCATGATCAATTTCTGGGCTTCGTGGTGCGGGCCGTGCCGCGCTGAAGCGCCGGAGCTGCAGGCGGCCTGGGAGCACTATCAGGATCGCGGCGATGTCGTCTTTCTAGGGATTGCCTACGCCGACAACGGCCCGCGTTCGCTGGCTTTTATGGAGGAATTCGGCATCACGTACCTGAATGCCCCTGACCTGGGGACGCGGGTATCCGAGGCCTATCGCATTCAGGGCGTGCCGGAGACGTTCATCATCGATCGCAACGGCAATGTCGCTCAATTTATCTACGCCGGCGTCACGGCCCAGCGTCTGATCGAGATCATCGACAGCCTGCTGGCAGCATAAGGATGGTATCCATGAGCAGCGAAGCTCTGATCTTGTCTCTGATCATGATGGCGATCAGCATCGTCGTCGTCGCCCTGCCGCTGCTGCGTCGTTCGCAGCTCGAGCAGCAGCGTGCGCGCGAAAGCGAGCGGTTGAAGCTGCTGGCTGCCTATGAGCGAGCGCTGGTGACGGTGCGCGACCTGGATGAGGACTACAGCATCGGCAAACTGCCGGAGGAACAGTATCGGGCGGAACGCGCGATCTGGTCGGAGCGCGGTGCTGCGATCCTCGAAATGCTGGAACAGTACGCTGATGTCGGTCATCAACCGCGGGTGCGCGGTGCAGCGGCAAAAGTGCCCGCGAACCCGGCCGATGATCCGATCGAGAGCGCGATTGCCGCCTACATCAAAGCCCGTGAGCAGGCACAGCAGCCGCAGTTGGAACAGGCGCAATGATCCGTAAAACTTACCAGACGATCGTCTTCGCTTTCTTCCTGGGCGCCGCCGCACTGACTGCGGGCTGCCAGGGCCTGGGCGGGGAGCCGAATATCGTAGCGACGCTACCCCCCAGCGGCGTGACGTCCATGCAGATGGGACAGACCGGATCGCAGGCTGAGATCGCCAGCGTGATGACGCTGGGCGCGCAGGTCTGGGAGGCAAACTGCGCGCGCTGTCATGGTCGCATGGGAGGGGGTGTGCCCGATACCGGCGCGCCGCTGCCCGATCTGACGCAGATGCCGGAAGCGCGCATTCTGGCCAGCATTCAATCGGGCGTGCGCGATGTCATGCCCGGGTTCGCCGATCAACTCACGGATGAAGAACTGCGCGCCGTGGCGACGTATGCGCGCATGCTCTCCATCGCGATCGCGCGCGATCCGTCGCTGGCTCAGGCGGATGCCGGCGGATCGGCGGTCGCGGGGGCCGGCTCCGCTGAAGCTGCTGCGCCGCAGGCCCAGACGACCGCCCGCACCGGCCAGATCGTCGGCAGTGTGACCAACGGCACAGCAGGCGCGCCGATCCCGGAAAATCTGCCGCTGGAACTGCACATCCTGCTCACAGATTTCAGCGAACAGGTCGTTCAGACGACCGCGAACGCCGATGGCACGTTCGTCTTCGCCGATGTGCCGCTGCTCCATGAGTACCGTTACGTCGTCACCGCGAATCACGGCGATCTGATGTTCGCCAGTGAGGTCGTGCAGGGGGCGGTGGATGGAACGGAGATGGTTCTGCCGCTGACGATCTACGAGAGCGGCGCCCCGGCGGATGCGATTGTGATTGAGGGGATCAGCGCCCAACTGGTCGTGCAGGATGGTCAGCTCCAGGTCATCGAGATCCTGCGCGCGGTCAATACGTCCGATCGCGTCTTCTTCCAGATCAACGCGGATGCGTCCGGCGGCATGTCTGTACAGCTTCAGGCCCCAGCGGGGGCGCAGTTCCAGACTGCAATGGGGCAGCAGTATGTGATCGCCGATGAGGGCACGCGCATCGCGGATACCCGACCGATCGTCCCCGGTGAGAGCCGGCTGCTGCACGTTCGCTTCAACCTGCCGTATACCGATGGGATGCTGTTCGATCAGGTCTTTGAGTACCCGATCGATGGGCCGGTGGATATCCTGCTCGTCAACCAGGGTATGGCGCTGGCTTCAGAGCAGCTAGCCGCAGCCGAACCGCTGGTCAGCCAGGGCATGACGATGGCGCGCTACACCGGTCAGATAGCGCAGTCGGCGGGATCGCGGTTGAGTTTTGCGTTGAGCGGCACGCCGCTGGCGGTAGCGCAGGGGAACGTCCCGGATGCAACCCCGACAGGGGCAGCGGCCACCGATCTGCGACCTCTCGCCTATGTGCTGATCGGTGCGGGTGGCAGCGCCCTGTTGTTCGCGTTGATCATCACGCTGCGCGATCGCCGGAAGCGGACAGCCATCCGCGGGCGCACTGTGGGCGAGCTGCTCGAAGCGATCGCCAGCCTCGACCTGCGCCATAAAGCCGGTGAGATCGATCAGCGCGATTACATGCGTCAGCGCGCCGCCCTGAAAGCGCAGCTCAGCGCGCTGATGAAGGCTCAGCAGTCGTGATCATGTGAGAACGTATGCCAAAAAGGACTCCAGGATGAACATCTCACGCCCATTTTCGACCCCCGTCCCTGCGGATACCCCGCAGATCACCCAGACGGTTTCTCGCTCCAGTGCACCGCTGCTGCTGCGCCTCCTGACCCTGCTCGCGGTCGGCGGGCTGCTGGTGTCCGCGTACTTCGCGCTCGTCTACGCGGGCACCGATCAGCTTCAGGGGAATGTGCAGCGCATCTTCTACTTCCATGTGGCCTCGTTTTCCGGCGGCGCGGTAGCGTTTCTGGTCACCGTGATCGCTGGGATCGTCTATCTGCGCACTCGGCGCATCGCCTGGGATCGTCTGGCTCTGGCCGGGGTTGAAGTCGGGCTGGCGCTGTCGCTCATTACGCTGGTGACGGGGATGGTCTGGGCACGCCCGATCTGGAACACCTGGTGGACATGGGATCCGCGGTTGACGTCCGCTGCGATCATGGTGCTGGTCTATGCGGCTTACCTGATGCTGCGCGGCGCGCTGGAAAACCCGGATAAGCGGCGCACGCTGGCCTCGGTGTACGGGATCCTGGCTTTCAGTACAGTGATCTTCACCTTCATCATCATCCGCATCCGCCCGGACACCATTCACCCCGCCGTGATCGGTAACAGTCCGCAGAATGCCGAAGGCGGTTTTGCGATGACGGACAGCATGAAAGCGGCGCTGGGTGTGGCCAGCCTCGTCTGGTGCTGTTTCATCACCCCGGCCCTGATCTGGTGGCGCGTCCGGCTAGAGCGGATGGTCGAAACTGTCGATGAGCTGCGCGCGCAGATCTGACCGCGCAGCCGGTGCTTGAGGAGCGTATCATCATGGCGAATACCGATGCCTATCTGCTGCTCGGTCTCGGAGTGGTCACCGTCATCCTCGGTGGGTACGTGCTCACCCTGGTCGCCCGGATGCGCGGCGCGGCCAGGCGGATCGGGATGCTCAGATCGCTGGCGGAAACCGAACAGTAAAATCCACGGGTAAAAATCGATCAGCAAATACAAGAGCGGGGCCGGCGCGCCCCGCTTTTTGCTGCTCTGTCAGGCCATCATTCGATCTGCTCAATGGAAATTTTCAATCCTCAGGATGAGGACAGATCATTCTTCAGAAGGACTACAGGGCGAGTCCGCTGCGCGACAATAGGTTCAGACGCTGTGCAGTCGGATCGCGATCCGATCATGCAGGGCGGTCAGGCTGAACAACCGGTACAGGCACTTCCGATGGAGGTTTTCAATGCGCAGGTATCATGTGTTCACCGCGGTGGGGATCATCTTCCTCGCTGTGGGGTTCGCGCTGCTCGCCCAGACCGGCGCGCACGCGCAGGATGCGACTCCGCCGGAGCCGCTGACGAATCCGCCGTATCTGGCGGAATACTACCTGGCGTGGGTCGAGTCACCCCATGCCGATTACACGTCGGAGGCATTCACACACTGGAACGATGAAGGGGAAATTCCCGTTGAGTGTGCGGCATGCCATTCGGAGGCTGGCTATCTCGATTTTATGGGTGAGGACGGTTCGGCATTCGGCGTGGTCGATGCACCCGCCGCCCTGGGCACGGTCGTCACCTGCGATGTCTGCCACAATCCGACCGCGCGCGATCTGACGACTGTCACCTTCCCGTCGGGCGTCGTGATCGACGATGACGGCGGTTCGTCGCGGTGTATGCACTGTCACCAGGGCCGCGCCTCGACCGATACTGTCAACGCGCGCATCGAGCAGCTCGGGTTGGTGGATGAGCCGAACACTGTCAATGCCGATCTGCGTTTTGTGAACATTCATTACTATGCGGCTGCGGCTTCGCTGTACGGCTCTGTCGTGCGCGGCGGCTACCAGTATGACGGTCTGCTGTATCAACGGCAGAACGAGCATGTGGAAGGCTTCGCCACCTGTGCGGACTGCCACGATCCGCATACGCTGGAGCTGGATATCGCAGCCTGCGCGACCTGCCATGTCGATGTAGAGACGGCCGAGGATCTGCGCTTCATCCGCATGAATGGTTCGCTGTCCGACTATGATGGGGATGGTGACGTCTTCGAAGGCATCGCCGAAGAGATCGAAGGGCTGCAAACGATCCTGTATGCGATGCTGCAAACCTATGCCCGTGAGGTCGCTGGCACGCCGATCGTGTACGACTCGCATGCCTATCCGTATTTCTTCATCGACAGCAACGACAATGGCGACGTGGACGAGGGTGAGGCGATCTTCCCGAACGCTTACAATGCCTTCACGCCGGCGCTGCTGCGCGCCGCTTACAATTTCCAGGTCTCGATGAAGGATCCCGGCGGCTACGCGCACAACCCGCAGTACCATATCCAACTGCTGCACGACTCGATCATGGATCTGGCGGTGCAGATGATGCAGATGCCCGACGATCTGACCGCATTGGTGCGCGATGACCCCGGTCACTTCATGACGACATCGATCTCCTTCCGTTACTGGGATGCGCAGGGTGAAGTGCCCGGCACATGCGCGCGCTGCCACACAGAAGAAGGGCTGCCGTTCTTCATCCGCAACGGCGTCAATATCGCGGTCGAGCCGTCCAGCGCGCTGGCCTGCTCGAGCTGCCATGACAGCCTGAGCGACTTCACGCTGTACCAGGCCGATGAAGTGCCATTCCCCAGCGGCGCACTGATCTCGTTCGGTGAGGGGAATGAGAACAACCTGTGCCTGTACTGCCATCAGGGCCGTGAGTCGACGGTGAGCGTCAATAACGCCATCAGCCGCGCCGGTGTAGGGGATGATGAGGTGTCGGAGAGCCTGACCTTCCGCAACATCCATTATTTCGCCGCCGGCACGACGCTGTTCGGCTCCGAAGCGCAGGGCGCGTATCAGTATGCCGGACGCGAGTACAGCGGACGCTTCATGCACGACGGCGAAGAAGCGGTGACATGCACGGACTGCCACGACTCGCACACGGGGGCCAATGACGTCGGTCTGTGTGTGGAATGCCACGAGCAGGTCGATGAGGACGACCCGACCAGCGTGCGTTTGATCCGCATGGTTGAGGATGTCGAACCGATCGACTACGACGGAGATGGCAATGCTGAAGAGCCGATCCACGACGAGATCATGGCGCTCGAAGAGACGCTGCTGGTGGCGGTTCAGGCTTACGCTGCGGATGTCATCGGCGTGCCGATCGCGTATTCGTCGTATGCGTTCCCGTACTGGTTCAACGATACCAATGGCAACGGCGTGGCGGATCCGGAAGAGGCCAATCGCGATAATCGTTATGTGACCTGGACGCCGACGCTGCTGCGCGCGGCGTACAACTACCAGTACATCGCCAAAGATCCGGGCGGTTACGCGCACAATGCCGATTATGAGCTGCAGGTGCTGTACGACAGCATCGAGGCGGTCGGCGGCGATGTCTCCAGCTACATCCGTCCGCCTGTTGGAGGTGGCGAAAGCTAACGCCATGCGTTGACAGGCTGGGTATCCGCAGCCGAAGCAGCCGGGGACAATCCCGGCTGCTTTTTTGCTGCCTGAGGATGCGGTATAGTGAGGCGTAAGGATTCCGTGTGAGCGACGGATATTGTTGAATGCAGGATCCAGTGCGGACTTATTTCGAGGCGCTTGCGGCCCGGTGGGATGAACGCATGCCGTCGGATTACGGCGGGCGGCTGGATCAGTTCATGCGCCCGCTGGCGGCTGTACTTGAACCGGCGCGCGTTGTCGTTGAAATCGGCACAGGGACGGGATCGCTGGTTCCGGTGCTCAGCGCGATCGTTCCCGGAGCTGCCCTGATCGCCCTTGACCTCGCCCATGCCATGCTGATGCAGGCCGTGAAACGCGCTTCCACGGCTCATTTCGTTCAGGCGGATGCTCACGCGCTGCCGCTCCCCGCTGAGCGCGTCGATGTCGTCATCTGCCATAACAGTTTTCCGCACTTTGCCGATAAATCGCGGGCGCTGCGCGAAGTGCTGCGCATCCTCAGACCGCAGGGGGTGCTCATGATCCTGCACAACAATCCCAGAGCGGTCGTCAATGCGATCCACAGCCGTGCCGGTTATCCGATCGAGCGCGACTTGCTGCCGCCGGGAGACGTCTTAAAAGCAATGCTGGCCGCTGCCGGTTTTTCCGCCCTGCATGTGGAGGACAGCGACCGGCAGTACGTGGCGTTCGGCCAGAAGCCGTGACCGCTATCGAGTGCAGTCCGATGATGACAACCGGGCGCGTCCAGCGTGACATTTATCAGCGGACGCCCGGCGCAATCTCCGGCACAATTCGCATTGAACCGATGCAGTCGCAAATGAACAGGGCAGCACATACGCGGATATGTGTTCTCGCTCAGTTGGGGCGGTTCGGGGCAGTTGAGGAGGTTGACTGTGTGTCTGGCGATACCCGGTAAAATCATCGATATCTATGAAGCGGGCGGCCTCCAGATGGGCAAAGTGGATTTCGGCGGCGTCGTCAAAGAAGCCTGCCTGGCCTACATTGAAGCGCCATCTCTGGGCGATTACGTCATGATCCACGTGGGTTTTGCCATCAGCAAAGTCGATCAGGACGAGGCGCTTCGCACGCTGGAACTGCTGCGCGAAATGGACGAACTGGATGCCGAGCTGGGCCTCGATGAGGTTCACAGGTCGCCAGCCGACCCGGCCTCCAATGACAGCGAAAGGGCGATGCAATGAAAACGGTACAGGTTCCCGTTGTCGAACAGATCCTTTCCGCCAATGATCAGCTTGCTGCGCTCAACCGTCGCAAGCTCGATGAAGCTGGCGTGTTCGCCATCAACGTGATGTCGTCGCCGGGATCGGGCAAGACGAGCACGATCGTGGCGACGCAGGCGTTGTTGAAAGACCGGCTGCGCCTGGGGATGATCAACGGCGATATCGCCACCTCGTTCGATGCCGATCGCGCTGTCGAGGCGGGGATGCCCGCCGTTCAGATCAACACAGGCGGCGACTGCCATCTCGATGCGGTGATGCTGGCCTCCGCGCTCAACGAGATCGATCTCAGCCAGATCGACCTGCTGATCGTGGAGAACGTCGGCAACCTGATCTGCCCGTCCAGCTTCAAACTGGGCACTCATCTGAGTGTACTGGTCGCCAGCGTGCCGGAGGGGGATGACAAGCCGTATAAGTATCCGACCATGTACCGCGGCGTCGATGCGCTCCTCATCAACAAGATCGACCTGCTGCCCTACGTGCGGTTCGACATGAGCCGTTTCAAAGCCGGTGTGGAGATGCTCAACCCCGGCGTCACTACCTTCCCGATCTCGTGTGTGACGGGGGAAGGTCTGGCGGCATGGGCGGATTGGCTGTACGAACAGGTCGCGCGCCGGCGGTCATAGTTCACGCGCTGCAGGCATGAATTCGCTTCAGGCCAGGTCGATTCATATCACCGGGGTGGTGCAGGGGGTCGGTTTTCGGCCCTTTGTCCACAATCTGGCGCGGCGCTGCGGCCTGAACGGATGGGTGTTGAATACCTCCGCCGGGGTGGACATTCACGTGGAGGGCCAGCCCGCGCAGATCGCTGTTTTTCTACACGCACTCCGCGCGGAAGCGCCGCCGCTGGCCCATATCGATCGCCTCGAAAGCGCTGACTGCCCGGTTGCGGGATACGTCGATTTCGAGATCCGGGCCAGCGCAGCGCTTCCCGATGCGTTCCAGCCGATCGCTCCGGATGCGGCCATCTGCCCGGACTGCCGGCGCGAACTGCGCGACCCCGCTGATCGCCGTTATCGCTATCCCTTCATCAACTGCACGCACTGTGGCCCGCGCTTCACGATCATCACCGATATCCCTTACGATCGACCGCTGACCACGATGGCGCGTTTCTCAATGTGCCCGGCCTGCGCCTGTGAGTATCACGATCCGTCCGATCGACGATTTCACGCGCAGCCTATCGCCTGCCCGGAGTGCGGCCCGCGCATCTGGCTGGAAACGGCTGAGCGCCAGGTTGTGGGCGATGCTGCGCTGGAACAGACGGTGGATCTGCTGCGGCGCGGGCAGATCATCGCCATCAAAGGGCTGGGGGGATTTCATCTGGCCTGTGACGCCACTGACGCCGCGGCGGTCGCCCGGCTGCGCGCGCGGAAAGGGCGGGCGGCGAAACCCTTCGCGCTGATGATGCCTTCTCTGGATGCGGTTCGTCAGCACTGCGTGGTCACCGACGCGGAAGCGCGTTTGCTCGAGTCGTCCGCCAGCCCGATCGTGCTGCTGAGCCGACGCGCCGATGCCCGGATGATCGCCCCGGACGTCGCTCCCGGACAGGATACCCTGGGGGTGATGCTGCCGTATACGCCGCTGCACGTCCTGCTTTTCGATGCCGGGCTACCGCCGCTGGTGATGACGAGCGCCAACCATTCGGAAGAGCCGATCGTCACCGACAACGATGAAGCGCGCCGGCTGCTAGCCGATCTGGCGGACGCTTTCCTGATGCATGATCGGGATATCCACATCCGCACTGATGACTCGGTCGTGCGCCTGTTCGAAGATCGCGAACTGCCGATCAGGCGCTCGCGGGGCTATGCCCCTTACCCGGTGCATCTGCCGGCTGCTGTGCCGCCGATCCTGGCTGTTGGCGGGGAGATCAAGAACACATTCTGCGTCACGCGCGATGCCTATGCGTTCATGAGCCACCATATCGGCGATCTGGAGAACTACGCGACGCTCCAGTCATTTGAGGCGGGGATCGCCCATTTTGAGCGCCTGTTTCGTATTGCGCCGGTCGTCATCGCGCACGATCTCCATCCCGGATATCGTTCGACGCGCTATGCTGAGCGGCGATCGGAGGCGGAGGGGATCCCACGGGTGGGCGTGCAGCATCACCACGCCCATATCGCGGCGGTGCTGGCGGAGCAGGGGCATCCCGGCGATCGACCGGTGATCGGCGTGTGTTTCGATGGCACCGGGTACGGAACGGACGGCACGATCTGGGGCGGGGAGTTCCTGATCGCCGACTACGAGACATTTGAACGCGCGGCCTGGCTCCGTCCAGTGCCGCTTCCCGGGGGGGATGCCGCCGCGCGTCGAACCGCACGGATGGCGCTCAGCCACCTGATCGCAGCGGGATTGGATGTCGATATGCCGGATACCCTGCGCGCGGCGCTGGAGCCGGCAGAAGAGCGCACCGTGCGCATCCAGATCGCGCGCGGTTTGAATGCGCCGCTCACGTCCAGCATGGGCCGGTTGTTCGATGCAGTGGCCGCGCTAGCCGGGATCTGCACGATGAACACCTACGAGGGGCAGGCTGCGATCGAACTGGAGGCGCAGATCGATCTTACGGCGGATGGGGAGTATGCGTTCGACTGCGAACACCCATCGATCGACTGCTCGCCCGTGATCCACGCGGTGCTGGCTGATGTGCGCCGCGGCTGCGCGCCCGGTGCGATCGCCGCGCGCTTTCATCGGGCGGTCGCCGCGATGATCGATCGGGTATGCGAGCGCCTGGCCAGGGAGCACCAGATCCATGAGATCGCCCTGAGCGGCGGCGTATTTCAGAATGTCACCCTGCTCAGGATGACGCTGGCTCTGCTGCGACAGCGCGGCTTCGTCGTGTATATTCATCGGCTGGTTCCGCCGAACGATGGCGGTCTCGCGCTGGGGCAAGCGGTCGTGGCTGCCGCGCTCACGCAGTCGATCCATAGAAAGGGGTGAGGGGATGAAATATCTGGATGAATACCGCGATGGGGAATTGACCCGCAAATTGATCGCTGAGATCGCAGCCGCGGTCACCCGCCCGTGGACGATCATGGAAATCTGCGGCGGCCAGACGCACGCGATCCTCAAGAGCGGCCTCGATCAACTGCTGCCGCCGGAGATCACGCTGATCCACGGCCCGGGCTGCCCGGTGTGCGTCACCCCGCTGGAGCTGATCGACAAAGCCGTGCGCATCGCCGCGATGCCGAATGTGATTTTTACATCCTACGGCGATATGCTGCGTGTGCCGGGGTCGCAGCACGACCTGTTCAGTGTGAAAGCGGCGGGAGGGGATGTCCGCATCGTTTACTCGCCGCTCGATGCGCTCAAACTCGCCCAGGCCAACCCGGACAAAGAAGTCGTCTTCTTCGCCGTCGGCTTCGAGACCACGGCCCCGGCGAATGCGATGTCGGTGTTTCAGGCGAAAACGCTGGGGGTGAACAATTACTCGATCCTGGTCTCTCATGTCACCGTGCCGCCGGCGATCGCCGCACTGATGGAGAGCGAGGATGTCCGGGTCGATGGATTCCTCGCCCCCGGTCACGTCAATGCGGTGATGGGGTACTGGGAGTACGAGCTGCTGGTCGCCAGGTATCATGTGCCGATGGTCGTCACCGGTTTCGAACCGGTCGATCTGGCGCGCGGCATTTTGATGACCGTGCAACAGCTTGAAGCGGGAACGGCCAGCGTCACCAATGCCTACTCACGCACGGTCACGCGCGATGGCAATGTCGCCGCGCAGCACCTGATCAACGAGGTGTTTGAGCTGTGCGATCGTAAATGGCGCGGCATCGGCCTGATCCCGATGAGCGGTTACCGGCTGCGGGATGCCTATCGGGCTTATGACGCCGAGCATCGTTTTCCCGATGTGCAGGCGATCGCAACCGCTGAGTCGTCGGTGTGTATCAGCGGGCAGATCCTGCAGGGCCTGAAAAAGCCGCATCAATGCCCGGCTTTTGGCCGGGAGTGCACCCCGCAGACGCCGATCGGCGCGACAATGGTTTCTTCGGAGGGGGCATGTGCGGCCTACTATCGCTATGGACGGTATCAGAGTGCTCTCAATGAGGAGCGGCGGTCATGACTGAACGACTCTCGATCGCGGGCTGGACGTGCCCGGCCCCGCTGCGCAGCTATCCCTCCGTGGTGATGGGGCATGGCAGCGGCGGCAAGATGATGGCCGATCTGATCGCCCATTTATTCGCGCCGCTGCTCAACAACGATCTGCTGGCCCAGTTCGGCGACTCAACCGTCTTCGCGCTGCCTGACTCCGACGGGCCGCGCCTGGCCATCAGCACCGACTCGTTCGTCATCAGCCCGCTGTTCTTTCCCGGTGGGAGCATCGGTGAGCTGGCCGTCAACGGCACGGTGAACGATGTGGCGATGAGCGGGGCGACCCCGCTGTACCTGAGCGCGGGGTTCATCCTCGAAGAGGGGCTGGCGATGGACGACCTCGGACGGATCGTCACCGCGTTCAGCGCGGCGGCACAGGCCGCTAACGTCCGCGTGATCGCCGGAGATACCAAAGTTGTCAACCGGGGGCATGGGGACGGCGTTTTCATCAACACGACCGGCATCGGGATCATCCCGCCGGGCATTCAGATCGCGCCGGATCGCGCCCGTCCGGGAGATGTCGTCATCGTCAGCGGGACGATGGGCGATCACGGCATCACGATCATGTCCGTGCGCGAGGGGCTGGGGTTTGAGGCGGAGATCCGCAGCGATACCGCGCCGCTGCACGGCCTGGTCGCGCAGATGCTGGCCGCCAGCGCCGATATCCACGTCCTGCGCGATATCACGCGGGGCGGCCTGGCGGCGGTGCTCAATGAGCTGGCCGCAGCATCCCGAGTGGGTATTGAGTTCGATGAAGCGCGTGTGCCGGTACACCCCACCGTGCGCGCCGCCTGTGAGATGCTGGGGCTTGATCCGTTCTATGTCGCCAATGAAGGCAAGCTGGTCGCGATCGTCCCAGAGGCAGCGGCTGAAGCCGTCCTCGAGGCGATGCATCGTCATCCGCTGGGGCAGCAGGCAGCCGTGATCGGGCGGGTGGTTGAGGCTCATCCCGGTCTGGTGGTGGCGCGCACCCCGATCGGTGCGCAGCGGGTGGTCGATCTGCCCGCCGGAGAGCTGCTGCCGCGCATCTGCTGATGCTGCACGGCTGAAAAAGCGAAATCCAGTGAGATGATTGACGCCTGATCTATGGACACACTGCTAATCATTTATGTCTCAGCAGTGCTCAGTTGCAAAGATAGGTTGAGACAGTAAAATCATAGGACATGAGCCGAAAACGAGAGAGCAAATACGTTCGCTTCGCCCGTCTG